>JBBSAL010000109.1:0-1000 GCA_038252305.1 Actinomycetales bacterium | reverse complement strand
GCTCGTCGGCGACCTGAACCGGCGCAAGAACGAGGGCCACGCCTTCTACGACGTCCTCCTGCAGATCTCCAACCACAAGCCGCCGGCCGACATCCTTGACACGCTGGTCCAGCACGCCCGGATTCAGCTCCGGTGCGACGCGGTCGACGTGAGCCTGACCGACGAGGCCGGCCGGGCCGTCGAGTTCGCCGCCGCACCCGGTGACGTCAGCCTTCGAGGTGGGACTCGGATCTCCTCCGGGGTGGAGGTCGGCGAGGGCGCCGACGGATCCGCCACCCGGTTCTCGCCGAGCTCCGCCGAATGGGCCGACCAGACCGTGTCGACGATCCAGGGGCCGATCGGGACGCTCGGCGAGCTGTGGGTGGGCCGCCGCTCGGGGGAGCCGTTCACCGACCGGGACCGCGGCTTCCTCGGCAACCTGTCCGGCTTCGCCGCCATCGCGATCACGAGCGCGCAGATGCGTGAGAACGGTCGCCAGCGGGCGGTGCTCGAGGAGCGGGAGCGGATCGCCCGCGAGATGCACGACAGCCTGGCGCAGGTGCTCGGCTCGACCCATCTTCGGCTACGCGGACTGGAGGCCGACGACCGGGTCACCATCCACCCGGCGGTCGCCGCAGAGATCGAGGACCTGGCGGACACTTGCCAGGAGGCCTACCGCGACGTCCGGGAGGCCATCCTCGGGCTGCGCGACTCGAGCAGGACCGAGCGTGGCCTGGAGGACAACCTGCGCACCTATCTCTCGAAGTACAGCCAGCAGAGCCAGATCGACTCCCGGCTCGAGGTTGAGCTGGACGGCGAGCTCGCCCTGTCGCCACGCTGCGAGGTGCACGTCATCAGGGTCGTCCAGGAGGCCCTCACGAACGTGCGCAAGCACGCCGGCGCGTCCTCGGTCGTCGTCCGTGTCGCCGAGGACGGTCCGATGACGACGTTCACGGTCGAGGACGACGGTCACGGCTTCGACGCGTCCGGCGCCACGTCCGACGGTGACGGTTTCGGCCTG
>JBBSAL010000108.1:0-1043 GCA_038252305.1 Actinomycetales bacterium | reverse complement strand
TGGGCTCGGCTCGACGCGGTCGTACCGGTGGAACGTCAGGTTCCCGTCGCGCCAGTAGATCTCCCACAGCCCCGTGGTCTTCATGCAGCGCAGGCGTGCGATCGGGAACCGCGTCCACTCCGGCCCGAAGTCCTCGCGCCATGGGGGCCGGGTCTCCACGACCGTCGCGGGTGCTCAGTGCGCCGAAGCGAGCGCCGCGTCGATCGCGCCGGCCAGGACCGGCTCGGGCTGGGCGCCGACGATCGTGCGGACCGTCGTGCCTCGGTGAAGCAGCACGAGCGTGGGGATGCTGCGGGCGTCGAACCGGGCGGCGGTGCGCGGGTTCTGGTCGACGTCGACCTTGACGACCTTGACCCGGCCCGCGTAGCGCTTCGCGAGGCTCACGAGCACCGGCGCGACCTGCCGGCACGGTGCGCACCACGGCGCCCACAGGTCCAGCAGGACCAGGTGGCCGGTGTCGAGCGCAGCCGCGAGGTCCGCATCGGTGGCGGGGACCACCCACGGCAGTGCTGCCTTGCAGGAGGCGCAGCGAGGGCTTCCTTTCGCTGCGACCGGGACGCGATTCTTCGTGCCGCAGGAGGGGCACGCGGTGACCTGTGGTGCCATGGCTCCATCGTCCCACTCGGCCTGGGCTCGGGCCGGGCGGGGCGGGCGCCCGGCGGTGGGCGCGTCGAGACGACGCGATCAGTGCTCGAGTGGCGCTGCCGGGATGACGGCGATCTCGTCGGGGCGGCCGTAGGCAGCCGGTCCTGTGGTGATCTCCTCGGCGTACTCCGCCGGGCCCGCTTGGCTTGCGCTCCCATGTCGGCGGTTCACACACGACCGTTTCGCGACTGCCGTGACGGCCGGCACCGAAGTTGCCACGTCATGCTGCGTCGAAACCAAGCAGAGCAACATCGCGATCAGCCCCAGAAGATCGCCGTCGGGTCCCGCTCGATCTCCTCCAGCAGATCGGCGACCCGTGGGCTCGGCTCGACGCGGTCGTACCGGTGGAACGTCAGGTTCCCGTCGCGCCAGTAGATCTCCCACAGCCCCGTGGTCTT
>JBBSAL010000107.1:0-1078 GCA_038252305.1 Actinomycetales bacterium | reverse complement strand
GGCACCGCTTGCAGGCGCGGAAGCCCGCGGACTGGGCCGCGGCCGCAGTGGGGAAGAACGTCACGTTGGCCAGGCCGGGGGTGCGCGCCGGGCAGCTGGGCCGGCAGTAGATCCCGGTGGTGCGCACGGCCGTGTAGAAGATCCCGTCGAAGCGTCGGTCGCGGCTCTTCACCGCCCGGTAGCACGACTCGCGGTCGAGTCTGTCGCTGCTCTGCATGGATCGAGTCTGGCTCACGGCGACGAGCCTTTCCAGCGGGAATCGGACATCACATGGCGCGGGACGGACCCTGCAGTCACGGCCGACCACCGATCCCGGCGTCGCGCGCCCTGGCGATCACCTCGTCACGACCGGCGACCCGGAGCTCCGACGAAGCCCCCACCGCGGTCATCCGCACCTCGGGTCAGCGCGCCGAACCTCCGTCCGGTGTGCCCAGGCCGGCCCGTCGCGCGACGATGGCTGCCTGGCCCCGGTCGGTGAGTCGGAGCTTGGTCAGGATGTTCGACACCACGTTGCCGACCGTCTTGGGCGCCAGCCCGAGACGGTTCGCCACCTCGCGTGGAGACCGGCCGGTGGCGAGCAGGTCCAGGACCTCCCTCTCGCGGGGGGTGAGCTGCGGGAACGGGTCTTCCCGGCGCGGCGGGGCAGTGAGCTGGGCGAGGACACGCTGGGCGACTCCGGGACCGAAGACGGCTTCTCCTGCGGCGACGCTGCGTACGGCGCGCTCGATCTCCTCCTGCTCGGCTCCCTTGAGGAGGTAGCCGCGGGCGCCGGCTCGCATCGCAGCGAACAGGGAGTCGTCGTCGCTGAACATCGTGAGCACGCACACCGCCGTGCCCGGCAGCGACCGGGACAGCCCCCGCAGCGCCTCGAAACCGTCAGTGCCCGGCATCTGCAGGTCGAGCAGGATCACATCGGGCCGGAGCAGCACCGCCTCTCGGATCGCCTCGCGGCCGTCGGCGGCCCGGGCGACCACCTCGATCCCGTCGAGCGAATCGAGGAGCGCCGCCAGTCCGTTGCGCATCACGGGATGGTCGTCGGCGACGAGCACGCGGATCATGTCGCCCCGATCGGGATGCG
>JBBSAL010000106.1:0-1089 GCA_038252305.1 Actinomycetales bacterium | reverse complement strand
CTCCCACCTCGGCTCCTACGGCACCCGTGGCGTGGGGTACGACGTGCAGTACCTCCGCTACCAGATCTCCCGCGAGATCGGTCTGACCCAGGACTGGCCAGTGGTGGTCGTGGGCATCGGCAACCTGGGCCATGCGCTGGCCAACTACTCCGGCTTCTCCTCGCGCGGGTTCCGCACCGTCGCGCTCCTCGACGCCGACCGGACCCGGCACGGCCAGGTCGTCGCCGGGCTGGAGATCCGCAGCTTCGAGGACCTCGAGGAGGTCGTCACCGAGCACGGGGTCAGCATCGGCGTCATCGCCACCCCGGCCGTCGCCGCACAGGCCGTGTGCGACCGGATGGTCGAGGTCGGCATCCGCAGCATCCTCAACTTCGCGCCGACGATCATCTCGGTGCCCGAGGGCGTCGACGTGCGCCGCGTCGACCTCTCCAGCGAGCTGCAGATCCTCGCCTACCACGAGCAGCGGAAGAACACCGACCAGCAGCTGCGCCGGGTCGTCGAGCTGGCGGGGGACGCAGGATGAGCGTCCTGGTCGTGGGCGTCTCCCACAAGACGGCTCCGGTCTCCCTGCTGGAGCGGGTGGCCCTGGACGCCGACGGCGTGCACAAGCTGATCCACCAGATCTCCGAGACCGAGCACGTCACCGAGGTCGCGGTGCTCTCCACCTGCAACCGGACCGAGGTGTACGCCGAGGTCGAGCGCTTCCACGGCAGCGTCGAGACGATCTCGGGCCTGATCGCCGAGCGCGCCGGGCAGTCGCCGGACGAGCTGCTCGAGCACCTCTACGTGCACTACGACGACGGAGCGGTCTCCCACCTCTTCCACGTGGCGGCCGGTCTCGACTCGATGGTGCTGGGCGAGAGCCAGATCCTCGGCCAGACCCGGGAGGCGTTGCGCGTCGGCCAGGACGCCTCCACGGTCGGCCCCTCGCTCAACGTGCTCTTCCAGCAGGCGCTGCGCGTCGGCAAGCGCTCGCACGCCGAGACCGACATCGACCGGGTCGCGCCCAGCCTCGTCTCCGCCGCGCTGTCCCGGGCCGCCGCCCACGTCGGCGACCTCGCCGGCAAGCACGTCGTGGTGGTCGGGGCG
>JBBSAL010000105.1:0-1098 GCA_038252305.1 Actinomycetales bacterium | reverse complement strand
GACCGAAGAGGCCGACCCGCCGAGCGCGGGTGCGTCGAAGGGGTTCCGCGCGTTCGGCCACAGCAAAGACCATCGGCCCGACCTGCCCCAGGTGGTCCTGGGGCTCGCGGTCACCCGGACGGGCATCCCGATCCGGGTCTGGACCTTCCCCGGCAACACGGCCGATATGGCCCTCATCCGGCAGGTGAAGGACGACCTGCTCGCCTGGAAACTCGGCCGCGTCGTCTGGGTGACCGACCGGGGCTTTGCCTCGGCCCACAACCGGCGCTATCTCCAGCGCGCCGGCGGCCACTACATCAGCGGCGAGAAGCTCCGCAGCGAGAGCGCCGAGGCGAAGGCGGCGCTCTCGCGTCAGGGGCGCTATCACGTCGTGGCCGGCAACCTCGAGGTGAAGGAGGTCGTCCTCGACGCAGGCGTCATGCGCGATCGCTTCGTCGTCTGTCGCAACCCCGATGAGGCGACCCGGGACGCGGCGATCCGCGCCCGGCTGCTGGGATCGCTCGAGATGGCCATCGCGGGTGCGGACGACCTCGCACCTGCCGCGCGCGAGCAGCTCGCCTGCCGCCTGCGCGGGAAGCCCACCAACCGCCGCTTCCTACGCGTCACGGGGGCGGGCCTGCTGCGGATCGACCGGGGAGCCGTGGCGGCCGACGCGAAGCTCGACGGCACGTTCCTCCTGCGCACGAACGACCCGACGCTCTCGGCAGCGGACGTTGCGCTCGGGTACAAGCAGCTGCTCGAGGTCGAGCGGGCCTGGCGGGACATGAAGACGACCCTCGACCTGCGCCCGGTCTATCACCGCAAGGAGAGCCGGATCCGCTCGCACGTCCTGCTCTGCTGGCTCGCCCTGCTCCTGGTCCGCCTGGCCGAGAACACCACCGGGGAGACCTGGCGGAACCTGCGCGCCGAACTCGAGAAGCTCCATCTCGGGCGCTTCGTCGGACCGGCCGGCGAGGTCGCCCAGCGGACCGAGCTGACCCCGCGCCAAGTCGCCTTCCTCAAGGCCACAGGCGTCGTCGAGCCGCCCCGCTACGCCGAGCTCGCGTCGTCGTCGCCCGTCACCGCGTCGGCCTGAGCCTCACCCAACCCCGCCCCGGG
>JBBSAL010000104.1:0-1203 GCA_038252305.1 Actinomycetales bacterium | reverse complement strand
GACCGTGCGCCGGGAGTGCCTCGACCACGGCCTGATCTACGATCGTCGGCACCTCGAGCGCGTGCTCGAGGCCTATCTCGCGCACTACGTTGACGAGAGGCCCCACCGGGGCCTGGGTCTTGCCGTGCCGGCCGGCATCCAACCAGCCCAGGTTCCGGGGGCGACCCCAACCCTGGTCGAACGAAGGGACGTGCTCGGCGGCCTGATCCACGAGTACCGCCGGGCGGCGTGATTCGGATTTGTTGACCCCTTCAACCTTCTTGTCCCGGCCTTGGCTCCTATGCCCCCGTGTGTTGATAAGTTGAATAGCCAGAAGCCCCGCCATCGCGTAAACTCCACGGATGCTGACGAGAGACCAGGTCAACGCGCTCAACCCCTGGTGGACCGACGCGGCGTGGGCCCCGGCCGCGGACCTTCACCTCGCTGCCGCTGCCCGGGCACCGTTCCGCTGGGACCCCCGCCCGTTCGACGCCGACGACCTCGCCTCGGGCGCCCTGTTCACGCTGCGCGGCCTGCGCCAGAGCGGCAAGACCACGCTCGCTAAGCGCCTGATCGCCGACCGGGTCGCGGCCGGGCACGCCCGGCGCACCTGCTTCCTGACCCTGCAGACCATCGACACCGCGGACGAGCTGCGCGAGGCGATCGAGCTCGTGCTGCGCCTCTGGCCCGACGCGGCCGGTGACTGGCTGTTCGTGCTCGACGAACTGACCTTCGTGCGTGACTGGGCACGGTCGGTCGTCTACCTGCGCGAGCACGACCCGGCATTCCAGACGGCGACCGTGCTGCTCACGGGGTCGTCGGCGTTCGACCTCGCGGCGTCGGCGGACCTGCTGCACGGGAGGCGCGGCCGCTGGCACCGACCCCTCGACCGGCTGCACATGCCGATGACGTTCCGCGACTACGCGGGCGCAAGGAACCCGGCGGCGGTGCCTGATGCCCGGGTCGCGCTCGTCGACCTCCTGACGCCGGCCGGGCACGCCGCGCTCGAGGCCGCGAGCCTGCGGACCGCCGAGCTCGACCAGTATCTGGGCGAGTACATTCGCTGTGGAGGTCTGCCGGCGGCTGTCACCGACATGCTCACCGACGGCCGTGTCGCGGGCGCCACGGTGACCGAGCTCTGGCGCGGGCTGTCGGCCGATGCCCGCCGCCTGTCGCGCAGCGACCTCACCCTGCGCAAGCTGCTCGCGCGAACCGTGGTCGCGT
>JBBSAL010000103.1:0-1230 GCA_038252305.1 Actinomycetales bacterium | reverse complement strand
CGCGGACCCCCCAGCAGTCAGCGCCAACGACGCCCCCGCAGCCAACGGCTGGTTGAACGACACCGACACCGACGACGCGACCGGAACCCCCACACCACCCGGCGCAGGACTCTGCGCAGAGACCACCAACGGCGACGGCGGGCGGGTGAACACGACGTCGACGTAGTAGCTGGTGCCGGTCGTCGCGGCCGGGTAGGCATCCGCGTAGGTGTAGGCGCCGCTGTTCGTCGTCGTCCGCAGCGGGGCACGCTGCACGCCGAGCCCCGAGAACGCATCGAGCGTCGCGGAGTAGCGGCCCACCGGCGCCCGGTAGGACGCGATGTACTCGGTGTCCGCGGCGATCGCGATCGGCGTGGCGAACTGCGCCGTCTGCCAGCCCGTCGTCGACTCGCCGACGAACGTCACGGTGCCGAGCAGGGCTCCGTCACTGACCCGCCACAGCGACCCGACGTGCGTGCCGATGTTTCCGGGGCCCTTGTAGAACTTGATCGCGTCGACCGTTCCGGCGACGCTGCTCGCGAAGCGCACGCCGAGCGTGACGGGCCCGGGGTCGGGGACCTCGAGGATGCTCGGCGTGGACGTGTCGTCGTAGAACGAGACCGAGGTCCCGCCCTGCTGAGCGGCTGTCGCCGTCGTGAACGTCCAGGACGAGGGACCGGAGATCGACGCGCCCGTGGCGTCCGTGGCCGCCACGGCGACGGTGTAGACCGTCGAGTCGACCAGAGGCGCAGAGGGAGTGAACGTGACCTTGCGCGTCGCTGCGTCATAGCTCGTGCTCCCGGCGACGGCAGAGCCGCCTGCGGGCGTGAGGGTCACGGCCGCGCTGGACGGCACGACGTCCTTCGAGAAGACGGCCTGGACCGTCGAGCTCGCGGCGACGCTCGTGGCCCCGTCGAGCGGCTGGCGCCCGATGACGGTCAGCGGCGAGTGGTCGGTCGTGTCGAACAGGACGTCCACGAAGTAGTTGCTCGAGTTGTAGCTCGACGACGGGTAGGTGCCCGGGGCCGAGTACACACCCGCGGCCGGCGCGCCGAAACCGCCGGCGACCCGCAGCGGGGGCGCGTCGATGCCCGACGAGAAGAACGCGTTGCTCGCGACGGCGTAGTGGCCCTGGGGCGCGGTGTAGGAGACGGTGTAGGTGGTGCCCGCGGTGACGGGCACGGGTGTGGCGAAGGTCGCCTGCTGCCAGCCGGTCGCGGTCTCGGAGGTGAAGGTGACCTGGGCCAGCGG
>JBBSAL010000102.1:0-1252 GCA_038252305.1 Actinomycetales bacterium | reverse complement strand
CCTCTATGACGTAGCGCTGGATGCCGGCCTCGGCATAGCTGCTCATCTGCGCGTGGGACCGACCCTGGCTGATGAACGAGCTGCCGACGACCTCCCAGTAGAACGGCGCGCGCTCGACGAGGGCGAGGCGAGCGGCCTGTTCGAGGTCGCCAGCGATGTCGTCCCGTCCGAGGCCCTGTTCGAGCCCGGCCGCGACGATGCGTCGTGCCTCCTCCCCGAAGTCGGCGACGCGCCGCCCGTACTCGTCGCGCACGAAGTTCCCCTGGGAGCGGACGACGTGGGTGACCACGCGTCGGTCGAGGGCATTGAAGTCGGCGGCGATGGGGAGGCCTTGCCCGCGCCGGGCCTGTGTGCGCGTTGCCGCCACCACAGACTCCGCGGCGTCGCCGAGCGGTGCCTGGATGCGGGCCGGGATGATGGCCGTCGCGCGACCCGCAGCCGCAAGCGCCTCGGAGACCAGCCGACGTCGCTCGGGGGCCGTCGTGCGCGCCCAATCGACGTCGAGGACAGCGATTGCGTCTCGAACCGCGTCCACGTCGGCCCGACCGGTGGCGCGCCGAAGCCGCGCTGCCAGGAGCGCCACGGCGCGGTCGAAGCCGCCCGGGGAGCCGAGGTTGAGGGCCTTCCCCATCGGTAGCCGGAGGTAGCCCCCGAGCAGCTCGTCGGCTGCGACGCGGGCGTCGTGGATCAGAAGCAGGCGGTCAGCGGTACCGGATGTTCCGCACATCGGCGTCCTCCTCGAGGCGCAGCTCGCCATGGCTGAGGTGCAGGAGGACGCGGCAGAAGGTGCAGCGCACCGGCCGCGAGAACGTGAGGTCGCCCGGGTCCGACGCCTCGTCGATGTCGAGCCCCGCGTCGCCGTTGAGCGCCGGGGTGACGAAGCCGCAGCGGGGACAGCAGACGTGGTAGCCGACGAGCAGCCCGCCTCGGTCCTGCGGCACGCGCCGGACCTCGCAGCGCTCGAGCCGGCAGGGGCGCTTCGTAGAGGGCACGACCCTCATCCCGGCCCCCCAAGCACCAGCGGACCGCGCCGTCGTGCCCGCACCTCGACGCCGGCCTCGCTCGGCGAGAACACGACCTCGTGGCTGGCCGAGCAGCGGTCGCAGAGCGCGAACAGGAGCAGCCCGTTTCGCCAGAGCGTAGTGGTCTCCTCGAGCCCGGCGTGCCGACGGCACATGCGGCACTCGATGACGCCGCGCTCCGCGTCGGCCTGGGCCTGCTGCACCCACGCGCGCTGCAGCTCAGGTCGCAT
>JBBSAL010000101.1:0-1328 GCA_038252305.1 Actinomycetales bacterium | reverse complement strand
GGTGCTGCGGCGGCGGTCAAGCTCACCCCACTCGTTCTGTTGCCGGCCTTCATCCCGTTGCGAGGCAACGGAGTCCGACGCTCGTGGCAGGTGCCGTTGGCAGCGGTCGGGACTCTGGCCACGTCCTACGCGCCGCACCTGCTGGTCGCCGGCGGACTGGTCCTCGGCTACCTCCCGGGCTACCTGTCCGAGGAGGGCGGGGCAAATCGCGCGGGAGTCCTGCATCTTGTGGTGCCCCGAAGTCTGCTCACCCTCGCCATTCTCGCCGCCATGGGCGCCGTGGCGGTCTGGGCCGTGCGTTCAACGAGAGCCGAGGCACCACAGCACGCAGCCGTGGTGATGTTCGGGTCGCTGCTGCTGGTCACCACTCCGAGCTACCCCTGGTACTCCCTGCCGCTGGTCGCCCTCGCCGTGATGTCCGGGCGCCTCGAGTGGCTTGGGGTGGCGGTGGCGGGGTACGTCGCGTACGCCGCAACGCGCGTTCCACCGGTCAGCGCGGTCGGCTACGCCGCGGCGGGGGCAGTGGTGATCAGCGTCGCGGTGTGGCGTCGTCGTCGAGCGCGCCACAGGCCGCTGGCCGGGCAGCGCGCCCCTGTCGGCCACTAGCGCTGCGCGACAGCACTCGCAAGCCGGTCTGCGGCACGCTCGATGGTCTGGCTCGGGACCGCGATCGTCATCCGGGCGAAGCCGGCGCCCTCGCGCCCGAACCAGTGCCCCGGGCTGAGCGCCAGCCCGGCCGTCGAGGCGAGCCAGGCCGGGATCTCCGGGACCGTCAGGCCGAGCTCGCGCAGGTCGAGCCAGGCCAGGTACGTACCCTCGAGGGGGAGCACGTGGACCTGCTCTGGCAGCCGCTCACGGAGCAGGTCGACGTTGCGCGCGACCAGCTCCACGAGGTCGTCGAACCAAGGCCCGCCGCGCCGGTATGCCGTCTCGAACGCGGTGAGCCCGAAGACGTTGTTCCGGGTGAGGTGCAGCTGCGAGCTCCTCGACTGGAACCGGTCGGCGACGTCGTCGCGATCGGTGACCAGCAGCGTGTCGCAGACCCCGGCCAGGCCGAACGTCTTGATCGGACCGTGCGTCGCCGCCCAGGCCACGTCGATGCCCGTCGCGGCGACCGCGAACGGGATGAACTCGTGCGGCGGCAGGACGACGTCGGCGTGGATCTCGTCGGAGAGGACGAACACGTCATGCTCAGCGCAGATCAACGCAACCGCCCGGAGCTCCTCCGGCGTCCAGACCCGTCCGACCGGGTTGTGCGGGTTGCACAGGATGAGCATCCGGGTGGCCGGATCCGACGCCTTCGCGGCCAGGTCGTCGAGGTCCATCCG
>JBBSAL010000100.1:0-1343 GCA_038252305.1 Actinomycetales bacterium | reverse complement strand
GCGCTCGACGCTGACCTTGCGGCGCAGGGCTCGGTCGTGGACGTGGTTCTTGACCAGGTTCGTGAGCTCGAGGCGTCTGTGGTGGTGCCGCCGGTTGCTGCTGCGTGGTGAGGGTGTCTTGACCGAGGTGGTCCAGGATGACGGGGAGGCTGTGATGGAGCAGACATGGCGTTGGTTCGGCCCGGCCGACCCGATCTCGCTCGCGGACGTGCGCCAGACCGGTGCGACCGGGGTCGTGACCGCGCTGCACGAGGTCCCCAACGGCGAGGTCTGGCCCGAGGCGGCGATCGAGGCGCGGCGGCGGCTGATCGAGGACGCCGGCCTGAGCTGGTCGGTGGTCGAGAGCGTGCCGGTGCACGAGGACATCAAGCGTGGCGGTGGCGATCGTGATCGTTGGATCGAGGCCTACCAGCAGACCCTTCGTCACCTGGCGTCCCAGGGCATCGACACGGTCTGCTACAACTTCATGCCCGTGCTCGACTGGACGCGCACCGACCTGCGTCATGTGCTCCCCGACGGGACCTGGGCCCTGCGGTTCGACCACGAGGCCTTCGCCGCGTTCGACCTCTTCGTCCTGGAGCGCGACGGCGCGGCGGCCCAGTACACGCCGGCCGAGGTGGAGGCCGCCCGCGCCCACGCGGCCGCACTGACGGCCGCGGAGCGCGAGCGGTTGACCCGCACGATCATCGCCGGCCTTCCCGGGGCCGAGGAGGCGTACACGCTCGACACGCTCCGCGAGCGGCTGGGCCTGTACCGCGACGTCGATGCGGACCGGCTGCGGGAGAACCTCGGCTACTTCCTTCGCGCGGTGGTGCCGGTGGCCGAGGAGGTCGGGGTCCGGCTGGCGATCCACCCGGACGACCCGCCGCGCCCGTTGCTCGGCCTGCCGCGGGTGGTCTCGACCGAGGCGGACGCTCAGTGGCTGCTCGACGCGGCGCCGAGCCTCGCCAACGGCCTCACCTTGTGCACCGGCTCCTACGGGGTGCGCCCGGACAACGACCTGGTCGCGATGGCGACGCGGTTCGCCGCGAAGATCTACTTCGCGCACCTGCGATCGACGCAGCGGGAGGCGAACCCGCTGAGCTTCCACGAGGCCATCCACTGCGGTGGCGACGTGGACATGGTCGGCGTGGTCTCGGTGCTCGTCACCGAGGAGCGCCGTCGGGCACGCGACGGCGGGCCACGCATCCCGCTCCGGCCGGACCACGGGCACCAGATGCTCGACGACCAGGGCCGGCAGTCCAACCCCGGCTACTCCCTGATCGGGCGACTCAAGGGACTCGCCGAGCTGCGCGGGATCGAGACCGCCGTACGACGACTCCTGAAGTGACCCGCACCGCTGC
>JBBSAL010000099.1:0-1424 GCA_038252305.1 Actinomycetales bacterium | reverse complement strand
GGAGCGCAGGACCGGGACCAGTCCGTCGTCCTCGACGTGACCGGTCACCTCGTCGGCGATCGCCTTGACCTCGTCGGGAGCGTTGCCCATCGCGATGCCACGCGCCGCCCAGTGGATCATCTCGGTGTCGTTGCGCTGGTCGCCGACGGCGACGGTGTGCATCGGCTCGACGCCGAGCCGGCGCCGGACAAGCTCGAGTGCCGCGCCCTTCGAGACGCCCTCGGGGTTGATGTCGAGCCACGCGGAGAAGCCGACGGCATAGCTGACGCCGTGCAGCCCGATGCGGTCGGTGAGGTGGAGGAAGTCCTCGCTCGTGCCCGAGGGGCTTCGGAAGGTCACCCTCGTCACCGGGTGGGAGACGAGCTCCTCCCAGGGCACCACCCGCAACCGGCCCTGGAGCTCGCCGTCGGGGAACGGCGCGCTCAGCTTGAACCCCACACCCAGCTCCTCGACCGCGACGACCGCGTCGGGCCACGTGTCGCGCAGCAACGACAGCGCCGGCGCAGGGTCGAAGGTCACGACCTCGACGATCTCGTACCCGCCAGGCTCCGAGGCGTCGAGCCGCAGGGTGACCGCCCCGTTGGAGCACACGGCATAGCCGCCGACGAGCCCGAGCTCGTCGAGCACCGTCATCGTCGCCACGACGGAGCGTCCGGTCGCGACAACGACGTGATGGCCGGCGGCGACAACCTCGCCGACCGCGGCCCGAACGCTCGGGGACAGGGCACCGCAGTGGTCCAGGGTCGTGCCGTCGACGTCGAGCGCGACGAGATGGGGCGGCATGGGCTCGACGGTACATGCGCTTACCCCGGGTACGCCGGGAGCCACGGCCCGGCCACCTAGTCGGGAGAGGTCCAGGCCTGCTTGATGCTCAGCCGACCCTGGGTCTGCAGGAGCGAACGGCGGTAGAGGCGCTCGGCGACCAGGACGACCCCGAGCGATGCGGCGACGAGCAGGACGAGGGCGAGCAGCGGCTCCCACCAGGCAGCGGAACCGTCGAGGATCCGGATCGGCATGAGGACGGCGGACAGGGGCGGGACGTAGGAGAAGACCGTGAGCGCGCCGCCCTTGAGGAAGAGGGCGCCGAAGAAGATGGCCATCGTCAGCAGAGTGAGCGGCGCCGACGTCGACTGCAGGTCCTCGGCACGGCTCGCCAGCGCCCCGGCGACCGCCCAGAGGCAGGCGATGAGGAGGAACCCGACGAGGAAGAACGCGAGGAACCACCCCAGCGCACCGGAGACCGAGGGCAGGTATGCCGTGTACTTGGTGAAGCTGAGGCCGACCAGCCCGATGGCCACGTAGAGCCCCATCTGGGCCAGCGCCATCGCCGTGTTGCCGATCACCTTGCCGGCGAGCAGCTGGCGCACCGGGATCTTCGTCACGATGATCTCGACGATCCGAGACTGCTTCTCCTCCAGCACGCT
>JBBSAL010000098.1:0-1440 GCA_038252305.1 Actinomycetales bacterium | reverse complement strand
TGATGAGCCGACCGGGGCGCTCGACTCGATCACCGGCGAATCGGTGATGCGTCTGCTCAGGACGCACTGCGACCAGGGTGGCACGGGCATCCTCGTGACCCACGACGCGGCCCATGCGGCCTGGGCGGATCGGGTCGTCTTCCTGCGCGACGGACGGATCGTCGATGAGTCCCGTCGCGCCGCCAGCCCGGAGTTCCCCGATGCGGTGCTGCCGGTCCTCTCGCCAGCGGGATCCGCTCGGGCATGAGCGCCTCGGGCCGAGGAGCCGTGGTCCGGATCGCCCGTCGGGACATCCTGCGGAGCCCTTGGCGCAGCCTCCTCGTCGTGCTGCTCGTGATGCTGCCGGTGGCGGGCATGGTCGCTGCTGGAGCCATCCTCCAAACGATCACCCCGACCGCCGAGCGCACTGTCACCCATCAGATGGGCCGGGCCGATCTCCTCGTCCATCCGGCGGCCGCCGATGCGTCTCTCGAGCGGCTTCGCGACGCCATGCCGGCCGCAAGCCGGATCGAACCGATCGTCATGGAAGCCGGACGACTGGTGCTCCCGGGCCGGGAGGCGTCGATCACACTCGCTTCGATGGACCTCGACGGGCTCGCCCGAGGGATGCTCGCCCTGGTCGACGGCCGGACGCCTCGCGATCCGGGCGAGGTCGCCATCAGCGCCGCCTTGGCGAGGCTCGCGGACGTCAGCATCGGCGACCCGGTCAACGTAACGGGGCTGGCATTGCCGACGGTCGTCGGCATCGTCGAGGATTCCTTCAACCTCAATGCTCGCATCGTCCTCCAGGACGCTTCCGCAGCCGAGGCGGCGCAGTCGCAGGGGGGAGCGACGTGGCTCGTAGGTCTCCCCCCGGGCTACGACGCGACAGGTTTCGACTTGGGTGCACCGACCACGGACGGACCGGGGTTCCAGATCACCTCACGAAACCGGGCCACCACTCAGAACGAAGCGCCCTCGGTCGCCATCGTCGTACTCGGCGGCCTCGCCCTCGTCGAGGCGGCCCTGGTCGCGTCAGCCGCGTTCGCAGTCAGCATCCGCCGGCGCCAGCGCGACCTCGGGTTGCTCGCCGCGACCGGCGCGGAACCCCGACATCTGGCCGCCACCGTCGTCGCCGAGGGCGTCCTCCTCGGCACGGCCGGTGCGCTGGCCGGTGCGATCGTCGGCCTCGCTGGGGCGTTGGTCGCGTCGGCGTGGCTCGATCAGCTGACCGATCGGCGCAATCCGCCGGTCGGGATCGCCCCGACGCTGCTGGTGGTCGCGTGCGGGATCGGCATTCTGGCAGCGTTGATCGCGGCTATCGTGCCGGCTTGGACGGCAGCCCGATCGCCCGTCCTGACCGCCCTGTCCGGCCGGCGACCCCCGCAGACACCGGCCCGCCGCACGTTCGGTCTCGGGATCGTGCTCATCGTGGTCGCGATCGCACTGACGGGCATCGGG
>JBBSAL010000097.1:0-1472 GCA_038252305.1 Actinomycetales bacterium | reverse complement strand
GAGTGGTTCAAACCCTGGCGGACGATCGAGGGCACCGCCGACGCGCCCTCGGTGATGCCCGAGCTCCGGGTGCTGCTCGAGGGCGTCTTCGAGCGCCGCCGGTTCCTCGACCTGGTGCGTCACTTCGTCGTGTTCGAGGACGCGGGCGGCGGGGCGATCGCCAAGAAGATCGCCGGGTACCACCAGTTCCACGCGGTCAATGCCGCGGTCGAGGAGACGATCCGGGCGACGGGCGCGCTCGCGGCCTCGCACCTGCGCGCCGCCGAGGGGCACGGCCTCTACGAGACGCCGTCGAACCCGGGGGGCGAACACGGCGACCGGAGAGTCGGCGTCATCTGGCACACGCAAGGGTCGGGCAAGAGTCTGACCATGGCCTTCTACGCCGGCCGGATCGTCCTTGAGCCCGCGATGGCCAACCCGACGCTCGTGGTCCTGACCGACCGCAATGACCTCGACGACCAGCTGTTCGGGACGTTCGCCCGCTGCCACGACCTCCTGCGCCAGGAGCCGGTCCAGGCGCAGGATCGCGCCGACCTCCGCGCCAGCCTCGCCGTCGGCTCGGGCGGGGTCGTGTTCACGACGATCCAGAAGTTCATGCCCGACGAGCGCGGCGACACCCACCCGGTCCTGTCGGACCGGCGGAACATCGTCGTGATCGCGGACGAGGCGCACCGGAGCCAGTACGACTTCATCGACGGCTTTGCCCGGCACCTGCGCGACGCGCTTCCTGGTGCGTCGTTCATCGGCTTCACCGGCACCCCGATCGAGCTCTCCGACGCCAACACACGCTCGGTCTTCGGCGACTACATCAGCGTCTACGACATCGAGCGCTCGGTGCGCGACGGCGCCACCGTCCCGATCTACTACGAGAGCCGGCTCGCGAAGCTCGAGCTCGCCGAGGGCGAGCGCCCGAAGATCGACCCTGCCTTCGAGGAGGTCACCGAGGGCGAGGAGATCGACCGCAAGGAGCAGCTCAAGAGCCGCTGGGCCCAGCTCGAGGCCCTCGTCGGGGCCGAGCACCGGGTGCGCCTGGTCGCCGCCGACCTGGTTCGCCACTTCGAGGACCGGCTCGCCACGATGGACGGCAAGGCGATGGTCGTTACGATGAGCCGGCGGATCGCCGTGGACCTGTACCGCGAGATCGCCGCCCTGCGCCCCGAGTGGGTCGGCACCGGCGACGACGACGGCGCGCTCAAGGTCGTGATGACCGGGTCGGCCTCGGACCCGCTCAAGTGGCAGGACCACATCCGCAACAAGCCGCGGCGCGAGGCGCTGGCGGCCCGCTTCCGCGACCCAACGGACCCGTTCCGCGTTGTGATCGTGCGTGACATGTGGCTGACCGGCTTCGATGCCCCGAGCCTGCACACGATGTACCTCGACAAGCCGATGCGCGGCCACGGCCTGATGCAGGCGATCGCCCGGGTGAACCGGGTCTTCCGCGACAAGCCGGGCGGCCTCGTCGTGGACTACCT
>JBBSAL010000096.1:0-1488 GCA_038252305.1 Actinomycetales bacterium | reverse complement strand
CATCGAGGCGGTGAAGTCGTAGTCGACCAGCCGGGTGAAGTGCTCCTCCATGAGCCGGGTGACGGCGAACGCCAGCCAGCTGGGGACGAGCGCGTTGCCACGGTTGGTGACGTAGCCGCGGTCCTGGATCGTGCCGATCGTCGAGGCGTACGTCGAGGGGCGGCCGATCCCCTTCTCCTCCATGGCCTTGACGAGGGTGGCCTCGGTGTAGCGCGGCGGCGGCGAGGTCTGGTGGCCCTCGGCCTCGACCTTGACGACGTCCAGCAGCACGCCCGCAACGAGCGTGGGAAGTCGGCGCTCCTCCTCGGCGAGGTCCTTCTTGCGCAGCACCCGCTTCTCGTCGCGCCCCTCCTCGTAGGCCGCGAGGAACCCCCGGAAGGTGATCACCGTGCCGCTCGCGCTGAGCTCGACCTCCTCGGCGGGCGCTCTGCCGGGCAGGGTGGCCGCGAGCTTCACGGTCGCGGTGGAGCCGCGGGCGTCAGCCATCTGGGAGGCGATGGTGCGCTTCCAGATCAGCTCGTAGAGGGCGAACTCCTCGCCGCGCAGCTCCCCGGCGACCTGGGCCGGGGTCCGGAACCGGTCGCCCGCGGGGCGGATGGCCTCGTGCGCCTCCTGGGCGTTCTTGACCTTCTTCTCGTAGACCCTCGGGGCGTCCGGGACGTAGTCGGCGCCGTAGAGGTCGCGCGCCTGCTGCCGCGCGGCGGTGAGGGCGGCGGCCGACAGCGTCGTGCTGTCGGTGCGCATATAGGTGATGTAGCCGTTCTCGTAGAGCCGCTGTGCGACCCGCATGGCGTTCTTGCTCGAGAGCCGCAGCTTGCGAGACGCCTCCTGCTGGAGCGTGGAGGTCGTGAACGGCGCGGAGGGCCGCCGGGTGTAAGGCTTCTCCGCCACGGCGCTGACCCGGACCTGCGTCTCGGATGCCATGAGTGCGGCGGCGATCCCGGTCGCTGCGGCCTCGTCGAGCGGGACGACCTTGGTGTTCGCGAGCGTCCCGTCGTCGGCGAAGTCGCGGCCGGTGGCCACCCGCTGCCCATCGACCGAGGAGAGCCGGGCGGTGAACGGCTCGTGCCGCTGCTCGGGGGTGAAGTCACCCTCGACGTCCCAGTAGGACGCCGCGACGAACGCCATCCGCTCGCGCTCGCGCTCGACGACGAGCCGGGTCGCGACGGACTGGACGCGCCCGGCGGACAGCCCGGCGCGGACCTTGCGCCACAGCACCGGGGAGACCTCGTAGCCGTAAAGGCGGTCGAGGATGCGGCGGGTCTCCTGGGCGTCGACGAGACGCGTGTCGAGGTCGCGCGTGGCGCTCACCGCCCGCAGGATGGCCTCCTTGGTGATCTCGTGGAACACCATCCGTTTGACCGGGACGGTCGGCTGGAGAGTCTCCAGAAGGTGCCACGCGAT
The DNA here is from genome assembly GCA_038252305.1 of Actinomycetales bacterium. Lineage (GTDB taxonomy): Bacteria > Actinomycetota > Actinomycetes > Actinomycetales > Cellulomonadaceae > Actinotalea. Next base: position 84 of record JBBSAL010000096.1, on the reverse strand, counting down.
GGCCTCGCCCTCGCGGTCCTCGTCCGTGGCGAGGTAGAGCTCGTCGGCGTTCTTGAGCAGCGCCTTGAGCTCGCGGACCTTCTT
>JBBSAL010000095.1:0-1523 GCA_038252305.1 Actinomycetales bacterium | reverse complement strand
CGAGCACGGCGTCGCTGTCGGCGGCGTGGATCTGCTCGGCCAACTCGATGCCTGCGTCACCGCCGTACCGTTCGATCTCGCGGTGGTAGGTGTCGAGCGCGACGCCCCACACCGTCCCGTCGACGAGGTAGGGAGCCAATGCGTCGGTGAATGCGGGTAACGCTCTGTTGCGCAACACGTCCGGATCGCCATGCAACCGAAGTCGCAGATGATGATCGGGGTCGGCGTAGCGCAGGAAGAACCAGTGATCGACCACGCCCGCGTCCCGTAGCCGGGTGATCACGGGTCCGACGGCGTCGGTGAGGATGCGGTCGGCCGACGCGGTCCCGGTGTGCACCTTGAGGTACAGCCATTCGCTGCCCGGCGCGAAACTCCGCCGCACCCGCGGCGCCTGCCAGTGCCGTACCGCGGGGGTGGGGTAGGCGCGGCGGATGAACGGCACGATGAGCTCGTGGGCGAAACGCCCCTGCGGCCCAACGGCCATCCTCGTCGGCAGCACCTCCTCGACGGTCGCCTCCGTCCGCCCGCGGAGCACCTTCGCGGCCGTGGCGATCAGCGCCGAGCTGGTGGTGTCGACCATGAGCCGATTGTCTCCGTCGGCGATGAGCAGCTCGCCGGGCAACCCGCGATCCCGCGTCAGCGCGGCCCAGCCGGCCGCCGCGTCGGATCCGGTAACGGTGGCCAGCTCGGCAGCCGAGAGCCGCCACCGGGCCCGCGCCAGCACCAGGTTCCCGGCGGTGACGCGGGGCAGGCTCGGCGCGCTGGACAGCACGCCCCAGTTCCACGCCAACGCGCCTGCCACACCATCGGACTGCAGCGCGGCCAGGAACCGGTACACCCCGAAGCCCCGCCAGTCCGGGTTGTGGGCGGTGGTCAGCCGCGGGCGAACCTCTGCACCGAGCCGCGGGCTGTAGAGGACCAGACGCCCGCCGTCGAGTCGCAGGGTCAGTTCGTCCACGCTGAGCTGACGCGCGGCCGGTGCGCCGGAGCGTCCCAGCAGGACAAGTTCGTAGTCGCGCAGCACGGGTCGGGCCAGCACGTTGCCGACGCGTCCCTCCGGCAGGTGGATCAGCTCGGCGAACACGACGTCGGGCGCAAGCGCCTCCTCGGCGCGCAGGTGCTCGGTGACGGCGTCGTGCAGGCGGGCGTCGCCGTGGCAGAACCGTCCCAGAAGTTCTGCGCCAGAGGGCCCTTGGACTCCGTGGATCTCGATGCCGTCGTCGAGCAGGCTGGCGTGCACCGACAGCGCACCAGGTAGTGGCGATGGCGTCGACTCGGCGAGGCGGGTGATGGCGGCCGCGTCGAGATCGATTGTCCGTGAGCCACTTTCGCCCGCCCGCATCAGCAGGTCGAGCAGCTCGCAGTCGCGCGCGGTGAAGGCATGGTTCGACGGCATGCCACCGAGGTCGAGACCGGCCAGCAGCGGCGACTCGTCGGCGGCGGGATGGGACGAGCGGTCGAATCCCACGCCCATCTCCTCGTCGAGCGCCTCCATCAGGGGAACCTCGCGGTCCTCGTAGCGG
>JBBSAL010000094.1:0-1574 GCA_038252305.1 Actinomycetales bacterium | reverse complement strand
TGCCAGAGGGCGACCGGGAGCTGGCTGGTGACAATGGTGGAGCGGAGTCCGGCCCGGTCCTCGATCACCTCGAGCAGGTCGGCTGCGGCGGCGTCGGTGAGGGGCTGCAGGGCGAAGTCGTCGAGGACGAGGACGTCGATCCGGGCCCAGGCGGCGAGCAGGCGCGGCAGCCGCCCGTCGAGACGCGCCGTGGCGAGCTCGCTGAGCAGGCGCGGCACGCGCAGATAGAGAGCGGAGTGGCCCGCCCGGATGGCGGCGCCCGCGAGGGCGCAGCCGAGATAGGTCTTGCCGACCCCCGTCGGCCCGACGATCAGGACCTGCTGGTGCGCGGCCACCCAGCGGGACGCCGCGAGCTCGAGCAGGACGCTCCGATCGAGACCGCGCGAGGTCCGGAAGTCGACATCCTCGATCGATGCCGCCACCCGCAGCTTGGCAGCCCGCAGGTAGCGCTCGAGGCGCCGGTTCTCGCGCTCGGTGGCCTCCCGGTCGACGAGGAGGCCAAGCCGGTCCTCGAAGGGGAGCTCGGCATAGGCCGGGGTCTCGCGCTGCTCGGCGAGGGCCCGTGCCATGCCGGCGAGGTTGAGCGCGACGAGCTTGTCGAGCGTCGGACTGGTGAGCACGTGATCTCCTCCGTGACGGATGCGGTGACGGTCCATGCCGATCACTCGTAGTACCCCGGGCCGCGGACGTTGGGGTGATCCCGGGTGACCCGGACGGGAGCGGGCCCGGGCAACGCTGCCCGGTCGAGGCCGGCTTTCAGGATCGAGTCGATGCTGCGATAGCTGAGGGCACCGACCGCAAGGGCCCGGGCGCAGGCGGCCTCCAACCGTGCCTCCCCGTGGCGGCGCCCGAGCCGGAAGATGCCCAGACAGCTGCGGAAGCCCTGCTCGGGGTGGGGCCGCGAGTCGAGGATCGCCGCCACGAGGGTCCCGGTGGCAGGTCCAGTCTGGTGGCCCCAGGCGACGAGCCTGCTGGGCGTCCACTCGAGATGCCGGCGGTGGGACTCCGGCATATGGGCGTCCTGCGTCGTGTGTCGTCCGACGGCAGCACTGCGCAGGTGGCTCGCGACCCGCCGGCCGCGGACGAAGATCTAGACCGTGCGCGCCGATGCCCGGACGTCGGCCCGCTCCCCGACGAGCGTGTACGGCACGCTGTAGTAGTGGCGGTCGACCTCCACGTGGTAGTCGATCGACACCTTGGCCGTCTTCCAGGTCGCGTACTCGTACGGCGTCGCGGGCAGTGGCCGCAGGGCCGGCCGATCGAGCTCCGCGAACAGGCTCGCCCGGGATCCCGCGAGCTTCTTGAACGGACGGTCGTTGAGCCAGGTGACGCGCTCGGCGATCGAGAGGTTCGCCTCGGCGATCGAGAAGAAGGTCCGGTTGCGCAGGGCCGCCGCGATCCAGCGTTCGGCGACGAGAACGCCGGATTCAACTTTCGCCTTGGCGAACGCCTTCAACTGCTGCCGGTCGGCGCGATCCGCAGCGATTCCATGTGACCCACCCGTTCCATCCGCTGCTCGGCCAGGAGTTCGACCTCGTCGGATACGCCCATACGTGGGGCGAGCACCGGGTCTT
>JBBSAL010000093.1:0-1679 GCA_038252305.1 Actinomycetales bacterium | reverse complement strand
GGCAGGACCGGGGCGGCAGGACCTGGGCGGCTGCGCGCCCGATGCCGAGCCCGCCCGACGCGCCAGTACCCTCGGTGATCGATGACGGTTCCCTCCGCCCCGCCGAAGCCTCCGGCCCCGCCGGCGCCGCCCGCACCCCCGGGTCCGCGCGGCCCCGGCGTCCCGGACGCAGCAGGTCCCGGCCGCGGACCCGACTCGGCCAAGCAGCGGCTCTTCCGCCATCCGTGGCGCCTGGTCATCGTCGGCGCCATCTGCCTCGCCGTGCTGAACCTGGGGATCGTGCTGCTGACCCAGTCCGACCCCGCCCCGCAGGGGCGGACGCTGCCCAGCACGATCGACTCGGTGTCGCCGCTGCCGGGGGCTCTGGCCCGGCTGCAGGACACGGTCACCGCCGACCTGCGCGACGACCTGACCGGCGTGCTCGTGATCGACGGCGCCGAGGTGCCGGAGGACCAGCTCGAACGGATCGTCCCCCTGGCCGAGGTGAGCTTCCGGCCCGGTCCCGACAAGGACCTCCAGCAGTTCGAGCCCGGCGTCCACAACGTGGCGGTGTACTACTGGGCCCAGGGCAAGCCCCGCCCGGCACGCCCGGGCGTCTACTCCTGGAGCTTCCGCGCCGGCGCCTGACCCAAGATCTGGATGCGTCTCTCACCTTCCTATACGACGCTGAGAGACGCAGGTCCGAGTTCTCGCCCTGGTCAGGGCACGACGAACGTGGCCGTGCCCCGCACCGCGGTGCCGCCCGATGCGACCCGCGTGACGACGATCTCGACGTCGACCGTGCGCTCGTCACCCTGCCCGCCGGCCGCGTGCTTCGACGCGACGGTCGCCGAGCACACGATCCGGTCGCCGGGCCACACCTGCTCCCGGAACTGCACGGCGAACCGGCGCACGTGCTCGGCACCGAGCCAGTCGGTGCAGTAGGTCGCCAGGATGCCTGCCTGCAACATGCCGACGGAGAACACGCTCGGGTAGCCCGCCGCGGCGGCGAACTCCTCGTCATGGTGGATCGGGTTGAAGTCGCCCGACGCGCCCTGGTAGCGCACGAAGTCGGTGCGCGTCAGCGGGCCGTACTCACGAGGCTCCGGGCCTGCACCTTCGACGAGCTCGTCCCATGTCGCGCTCACGACGCGGGCTTGCCCGTCTCGATCGCGGTCGCGAGAGCCTCCGCGACGAGCTTCCCGTCCGGATCGCGGAACTCGGTCACGGTGTCGACGAACGTCATGGTGCCTCCGCGCTTGCCTTCCTTCTCGTAGATCGCCGCGACGCGCGTCTGGAACGTCAGCTCGTCGCCGGCTCGCGGTGGTGCACCGTGGAACACGTACTCCTGCGCGCCGTGCAGCAGACGGTGCATGTCGAGTCCGACGCGCACGAGCGGAGAAGTCGCGACCGTCATCCAGAAGTTCGCGGTCGTGAGGAACGTCGGCGGGATGACCGGCGTCGGGCCGTCGAAGTACGCGGAGTCGTCGCTCTTGCACGCCCGGGCGAACTCGCGGATCTTGCCGCGCTCCAGCGGGAGCGTGGTCGGCTCGTCGGTCAGCCCCACCTTGGACCCATCGACCACTTCGCGCTCCTCCCTCCGGGCCCGAATTCTCGGACCTGCGTCTCTCAGCGTCGCATAGGAAGGTGAGAGACGCATCCAGGGGTCAGGATCCAGGGGTCAGGATCCAGGGGTCAGG
>JBBSAL010000092.1:0-1814 GCA_038252305.1 Actinomycetales bacterium | reverse complement strand
GGCGACGAGCCCGGCGAAGTGCGCCATGTCGACCATGAGGAACGCGCCCACCTCGTCGGCGATCGCGCGGAACGCCGGGAAGTCGAGCTCGCGAGAGTAGGCCGACCAGCCGGCGATGATGAGCTTCGGCTGGTGCTCGACAGCGGCGTCGCGTAAGGCGTCCATGTCGATGCGCATGGTCCGCTCGTCGACCCCATAGGCCGCGACGTCGTACAGCCGCCCGCTGAAGTTGATCTTCATGCCGTGCGTCAGGTGGCCGCCGTGGGCGAGCGAGAGCCCGAGGATCGTGTCGCCGGGGCGGATCAGCGCGTGCATGACCGAGGCGTTGGCCTGCGCGCCAGAGTGCGGCTGGACGTTGACGTGCTCGGCGCCGAACAGCTCCCTGAGCCGGTCGCGGGCGAGGTTCTCGGCGACGTCGACGTGCTCGCAGCCGCCGTAGTAGCGCCGGCCCGGATAGCCCTCGGCGTACTTGTTGGTCAGCACCGACCCCTGCGCCTCGAGCACCGCACGCGGCGCGAAGTTCTCGCTCGCGATCATCTCGAGGGTCCCGCGGAGCCGACCGAGCTCGAGGCCGAGCACCTCGGCGATCTCGGGGTCGACCTCGGCGAGCGGTCGGTCGGTGACGGACGCGGACTGGGTAGCGGTCTGGCTCACGGATCCTCCTACCGGAGGGGCCCAGGCTAGCAACGCTGGTGCGGGCGGACCCGTCGGCGCTCCCGGTGGCACGGAGGACTACACGAACCGGGCAGATGCTGCTAACGTCCCACCCCTGTTGCTGAACGTTGCGAGCCGGTGACGGTGCGCCATAGCATCGGGGGAAGGCCGTCATGAGCCCGCTGTCCCATCACCGGCGTACGCGCCGAGTCCTCGCGGCGGCTGCCGTGCCCTGCCTCACCGTCGGCTTGATCGTGACCGGAGCGACGAGCGCCTCAGCCGCACCAGGCGATGCGTCGGCCGTAGGCTTCCTCGCCGACCTGACCGCCGAGGTGGTCGGCGGCGATACCTACACCGTCACCGACCACATCGGGGAGGTGACGGCTCCACCGGACGAGACCGCGAGCCTCGCCGGCGCGGACGCCGAGATCATCGCCGACCTCGGTCCGATCGGTGTCGTGACGGTCGCGCAGGCATCCGCCATCGAGACCACCGCGACCAGCGACGCGACTGGTTCGGCCGCCACGGCCAGCGTCGTGGACGCTCAGATCAACAGCGCGGCCGGGCCGCTCGTCATCGACGCGGTCGCCTCCTCGGTCAGCTGCCCCGCCGACGGGCCCGCAACCGCCGACGTCACCCCGCCCGCGACGGTGACGCTCGACGGTAACGTCGTCACCCTCGACGCGAGCGGCACCACAGTGATCAGCCTCACCACGACGGACCCACCGGGCACGGTGACGTTTACGCTGACCGTGGACCAGCGCACGATCACCACTCGTACGGCGGCGGCCACGGCCTTTGTCTTCGGCCTCCAGCAGGACCTGTTCGGCATCGTGCAGGCCTCCGGCACCCTCACCCTGGCGCAGAGCTCCTGCGAGGCCCCGGCGCCCACGGCCAGCAGCCTGAACCCGGACTCCGGGCCCACCGCGGGCGGCACCGTGGTCACCGTCGACGGCTCCCGCTTCAGCCCCGGGCAGACCACCGTCACCATCGGCGGGATCACCATCCCGGCCAGCGCCGTCGACGTCGCCGCCGACGGCACCTCACTGACCTTCACCACCCCGGCGCACGCCGCCGGACCGGTCAGCGTGGTGGCCACCACCCCGACCGGCTCCACCGCGCCGCTGTCCTACCGCTACGTCGCGCCGGCGCCCACGGCC
>JBBSAL010000091.1:0-2014 GCA_038252305.1 Actinomycetales bacterium | reverse complement strand
CTGGCCGAAGCCGACGAGATGATCAAGACGTGCGAGATGCATCACGTCAAGGTCGCCATTTCGCACCAGACCCGGTACAGCCCACGCATCGCCCGCGTCAAGGAAATGCTCGCCGCCGGCACCCTGGGTGACATCCTCGAAGTTCGCGGACGCGGCAAGGAAGACGCACGCGGCGGCGGCAACGATCTGATGGTTCTCGGCACCCACATCATGGACCTGATGCGGTTCGACGCCGGCGATCCCGCTTGGTGCTTCGCCAAGATCGATCAGAACGGCAAGCCCGCGACCAAGGCTAATCCGGAGTTCCAGCGGCCGCGCGCTCGGCTGTCAGCACGGATAGATGCCTGCCTGAGCACGATCGCCGCGCGTCTCGTGGTGGGGAACGTAGGCACTAAATGGGTTGACATCTGGTGACCGATCGGCGATGATCCGTGCGTGAGCACGAGAGGCAGCGCCGTCCACGTCGCGACCACCCGTCGGCACTACAAGGATCGGGTGTACGAGACCCACCTGCTGCGCCGGTCATACCGCGAGGACGGCAAGGTGAAGACCGAGACGGTCGGCAACCTGAGCCACCTGCCGGACGAGCTCATCGACCTCGTCCGGCGCGGCCTCGCGGGTGAGCGGTTCCTGCCGGCGGCCGGGATGGAGATCCGCCGGAGCCTGCCCCACGGTCACGTGGCGGCGGTCCTGGGCACCCTGCGCAGCATCGGTCTCGAGCGGGACCTCGACCCGCGCCGGAGCCGGGAGCGCGACCTCGTCGTCGGGATGCTCGTGGCCCGCCTGCTCGCCCCGGCCTCCAAGCTCGCCACGGCCCGTCGCCTCTCCCAGACCACCCTGGGCGACGTGCTCGGGATCGCCGGGGCGAGCGAGGACGAGCTGTATCGGGCGCTCGACTGGCTCGGCGAGCGCCAGGCGCGGATCGAGACCCGCCTCGCGAAGCGTCGCCTCGCCCCCGGCGGCCTGGTCTACTACGACCTCTCGTCCTCGGTCGTCGAGGGCCGCCACTGCCCGCTCGCGAAGCTTGGCTATTCCCGGGACGGTAAGCCGGGCACCCTCCAGATCGAGTACGGCCTCGTGACCGATCCCGACGGGTGCCCGGTCGCGATCGCGGTCGTGCCCGGCAACACGGCGGATCCGGCGACCGTGCCGGCGACCGTGGACACCCTGCGCGAGCGGTTCGGCCTCACCCACCTCGTCCTCGTCGGCGACCGGGGGATGCTGACCTCGGCCCGGATCGAGGGGCTGCGCGAGCGGGGGCTCGACTGGATCAGCTCCCTGCGGGCTCCCGCGATCCGGACCCTCACGACCGACGGCGCTCTCCAGCTCGGCCTGTTCGACGAGCGCAACCTCGCCGAGATCAGCCACCCCGACTTCCCGGGCGAGCGCCTGGTGGTGTGCCGCAACCCGGCCCTCGCGGTGGAGCGGGCGCGCAAGCGCGAGGACCTGCTCGCCGCGACCGAGGCGGCACTCGGCAAGGTCGCCGCGCGGGTCGCGGCAGGCAGGCTGCACGGAGCGGCCCGGATCGGCATCGCGGTCGGCAGGGTCATCGACCGGTTCAAGATGGCCAAGCACCTCGAACTCGACATCGCCGACGACCACGTCGCGGTGGGCCGGCGGACCGACGCGATCGCCGCCGAGGCGGCGCTCGACGGCCTGTACGTCCTGCGCACGAGCGTGCCGGCCGATCGCCTCGACGCCGCCGCGGTCGTCCGCAGCTACAAACGCCTCAGCCAGGTCGAGCGGGCCTTCCGGCACTTCAAGAGCGCCGACCTCGCGGTCCGCCCTATCCACCACTGGACCGAGGGCCGTGTCCGGGCGCACGTCTTCCTGTGCATGCTCGCCTACTACGTGCAGTGGCACATGGAGCGCGCCTGGGCGCCGCTCCTGTTCGTCGACGAGGCCCCTCCCGAGCCGGCGGGACCCGGCGCCCCGGCGACCCGGGCCGCCCCCGCCCACGCCCAGGCGAGCGGTCCACAAAACGCCCAAGGCAACCCCGTCCAATCGTTACGGG
>JBBSAL010000090.1:0-2079 GCA_038252305.1 Actinomycetales bacterium | reverse complement strand
TGCCAGGAGGCCTACCGCGACGTCCGGGAGGCCATCCTCGGGCTGCGCGACTCGAGCAGGACCGAGCGGGGCCTGGAGGACAACCTGCGCACCTATCTCTCGAAGTACAGCCAGCAGAGCCAGATCGCCTCCCGGCTCGAGGTCGAGCTGGACGGCGAGCTCGCCCTGTCGCCACGCTGCGAGGTGCACGTCATCAGGGTGGTCCAGGAGGCCCTCACGAACGTGCGCAAGCACGCCGACGCCTCCTCGGTCGTCGTCCGTGTCGCCGAGGACGGTCCGATGACGACGTTCACGGTCGAGGACGACGGTCACGGCTTCGACGCGTCCGGCGCCACGTCCGACGGTGACGGTTTCGGCCTGTTCACCATGCGCGACCGGATGGCGCTGCTGCGAGGTAGTCTCACGGTCGACTCCGTCCCGGGGCGCGGCACGCGGGTGATCGCCAGCGTCCCAGAGCGGTCGTCCCCCCGACCCGTCTCCTGAGGTGACCGATGCCCGCCAGCGAACCCGTCCGTGTGCTGTTGGTCGACGACCAGCCGCTCTTCCGGGGCGCCATCGCCGCGCTGGTCGAGCGGCAGGACTGGATGGTCGTCGTCGGTGAGGCCGAGAACGGTCTCCAGGGCGTCGAGAAGGCTCTCGAGCTGCGTCCCGACCTCGTCGTCATGGACGTCGAGATGCCGGTGATGAACGGCGTCGAGGCGGTCCGGCTGATCAGGGAGCAGCTGCTCGACACCAAGGTCATCATGCTCACCGTGTCGGAGGCCGACGACCACGTCTTCGACGCGATCCGGTTCGGCGCCCACGGGTACCTCCTCAAGGACCTGCGCCCCGACCAGTTCTACGACATGATCCGCGCCGTCATGCGCAACGAGACCCCCATCGCGCCGGCGGTGGCCGGTCGGCTGCTCAGCGAGATCCAGACCGGGACCGTGCAGCGGGACTCGTCCTCGGCGCCTCCCGACGGCCCGCCCATCACTCGCCGGGAGCTGGAGATCCTCCGCCTCGTGGCGGAGGGGCTCAGCAACCGTCAGATCGGCCGCACGCTGTCCATCACCGAGGGCACTGTGAAGAACCACGTCCACAACGCCCTCGAGAAGCTGCAGATGGACAACCGGATCCAGGCGGCGGCATACATCGTCCGGCAGGGCCTCGGACGCCCGCCGAGCACCGACTGACCCTCGCGGCGCCACCGCGGCCGCATACCCACGGATAGATGACCTTCCTCACAGTTGTGCCTAGATGGGGATGGCCGCGGCGGTACCCCAGTGCCTACGTTGGGAGGGAGACGGCAATCCTGCCCATCGGAAGGACGCGCACGTGATGGCGATCACAGCTCGCCGTTCCGTCGCGATCATCCATGAGCACGGCCTTCTCGGCGAGGGTCTGGCGCAGTACCTCAGCTCGGCGGCGGGCGTGGACGCGACGGTGGCGTCGGCCGCAGACCCGGACGCGGTGCACGCGGCGCTGGCCGACCGACCGGCGGTGGTCGTCTACGAGTCCAACGGACCGGGGCGCCAGTTCGACCTCGCGGCGCTCTGTCCCGGCGCCGTGCTCATCGACGTGAGCTCGGTGTTCACCGCCGAGGTCGCCTCGACCCCCGCGCTCGTCCTCGCGCGCGTCCTCGAGGCTCTCGACCCCGGGCACCAGCGGCCGGCCTGAGCCGGGCCGGGCCGCTCCCCTCGTCACCCTGTATCTCATCTCTACCCTGCGACGGATGGTTCGCGCGTGACGGGAACGACAGGATCGCTGATGAGGACAACCGCCTCATGGACAGATCGTGCTCGACCCGGTGCACACGGGGAGCACGGGAGGGTAAGCAGAGATGTCACGTGGACGAGGGATCGGCTCAGTCTCGGACCGGACGCTGAGACTGCTGCTGCGCGTATCGGTCCTGGCGCTCGTCGTGGTCATGGTGGGCTTCGGGGCGTTCTACTACCTCACCCAGCACGTCTCGACCCCGCCGTCGCTCGTCGACCAGCAGGTCACCTCGGCGGAGGCGGCGGTCCGCAAGGCGCCGGGCGACCTCGACGCCCGGATCCAGCTGGCCGCGGTCTACCAGGCGGACAAGCGCCTCGACGA
>JBBSAL010000089.1:0-2091 GCA_038252305.1 Actinomycetales bacterium | reverse complement strand
GCCCGCCGTGTGCGCGAGGATGAACTCGACCGTCCGCTTGTCGTAGTCCAGCCGGTGCTCCGCGCCGCTGATCTCGTGGCCCTCTTGCGGGTAGATCACGTGGTCGCAGGTCTTGCCCCGAGCACGCAGGCGATCGGCGACCTCGGCGATCTGCGTCGGCGGGCAGCGCGGGTCGTTCTCCGCGGCGAGCAGCAGGAGCGACGCCTCCACGCGGTCGAGGTGGTTGATCGGCGAGTAGTACTCGAGCTTCGCCTTGTCTTTCACGGGGTCGCCGGTGTTCTCGCGGTCCCACCAGCGCAGGTCTTCGCGGATCGCCGGGTCGATGGCGGCGTCGATGAAGTCGAAGAAGGGCACGCCGGCGACGCCGCAGGCCCAGAGCTCGGGGAACTGCGTCAGCATCGCCATGGTCATGAAGCCGCCCCAGCTGCGACCCGTGACGGCGATCCTCGACGGGTCGCAGCCCAGGCCTACGAGGTAGTCCCACGAGGCTGCGACGTCGAGCGCCTCGCCCTGTCCCATGAGCCAGCGGTCGGCGAGCTGCCAGCGCCGCCCGTAGCCGTCGCTGCCCCGGTAGTTCGGGTGCAAGACGGTGAGGCCGGCGTCGAGGAACGCCTGGCGCAGCGGGTCCCACGAGTTCGAGTGGTGCCAGGTCGGGCCGCCGTGCACGAGCACGACGGCGGCCCCGTTCGGCTCGTCGGGCTCGACGACGAGACCCGGCACCTCGGCCAGGTGATCGCGGCTGACGAACCGTACCGGGCGGCCGCTCGGGAAGCGGCGCCCACGAAGGTCGTCCGGCAGAGACTCCGTCAACCGCGTGACTGCGCCGTCACCCGTGTCGATGCGGAACAGGTCGTTCGGGTGGTCGGGAGCGCTCAGGCCGCAGAGCAGGGCCGAGCCGTCGGGGAGGAAGCTGGGGCTCGAGTGGTTGCCCGGGCCGATCGTCAGATCGCGCGATTCGCCGGTCGGCAGGTGCAGCCAGCGAAGCCCGGTCTCGGCGTCGTGGTCGGTGAGGAAGGCGAGGGCCGAGCCGTCGGGCGACCAGCAGGGTCCGTGGGCGTCGCACTCGCCGCGCCATGCCCACGAGACGCCGCCGGAGGCGACGTCGTAGAGGCCGATGCCGGGGTGCTCGAAGGGACCTCCGGCGAACGCGATCAGGCGGCCGTCGGGCGACCACTGCGGGTGCATCGCGAGGAAGTCGATGGAGCCGCCGAGCGTCTCGCGCAGGCCGCCGTCGGAGTCGGCGAGAAAGACGGCGACGTCCTGTCCGTGGGTGTCGCTCGCGAAGGCCAAGCTTCGGCCATCAGGCGCCCACACCGGCGAGAGGTCGTTGTAGTGGTGATCGGTGAGGACACGCAGGCCGTCGCCGCCGGGGCACGGTGCCGCCGGCATGACGGCGGCGTGAAAGCTCTCCCCGCTCTGCACGCTCACGGCGATCCGCGTCCCGTCCGGGGAGAGGTCGAAGTCGGGCAGCGGCGAGAGCGTCGGAGTGTCGGGCAGAAGGTTCTCGCAACCACCGTTCGCGAGATCCATCCTGTAGATGTCGACGCACTCCGTGCCCTTGTCGTCGCGCGCGAAGTAGAGGAAGCGGCCGTCGGCCGAGAAGAGCGGGCACCAGCAGGCGTCTTCGAACTCGCCCACCCGTTGAGGTTCCCCTCCTGGAATGTCCATGAGGTAGATCTGCCAGTTGCCGTCGCGGTACCACTGGACGGCGAGCCGGGCGCCGTCGGGCGACACGGAGTACGGGCGGTAGTCCTCGCCCACCGCCGGGACGACGGCAAGCCGCTCGATGAGACTGGTTGGGGGCAAAGTCCCTCCTCTCCCGCCTTCATGGCCGGACCGCGGTTGATGCAGGCGAGTCTACACGACGGCTGCACATCGTCACCGGTCGGCCACGCCCGGTTCAACCTCCGGGTGGATGCCGCGCGGCCGAGCGACGGGTAGGGTGCTCCCCGCCACGACGCGAGGCGCGCGCGTAGCAGCCGCGCCGGGCGGTCAGGGCGTCCGCCCGATCCTCTCCCCCTCCCTCCCCAGGGGGGCCGGCGGCCCGCCCCCGCGGGGCCCCCGCCGGGGTGGCCCAGCGCCCGCCGCAAG
>JBBSAL010000088.1:0-2209 GCA_038252305.1 Actinomycetales bacterium | reverse complement strand
TTCCTGGTCGCGCCCGGCGCCATCGACTACGTCGACGAACCGACCCTGGTGGGCGGAGCGGGGGCCTACGGCCTCTCACCGGAGGGGCTCGCGCTCTACCGCAGGAACCGTCCCGACGCCTCCCCCGGTGACGTGATGGCGGCCGTGGTCACCGACTGGTTCTTCGCCGTGCCGGCGATCCGGCACGCCGAGGCCCGGGCGAAGGGCGGTGGCGCGACGTGGGCCTACCGGTTCGACCGTCCCGGCCAGGAGGACAACCACCGTTTCGGCGCCTGCCACGCCGTCGAGATCCCGTTCGTCTTCGACCAGATCGGTCTCGACCAGTCGAAGCCGCTGATCGGGGACACCCCGTCCCAGGCCGTCGCGGACACCGCGCACGCCATCTGGGTCTCGTTCGTGACGACGGGCGACCCGGGCTGGGCGCCGTACACCGGCGAGACGCGCACGACCGGCGTCATCACCGAGGGGTTGCGGTCCGTCGACGACCCGGACGGCGACGAGCGCGCCGCGTGGGACGGCATCCGGTAGCCGTGGGCGCCGCACCCGAGGTCGCGCCGCAGGTCGAGGCCTTCCGCGTGGCACGGCGGACCTTCGTCGCCGGTCGTCGGGTCGAGGTCGCCGACGTCGCGGCCACCGTCGGGGTCAACCGGGTGACCGTGCACCGCTGGCTGGGCAACCGGACGGCGATCCTCACCGAGGTGGTGTGGTCGCTCGCCGAGCCCAGCATCGAGGCCTGCTACGAGCGCGCCCCGGGGCAGGGCGGGGCTCGCGTGGCGGCGACGATGGCCGAGTTCGTCCGGCTGACCGTCGAGCATCCCGGCATGCGCTCCTTCCTGGAGCGCGAGCACGAGACGGCGCTGCGGATCCTCACGCGGCGCGACCACGACTTCCAGCCTCGGATCATCGCGGCGGTCCACGGGCTGCTGGTGCGCGAGCAGGACGCAGGGCATCTCGACGAGAGCTTCCCCCTCGACGACCTCGCGTTCCTGGTCGTGCGGGTGGTGGAGGGCTTCGTCTACGTCGAGCGGATCACCGGCGAGCGGCCGGACCCCGACCGCGCTGCCAGCGCCCTGCACTTCTTGCTGCGGTGACTCAGGCTGCTGCAGTGACTCACACCGAGTGCACTGCTTCCTGGGCCTGCCGCGCCCACCACGCCTGGCCCTCGGGAGGCAGGGTGTGGATCGGGTCGTAGTACTCGTAGGTGCGGCTCAGCGCGTCGGTGTCGCTGGACTCGATGGAGGTCCGGTAGTTCTTGGTCCAGTAGGAGATCCCGCGCGTCCGGTCGTAGGACGCGAGCTGGTGCACCCAGCGCTTGCCCACGAACGGCACGTCGCACACGATCCGCGGTGTCGCGAAGCCGGGCAGGTAGCCCATCATGTGGTGCTGCAGCCTCTGGGCGTCGGCGACCGAGACCCGCCAGTGCTCGGCAGCCGGGATCATGTCGCACATGTAGAAGTAGTAGGGCATGATCTGCGCGCCGTCGAGCAGGCGGAAGCAGAGGTCGAGCAGGGCGTGCGGGTCGGCGTTGACGCCGTTGAGCAGCACGCCCTGGTTGCGTACGTCGCGCACGCCCGCCTCGAACATCGCCCGCGCCGCGTCGGCCACGAGCGGGGTCACCGAGTTGGCGTGGTTGACGTGCGTGTGGATCGCGATCGCCACGCCTCGCTTGCGAGCGAGGGTGCACACCCGTTCCATGCCCTGACGGACATCGGCCTGCAGCCAGTGCTGGGGGAGACCCGCCAGCGCCTTGGTCGCCAGCCGGATGTCGCGGATGTTGTCGATCTCGAGCAGGCGGGTGAGGAACTCCTCGAGGCGCGCCCACGGCATGTTGGCCACGTCGCCGCCGGAGACCACGACGTCGCGCACCTCGGGGTGGAGGCGCAGGTAGGCGAGCATCTCGGCGTAGCGGTCGACCGGCTTGGCGAGGAACTTCAGCTTGTCGACGGTCGGCGTGGAGTTCCCGACCAGGTCCATCCGGGTGCAGTGTCCGCCGTACTGCGGACACGGCGGGCGCCGCTCGGCGAGCACCTGGGTCGGGTCGCGGGGGGTCAACCCCTCGGCGGCCCACATGTCGTGCTCGTGCAGCGAGTCGCGACTGGAGTAGGGGTGCGAGGTCCAGTCGGTCCGGCGGTCGGAGAGGACCGGGATCATGTAGTGGCGCACGGGATCGGCGTAGAACGCCTCGGTCAGCGAGCCCGCGCCCCCCGGG
>JBBSAL010000087.1:0-2570 GCA_038252305.1 Actinomycetales bacterium | reverse complement strand
GGAACGCAGCGCCGTGACGACCTGCTCGCCGCACCGCACGAGGCCGGTCGCCGTGGCCTCTCGAACGGTCGGGGCCTTGGCCGTGACATCGACCATCCGGGCACGGCCGGCCTCGTCGAGGTGGGTGAAGGGCTGATCGGTCGTCACGGGGTCCTCATGAGGTCCAGCTGGTCGCCGGCGCGGACACGCTCGACGTCGGACGGGACGACGGCCAGGGCCTCGGCGCGCGCGAGCCCCGCCACGAGGTGCGAACCCGAGCCACCGCGCACCGCGCGCCGGGCGCGGAGGTCCGACGAGGGCCCGCTGAGGACGACCGGCATGTACTGGGCACGCGCCGACGGGCTCGACCATCTGTCCTCGACCGTCGCGCGGAGCAACGGATCGTGACCCGCGGGACGACCCGCGAGCCGGTCGAGCACGGGGCGCACGAAGACCTCGAAGGAGACGAAGGCGCTCACCGTGTTGCCCGGAAGGCACAGCACGGGCGTACCCCCAGCGAGGGTCCCGAGTCCCTGCGGCTTGCCAGGCTGCATCGCCACCCGGACGAAGGCCATCGAGGGCAGTGGCTCGAGCACCTCGCGCACCACCTCGTAGGCCCCCATGCTGACGCCGCCCGAGGTGATCACCAGGTCGACCACCCCGTCGAGCTCGGCGAGCAGGTGAGCCAGCGCGGCACGGTCGTCCGCGACGACCTCGACGCGCTGGAGCGTCCCACCGGCAGCGCGCACCGCCGCGGCCAGCAGCACGGAGTTCGTGTCCGGGACCTGGCCTCGCGCGAGTGGGCCGCCCGCGGGCACGAGCTCGGAACCGGTCGAGACGACGGCGACCACCGGTCGGCGGTGGATCCCTACCCTCGCGACGCCGAGGGAGGCGATCGCGGCGAGCTGGCGCGGACCGAGCCGGGTGTGCGCGGGCGGGGCGAGGTCGCCGACGTGCAGGTCCTCCCCCACCCGGCGGACGTAGGCACCCGGGTCTGCCGCGGCATGGATCAGCACGGTGCCCGTCCCGCCGTCCGTCGCCTCCACCGGGACCACGGCGTCGGCCCCGGGCGGCCCCGGTGCGCCGGTCATGATCCGCACCGCGGTCCGCGGACGGACGACGGGCTCGCCTGCGCTCCCGGCGGGAAGGTCGGCGATCACCTCGAGGCCGACGGGTGCGGACTGCGCACCGACCGTGTCGCAGGCGCGCACGGCGTAGCCGTCCATCGACGAGCTGGCCCACCGCGGCAGGTCGACGCCCGACACCACGTCCTGCGCCAGCCAGGCGTCCTCGGCGTCCGCGAGCGGAGCCATGACCACCGGGAGGGGCTCGACGAGCGCGCGCGCGTCCGCCAGGTGCTCGGCGACCGTGCGCATCGGCTTCTCCTTGTTCATCGAGGCGTGCCGTCCACGGCGGTCAGCTCGCCATGCCAGGTGAGCATCCCACCTGCCAGGTGGGAGACGTCGGGCACCCCCGACCGCAGGAGGAAGCGCGCGGCGACCTCGGAGCGCACCCCGGCGTGACAGACCACGACGACGGGCCGCAAGCTCGGCAGGGCGTCGAGACGGCGCCCGGAGAGCAGCTCACCGAGCGGGATCGAGACGGCCCCGTGGATGACGCCCGTCGCCAGCTCGGCGGGCTCGCGCACGTCGAGGACCGTGATCGGGCTGTCGGCCAGGAGCAGGCCGGCCAGGGTCGCGGCCGCGACGGTCGGCACGTCGTACTGACGGAGACCTCGCAGTCGTTCTGGCGAGGCGTCCTCGGGCGCGGCGTGCCCGTGCGGCTCGCCCGCCGCGTCGGTCGTCGACATGTGGTCCGCCGCGACGACGGTCCGGCGCAGCGGGATCTCGTTCCACCGCTGCGCCAGGCCGTCGAGGACGAGCACCCGGCCCAGCAACGGCCGTCCGGCACCAGTGATGAGCTTGATCGCCTCGGTGGCCATCAGGGCTCCCACCTGGCCGCACAGGGCGCCGAGCACACCGGCCTCGGCGCAGGACGGGACGGATCCGGGCTCCGGCGGATGCGGGAAGAGGTCACGCAGCTGGACGGGGGCGACGCCGGAGCCGGCCGGCGGGCGACCCCAGAAGACGCTCACCTGCGCGTCGAAGCGCAGCACCGAGCCCCACACCTCCGGCAGGCCCGAGCGCACGCAGGCGTCGTTCACGAGGTACCTCGTGACGAAGCTGTCGGTCCCGTCGACCACGAGGTCGTAGCCGTTCAGCAGATCGACCGTGCCCGGCGTGAGGCGCAGCGGGTGGGCGACGACCTCGATCGCAGGCTCGATCGCGGCGACTGCCTCGGCGGCGCTGTCCACCTTGGACCGACCGACGTCCGCCGTCCCGTGAATGGTCTGGCGCTGCAGGTTGGAGAGCTCGACCGTGTCGGAGTCGACGATCCCGATCGTCCCGACGCCGGCGGCTGCCAGGTACAGCAGCACCGGCGAGCCGAGCCCTCCGGCGCCGACGACGCACACCCGGGCGTTGCGCAGCCGCCGCTGGCCCAGCTCGCCGAGCGCAGGGAGCAGGACGTGCCGGGCGAAGCGGTCGAGGTCGGCAGGCGACAGCGGTGCGCCGGGCTCGACGAGAGCCGGT
>JBBSAL010000086.1:0-2662 GCA_038252305.1 Actinomycetales bacterium | reverse complement strand
CCTGCTCATGGGCGTAGCCACGCGCCCACACGTTGTCGTGTTGGGCAGCAGCTGCCGCTGATCCACGGCCAGCCGACGCCCTGGCAGATCGGCCTCTCGGCGATCTGGGGCAGCCTGCTCGTGCACCTCGTCTTCGGCGGCGTGGTGGCAGCCGAGAGCCGACGGCTGGCCGATCACGGGACCGGGACGCGGAGCTTCGGGGCTCGAGCCTGGCGCGAAGCGCCGACCGACCGATGACGCCGCTGACCCTGATCTTCATCGGCGACCTACACGGGCACCTGGTACCCCGGCCGGACGTGCGCAGCGACCCCCCGCGGAGCGTGGGCGGCCTGGCGCGCATGTATCGGCTCATCGAGTCCATCCGCGAGCGTGCCACAGCGTCGCTGCTGGTCAACGCCGGCGACACGATCCAGGGCTCGGCCGAGGCACTCTTCACCCGGGGCGCGGCGCAGGTGTCCGTCCTCAATCACTTCGGCATCGACGCCTTCGCGCCGGGCAACTGGGACTTCCTGTACGGCACCGAGCGCTTCCTCGAGCTCTTCGTCGGCCCACGCCCGCAGGCACCCTGGCACGCGATCGCCTCCAATCTCTACTACGAAGGTTCGCCCTACGAGGCGCGGCAGGCCACCCGCGTCCTGCCGCCGTATCGGATCGTCACGCTGGGCGGACAGCGCATCGGGCTGCTGGGCCTGACCGCCCACCGCGGGCCGCAGGCGGTCGGCCCGGGCGTCACCCGGGGCTTCCGCTTCGGGGCCGGCGACGCTGAGCTCGCCGAGCTCGTCCCGCACCTGCGGGACCAGGAGCGCGTCGACCTGCTCGTCCTCGTCTCGGAGATGGGCCTGGCCCGCAACATCCAGCTCGCGCGGGCCCATCCCGGCATCGACGTGGTGCTCTCGTCGGACAGCCACGAGCTGACGCGGGAGCCCGTCATTCTTCCGACCGGGACGCTCCTCGTCGAGCCGGGCCAGGACGGGGCCGTGGTCGGTGAGCTGACCCTGCGCCGCGAGGGTGCCCGCTGGCGCGTGACTTGGGCCCTCCACGAGGTGACCGACAGCCTGCCGGAGGACCCCCGGATCGCCGCGCAGGTCGACGAGGTCCGGCGACCGTTCCTGGCGCTGAGCGAGGCCCCGCGGCCGATGAATCCGCTCACTGGCCGACCGCTCCCGGCGACGCTCGACACCGTCGTCGGCCAGACCACCGTGCCGCTCCATCGCGCGGGCTCCACCGGCAACGAGCTGCCGGCGGTCATCGAGGGCACCTCACACGACCTCATCACCGACGCGTTGCGAGCGGCCACCGGCGCCGACGTCGCCTCCCTTCGCGGCTTCCGCTTCGGGACCCAGGTCCCGCCCGGGCCGGTGCGCGTTGAAGACCTCTTCCACTTCCTCCCGCTCGGATCGCGCGTGGCGTCCGGGCTCGTGACCGGCCGCCAGATCCGCGAGCAGATCGAACGCGCCGCGCATGGCTGTCTCAGCCCCGATCCGCGCGAGTGGAGCGGCGGCTGGATGTTCGCCTACAGCGGGCTGCGCGTCGCGCTCGACCCGTCCGCTCCTCGTGGCGAGCGAGCGCGAGTGATCGACGTGTGCGCCGCTGACGGCGGCTGGGAGCCGCTCGACGACGAGCGCCGCTATCGCTACGCCACGCTGTATCACCCTGAGGCGGCCGACGCGCTCAACGGACTCGAAGCGACTGAGATCGAACTGGTGCGCGATGCCGCCAGCCAGCCGCTCGACGTGGTCGAGGTCGAGGCCGGCTACCTGGCCGCGCTTCCTGGCAGCGTGGCGACGGTTGACAGCGGGCGCATTCGGCTCAGGCGTCCCCTGCCGCCGCCCGTGTTCGGCAACGCCGAGCTCCAGCCGTTGTGTGGAGCAGGACCGAGCGGGGCAGACGCGGGGCGTGCCCGGTGACGAGCGTCATCCCCTTGAGGTAGCCCAATGGCGGTGGCGCGGCGGACAGCACCAGCCGCACGACGTGGCCCGATCGAAGGGACCGTCTGCTCCCCGCCGACATCGCCCGTGACCGCCGCAGCCGCCTGCCTTCGACACGGCGCGGACGAGCTCACCCAGGAGGGTCCGGGCGACCCACTCAGGCACAACGATTCGGGGTCTGGGACCCGGCGGGTTCAAATCCCTCGTCGAGCCGACCGCTGTTCATCCGTGTTTGGCCATACCCTCGGGTTCCGGCAGTCGCGGGGCCAGGATCCACACGAGCTGCGCCGTCGTCACCGCCCCGACCTTGGACCGCGCGTTCGCGAGGTGGTGCTTCACGGTCGAGTGCGACAGGCCCAGGCGGCGGCCTTCTCCGACCCCGTCTCCAGGACCGCGGCAACAACGCCGACCTCACGGTCGGTGGCGCGTTCGGCGGGGCGGCGGGATGGCCGATGCGTCTGCGCTGCGGCCCATCTCGACCGGCGCCGGCGGCTCGGCGAGACGCATCGTGACCGGAAGGTCGTTGGTGGCGGGGCTATCCCCCTCGCCCCGACCATTCCCACGTGCTGCTCTGTCACGACCAGGCGAGGCAGCCCGCCGCATCCCCCGGGATCGCGGTGCCGCACACGGATAGGCCCGAACGAGTCATGCTGGCGCTGCGCCGACGTGCTGACGCCGGCGCGCACGGGTGGTGCATTCGCGGAGGGGAGGAG
Organism: Actinomycetales bacterium; assembly: GCA_038252305.1. Taxonomy (GTDB): domain Bacteria; phylum Actinomycetota; class Actinomycetes; order Actinomycetales; family Cellulomonadaceae; genus Actinotalea. The sequence goes on along the minus strand of JBBSAL010000086.1, from coordinate 21 downwards.
AAAGCAGATGGTCCACTGGAT
>JBBSAL010000085.1:0-2848 GCA_038252305.1 Actinomycetales bacterium | reverse complement strand
TTCCGACGTGGCCACCGAACGCGCGTTGCTCGAGGCCCTCGACGCGAGCGACCCGGTCCTGGCTGAAGAGGTCAGGTCCCGGATGCTGACCTTCGCCGACATCGTCAAGCTCGAGAACCGGGATGTTCAGCAGGTTCTCCGCGGCATCGACGCGGCCGTGCTGGCCGTGGCCATGAAGGGCTCCACCGGCGGCGTCATCGAGATCATCCGCACCAACCTGTCCGAGCGCAACCGCGAGATCCTCGACGACGAGGTCAAGGCCATGGCGCCCGTGCGGGTGTCGCAGGTGGAGGAGGCCCGCGCCACGATCGTTCGGGCCATCCGCGACCTGGCCGCCCAGGGCAGCATCACGGTGCAGCGAGCAGACGAGGACGATTATGTCGTCTAACCCCGGATTCTCCACCCTGTCGTTCCCGGTCCTCCGGGACGTGAACCGCGACGCCAACCTCGACCAGGGCGACGAGCGCTCTCGCGCCCAGGGCCACTCCGCCGGTTACGCCGCCGGAATCCGCGCCGCCGCCGCCGAGATGGACGCCACCGCGGCCCGCCTCGGCGCCGAGCACGCCGCGGCCGTCCGCCAGGGCCAGGCCCGGATCGACCGTGTCGTCGCCGTGCTCGGTGCGGCCGCAGCGGCGCTCGACGAACGAACCGTCCCGGTGTTGCGCGACGCGGAGAACACCCTCGTCACCACCGCCCTCGACCTGGCCGAGGCGATCATCGGCCACGAACTCGACGACGCCGAGACGTCCGCCAGGTCCGCCCTCACCCGTGCCCTCCACCACTCGACCGACCTGTCGCCGCACTCGGTGCGCCTGAACCCCGACGACCTGGCCATGCTCGACGCAGCCACCCTGGCCAGGTCCGGCGTCGAATTCGCCGCCGACCCGTCCCTGGCCCGCGGCGACGCGATCACCGAGTTCTCCGACGGATACCTCGACGCCCGCATCGGCACCGCCCTCGCCCGCGCGAAGGCCGTGCTCCTCGGCGGTGCCGAATGACCCTCACCTGGCAGCCGCACGCCGCCAAGCTGAACCTGGCCCTGGCCGCGGCCCGGCCGCAGCGCGTCGGCGTCGTCTCCTCGATCGTCGGTCTCGGCCTCGAGGTGCGCGGCCTGAACTGCGCCATCGGCGACCTGGTCACCATCGGCGAGCACGGCGAGGTCGACGCGGAGGTTGTGGCAACCACCCGTGAAGGCATCCGGTGCATGCCGCTGGGCCGGATGACCGGCATCCGTGTCGGTGCCCCGGTGCGCTCGGATGGCGCCCCCCACTTCGTGCCGACCGGCAACGGCCTCTTCGGCCGGGTCATCGACGGTCTCGGCCGACCGATCGACGGCAAGGGCCCGCTCGCGGTGGCCAGCCGGGTCTCGCTCGACCACGACAGCCCCTCGGCCATGGGCCGCTCGCGCATCGTCACCCCCCTCCAGCTCGGCGTGCGCGTGCTCGACACCCTCACCACTGTCGGCAAAGGCCAGCGCATGGGCCTGTTCGCCGGCTCAGGCGTCGGCAAGTCGTCGTTGCTCTCCATGATCGCCCGCGGCACCGACGCCGAGGTCTCGGTCATCGCCCTGGTGGGGGAGCGCGGCCGCGAGGTGCGCGAGTTCCTCGAGGACGACCTCGGCCCCGAAGGGCTCGCCCGCTCGATCGTCGTCGTCTCCACCTCGGACGAACCGGCCATGATGCGGTTGCGCGCGGCCTTCGTCGCCACCCGCATCGCCGAATCATTCCGCGACCAGGGCGCCGACGTCATGCTAATGATGGACTCGCTGACCCGCGTGGCCATGGCCCAGCGCGAAATCGGCCTGTCGGTCGGCGAACCGCCCGCCACCCGGGGCTACCCGCCATCCACGTTTTCCCTGCTCGCCCGGCTGCTCGAACGCGCCGGAACCGACGAGGCCGGCTCCATCACCGGCGTCTACACGGTGCTCGTCGACGGCGACGACCACAACGAGCCCATCGCGGATGCCGCCAGGTCGATCCTCGATGGCCACGTCGTGCTCGACCGCAAGCTCGCCGTGCTCGGCCACTTCCCCTCCGTCGACGCGCTCGCGTCCATCTCCCGGGTGGCCTCGCGGGTCAACAACCCGCACCAGAACGAAATCGCCGGCACCCTGCGCAAGGTGCTCGCCGCGCGCCGCAACGCCCAGGACCTGCTCGACGTCGGTGCGTACCGCACCGGCACGAACCCCCTCGTCGACGCCGCGGTCGCCCACGAAGGCGCGATCAACGCCTTCCTCCAACAGCGGATGGACGACCAGACCCCGGCGGCCCTCGCCTGGGACCAGCTCAGCGCACTGACCCGACAGCTCGGAGGCCTCTGATGGCGCGCCTATTCGCACTCGCCGGACTGCTTCGGCTGCGGCACCTCCAGCAGGACCAGGCGGCCGGCGACCTCGCCGCGGCGAACGCCGTCGCCGCGGCGAACGCCCAGCGCCGGGCGAACACCCGTGCCACCCTCGAGGTGCTGCCCAGCACCGTCACGGGAGCGGAAACCCTCTACGCTGTTGCCGCGGCACGAGCATCCGCCCGCAGCATGCTCGCCGAGATGGATGCCCTCGGCAGCAACTACCAGAGCGCCGTTGGCGAGGCGCAGGCCGCCTACGACGCCTCCCGCGCCGAGTCGGTGAGCCTCGAGAAGCTCGAGGGCAAGCACGGCGCGGCCGTCGCCGCCGACGACCTGCACGCCGAGCAGACCATCCTGGACGAGATCGCCTCCACCGCCTGGCACCGCAACCGGATCGGTTCGACTCGATGACGATGGTCGCGATGCTGAGCCGGGTCAGCGACATCCGCGCCACCCTGGAACAGTTGTCGAACGTGGCACCCACCGCGCGGTCGACGGCCACGAC
>JBBSAL010000084.1:0-3959 GCA_038252305.1 Actinomycetales bacterium | reverse complement strand
CGACGTCGATGCCCAGGCGGACGTACTGACCGGGGATGTGGCCGGCCCAGTCGGCTCCGGGCTTGATCACGATCGTTGCGGCGTCGGCCGTCTCGGGCACCACGGAGACGATGCGGCCGCGCAGGTCGGCGCCGGCGCGCAGCGGGTTGAAGACGTCGAGGTAGTCCGAGGGCACGAGGGGTGTCGCCGCCAGCTCGGCCACGCGGAGAACCCGCTCGCGCAGGCTCCGGCGGAGCTCGCGGGTTCCTCGCGTGTCGGGGGCGAGAGCTGTCGTGGTGGCCATGTACTCCATAGTGGTGTGTCCGCGGGCTAAAGTCATGACCCGAGGACGTGAATCGAACGCCCTCTATTGTTCGCAGAGGATGAAAAACATGGCTGAGCCGCCAGTTCTCCGGCTGAACCGGGGCACCGTCAGTGACCTGCGCAACATTCTGCCGGAGGTGGCCGAGCGCACGGTGGCGGCCATCACCGCCGATGTGCCGAGCTACTCCGACGCCCTCAGCGGCCCGATGGGGGAAGCGATCCGGACTGCGGTGGAGCTGGCCCTGGGCGGGTTCATCTCGTTGGCCGGGAGCACGCGTGAGGGGGCCGTCCAGAAACCGACCGCGCCGGCCGTCGACGGCGCCTACCAGCTCGGGCGCGGCGAGGCCCGCAGTGGCCGCTCGGTCGACGCCCTGCTCTCGGCCTACCGGATCGGCGCTCGCGTCGCCTGGCGGGAGATGTCCTCGACCGCCGTACGCAACGGGATCGATGCCGACACCCTGGGCCGCTTCGCCGAGCTGGTCTTCGCCTACATCGACGAGCTGTCCGCCTCGAGCGTCGCCGGCCACAACGACGAGCTGGCCACCACCGGACGGGTGCGGCAGCGGCTCCTCGAACGGCTGGCCGCGCACCTCCTGGACGGCTCGCCCCCGGAGGTCGTGGAGAAGGCGGCCGAACGGGCGGACTGGTCACCGCCCTCGACCCTGACCGCGGTGATCGTCCCCGGCTCGCAGGTGCGCACCGTCATCAACTCGATCATCGGGGAGATCCTGCAGTCGACCGAGGCCCTTCCCCCCGACGTCGGTGAGGGCCGGGAGCTGCTGCTCGTCCCCGACGTCGCCGGCCGACGGCGCGCCTCGCTGCTCAAGGCGCTGGACGGTCTCGACGCCGTCGCCGGCCCGGCGCGCCCCTGGCTGGAGGTCAGGTCCTCCTACGAGCGTGCCTTGCGCGTGCTCGCCCTCGACCTCGGCACCGACAGCGAGCAGCACCTCGTCGAGCTGGTGCTCTACGCGGACACGAGCGCGATGGCCGACCTGCGGGCCCGGGTGCTCGCCCCCCTCGGTGAGGTCGGGACCACCAGCGCCGAGAAGCTGACCGAGACGCTGCGGTCCTGGATCCTCCACCAGGGCAGGCGCGACGCGGTCGCAGCCGAGCTGTTCGTGCACGCGCAGACCGTTCGCTACCGCATGGGCCAGCTGCGGGAGCTCTTCGGCGACACCCTCGAGGACCCGCGCACGATCCTCGAGCTCACCATCGCCCTCGGCCTGCCTCCGAGGTCGACGCAGGAGACGGGAACAGGAACGGCTCAGAAGTCGAAGTGAGCCTGTCGCCCGCCGACCCAGGTGGCGGAGACGGTCATCGCTCGCAGGGCCTTGGCCTGTTCGCTCGAGGTGCCCCCGGGCAGCGGGTCCGCGTCGAGCAGGGCCAGATCGGCGGGGTGCCCGACCGAGACCGTGCCCAGGCCGTCGGTGCTCGCGGCCAGCGCCTCGTGGACGGTCAGCGCCTGCTCGGGGTGCCACGGCTCGCGGTCGTCCGCGCTGCGGTGCACCGCAGCGGCCATGGCGTCCCACGGGTCCAGCGGCGAGACGGGTGCGTCGCTGCCGAATACGACCTCCACGCCGTCCTCGTGCAGCCACCGCAGCGCGAAACAGCGGTCGGCGCGGTCAGGCCAGAAGCTCTCGGTCAGGTCGCGGTCGTCGAGCAGGTGTGCCGGCTGCACGCTGGCCCTGATCCCGAGTCGCGCCATCGTCCTGCTGTCCTCGCGGCTCATCAGCTGGGCGTGCTCGATCGTCCCGGTGGCCCCGGTCTCCTCGTAGGCGCCCAGCGCCTCGCGCACCGCAGCGTCCCCGATCGCGTGCACGGCCACGTGGAGCTCGTGGCTGGTCGCGTGGGCGAGCAGTGCGCGCAGGCTCTCCCCGGACAGGTTGGGCGCTCCGACCCCGCCGCCCTCGGCGTACGGCGAGCAGCACCACGCCGTCCGGGTGTTCAGCGAGCCGTCGGAGATGATCTTCAGCGGACCCATCGTGACGAGCGGGCCGCAGCCGGGTAGCAGCTCGCCGGTGCGCATGCCGGCGGCCAGGAACTCGGCCACCGTGTCGATGTAGGCGCCGACCCGGATGCGCAGCAGCTCCGCGCCGGCGGCCTCGCGCTCGGGCCACGCGCTCAGGCTCTGGTCGAACTCCAGGTCGACGAGGCCCGTGACGCCCTTCGAGGCCGCCTCACGCAACGTGTGCAGGTACGCCTCCGGCCCGGTGCCGTCGCTCCCGGCGACGTCGGAGAGCCGCGGATAGGCCTGGAACCACTCGGCCTCGGCCACGACGTCGTCACGGGCGGGTAGTCGCAGCCCACGCAGTCCAACTGTGTTGATCCAGGCGTGGTGGCCGTCGCCGCTGATGAGTACGACGGGCCGGTCACCGGTCACCGCGTCGAGCTCGGTGACCGTCGGCTGGCGGCTCCAGGAGGCGGAGCGGTGACCCCAGCCGATGACGGGGCCGTCGGGTGCGTCGGCCAGTCGGCGGGTCAGGCGGTCGAGTGCCTCCTCCACCGAGCGGGTGCCGGTCAGGTCGAGTCGCTGGGAGACCATCGTCCACTGCCCCAGGTGCACGTGCTGGTCCCAGAGCCCGGGCATCAGCCAGCGCCCGTCGGCCCGGTGCTCGGCCACCCCGCGGGGGGCCCCGAGGCGCTCGCCGATCTCGACGATGCGGCCGTCGATCACCAGCACGTCCAGGGGTACGCCGGTCGGCGGCTCGTCGGTGCCCCCGTGGATCACGGAGGCGTTCCCGCGGACAGGGACGAGCCTCGCCTCACGCAGCAGCAGGCTGGGTACCGCTGCTGCCCTACGTCGCGATCGCATGGCCGTGCCTCCTGCCCTCTGCCGGAACCGGGCCAGGTCGCGGCCCTCGTCGTCACACTAGGACAGCGCGGTGGCGAACAGGTGCCCCAGGGTCGCCGCGGCGAGGCAACCGGTGACCGTGAGCACGGCGTACGCCGTCCCGCGGCGCGGGCCACCTCTCACCGACTGCACCGCGAACGACGAGTACGTCGTCAGCCCGCCGCAGAAACCGGTGCCGAGCAGCGCCAGCCAGCTGCCCTTCACGGCCGTGCCGACCAGCGCGCCGAGCATCGCCGAACCGATGAGGTTCACCAGGAGCGTTCCCCAGTGGACGCGCTGGTCGAGGAACCGGCCGGCGAGGTAGCGCAGGGGCGCCCCGACCGCCGCGCCCAGGGCCACGAGCAGCGCCGTCACTCGTCCGCCCCCTCTGTCTCGAAGTCGTCACGCTCGGGGGCCGTCGTCAACAGGTCGACGGCCCGGACCGCTGCCACGGCTGCGAGGAGGGTGCCCAGGCAGTAGGCGAGCCCGCTGGCGACGTGGCCTCCGTCGAGGAGCGCGAAGGTGTCCGTCGACGCGGCGGACATCGTGGTGAAGCCACCGAGCACACCGGTGCCGAGGAGCACCGCGAGCCAGGAACGGTCCCGGACGAACGCGACCAGCGGCAGGCCCGCCAGCAGAGCGGCGCCGAGCACGTTGATCGCGAACACCGCCCAGGGGAAGTGGCCGGCAGCCACCGGGAAGAGATCGGTGAGCGACCACCGGACCGCGGCACCCAGGGCGCCGCCGACTGCCGTGGCCAGGACGCCGACGCCGAGTGGGAGTGGCGGAGACGCAGCCGCTGCTCCAGCGCTCATGCAGGGGGCAT
>JBBSAL010000083.1:0-4064 GCA_038252305.1 Actinomycetales bacterium | reverse complement strand
CCGCTGGCCCAGGTCACCTTCACCTCCGAGACCGCGACCGGCTGGCAGCAGGCGACCTTCGCCACACCCGTGCCCGTCACCGCGGGCACCACCTACACCGTCTCCTACACCGCGCCCCAGGGCCACTACGCCGTCGCGAGCGAGGCGCTGGCCTACGGCGACATCGTCGCGGCCCCGCTCAAGGCCCTCGGCGGCTACCCCTCCCCGGGCGGCGTGTACGGGGATCCCGGCACGTATCCGCAGTCGACCTTCGGAGCCCCGCACTACTTCGTCGACGCCCTGTTCGACACCGTCGACACCTCACCGCTGACCGTCCTCGGCACCCAGCCGATCTCCGGCGCCACCAGCGTCGGCACGGGGACGAGCGTCGTCGTGCACTTCTCCAAGCCGATCCAGGAGCCGACCCTCACGGTCACGGTCACGGCGCCGTCCGGTGCCGTCACCGGAACGACCTCGTACGACCCGGCGACGCGGCTGGCGACGTTCGCACCCGCCAGTGCCCTGGAGTCGGCGACCACGTACACCGTCTCGGCCGGTGCGCTCGACGAGGCGGGCGATCCCGCGACCGGGACGACGAGCTGGGACTTCACCACGGCTCAGCCCGATCAGGTAGCCGGAGCGAAGACGCTCTCCCTCTACGACGACTCCGCGGCTCCCACGGTGCTCGAGGCGGCGGACTCCTCGGCCGTGACGCTCGGCATGCGCTTCAGCAGCTCGATCTCGGGGACCGTCGACGGCGTGCGCTTCTTCAAGGGGCCCGACAACACGGGCACGCACGTCGGCTCGCTGTGGCGGGTCAGCGACGGCGCGCTCCTCGGGACGGTCACCTTCACGGCTGAGTCGACGACGGGGTGGCAGACGGCGCTCTTCACGAGCCCGATCGCCATCGCCGCGAACACCGGGTACGTCGTCTCCTACCGTGCGCCCGTCGGGCGCTACTCGCTGACGCCGGACTCCTTCGCCTCGACCGGCATCGTCCGGGCACCCCTGGAGACGGCGGTGAACAGCGGAGCGTTCACCTACGGCGCCGGGTACCCGGCGACGCAGTCGACCGCCAGCTACTTCGTCGACGTCGTGTTCACCCGCGACCCGATGCCGTTGAGCATCACCGGCAGGGTCCCGGCCGCGGGTGGCATCGATGAACCGACGGACGGCGTCGTGAGCGTGACGCTCTCCGAGCCGCTCGCCGACGGAGCGGGGCTCAGCCTCGCGACGGGCGGGGTCCAGGTGCCGGGAGCCACCTCGCTCTCGACGGACCGCACCACGCTGACGTTCACTGCGTCCGCTGCGCTCGCTCCCAGCACGACGTACGAGGCGACGGTCACCGGGCTGGTGTCCCAGGAGGGCGCGACGCTCGCCGACTCCACGTGGACCTTCACGACCGCGGGCACGGGATGTCCGTGCTCGTTGTTCGGCGCCACCTCGCCCGCGTCCGAGGCCGTCGCCGACGGGGCAGCGGTCGAGCTCGGTCTCCGATTCGTCCCGGCCGTGGACGGTGTCATCACCGGCGTGCGCTTCTACAAGGGCACCGGCAACGGGGGAACCCACACCGGATCGCTCTGGCGCGCGACCGGCCAGCAGCTGGCCACCGTGACGTTCACGGGTGAGAGCGACATCGGCTGGCAGCAGGCGACGTTCTCGACGCCTGTTCCGGTGGCGGCGGGGGTCACGTACGTCGTCTCCTACTTCGCCCCACAGGGTCACTACGCCGCGACGTCTGGCTTCTTCACCGCCCCGGTGACGGTCGGACCGCTCACCGCGCCGGCGATGTTCAACGGTCAGTTCCTGCTCGGCGGCGGCTTCCCGACGCAGGACTGGCAGTCGACGAACTACTTCGTCGACCCCGTCTTCGAGCCCGCAGCCGTGACGCCGGCCACTGTGACCGAGGTCACGCCGACCGACGGCTCCGTCGACGTCGCCGCCTCGGCGCAGGTCAGCGCCCTCCTCGACCGCGTCCCGGCCGCGGGCGAGCCGGTCCTCCAGCTGAGCGGACCCGGAGGTCCGGTCACCGGGACCAGCGCGTTCGACCCAGTGACGCTGCGCCTGAGCTTCACCCCGGCCGCGCCGCTGACCAAGGGCCAGGACTTCACGGCGACGGCGCTCGTGGCGGGTGCCGCTCTGGTGGGCGGCACGTGGACGTTCCGGACCGTCGCGCCGCCAGCCGTCCCCACCGTCACCGACCTCTCGCCCGCCGACGGCGCCACGGCCGTGGCCGTGGGGACCACGGTGCAGCTGACTGTCGACCAGGCGCTCAACCCGGCGGCGAGCCTGAGCCTGTCCACCCCGGCCGGGCCCGTTGCCGGGACGAGCGTGGTGTCGGCCGACGGCCTGAGGGTCACCTTCACCCCGTCCTCCCCGTTCGCCGAAGGGACGACGTTCACCGCGACAGCCAGCGGGCTGGTCTCCCTCGCGGGGGGCGTAGCTCCCGACCGCACGTGGACGTTCACGACGCTCGCACTGGTGGCCGTCACTCCGCTGCGAGTGATCGACGAGCCGGTCGTCCGTCCGGGGTCCCCGCACTGCGTCGGCGTCGTCGGTGTCGGTGGCGTCCCGGAGAACGCCACGACCGTGATGCTCAACGTCACGACGGATGCCCCGAACGGCGAGGGCTATGTCGTCGTCTACCCCGACGTCGCGGGTGACGGGACCACGGCGGCACCACTGGCATCGACGGTGAACTTCGAGCCGTACGCGGCGGTGGCGAACGCGGCCTTCGTTCCCGTCCCGGCCAGTGGCGCCGTGTGCTTCGAGACCCGCGGGGCCACGGCCGTCCGCGTCGTCCTCGACGTCACGGGCTACTCGGCGGCGGCCTCTGGCCTGATCTCGCAGAACCCGACACGGCTGCTCGACACCCGGCCGGGCGTGAACCAGGTCGGAAGCCTCATCGGCCCCCTCGCACCCCGGACGATCACGAAGGTCGATGTCCGGCCCGCGGGAGTCCCCGACAACGCCGTCGCCGTCCTGCTGAACGTGACGGTCGTCGGCCCGACGGCGCCGGGCAACCTCCGGGTGTTCCCCGGGGACCAGGCCCTCGCCGGGACCTCCGTCGTGAACTTCGCGCCGGGACGGGCCAAGGCCTCGGCCACGGTCGTCGGGCTCTCGCCCACCGGTGAGATCGCCCTGTACGCGGACACCGGCGCCTCGTCGCTCACGAGCCCCGTCCAGGTGATCCTCGACGTCCTCGGCTGGGTCGGACCCGGCGGCGAGATCGTGCCGATCGCCCCGACCCGGGTGCTCGACACACGCGCGTCGAGTCAGATCGGCCCGATCCTCGGGCCGGTCGCCAGCAGGACGGTGCACAGCCTCGACCTCTCGGGTGCGTCGAGCATTCCGGCGAACGCCACGGGAGTGCTGGTCTCGGTGACGGCCGTGGGTCCCACGACGATCGGGAACCTGAGGGTCTACCCGGATGACGCGGGGACCGGAGCCACGCCGCCGCCCAACGCCTCGACGCTCAACTACATCGTCGGCAGGGCGATCCCCAACCTCGTCCTCGTGGCGCTCCCGGCCGATCGCTCCATCGACTTCTACTCCGATCAGCCGGGCGGTGGCCGGACGGACCTGCTCGCCGACATCGTCGGCTACGTGACAGGTCCGGTTGCTGGACCCTGAACGAGGTCCAGCCCGTGTGCTGAAGCGCCCTGCCGACCCTGGTCGTCGGCAGGGCGGCGGGACCTGCACGCCACGCCGTCCACCCGAGCGGGTGAGATTCGCGAGACGTTTCGCAGATTCGTAGTGGTCGGAATGTCCGATCTGTCATGATTGGGCCGATCGTGGCGCGAACCCGTGTCCCCGCGTCAGGCAGATCTAGGGGTGGAGCCGAGCATGATGACGAAGAGCCTCAACGTCCGAAGGTCTCTTGCGGCACTGGCTGCATCGGCGGCGATGCTCTCCGGCCTCGTCCTTGCGCCTGCTGCCGCCGCCGCGGCTCCGGCGGACCCGTGTGGTGCGGGGTCGAACCCGGTGGTGTGCGAGAACTCCAAGCCGGGGACGCCGCCGTCGGTGTGGGACATCAGCGGGGCGGGGGACGCGTCGATCCAGGGTTTCGCGACGGACATCTCGGT
>JBBSAL010000082.1:0-4563 GCA_038252305.1 Actinomycetales bacterium | reverse complement strand
GAGCAGGGCCTGCTGGACGCCCTCGCCGGAGACGTCGCGGGTGATTGACGGGTTCTCGCTCTTGCGGGCGATCTTGTCGACCTCGTCGATGTAGATGATTCCTGTCTCGGCCTTCTTGACGTCATAATCCGCGGCCTGGATGAGCTTGAGCAGGATGTTCTCGACGTCCTCGCCGACGTACCCGGCCTCTGTCAGCGCCGTGGCGTCGGCGATCGCGAAGGGGACGTTGAGCATCTTGGCGAGCGTCTGCGCGAAGTAGGTCTTGCCGCAGCCGGTCGGCCCGATGAGCAGGATGTTGGACTTGGCCAGCTCGACGCCCTCGTCGCGGGCGTGCCGCGCGGCCGGGCTCGCCTGGCCGGCCTGCACCCGCTTGTAGTGGTTGTAGACGGCGACCGACAGCGCCTTCTTGGCGATGTCCTGGCCGATGACGTACTGCTCGAGGAAGTCGAAGATCTCCCGCGGCTTGGGGAGCTCCTGCAGGCCGGACTCACCGCCCTCGCTCAGCTCCTCCTCGATGATCTCGTTGCAGAGATCGATGCACTCGTCGCAGATGTAGACGCCCGGTCCGGCGATGAGCTTCTTGACCTGCTTCTGGCTCTTGCCGCAGAAAGAGCACTTGAGCAGGTCGCCACCGTCACCGATGCGGGCCACGCGTCGAGGTCCTTCCTCGGGGGGAGTCGAGCCGGCCGCACCGCGCGGGCGCTGCCTCGTCCGGGACCGACGGTACCCGGCGGGCTGGACACCTGCGACCCCCTTCGCCCGGCGCGTCGCCGCGAGGCTGCGACACGCCGAGGCGAATCACTCCGAGCGGTTGGCCTTGCGCGAGTCGATGACCGCGTCGATGAGGCCGTAGTCGACGGCCTCCTTCGCGGTGAGGATCTTGTCGCGCTCGATGTCCTTCTCGATCTGCTCCGCGCTGCGGTTGGAGTGCTTGGCCAGCAGCTCCTCGAGTAGGCGCCGCATCCGCAGGATCTCGTTGGCCTGGATCTCGATGTCGCTGGCCTGGCCGTAGGCGCCCTCGGTGTAGGGCTGGTGGATGAGGACCCGCGCGTTGGGCACGGCCAGCCGCTTGCCCGGGGCGCCCGCGGCGAGGATCACCGCAGCCGCAGACGCCGCCTGACCCATGCACACGGTACGGACGTCGGGCTTGACGTACTGCATCGTGTCGTAGATCGCGGTGAGCGCGGTGAACGAGCCGCCGGGCGAGTTGATGTAGATCTCGATGTCACGGTCGGGGTCCATCGACTCGAGGCAGATCAGCTGGGCCATGACGGCGTTGGCGACGTCGTCGCTGATCGGGGTGCCGAGGAAGATGATCCGCTCCTCGAACAGCTTGGCGAACGGGTCGATGCGCCGGAACCCGTAGGAGGTGCGCTCCTCCCACTGCGGGATGTAGTAGTTCATGGAAGGCGTGGTCGGCAGGTGCACGTCGCTCATGGGTCGCCTCTCTGCCAGTGCTGGCTGGTGCGTGGCGGGCGGGGACGGGTGCTGCGAGGTCACGCTGTCCCGCCGCCCTCGGAGGCCTGCGAGGCGTTCTGCACGACATGGTCGACGAAGCCGTACTCCAGTGCCTCCGGACCGGTGAACCAGCGGTCGCGGTCGGAGTCGCGCTCGATCTCCTCGATGCTGCGCCCGGTGTGCTCGGCGATCAGCTCGGCCATCTGCTTCTTGATCAGCAGCATCTGCTCGGCCTGCACCTTGATGTCCGACGCGGAACCGCCGAGGCCGCCGGAGGGCTGGTGCATCATCACCCGCGCGTGGGGGAGCGCGTAGCGCTTGCCGCGGGCCCCGGACGAGAGCAGGAACTGCCCCATGGACGCGGCCAGCCCCATCGCGTACGTCGCCACGTCGGGCTTGACCCACTGCATCGTGTCGAAGATCGCCATGCCGGCGGTGACGGAGCCGCCCGGCGAGTTGATGTAGAGGTGGATGTCCTTGTCCGGGTCCTCGGCGGCCAGCAGCAGCAGCTGGGCGCAGATGGCGTTGGCGTTCTCGTCGCGCACCTCCGAGCCCAGGAAGATGATCCGCTCGCGGAGCAGGCGCTGGTAGACGTTGTCGTCCAGGCCGGGCATCGGCGCGGACTGGGTGCGGCTCGCGGGACTGCTGTCGGTCACCTCAGCGGCTCCTTCGGTCGGTGCGGCCCTCGGTACGGCCCCTCGGTGCGGCCCCGGTACGGCCTCTCGGTACGGCCCGGGAGGCCGCTGCCGGCCCCCGCGGGAGTACCGACCATAACCAAGCAACCGCGACGGACCTGCCGCGTGCGGGCCACTGTTCGCTGTGGGCGCAGGTGCGCTCAGGCGGGAGGGGAGGGCTCCCCGGCGGGCTGCGCCGCCGGCTGTGCTGCGGGCTCCTCCGCAGCGGCCTCTGCGGCCTCCGCCGCCTCGGCAGCGAGCTCCTCGTCGGTGGCCAGCGTGCCGTCCTCGCGCAGCCGTTTGAGCTCGACCGGGCGTCCCGACTCGTCGGTGACCGCGGCCTCCTCGACGACGAAGGCCAGCGCCTTGCCGCGCACGACGTCGGCGGCGACGAAGGGCAAGTTGCCGGCCTTGACGACCTGGTCGGCGAGCTGCTGCGGGTCCATGCCGGCCTGCTGCGCCTGCGCGACGAGGTAGCTGGTCAGATCTTGCTGGGTGACCTGCAGCTGCTCCTGCTGGGCGATCTCGTCCAGCACGAGCTGGCGGGCGAAGGCCGTGCGAGCCTCGGCCTCGACCTCGGCCCGGTGGTCGCCGTCGCCGTGGTCGTCCTGGAAGTGGTCGTCGACCTGAGCGGCCAGGACGCGCTCGGGTACGGGGACCTCGACCCGGCTCAGCAGCTCGGCGAGGACCTTGTCGCGGGCCTCGGCCGCCTGCTCGATGCGTTTGACCCGGACGAGGCGCTCGCGCAGGTCTGCCCGCAGCTCGTCGAGGGTGTCGAACTCGCTCGCCAGCTGGGCGAAGTCGTCGTCGAGGTCGGGGAGGTCCTGCTCCTTCACGCCGCGCACACTCACCTCGACTTCGGCCTGCTGCCCGCCGGCCGGTCCGCCGGCCAGCGTCGTGGTGAACGTCGCGGACTCCCCGTCGGACAGGCCAGTCACCGCCTCGTCGAGACCCTCGACCATCGTCCCGCTGCCGACGCGGTAGGTCTGCGCCGTGGCCTCGCCGCCCTCGACGAGCTCGCCGTCACGGCGGGCGAGCAGGTCGAGGGCGGCGAAGTCGCCCGCCGCCGCCGCCCGCTCGACGGCGCGCAGGGTGCCGAAGCGCTCCCGCAGCGCCGCCAGCTGCTCTTCCACGTCGTCGTCGCTGGGGTCCGCGTCGGCCACCTGCGCCGGTAGCCCGCGGTAGTCGGGAAGGGTGATCTCCGGGCGCACGTCGACCTCGGCGGTGAACGCCAATGCCTGGCCGTCGTCGAGCGTGGTGATCTCCACCTCCGGCTGCCCGATGGGCTGCACGCCATTGTCCTCGACGGCCTGCCCGTACAGCCGGGGCAGCGCCTCGTTGACCGCCTCCTCGAGCACCGCCGCTCGCCCGATCCGCTGGTCGATGATCCGCGGCGGGACCTTGCCCTTGCGGAAGCCGGGGACGACCACCTGCGCGGCGATGCGCTTGTACGCCGAGGCCAGGCTCGGCGCCAGCTCGTCGAAGGGCACCTCGACGGCCATCCGGACCCGCGTGGGGTCGAGGGTCTCGACGACGGTCTTCACGCTCGTGGGTCTCCTCGTGGGGGCAGCAGGTGGGGTCGGCGGGTCGCCTGGCAGGCAGTCCGCCGGCTCGCGGCGAGCCGGTTGGTCGGGGCGGGGAGACTCGAACTCCCGATCTCCTGCACCCAAAGCAGGCGCGCTAGCCACTACGCTACGCCCCGCGGCGCGGCGGCCAGTCTAGAGGCCCGGCTGGTGGCCAACAGCCCGCCGTCGCGGGTGTAGCTCAATGGCAGAGCTCCAGCCTTCCAAGCTGGTCATGCGGGTTCGATTCCCGTCACCCGCTCCGCGGCACCCGATGGCTCGTCTCGACCGCGGTCGCCTCGGGAATCGAGTACGAGCGACCTTCCCGCACTCACTCGAGGGTCGCCGCGAGCCAGACGACAGCCGATGAAACCACGAACATCGCCGCGATCAGTGGCCACACGAAGCGTAGGTACTTGTCGTAGCCGACCTTGGCGATCGCCAGCCCACCCACGACGACGACGCTCGTCGGCGAGACGAGCAGGGTTAGCCCGTGGCCCATGATCCACGCGGTGATGGTGGTCGCCCGGGTGACCCCGGCGAAGTCGGCGAGCGGCGCCAGCAGCGGCATGGCGAGAGCGGCGTGCCCCGAGCTCGACGGGATGAGGAAGGCGAGCGGCACATTGAGCACGACGGTGATGACGGCGAACAACCCGGCCGAGGCGTCGGAGACGAGTTGCTCCATCGAGTTGAGGATGGTGTCCAGCGTCTGGGTATTCGTCATGATCACTGAGAACGTGTTGGGAAAGCGGCTACGAGGCCGCAGCTGGCTGCCAGGCTCGGCGGCCAGGGGCGGGTGCGAGTCGGCGGGTCATGAGTCCGATCATGGACCACTTGATCATGGCCTCGGCGTGTTCGGGGAGCCGTTC
>JBBSAL010000081.1:0-4570 GCA_038252305.1 Actinomycetales bacterium | reverse complement strand
GCCCCGGCGCACGCCCCGGCTCCCGAGGTCGCCCCCACGACGGCCCCCGACCCCGGTCCCGGCCCGGCTCGCCCGGCCCGGCCGGTGCCCGCGGTCGACGAGGCCCCGGCCGATCGCCTCCCCGTCCCGGCTCCCGCCCCCGCTCCCGCCTCGGCGCCGGCTGCGGCGGCCGAGCCCGAGTCCGCGCTCGCGTCCGGTGCACCGGCGGCCACGGACGCCGCCCCCGAGGGCGAGATGGTGCGCCGTCGGTGGCCAGAGGTGCTCGCGACGCTGCGCGGTGTGCGCCGGTCGACCTGGGTGCTGGTCAGCGAGAACGCCCAGGTGGCCGCCGTCTCGTCGGGTGCGGTCAGCCTGGCCATCACCACACCTCAGCTTGCCACGACCTTCCGGACCGGCCCGCATGGCGACCACGTGCGCCAGGCGTTGCGCGACACCCTCGGCCTCGACGTCCGGGTCGAGTCCGTGATCGCACCGGCCGGCGAGGAGACCGCCGCGCCGGCGCAGGCCTCGTCGGCGCGTGCCGATCGACCGACGTCGGCGGCCGGCACCCCGTCGAAGGCGCAGGCCGAGGCGTCATGGGCCACGCCGACGGCCGCAGCTGCGACCTCGAGCGGGCCCGCACCCCGACCGTCCGGAGCGAGCCCGGCTGCGGCCCCGGAAGCACCCGGACCGACGCCCGTCTCGTCCGTGCGCGCCAGGGACGCGGTGTCGGTCACCACCCGCTCCGGCCCCGAGTCCGCAGCGCCGGTGCTCATCGCCTCGGACGGCATCCCGGACGGCGTCGAGCCGGACCTCGAGGCGGCCGACGGCCCCGACGACCACCCCACCCGGCGCGGGGCCCCCGCGGCCTCGGCACCGGCGGTCGGCACCCGCGCAGCTGCCCCGCCGTCGCGCCCCGTCGCCGCGCCGCGGCCACCGGAGGCCTCGGCGGTCCTCGGTGGCGGACCTCTCGCGCGACGCGGTGCTGCCGTGCCCGCGGCGGCAGCGCCGTCCGACGGCAGCGACGCCAGCCCGGACGACCCGGAGCTCGCCTCCTCCGGCCTCATCGGCGCCCCGCTGGTCGCCCAGATGCTTGGTGGCACCGTCATCGACGAGATCCCGGACCCGCCTGCCTGACCTGCGTCCGCCCCGGGCTCTCGGCACCGTGGACGCGGGAGTGGGAAGGGACCTCCGGTCCTTGCGTCGTCGCTGATCAGCCACGATCCTGATCGCCAGGGGGAACGTGCTGGACCGCTCGTCGGCCTTTCCCCGTGTCTGGCAGGGGGAATGCGCGTGACGAACGACCCGACCGCTCCGGCCGTGGAGCCCCATGAGCGCTCCCGGCGGCGCTTCATCGCTGTCGGTGCGACGATCCTTCTCGTCGCCGTGCTCCTCGCCGGCCTCGAGCTGGTGCGGCTGGGAGCCAACCACTGGTCGCCGTTCGGTTCAGATGTCGGTCGGCACGTCCGGGCGGACGATCCCACCGCCCCGGTGCCCGTCGCCCTCGACGCGGCAGTGATCGCCGAGGTCGGTCAGCTCACGGGGCACTGGGACGGCACCGGACGCTGGGGCCTCCGTTCTCCCTCGGGAGACCTGACCGCCTCGATCAGGTCCATCCGGATCGCGGACGACGACCCTGCCGCCGACTACTACGTCGCGCAGGTGGCCACGACCTGGACCCACGGGTCCGGGACGCCCCATCTTCCGGACCCGGTCGAGATCACGGTCACCAGCGATGTCGACCCGCTCGACCACGTGTTCGGTGCCACCGACTCCTTCGTCTCGGACGCCGGCTGCCAGGACCGGGTCTCCTTGCCGATGACGGTCGGTGCGCTGGACGGCGGCGCAGCCCAGGCGTGCTCGGGCTACGGCGTCGAGCTCGTCGCGATGCAGCCGACGACGGCGACCTGGCGCGCGGTGCAGCCCGAAGGCCTGCGCTCCGTCGATCTCGAGTTCTCGCAGAAGGTCGCGCAGGGCGAGGTGCCGCGCTGGAGCGTCACGGTCGTGGCACAGGACGGCACCGTGATCCTCCCGACCGAGCGCTGAGGGGGTCGGCAACCAGGCTGCCTCCTGCCGCCGCGCCTCGCACCGGCGCGCACGCCACCCCGTAGGCTGGCGGGATGTACGAAGGTGCGGTCCAGGACCTGATCGACGAGCTCGGGCGACTGCCCGGGGTCGGGCCGAAGAGCGCCCAGCGGATCGCCTTCCACCTGCTCGCCGCCGACCCGGCCGACGTCCGCCGCCTCGTCGACTCCCTCACGGAGGTCAAGGCCCGCGTGCGCTTCTGCAGCATCTGCGGAAACGTCTCCCAGGAGGACCTCTGCCGGGTCTGCCGAGACCCGCGCCGCTCGACCACGGTCATCTGCGTCGTCGAGGAGCCGAAGGACGTCGTCGCGATCGAGCGCACCCGCGAGTTCCGCGGTCGCTACCACGTGCTCGGCGGGGCCATCAACCCGATCGACAACGTCGGGCCCGACGACCTGCGCATCGCCCAGCTCCTCACCCGGCTCGCCGACGGCACCGTGACCGAGGTCATCCTCGCCACGGACCCGAACGTCGAGGGTGAGGCCACCGCCACCTACCTCGCGCGCCTGCTCGTCCCGATGGGGCTGCGCGTCACCCGACTCGCCTCCGGCCTCCCGGTCGGCGGGGACCTGGAGTACGCCGACGAGGTCACCCTCGGACGCGCCTTCGAAGGACGGAGACAGATCAGTGCCTGAAGAGACCCCTGCCCCCACCACGGGCGTCCCCGCGGACCTGCGTGAGCTCGCCGACGTCGTCGCCGACGAGGCCCGTCGCTTCGTCTCCACCGTCACCGAGGTCGCGGCCGGCGCCAACCCCGAGGCCGCGATCCCGCTCCTGCTCCTCGCCGTCTCCGACATCCTCGGTGCCGGCGCGCGGCTCGGCGCCGTGGTCGACGTCGTCCCGGCCGAGCGCTTCGAGCCCGACGTCGGCCCCGAGACGGACCTCGACCCGCTCCGGGCGAGCCTGGAGAACCTCCTCGACGGCATCGACGGCTACCTCGAGATCGCCGACCCGGTGATCGGCGGCGAGACCGTCACCTCCTCGATGTCCGGTGACCTCGTCCTCGTGGTCGGCTCGCTGGTCCAGGGGCTGCGGCACCACTCGGTCGGGCAGGTCACCGAGGCGCTGTGGTGGTGGCAGTACTCCTATCTGGCCAACTGGGGCGAGCGCGCCTCGTCCTGCCTGCGCGTGCTCCAGACGGTCCTCGCGCACCTGCGCCTGGACGTGGACGACGAGATCGCCTCCGAGGCGGAGTTCCAGGCCCTGCACCCCTGATCCCTGGCGGCCCGGCCCTCGGGGGTGGTCCCGGCCGGCTCAGGCTCCGCCCACGCTGCCGAGAACGACGGCCAGCCGGTCCCAGCGCGCGATCTCGCAGCCGTTGGTGCGGTTGAAGGTCGCGTCGACAGCCACTCCGGCGACCGTGCCGCGGGCGGTGGCCGTCTGTGGACCCCCGTAGAGCTGGGTGCAGAGGGCAGTCCGAGGAACGGGTGCGAAGGCCGCGGCCCCGCCCGCCGCGTCGATGGCGGCGCAGGCGTCGACCGGGTCGGGATGCGTCCCGCCCGCGGGTTCGCAGGTCAACGTCGTCGTGGTGGTCGGCCCGTTCGCGTCCTCGCGAAGCGTGATCGTCATCGAGGTCGCAGCCGTCGACGCGGGGGCCGTGGTGGTCGAGCCCGGCTCCGGCGTCGTGGCCGAGGGTTCCGGGCTCACGCTGGTGGGGACACGCGGGGTCGACTGCACGGGAGCGTTGCCTCCTGGGCCGCCGGGCACTGCGGCGTCGCACGCGGTCAGGCTGAGTGCGGCCAGGAGGGCCAGGGCCGCGGCGTGGGCTCCGGGGCTCCGACGGTGGGCACCTCGCTCCGGGCGGTGCGCGCTGCTGCCGATCCAGGTGCGGCTCACGGTCCTCGCCTCCCGCCCCAGTGTCGCACCCGGGCGCGCGCAAGGGCGGGCCCGGATCCCGGACAACGCCCGTCCACCCATCGGTCACCCTTTATGCTCAGGTCGACCGGTGGACCGAGAGCGGAGTGCTCAGCGTGGGCGTGATCGTGCAGAAGTACGGGGGTTCCTCCGTCAGCGACGCTGCGGCGATCAAGCGCGTCGCCAAGCGGGTGACCGAGGCGAAGAAGGCGGGCAACGACGTCGTGGTCGTCGTGTCCGCGATGGGCGACACCACCGACGAGCTCGTCGACCTCGCCCACGAGATCTCGCCCAAGCCGCCGCTGCGTGAGATGGACATCCTGCTGACGGCCGGTGAGCGGATCTCCATGTCGCTGCTCGCGATGGCGATCGCCAACCTCGGCGTCGAGGCGCAGTCCTTCACCGGTCAGCAGGCCGGGGTGATCACCGACGAGTCGCACGGCAGGGCGCGGATCGTCGACGTCAAGGCGCACCGCATCCACGAGGCGCTCGCCGCGGGCAACATCGCGATCGTCGCCGGTTTCCAGGGCGTGACCGAGCACACCAACGACGTGACCACCCTCGGTCGCGGCGGCTCGGACACCACGGCCGTCGCGATCGCCGCCGCGATCGGTGCCGACGTCTGCGAGATCTACACCGACGTCGACGGCGT
>JBBSAL010000080.1:0-4678 GCA_038252305.1 Actinomycetales bacterium | reverse complement strand
GTGGCGGGAGCAGATCAAGGCCCGCACCGACTCCTCCGCCTGGCGGCTCACGGACATGCTCTTCGCCCAGCCGGTGATCAACGTCGACCGTGCGGTCACAGACCTGGGGGTCTCCGCACCGGCCGCTCGGGCGTCCATCGCCACCCTGGTCGACGCCGGGGTCCTGACACCCACGTCGGACGCCCGACGTAACCGCGCCTGGCAGGCGATCAGCGTCCTGACGGCGATCGATGAGTTCTCCCGCCGGGCCGGGCGCCGCACCGCGGGCCGGTGAGTACGCCGACCACCACTCGTGTAGAGAACCACCGCGGCAGCCCGACGCGGACCGAGAGGAGGACCAGAATGATTCGGATCGAGATCGACGCCGGCCTGACGCTAGTCGAGGATGCGGACCGGCAAGAGGTGGCTCGGTTCGTCAGTAGATGGCCGATCGGTGGCCGACGGTCAGAGCGAGGATGGTGATCCGTTCGTCGACGATCTGGACGATGACGCGGTGGTCACCTATGCGGTAGCGCCACTGCCCGACGCGGTTGCCAGTCAGCGCCTTGCCACGCAGCCGCGGGTCGCCCAGCTCGACCACCTCGTGCAGGTAGGCCAGGACGCGGACCGCAACGGGGCGGTCGAGCTTGCGGAGTTCCCGGAGGAACCCGGGCGTGGTCTCGACGCGCCAGGACGCCTGGCTCACAGGTCGCCGGAGGCGCGCATCTCGTCGCGTGCGTGAGACAGCTCGTCATCGGTGATGCCCAGATCAGCCACCACCTCCGAGAGCGCAATGGCCTTGCGCCCGCTGGCCTCGAACTCCCGCACGGCGCTGTCGGCCGCGAAGACGTCTTCGAGGTCGTCGAGGTACTCACGCAACGCAGTACGCAGATAGAACGACTTGGTGCGCCCGGTCCGCCCGGCCAGCGCGGTCAACCGCGCTTCCTCGTCCTTCGTCAATCGGATCGTGACCGTCACGGTCTCCCCTTCCACCCATGTGTAAGACATGTGCACGCCCATGATACGCCTGGAAGCCAGCACGCCGCCGACGTCATCGTTCACGGCAAGGACGCCCACCTGGCCATCGACCTGCCGGGCTGGGCGCCGCACCGCGGGGCGGTGAACGGTCGGCCCGCCGAGAGCGGGACCGGCGGCCATCGTCGCCACCTCCTGACGCTCACCCCGAAATCACCCCGCGAGCGCACCGGACGGTCCCCGAGACGCTCGTCCACCCCGTAGAATCATCGAAATCGCCTCGCGCGGCACGTTCGGGACGAAGAGGGCGCAGGTTCAAATCCTGTCACCCCGACAGTTGACCGCAGGGCCCTCGGTTCGCCGGGGGCCCTGCGCTCTTCCCTCGACGCCGGACCGGCGCCCCCGTGCAGCACCCGGAAGGACCCCCCATGCGTTCGGTCTCGGCCCGCCTCGAGGCGGACGTCCACGGCACGGCCGACGTCGTGCTGGCCGTGGCCGCCGCCGTCACCGGGTCCCCCGCCGGCCGGTCGCCCTCCTCCGAGGAGCTCGACATCCGGATCGACGGCGTCCGGGTCGAGGCGACCGAGCTGCGCGGTGCGCACGGGACCCGGCTGCACACCCTGGTCGCGACGTCCGGCCGGCTGAGCGTCGCCTACGACGCCGAGGTGCCGCCCGCGGTGGACATCACGGCCGACAGCGCGCTCGACGTCGTCACCTACCGGTTGCCGAGCCGGTACGTGGAGTCCGACACCCTCATCGGCCTGGCGACCTCCGAGCTGGGTGGCCTCACCGGGACGGCCCTGCTCAACGGTGCGCGCACCTGGGTCGCCGACCGCTTCACGTACGTCCCGGGCAGCACCCGCTTCAGCGACAGCGTGCGCGACGTCCTCCTCATGCGGCGCGGCGTCTGCCGCGACTACGCCCATGTCCTCGCCGGCCTGCTCCGGGCCGTCGACGTCCCGGCCCGGCTCGTCTCGGTCTACGCCCCGGGGCTCGTCCCGATGGACTTCCACGTCGCCGTCGAGGCGTACGACGAGGGCCGCTGGTACCTGCTCGACGCCACCGGGCTCGCACCGCGCGGCTCGTTCGTCCGGATCGCCACCGGCCGCGACGCGGCCGACACCGCGTTCCTCTCGACCTACGGGGGTGGCGTGACCCTGCGCACGATGCGGGTGACGGCCACGGACGACGACCCCCAGGAGGACGCACCCGCCTCGCTCGTCCACCTGCCCTGAGGCGGTCGCCTCGCACACGACGCTAGGGTCGTCCGGTGCCGATCCCCGACTTCGTCCGTCGTCTGCGCGAGCGCGTGGGTACCGAGGAGCTCTGGCTCCCGGGCGTCTCCGGCGTCGTCGTGGACGAGGCCGGACGGCTGCTCCTGGGGCGCCGCACGGACAACGGCCTGTGGGCGGTGGTCAGCGGCATCCTCGAACCGGGCGAGCAGCCCGCCCACGCGATCGTCCGCGAGGCGGCGGAGGAGACCGGCGTGGTGATCGAGGTCGTCGCGCTCACCATGCTGCGCAGCGGCGAGCGGGTCGACTACCCGAACGGTGACCGCGCCCGCTACCTCGACGTCTGCTTCTGGTGCCGCGCGGTGGGCGGCGAGGCCGGCGTCGCCGACGACGAATCCACCGAGGTGGCCTGGTTCGCACCCGACGCGCTGCCCGCCGACCTCACCACGAGCTCGGCGGACCGCATCGCGCGCACGCTGGAGTTCATCGCCGCGTCCGAGGCCGGGCAGCACCCGTCGCCCTGGTTCCCGCGCTGAGCCCGACCGCCCGAGGCGGCGGGGAACGTCAACGCTGAGCGGCGACGAGCTCCGCGATCTGCACCGCGTTGAGGGCAGCACCCTTGCGCAGGTTGTCGTTGGAGACGAACAGCGCGAGCCCCCGGCCCTCCGGTGCACCCTCGTCCCGACGGATCCGGCCGACGTAGGACGGGTCCTGGCCGGCGGCCTGCAGCGGCGTGGGGATCGGAGACAGCTCGACCCCCGGCGCCTGAGACAGCAGCTCGGTGGCCCGCTCGACCGACAGCGGCCGGGCGAACTCGGCGTTGATCGACAGCGAGTGGCCGGTGAACACCGGCACGCGCACGCAGGTGCCGGAGACGAGCAGCTCGGGGATGTCGAGGATCTTGCGGCTCTCGTGCCGCAGCTTCTGCTCCTCGTCCGTCTCGAACAGGCCGTCGTCGACGAGGTTGCCGGCGTACGGCAGCACGTTGAAGGCGATCGGGCGCTGGTAGATCACCGGCGTGGGGAAGAGCACGGCCGAGCCGTCGTGCGTGAGCCCGGCGATGTCGGCGCCCGCCAGAGCCCGGATCTGGCTCTCGAGCTCGGCGACGCCCTTGAGACCGCCGCCGGAGACCGCCTGGTAGGTCGAGACGACGAGGCGGGTCAGCCCTGCCTCGTCGTGCAGCGGCTTGAGGACGGGCATCGCGGCCATCGTCGTGCAGTTCGGGTTCGCGATGATGCCCTTGACCGCCTGGGCGATCGCCCCGGGGTTGACCTCGCTGACCACGAGCGGGACCTCGGGGTCGCGACGCCAGGCCGAGGAGTTGTCGATCACGATCGCGCCCGCGGCGGCGAACCGCGGAGCGTGGACCTTGGAGGCAGCACCACCGGCGGAGAAGAGCGCGACGTCGATGCCCGAGAGGTCGGCGAGCTCGACGTCCTCGACGAGGACCTGCCCCCCGGCCCAGGGCAGCGTCGTGCCGGCGGAGCGTGCCGAGGAGAAGAAGCGGATCGAGTCGACCGGGAAGTCGCGCTCGGCGAGCAGGGTGCGCATGACGGCGCCGACCTGCCCGGTCGCGCCGACGACGGCGATGCTCAGTCCCATGTCAGCGTCCTGTCCCGCCGTAGACCACGGCCTCGCCCTCGGTGGAGTCCAGCTCGAACGCCGTGTGCACCGCGCGCACCGCGTCGTCGAGCTGATCGGCGCGGGTGACGACCGAGACCCGGATCTCGGAGGTGGAGATCATCTCGATGTTGATCCCCGCGTCGCGCAGCGCGCCGAAGAACTTGGCGGAGACCCCAGGGTGCGACTTCATCCCTGCGCCGACGAGCGAGAGCTTGCCGATCGAGTCGTCGTACTGGAGCGAGCCGAAGCCGATCTCCGCCCGCTCGGCGTCGAGCGCGTCGATCGCCTTCTGCCCGTCGTCGGCCGGGAGCGTGAAGGAGATGTCCGTCAGCCCCGTCTGCGCCGCGGAGACGTTCTGGACGATCATGTCGATGTTCACGCCCGCGCCCGCGACGACCTCGAAGAGGTGCGCGGCCGTCCCCGGGACGTCGGGGACGCCGACGACGGTGATCTTCGCCTCGCTGCGGTCGTGGGCGACGCCGGAGATGATCGGCTGCTCCATGGGTCCCTCTCCTTCGACGGCCTCGGCGGGCCGGTCCGTGACGAGCGTGCCGGTGTGCCCGGAGAACGAGGAGCGCACGTGGATGTCGACACCGTGACGGCGGCCGTACTCCACGCAGCGCAGGTTGAGCACCTTCGCGCCACTGGCGGCCATGTCGAGCATCTCCTCGTAGGTGATGGTGTCGAGCTTGCGGGCGCCGGGGACGATGCGCGGGTCGGCTGAGAACACGCCGTCGACGTCGGTGTAGATCTCGCAGACGTCGGCACCGATCGCGGCGGCGATCGCGACGGCCGTGGTGTCCGAGCCGCCGCGACCGAGGGTGGTCACGTCGTTGGTGTGCTCGGTCACGCCCTGGAAACCGGCGACG
>JBBSAL010000079.1:0-4921 GCA_038252305.1 Actinomycetales bacterium | reverse complement strand
CGACGTGTTCGTGATCGCCAACGCGGACACGGTGATGAGCCGGTCGAGTGCTGAGCTGCTCGCCGAGGTCTATCCCGGGGTCGAGGTCCGTAAGGAGCTCGGTGAGCACGAGACGTTGCTGTCGATCGACAAGGCGCGTCGAGTGCTCGGCTTCGAGCCGGAGCACTCCTGGCGCGACCGCGCGTCCTGGTAGGAGACGCGGCGGGAGCACGCGGCGCGGCGGGAAGGACGAGGAAGGCGGTCGAGATGGACTACATCAAGCTGGGGAGCTCCGGCCTGGAGGTCTCGAGGCTCGCCCTGGGGTGCATGAGCTACGGCGAACCCGGGCGCGGTGGCCATGCCTGGACCCTGGACGAGGAGACCTCGCGGTCCTTCATCCGCCAGGCGCTCGACGCGGGGATCACGTTCTTCGACACGGCGAACGTGTACTCCGACGGTTCGAGTGAGGAGATCGTCGGACGCGCGCTCGCTGACATGGCGCGGCGTGACGACGTGGTGATCGCGACGAAGGTCCACGGCCGGATGAGGTCCGGCCCCAACGGGGCGGGACTGTCGCGCAAGGCGATCATGACCGAGATCGACCACAGCCTGCGTCGGCTCGGCACGGAGTACGTCGACCTCTACCAGATCCACCGCTGGGACCCCTCGACGCCGATCGAGGAGACCATGGAGGCGCTGCACGACCTCGTTCGGGTCGGCAAGGTGCGCTACCTGGGTGCCTCATCGATGCACGCCTGGCAGTTCGCCACGGCGCAGCACGCCGCCGACCTGCACGGGTGGACGCGCTTCGTGACGATGCAGCCGCACTACAACCTGCTCTACCGCGAGGAGGAGCGCGAGATGCTCCCGTTCTGCCGGGAGCAGGGGGTGGGGGTCATCCCGTGGAGCCCGCTCGCCAGGGGCCGCCTCGCCCGGCCCTGGGACACGACGACGGCCCGGAGCGAGACCGACGAGTTCGGCAAGAACCTCTACCTCGCGCAGGACGAGGCGATCGTCCGGTCGGTGGCTGCCGTCGCGGCCGAGCACGGGGTCCCGCAGGCACAGGTGGCGCTCGCGTGGGTCCTCGCACAGCCGTCGGTGACGGCACCGATCGTCGGCGCGACGAAGCCGCAGCACCTCGCCGACGCCGTCGCCTCGCTCGACCTGAGGTTGAGCGCCGACGAGCTCGAGGGCCTCGGCAGCTCCTACAGCGCGCGGCCGATCGCCGGGTTCAGCTGAGAAGGGGCCGGCTCAGGTCCAGGTCGTCTGCCGGCCGCTGACGTCCTCTGCCCTGCGCCATCGGCCTGCTGCGATCTCGCTCCGCCAGCCCGTCAGCCACGGCGCGACGGCCTCCGCCGCCATCGGCCGCGCGAAGACGAAGCCCTGCGCCCCGTCGCAGCCCGCTGCGCGCAGGGTGAGCAGGGTGCTGTCGTCCTCGACCCCCTCGGCGACGACGGCGAGCCGGAAGGCGCGACCGGCGTCGAGGATCACGCCGACGAGCGCCTGGACGCCCGGGTCTGCGGACGCGATGAGGCTCTGGTCGATCTTCAGGACATCGACCTCGAGCCGGGGCAGCTGCAGGACGCTGGTGGCCCCGGTGCCGAAGTCGTCGATCGCGACCCGCACGCCGGTGGCCCGCAGCGTCCGCAGGTTGGCGGCGGCCGGTCCTGTGTCGACCCGGACCGACTCGGTGACGTCGAGCTCGAGCTGGTTCGGTGAGACGCCGGATCCGCGCAGGGCGTCACGCACGTCGTCGAGGATCGCCGGGCTCGCGGCGTGCCGCTCCGAGACGTTGACCTCCACCCGCAGCTCGCCCCGGGGATCGAGGCCGTCCAGGGTCCACTCGGCGAGCCGTCCGACGGCCTCGCCGAGCGCCCATCGGCCCAGGTCCAGCGCGAGCGTGGATCCTTCGGCGATCTCGAGGATCGTCCGAGGGGCGAGCTGTCCGTGACCCGGGCGGTCCCAGCGCATCAGCGCCTCGAAGCCGGTCACGGTTCCCGAGCTGAGGTCGACGGTGGGCTGGTAGGTGAGCTGGAGCTCCCCGCGGGTGAGGGCGTCGGCGAGCTCCTGCTGCAGGCGTGCGCGCTCGGTGAGGGACTCGTCGTAGGCGCAGGCGCGCAGGCTGCTGGACGCGGTGGCGGTGCGCAGGGCCTCGTGGGCCCTGGCCAGCAGGACGGTCGGCTCGAGGCTGACGTCCAGGTGCGAGGAGGTCGCGCATCCCACCTTGGCCCGCAGCGCCGGTGCCTCGGGAAGACGCAGGGCGGCGACCACGTCGACCAGTCGAAGGGCGACGGCCAGCGCACCTTCCTCGGCGACCCCGGGCAGGACCAGGCCGAGCCCCCTGCCGCCCAGGTGGGCGAGCACGTCGCCGGCACGCTGGCCCGACCGTTCCATGGCGGTCGCGATGGCCTCGACGCCTCGCGCCAGAGCGGGGGCGTCGGCCGCGTTCTCGAGGCCCTGGACGTCCACGAGCAGCACCGAGAGGGGCTCGAGCCCGCGAGCACAGCGGCGCGACTCGGTCTGCACCGCCAGCTGGAACGCGTCTCGTCCGGGGACGGCCGGGGACGCGGTCGGCGGCCCGTCGCCGACCGGTCCTGCGAGGGGTGTGGTCATGCCTTCGGCCTCCTGGCGTGTGGGGTCGAGGGGCTCGGGCCCGAGGCCTCGAGCGGAGAGCGGGGGACGGGTGGTTCGTGGTGCGGCCTGACGGCGCGCTGCAGCCACTCGGTGCCCGCGGAAGGCGCAGGTCCCGGACGGCCGAGCAGGTAGCCCTGGCCTCCTTGGCAGCCCAGCGACCGCAGGGAGTCGAGCTGGGACTGCCGCTCGATCCCTTCAGCGATCGTCGTCGCACCCAGGGCCTGGGACATCTCGATGATGGCCAGGACGAGGGCCGAACGCTTGGGGTCGCAGTCCACGTCGGAGACGAACGACCGGTCGATCTTGACGATGTCGATCGGGAAGTCCTTGAGGTACGCGAGGGAGGACTGACCCGTGCCGAAGTCGTCCAGCGCGATGAGGATCCCGAGCGCGTGGGCAGCGCTCACCGTCGCGAGCGCTGCCTCGGGGTTGCCGATGATGGCCGTCTCGGTGATCTCCAGGCACAGCTGCTCGGGTCGAACGCCCGACGCCAGCAGCGCCGCGGAGACGTCGGTGAGGAACGTGCGGTCGGACAGCTGCTCCGCCGAGACGTTCACGTTCGCGACGAGGTGGTCGTGGCCCAGCTGCGACCATGCCGCGCACTGCGCCGTCGTCGCGCGGAGCATGAACCGGCCGAGGTCGAGGATCACCCCGGTGCGCTCCGCGAGCGGGATGAACGATGCGGGCGGCACCTGCTGACCCGAGGCGTCGCGCCAGCGGCAGAGTGCCTCCACGCCCACCACCGCCTCTGTCGCGAGGTCGAAGATCGGCTGGTAGTGGGCCTCCAGCGTGCCGTCGTCCAGAGCGCGTCGCAGGTGGCGTGCGTCGACGGCGTCGCGCAGCGTCGAGGTCAGCGATCGGTCCGCCTGGCGAGAGAGGGCAGCGACCAGGGCGCCGATCGCGAGGTACATCACGGCGCGCACGATCCATGCCGAGCCGCTCGGTACGGGCTCTCCGAGGAGCATCGCGCCGACGGGGCCGGCGAGCAGGCCGGCGGGTAGGGCCGAGGCAAGGACTCCCCGCCACCCCAGCCGCGTGGCGGCGATGATGATCGGGACGTAGTACAGGTGGACGATCGGGTGCGGGGCCCCGCCGACCCAGGCGAGGAGCACGGTGACCAGCGCGATCCCGCCGGTGACGAGGAGCACCGCGACACCGGGGTGCGTGGTCCAGCGTGAGATCGCGTCGAGCGCGCGCGTCACGCTGAACGCACTGCGGGCCCAGCGTCGCAGGATCGACGGCGACCGCGGTGCTGACGAAGCGGACGAGGGCACAGCTGTGGTCCGCGACGGCTCAGGAGTCGTGGCACGCACACCGGAGTATCGGCACCCGTGCAGAAGAAGTGAAGGACCGGACCGCACCGAGGTGGAGCTGACCACGACCGCTGCGGGCGCCTCGACGGCCTTAGCGAAGCCTTAGCCGCCGATTGCCGCCGCCATGGCGCAGCGCCCTCGACAGTGGCCCCAGCGGCACCACCGTGTGCTCTGACTGGGAGGTACCCCGATGAAGCGGAGCTCACGACATGTCCTCGCCGCAGTGTCCCCTCTCGTCGCGGCCGGCGCTGCCGTCATGACCGCCGGCACGACCATGGCCTGGCACTGCGCTGCGGCCCCGCCGGGCGACCGCTCGTACGAGGGCGGCTGCCACGGCGGTGGCGACGATGACTGACCGGGCCCGCGTCGCCGGCCTTGCTCCTGCTCTGCTCGGCGCCGGGCAGGCGGTCGGGAGCGAGGCGCTCCTGAAGCCGGGCGAGGTGGCTGAGATCTTCCGGGTCGACCCGAAGACCGTCGCCCGGTGGGCCAAGGCGGGAAAGATCTCCTGCGTCCGGACGCTCGGTGGACATCGCCGCTTCCGCGAGGCGGAGATCCGCGCACTGGTGACTCAGCCGCTCAACGCGGTTCCCGGCGCCCCGGTGCCCGGGCACCACGCCACCTGATCTGCGGTGATGCTGGCTCCCGCGACTGGACTCGAACCAGTTCCAACGGCTCGAACGCATCCGGCCCCTGACCTGCGGTTTAGGCGCCTGACCTGCGATTCAGTGGCACATCCCCGCGTGTCGCATGTAACACAAGCGGACACGGGCGTACTCTGATCCTGCACGTATCCTGCACGGCACCGCGGAACGGAAGGGCTCGAGATGGCACGCAAGCGAGGCTTCGGGCAGATCCGCCGGCTACCGTCTAAGCGGTTCCAAGCGTTCTACACCGGTCCTGACGGGGCACTGCACTACGCACCGTCGACGTTCACCACGGCGCTCGACTCTGAGGCATGGCTGACCGATGAGCGCCGCATGATCGCGGCCGGGTCG
>JBBSAL010000078.1:0-5015 GCA_038252305.1 Actinomycetales bacterium | reverse complement strand
GGCCGGCATCCTGCTGCCCACCGCTGCGCTCGCCAGCATGTCCGCTGCCGCGCCGCTCACCGCAGCGGTGTGCCTCGCGCCGTCGGTGCTGCTCAGCCCTCTCTTCACCCGGCTCAGCGTGCAGGTGGGTGCGGAACCGGCCTCGCTCCCGCGTGAGGCCGCCGCCGCGGAGAAGGCATGGTTCAGCCTCGTGCTGCCCTTCGCCGCCCTGGTGCTCGGGGTCCTGCCGTTCGCTGCCGCCGCGTGGCTCGGCCCGGCGCTGAGCCAGATCGCCGTGCTGACCCTCGTCCTGGCCTCCGGCTTCCTCCTCACCCTGGTCACCGGTGTCCGTGCCGTGCTCGTGAGGGCAGCGGGGCGCCCGGGGCTGGAGTCGCGCTCCTACGTCGTCTACGCCGCCGTGAAGGTCGGCGTCGGCCTCGCCCTGGCCACCCTCGCCGGTGTGGTCGGGCTAGCCGCCTCCGGAGCGGTCGCCGCCGTTGCGGCCCTCCTCGTGCTGTCCAGGGGTGCCGGGCGGATCCTCGGCGACGCCCCGTCTCCCCTGCCTCCGGCCCGTACCTGGTGGACGGCGCTCGCCCTGCTGGTCGGTACCGCCGGCGCCTCGCTCGCCGTCTCCCGCGCGCTGGACGGACGGATCACGACCTTGGCGGCGCTCGCCGGGATCGGGCTCCTCGGCGCCGGTGTGGCCCTCCTCGACACGCGCAGGTCACCCGCCTCGTCGGCGACCTCCCGCTAGTCTCCTTCCGTGTCCCCTGCGAGCATCGAGCGGCTCCTCATCGTCATCCCCGCGTGGAACGAAGAGGAGACCCTGCCGCTCGTGCTCGCCGAGATCACCGCGGCGCGGGCGGCCTTCACCGACGTACGCGAGGTGGACGTCCTGGTCGTCAGTGACGGCTCCCGCGACCGGACGGCCGCCGTGGCCCGAGCCGGGGGCGTCGCGGTGCTGGACCTACCGATCAACCTCGGTGTCGGCGGCGCGATGCGGGCGGGCTTCAAGTACGCGTACCGGCACGGCTACGACGCCGTCGTCCAGCTCGACGCCGACGGCCAGCACGACCCGCTCGCCGTCCCCGCGCTCCTGGCGACGGCACGGGCCGAGCATGCGGACGTCGTCATCGGCGCGCGCTTCGCCGGCGCCGGCAACTACGAGGCACGCGGTCCGCGCCGGGCGGCGATGAAGGTCCTGTCGACCGTGCTCTCCCGCGTCACGGGGACACGCCTGACGGACACCACCTCGGGATTCAAGCTTGCCGGGCCCCGTGCCCTGCCCCTGTTCGCCTTCGACTACCCGGCGGAGTACCTCGGGGACACCGTGGAGTCGCTCGTGCTCGCGGCGCGAGCCGGACTCGTCGTCCGGCAGGTGCCGGTCGAGATGCGGCCGCGCCAGGGCGGCGCACCGTCCCACGGCCCGCTGCGCGCTGCCGTCTTCCTGCTCCGTGCCCTGCTCGCCCTCGTCATCGCCCTCAGCCGGCCCCGGAACGCGATCACCGCGGCGAGCATCGCGGCGGAGGGCTCCCCGTGAGCGGATACGTCACCGCGCTGCTGCTCGCCGCATCGACCGTCGGGTTCATCGGGTACCTGATGCGCTCGCGGCGGATCCGGGAGAAGTACGCAGCCACCTGGATCAGCCTCGCCGTGGCGGTCGTGGTGGTGGGCGCGTTCCCTGGCCTGCTCGGGCGTCTCGCCGACGTCGCCGGCGTCCAGACCCCGATCAACCTGCTGTTCCTCATCAGCGCCCTCGTGCTGCTGCTGGTCTCGGTGCAGTTCAGCGTGGAGATCTCCCAGCTCGAGGAGGAGACCCGCACGCTCGCCGAGGAGATCGCCCTGCTGCGCCGCGACCTCGACGAGCTCAAGGAGCGCGACGAGGACCCTCAGCCGTAGAAGGCCTCGAGCACGACGAGCAGGCCGAGCAGGTTCGCGAGGACCATGCCGGCGGCGGTGACGACCACCATGACCCCGCCCGCCCGCTCGCGATGCGCGAAGCGTTCGACGAGGAGTGCCGGTCCGGCGAGGAATGCCGGGATCGCGAGGAGCGCGTACCTCCCCTGGAGGAGGTCGTTCATGCCGGTGGCCGCGTAGTAGAGCCACCCGGCGGCGTAGAGCGTCCCGATGATGCCGGCGATCGTCACCGCGACGAGCAGGATCCGCGCGTCCAGCGGTAGCGGCATCTTCCTCAGCGCGTCAGCGTCCGGGACCGCCTCCGCGACCGCGGGTCGTCGACCCACCAGCCCACGGATCGCCAGGACCGCCCACACCAGCAGGCCGACGAGGAGCATCGCCTCGATCGCGAGGAAGACCGTCGGCACGGGCTGCGGCAGCGGGATCCGCACCCAGCCGAAGTCGCCCCAGAGCTGGGCGCCCCAGATGTTCTTCGCCGAGTCCAGCCCATGGCCGAACTGCGCGTCGAGGAAGCCTGCGACGGTCTGCCCGGTCGCCCGCTGCGCGGGGACCTCGGAGGTGGTCAGGTGCAACCGCGCGGCGGTGGCGGTCCACGCGCCGTAGGTGAGCAGGACGCCGAGGACGACGAGCCCGACCTCCCCGAGCAGGACGCCGACAGATCGCTGCCTGCCCCGGATCTTGCCGACGAGCCACCCGACGGCGAGGGGCACCGCACAGGCGATCGCGAAGGGTTTGCCGAGCAGGCCGGCGCCGATCACGGCACCCGCGAGCAGCGCCAGCCCCGGCGCCCGCGAACGGCGAGCGAGCTCCAGCCCGACGGCGAGCGCAGCGAAACCCGCGGTGATCACCCAGCCGTCGTTGTTCACGATCGCGAACTGGTGGGCGACCATCGGCTGCATCACCCCGGCGACGACGAATGCCGCCTGCACGCCGCTCCGACCAGGGAAGAGCTGCCGTCCGATCAGCACCAGGAGCACGGCTGCGGCGGCGCCCAGGAGCACGCTCCAGAGCCGGGCGAGGGCGACCTGGGTCAGCAGGTCTCCGCCACCCGCGTCGTAGAACGGGACCGCCGGGAGGTAGTAGAAGGGGGCGTACATGGTTCCCGGCCCGCCGCCGCCGCCGCCCGGCGAGAGCGTGGCGAGCTCAGCGGTGATCCTCGCCTCTCCGGCGGCGGTGAACGGCGGACGGTCGCCCGGAGTGGTCGACTCGACGTTCAGCGCGGCGATGCCGGCCGTCAGACGTGGGCTGAAGACCTCATGGTTGTCGACCTGTCCCGGGAACTGGTGCTCCTCCGCGAGGTACTGCACGTAGCCGAAGTGGGCGGGCTCGTCCATCGCCTCGAGGGCGGGGACGGCAGCCGACCAGAGCAGGCCGCGGGCGATCGCGAGCAGGGCGACGACGACCACCAGGTTCCGCGTGGAC
Organism: Actinomycetales bacterium; assembly: GCA_038252305.1. Classification (GTDB taxonomy): domain Bacteria; phylum Actinomycetota; class Actinomycetes; order Actinomycetales; family Cellulomonadaceae; genus Actinotalea. The sequence continues at coordinate 1,697 of JBBSAL010000078.1, read as the reverse complement.
CGCGAGGCGACCGGGGTCAGCACCAGCAGCACGCCGAGGACGAGCAGGACCCCGACGAACACCCCAGCGTTGCCCCAGGAGGGGCCGTAGGCGGCCAGCCGCTGGAGCGTCTGCGCCATGTGGTCCCAGCGATGGGGTTCGGGGTCGTACTCGCCGCGGACCTCCGCGCTCAGGCCGGCCTGCGGCACGCCGTCGACGAGCACCTCCAGCGCATCGCCCTTGGGCTTGCCCACCCACATGGCGACGCTCTGGGCGTCCGCGTGGTCGAGGCGATCCACGACGACGTCGTAGCTCTTGCCTGCCGAGTCGGCGATCGGCGCGAAGCGCAGCACCTCGAAGCGGCCGGTGTCCGGGAGCACCGCACAGCTCCAGTCGTGCGTGGCGATCGTCGGGCCGCTGGCGGGCGCGGCCCCTGCCGGTCTCGCATGCAGACTCACCCGGAGCTCGCACCGCGCCGAGCCCGCGTAGGTGCCGAAGGTCGCGTACACCGCGGCGAGCCGGTCGTTGCTCGCCACGAACGGCTGCACCACGGGCTTCCCGGCCACGAGGTCGGGAAGCACGGAGCTGATCCGGATGTTCGTCGTCGTGTCGCCGACGACCTTTCCGCCGGGCAGCGCGAGGAGGCCGACCACGACGAGAACGAAACCGAGCGCGACGGCGAGCGCTGCCGGCACTCTCAGCCGGCGACCGACGGCGGTCAACTGAAGAAGCCGACGACGTCGAGGATCAGATCACTGGAGCCCTGGTCGTTGTAGACCTGTACCGATCCGCCCGTGCCCACGCGGACGACGACAGCGTTCGCCTGGGTGCGACCCCACCCGCTGTTGACGTCGGAGGTCGGGGTGAGCGACTCACCGGCCGGCCAGATCCGCGCATGGGTCACGGCCGCCGTCTGGTCGACGGCGGTCAGCGTGCCGACCACGGCGGTCGCTCCGGCCGGCACGGCTCCGCCGGTCACCTTCACGGTCCGGGTCTCCGCCGGCCCGAGCGGCGCGGCCGACCGGGTGTCCAGGAGCCGCGCCGGGAGGATCGGGGTGAAGACCGCACCCGAGGTGACACCCGGCTGCGCGTACCAGCCGACGACGTCGACCACGACATGCGAGGGGGCACCGGCAAGAGCGAGGGTGATCGCGCCGTCGACCACCGGGACCACCGCGCGGTTCGCCACGTCCGCCCCGGGCACCAGGTTGACGGTCGACGTGCTCGGGAGCACTCCTGCCCCGTAGGCGACGACGTAGCCCACTCCCTGCGCCCTGGTCGTCGTGACGTTCACGGTCACCGCGGACACCGCCCCTGCCGCCGTGCCGAGGAGACCCTCGACGTCCACCGTGACGGGGCTCCCGGAGCTCAACGGCTGGCCGACGCGCGTGTCGAGGGCGCGCACCGGGCTCACCGCGTTGTAGCGCGAGGAGGAGGCCAGGTTGGTCGTGTAGTACCCGAGGACGTCGACGAGGTAGTGCGTGTTCCCCGCGGCGTTGAAGAGGCTGATCTTGCCCTCGCCACCGATGCCGACGGTCACCAGGCTCGCCGCGGTCCGGCCGGCGCTCATGTTCAGCACCGAGGCGTTGGGCATCGGGGAACCCGCCGGCCACGCACGTAGGTGCGAGACCGTGGTGGCCCCGACCGCGGTGATGTTGAGGACGACGGCCGTGACCCCGCTGCTGGGCACCCCGGCCGCGCCGAGCACCGCGAGATCG
>JBBSAL010000077.1:0-5372 GCA_038252305.1 Actinomycetales bacterium | reverse complement strand
TCGGGGGCCTCGGGGGCCCCGGAGACGATCTGGTCGAGGGAGGAGACGACCTCCGAGGACCGCAGTGACAGCCCCGCCCCGGCGATGAGCCCGACGAAGGTGACCCCCATGACCGTCCACGTCGTCAGGACGGTGGCCCGGCGCGAGCGATGGATGAGCCCCACGGCCAGCGCCAGGGTCACCGATGCGGCCAGCAGCAGGAGCCACGGTCCGCCGATGGCGCGGTAGGGCAGTGCCGGGACGACGCGGACCGGGGCGGTCGAGCCGTCCACGCGGGCCACGAGCCAGAGCAGCGCGGCCCCTGCGGCCAGTGCTCCGGCCGCGAGCCTGACGCCGCGCCGCGGGGACGGCGCTGTCGCCTTGACCAGGCCCCATGCCGTGAGGATCCCGAGCATCGGCCATGCCGCGTAGAGGAAGTACAGCTGGCTCAGACCGTTGGCCGAGGTGAGCAGCGAGCCCGCGACACCGGCGACGGCGACACCGGCGACGAGCCACCCCGCGGGATCGTGCAGCGCACGACGGGACAGGAGGAGCATCGCGCCGATCGCGACGCTGAGCCACGAGGCGAGGGCCAGCACCAGGATGACCCGCTCGTGGCCAGGGATCGCCAGGTCGGCAACACGCTGTGCCAGCTCCATCGAGCCCAGCAGGTTGAGCGGGGCGATCGACAGGCTGCCCGACTTCCCACCGAGGAGGACGAGGACGACGAAGGCGAACCCGGCGCCTGCGACCGCGACGAGGGTGAGGGCCGGGCGCCACCGACCGCGGCGTACGACGAGGCTCGTCGCGAGGGCGAGGAGGAGCCCGCAGACGAGGACGGGAAGGAAGGTCGACTTCGACCCGCCGGCCCCCAGGGCGAGCACCGCGAAGACCAGCAGCAGCGGCAGACGGGCGCGCAGGCGCCTGCCACGCAGGAGCATCGTCGCGGCGGTCATGGCCGCGAGGAACAGCGGGATACCGAAGGTCTGTGTCGGGCTGCGGTACGTCGCGAAGTGCAGGAAGCCCGGGTTCTGGAACGGGAAGTGGGTCCAGCCGTACACCGAGACCGCGGATGACAGCGTCACGACGACGGTGGCCAGCGGCGCGCTGCGGGCGGCCCCCGACAGGCGTCGGGTCAGCACGCCGGCGAGGACTATCCCGAGCGCGACGAGCATCACCGGGTCGAGGCGGTAGAGCAGCCAGGTGAGGTCGATCCGGGAGTCGCTCGACGCACTCGCGAGGTGCTCGTAGACGAAGAGGTGGTACTGGAGCGGGACGTCGTACAGGTAGGGGTACACGAGGGCGTGGTTGCCCTGGATCCCCGCAGCGATCGCCTGGTGGAAGGGCAGGTCGACGTACGCGGAGCTGGGGACCCCTCGGCTCCAGGGGCCCCACCCGTCGATGTAGGCCACGGGGTTGTGGGCGATCGCCGTGGCTCCGAGCCACACGGCGGAGGCCATCACCGCTGCGGACTGCACCCAGGCCGACAGGGCCGTCGTCCGCACGCTCCGCGGCCGGCTCCACACCCTGCGCCACCGCGGCACGAGCAGCGAGAGGGTGATCGCTGCGGCGGCCCACAGCCAGCTCCAGTGCGACAGGTGCAGCGGCGAGAGGGCGAACGCGACGAGCGCCTGCGCCGCGAGCCCGATGGCGGTACCGATCGCGACGTCCTCCAGGAAGGAGACCTGGCTCCCTCGGACCGCCCGCCAGACGAGCGTGCCCGGCAGGCTGACGGCGACCGCGAGGTAGGCGAGGTAGCCGAGCGCGACGGGGACGGGGGTGCTGTAGTGGGCCAGGACGGCCAGGCACACGACGAGTGCTGTCGCCGGCGCGGAGAGCACCGCGAGCTCGCGCCCGGCTCGGAACGGCAGTGCTGGGGCGCGGGTCACGGGTGAAGGGTAGTCGTCACGCGCACCGGGATCGGGACGGCCGGGTGTCGGCAGCGTCCGTGCTCCGCGTCAGGTCTCGCGGTCCTGCACCGCCGAGTCGGTGCGCACCACGAACGTCGGCTTTCCCGTGCTCCGCGTGTGCAGTCGCCCGATGTACTCGCCGATGATGCCGAGCGAGAGCATCTGGGCGCCGGAGAAGACGGCGACCATCGAGGCGATCGTGGTGAACCCTGCGACCGTCGTGTCGCCTGAGGCGAACTTCCAGATGACCACGCCGCCCAGGATCGCGCCGAAGGCTGCACAGACCCCCCCGAGCCAGGCCACGAGCCGCAGCGGCACGTTGCTGTAGCCCGTGACCATGTTCATCGCGTGCCGGAAGAGCGCGCGGAGGCTGTAGCCGGAGGTCCCGATCGTGCGCTCGTCCATGGCGACGAGGACGCGCACGATCGACGTCGTCGTCCAGGAGAGCATGACGTCGAGCGAGACGTACGGGTCCTCGTTCAGGGTGAAGCCCTCCCGGAGCGAGGTGGAGAAGGCCCGGAAGGCGCTGACGTCCTGCGCGTTGGGCACGCCGGCGAGCGCGAGGCCACGCTTCACGGTCTGTGAGGCCGCGGAGCGGAACAGCCCGTGCTCCTCCTCGACGGCGACGCCGTAGACCAGGTCGGCCTCGCCACGAGCCAGGGGGCCGAGGAGCAGGTGGATCTGGTCGGGGCGGTGCTGCAGGTCGTCGTCCATGGTCACGACGACTTCGTACCGCGCGCGCGTGATCCCCGCGAGCAGGGCGTTGTGCTGGCCGTAGTTGCGCCGCAGCTCGACGGCGCGGACCTGCGGGTGCTCGGCAGCGAGCGAGCGGGCGACGGAGGCGGTACCGTCCGGGCTCCCGTCGACGACGAGCACGACCTCGAAGGCGCTGATGAGGGCGGCTGTCGAGGGCTCGACCATGGCCGAGAAGATGCCCTCGACCACGGGTCGCAGGCTCTGCTCGGATCGGTAGCAGGGGATGACGATGCTCACGCGCATGAGAGCAAGGATGCCGTACTCGCGGAGCGCCCCGACGAGATCAGTTCCGGAAGCTGATGAATCGGTGCCCGAGGTAGCTGAGGACCGCCACCGCGACGACCGCGATGACCTGGGCGAGGAACGGGGGCAGGCCGGCCAGCTCGACGAGGGCGGGCGTCACCACGATCCCCGCGACGAAGCCCGACGCCCACACGCTCACGAAGCGGGGGAGGTCACGGCGCCACGGTCCGTCGGACCGGAAGATCAGCCGCCGGTACGTGGGGAAGGCTGCCGAGATGATCAGCACCTGCGCGATGAGGATGGCGAGCAGGTACTGCATCGGCGTCGCCAGCAGGAGGGCAAGGATGCCGAGGTAGCACAGGGTCGTGGTCCCGGCCACGACGAGGTACCGCACCTCCTCGCGCTCTCGCGCCGCGCCGAGGAGGCGGCCGACACCGCCCGGCCGCCACAGGTCGGCGAGCGGGGCCTCGGCCGGTGTGCCGTGCTGGTCCATGCGGTCAGGGTAGGTCACCGCCCCGCGGGGGGCCGCACCGTACGCTTGGCCGCGTGGACATGCCGTGGATCCCCTTCTCGAAGCCGTTCCGAGCCCCGCACGAGGCCAGCTACCTCGAGGAGGTGCTCAGCGGCGGTCACACGCACGGCGACGGCCCGTTCACCGAGCGCGCGAGCGAGCTCCTGCGGACCATGACAGGGAGCCCCGCCGTGCTCCTCACCGGTTCGGGCACCCACGCCCTCGAGCTGGCGAGCTGGCTGCTCGAGCTCGAGCCGGGCGACGAGGTCATCGTCCCGAGCTTCACGTTCTCGACCACCGCGGCCAGCGTGGTCATGACGGGGGCGACCCCGGTGTTCGTCGACATCGACCCGGCGACGGGGAGTCTGGACATCGATGCCGCCGAGCGTGCGATCACCAGCCGGACGCGCGCGGTCTACGTGGTGCACTACGGCGGGGTGGCGCCCGACATGGACCGGCTGCTCGCCCTGGCCGACCGCACGGGGATCAGCATCATGGAGGACAACGCTCACGGCCTCGGCGGTCGATGGGGAGGTCGCTCGCTCGGCACGTTCGGTCGGTTGGCGGCGCAGAGCTTCCACGCGACGAAGAACGTCCAGTGCGGTGAGGGCGGCGCCCTGCTGGTCAACGACGTGGGGTTGAGCGCCCGTGGCGAGGTGCTGCGTGAGAAGGGCACCGACCGGTCGAAGTTCCTGCGTGGCGAGGTGGACAAGTACAGCTGGATCGATCGCGGGTCGAGCTACCTCCCGAGCGAGCTCACGGTCGCCGTGCTCGCGGCGCAGCTCGAGGCGATGGACGACATCCAGACCCAGCGGCACGCGATCTGGGACACGTACGCCGAGGCGTTGGCACCCTGGGCGGCCGCGAACGGCGCGAGCCTGATGAGCCCGCCGCCGCCGGCCGAGCACCCGGCCCACGTGTTCTACCTGCTTGCGCCCAGCGCGCAGGATCGCACCGAGATGCTCGCCCACCTGCGGGCGCAGGGCGTCGGGGCGACGTTCCACTACATCCCGCTGCACTCCTCGATCGCCGGGCGAAGGTTCGGCCGCACCCCGGAGCCCTGCCCCGCGACGGACGACTTCTCCGAGCGGCTGGTCCGGCTCCCCCTGTGGCCAGGCATGAGCGAGTCGGAGGTGGGCCGGGTCGTCTCGGCCGTCGAGGCCTTCGTCCCCGTCCGGGCCTGAGGTGGCCTGGGACGAGCTCCTGGCGCCCGGGGTCGAGATCCGACCGAGCGTCGTCGAGAGCGACCGGTTCGGGTTGTCCGTCGTGCGGGTCTCCATCGGTGCGGGGCAGGTAGACGTCGACGAGCTCGTGGGCCGGCTCGACGCTCTCGGGGCCGACGTCGCCGTCGTGCGCCACGACGCGGCACGCCTCGGCCTCGGGGGGTCGCTCGCTCGTGGCGGGCGACTGCTTCTCCCGGCCGGCGCCCTGACCTACTGGGACAAGCCCGCGCGGCCGGCGCCCCCGGGGACGAGCTCCGGCGGGCCGGAGGTCACGGTCGCCCCGGCCCACCCCGGCACGCTGCTCGAGGTCGCGCCCGTCCTGCGCGCCATCGTGCGGGAGTCGTTCGCCGACTACGGGAACCATTACTCGGCCAATCCGCTCTTCGACCCGGCGCAGGCCCTCGACGGCTACGAGGACTGGGCCGTCAGGACTCTCGACTCGGATCCGGGCAACGTCCTCGTGCTCAGCGAGAACGGGGACCCGATCGGTGCGGCGACGCTCGCCGAGGGAAGCGACCACGTGGAGGTGCTGCTCGCCGGCCTCGTCCCCGCGGCCCAGGGCCGGCGGCTGTACGGCACCCTGCTGCGCGCCTGCGAGGACGTGGCCCTGGAGCGCGGGCTCGAACGTCTGGTGATCTCCACGCAGGTGCACAACGTGCGTGTCCAACGAGCGTGGGCGCGGGCCGGGCTTCGGCCCTTCGCGGCGGTCGAGACCGTGCACCTGGTCCGGCGCGGCCTGCTCGACGCCTC
>JBBSAL010000076.1:0-6120 GCA_038252305.1 Actinomycetales bacterium | reverse complement strand
TCCTAATCGCCGTCGGCCGTGCGGGATCCCGTGGGGTTACCCGGCGTCGCTGCCCCGCGAACGCGGTGGGGACAGCGACGACCGCGCTTCTCGCGGACCCGGACCGAGACCTCGATCGGCGAGCCTTCGAACCCGAACTCCTCCCGCAGCCGCCGTTCGACGAACCGGCGGTAGCCGGCCTCGAGGAACCCCGAGGCGAACAGGACGAAGCGCGGCGGACGGGTCCCCACCTGGGTGGCGAACAGGATCCTCGGCTGCTTGCCGCCGCGCACCGGGTGCGGGTGAGCCGCGACGACCTCGCCGAGGAAGGCGTTGAGCCGCCCGGTCGAGATCCGGGTGTCCCAGGAGACCAGCGCCGTCTCCAAGGCCGGCACGAGCCGGTCGAGGTGGCGTCCGGTGAGCGCCGAGAGGTTGACGCGCGGCGCCCAAGGGATCTGGACGAGGTCGCGCTCGATCTCGCGCTCGAGGTAGTAACGCCGCTCCTCGTCGGTGAGGTCCCACTTGTTGTAGGCGATGACAAGGGCGCGACCGGCGTCGACGACCTGCTGGATCACCCGGATGTCCTGCTCGGTGATCGCCTCGTGCGCGTCGATGAGCACGACGGCGACCTCGGCCTTCTCCAGGGCGGTCTGAGTGCGCAGGGAGGCGTAGAAGTCGGCGCCACGGGTCTGGTGTACCCGGCGGCGGATACCGGCGGTGTCGACGAAACGCCAGGGCTGGCCGCCCAGCTCGATGAGCTCGTCGACCGGGTCCCGAGTGGTGCCGGCAACCTCGTCGACGACGACACGGTCGGTCCCAGCGAGCTTGTTGAGCATGCTGGACTTGCCGACGTTCGGCCGTCCCACGAGGGCCACCCGGCGCGGGCCTCCGGACCGGTAGGCGCCGGTGACCTCGGACACCTCGGGCAGAACCTCCAGGACGGCGTCCAGGACGTCCCCGCTTCCTCGCCCGTGCAGCGCGGAGACCGGCCACGGCTGGCCGAGTCCGAGGTTCCACAGCGCCGCCGCGTCGGCCTCGACCCGCTGGTCGTCAACCTTGTTCGCCACGAGGACGACCGGCTTGCCGGACTTGCGCAGGAGCTTGACGACAGCCCCGTCGTCGTCGGTGGCGCCCACGACCGCGTCGACGACGAACATCACGACGTCGGCGAGCTCGACGGCGATCTCGGCCTGCTCGGCCACCCGCAGGTGGATCCCGGTCGCGTCGATGGACCAGCCACCGGTGTCGACGAGCACGAACCGGCGGCCCGACCATTCCCCCTCATAGGCCACCCGGTCCCGGGTCACCCCGGGGACGTCCTCGACGACCGCCTCGCGACGGCCGAGGATCCGGTTGACCAGGGTCGACTTGCCGACGTTCGGTCGGCCGATGACGGCGACGACCGGAAGAGGCGGCTCGGGTCCGGAGCCGGGCTCGGCGCCGTCGCCCCGATCGAGGAGGGCGCGGTCCTCCTCGCTCAGCTCGAACTCGTCAAGCCCGACGCGCAGCGCCTGGGCGACTGTCCCGTCGTCCGGGGTGGCGGCCGTGGGCAGCGGGGTGTCGGTCACCCCACCATTGTCCCTGACGCGCGAACCCGTTCCGACCTCACTCGACGTCCGACCGGCCCACGACGGCCGAGACCACGCCCAGGACCGCCTCCACGCTCTGCTCGAAGGTCAGCTCCGAGGTGTCGACCAGCACCACACCGTCGGCCGCCGTCGTGAACTGCGAGACCGTCGAGTCGTCCCGGTCGCGGCGGACCACCTGGTCACGGGTGGCGGCCACCGCCGCCGCTTCGGCGTGGCCGTGCAGCTCGGTCGACCGGCGCCGCAGGCGGGTCTCCTCGCTGGCGGTGAGCAGCACCCGGACCCGGGCGTCGGGGGCAACGACGGTGGTGATGTCGCGGCCCTCGGCGACCACTCCCCCGCTCTCAGCGGCGATCTGCTCCATCAGGGCCCGCTGCCGGCGACGCATCTCGGCCCGGACCGCGTGGTTCGTCGCGACCGCCGAGACCGCCGAGGAGACCTCGGTGGTCCGGATCTCGGCATCGATACCGCGACCGGCGACCGAGACCGCCGGGGCGTGCGGGTCGGTGCCCATGTCGAGTGGCAGCGTCTGGGCGGCCAGCGCGACCGCCTCGGCATCGTCGAGGGCGACACCACGCTCGAGGCACCACCAGGTGAGGGCGCGGTACATCGCTCCGGTGTCCAGGTAGCCGATGCCCAGCCGGCTGGCTACGGCCCTGGAGACGCTCGACTTCCCCGAGCCGGAGGGTCCGTCGATGGCGATGGTGAGGGGTGCGGTCACGGGAGCGAAGCCTACTGTCGGGTACGCACGTACTCAGTCGTGCAGTCGCCAGCCGCGAGCCTCGAGCGCCGCCCCGAGCGCCGCCGCCGTCGCGGGGAGCACGTCGATCTCGGCCAGCCCGAACGCCTGGCCGAGCCCGTGGTCGAGGCGGAGCTCCTCGATGTTGATCCCCTCGGCTCCCACATCCTGGAAGAGCCTGCCGAGCTGCCCGGGCTCGTCCGGGATGAGGACCCGGACGGTCGTGTATGCCGTCGGCGCGGCCCCGTGCTTGCCCGGGATCCGCGCGTGGCCGGCGTTCCCGGCCGCGATCGTCCCCGCCAGCGCCGCGCGGGCGCCCGGGGCGTCCGCTGTGGCGCTGGCGGCGAACTCGCCGAGGGCGACGATGACGACGTCGAGGTCCGTCGCGAGGTCCTGCAGCACCGCCCGGACCGCCGCCGCGTTGCCGCTGAGGATCTGGGTCCACAGCTGCGGGTCGCTGGCCGCAATCAGGGTGACGTCCCGCAGGCCCTGCCCGCTCAGCGCGACCGCGCTGTCCGGCAGCATGGCCAACCTGGCGGCAACCAGGCTCGCCGCGACCTGCGGCACGTGCGAGACGGCCGCGACGGCCGCGTCATGGTCCTCCGGCGGCAGCACCGTCGTCACCGAGCCGACCGTGCGCGCGATGCCCTCGACGAGCTCGACGACCTCCGGCGCGGTCTCGGTCGTCGGAGTGAGCACCCAGGCCCGGCCCTCGAACAGGTCGAACCTCGCAGAGATCGCCCCCGAGCGCTCACGCCCGGCCATCGGGTGCGAACCGCAGAAGCGTCGCAGGTCGGCTCCGGCCGCCCGCAGGTCGGCCAGGACCGACCCCTTGACCGAGGCCACGTCGGTGACCGCCGCGTCGGGCCAGCGGGTGAGCGCGTCGAGCACCGCCTCGGCCGCGACGTCGGGGGGCGTGGCCACGACCACCAGGTCCGGCGCCGGGGCCCCGTCGGCTCCCAGAGAACCCGCCCCGAGGTCACGGGCCAGGGCCGCCGTGGTCGGCGAGGCGTCCTCGAGGGTGACGGCCAACCGGCGCCGGGTCAGGGCGATCCCGAGGCTCGTCCCGATCAGGCCGGTGCCGACGACGTGCACATGTCGGGGCGCGGACGGCTCGTTCACAGACCGGCCTGCGAGTACAGGGCGCCGACCTCGGCCCTGGACAGTACCCGCCACTTCCCCGGCTTGGTGTCGCCGAGGCGGATCGGCCCCACCTGGGTGCGCACCAGGGAGATGACCGGGTGGCCGACCTCGGCGAGCAGCCGCCGGACGATGTGCTTGCGTCCCTCGTGCAGGACGAGCTCGACCAGAGCCTTTCCGGGACGGGAGTCGACGATCTTGAAGGAGTCCACGGCCGCCGGCCCGTCGTCCAGCGCGACGCCTTCGCGCAGCCGCCGACCAAGGTCGCGCGGGATGGGCCCGGGGACCTCGGCGAGGTAGGTCTTGGCGACGCCGTATCGCGGATGCTGGAGCCGGTGCGCAAGGTCGCCGTCGTTGGTGAGCAGGAGCAGGCCCTCGGTGTCGGCATCCAGGCGACCGACGTGGAAGAGCCGCTCCTTTCGGGCTTCGAGGAAGTCGCCGATGTCGGCCCGGCCCAGATCGTCGCTCATCGAGGTGACGACACCGAGCGGCTTGTTGAAGGCGAGGTAGACCCGCGACTCGTCGAGCTGGACCCGGACGCCGTCGACGTGCACCGACCGGCTCGGGTCGATGCGCACGCCGAGCTCGGTGACGAGCTGGCCGTCGACCTCGACCCGGCCCTCCGTGATGAGCCGCTCGCAGACTCTGCGGGAGCCCACGCCCGCACTGGCGAGCAGCTTCTGGAGACGGATGCCATCGGGGTCGTGAACGTCGCTGGTGCGGGTCATCCGCGGCCTCTCTCTTCGATCTCGTCGAGAACGTCGACCTCGGGCAGGAATGGAGCCAGGGCAGGCAGGTCCTCGAGGGACTGCAGCCCGAGCCGCTCGAGGAAGTACTGGGTGGTGCCGTACAGGATGGCCGTGGTGTCCTCATCGTGACCGGCCTCGGTGATGAGCCCACGGCTGAGCAGCGTGCGGATCACCCCGTCGATGTTGACCCCGCGCACCGCCGAGACCCGGGACCTCGAGACGGGCTGGCGGTAGGCGATCACGGCCAGGGTCTCCAACGACGCCTGGGTGAGCCGCGCCTGTTGCCCGTCGAGGAGGAACTTCTCGACGACGGGTGCGTACTCGTGCCTGCTGTAGACCCGCCAGCCCTCGCCGACGCGGCGCACGGTGAAGCCGCGGTGGTCCGCCGCATACTCCCTCTCCATCTGCGCGAGGGTCCTCTCGACGACGGGGACGGGAACCTCCAGGGCCGCCGCCAGCGCCAGCGCGCTGACCGGCTCGTCGAGGACCATGAGCACCGCCTCGATCGCGGCGCGCACACCGCCGGGGAAGTCCTCGACGTCGAAGGGCTGCTCCTCGGGCTCGGCCGCACCCTGGGCCCCCGATTCGGCCTCGACGACGTCTGCCGCGTCGCCGCTGGGGGATGTCGTGTCCGCGCTCATGCCTCGTGCTCCTTGATCGCTGCCGGTTCGCTCTCCCCGGTGGGCAGCTCCTCGGCCTGACGGCTCTCTGGCTCCCCCTCGAGCTCGCCGTCGAACTCTCCGTCGACCTCGATCTCGCCGTCCTCGGACCCGGTCCACCGCACGGTCAGCTCACCGAGGGCCTCGACCTGCTCGAAGGCGATGGACCCGTCGCGGAACAGCTCGAGCAGCGCGAGGAACCGCGCCACGATGACGAGGGTGTCCTTGGCGTCGGCCACCAGGGCCCGGAACGACGCGGTCCGGTCCCGGCGCAGCCGGCAGCCGATGATCGCGGCCTGCTCGCGCACGCTGACCGCAGACCCGTGCAGGTGCTCTAGGCCCACGAACTGTGCGGGCTTGGGCACCAGCGCCCTCGCGGCGATCATGGCGAGCTGGTCGGGGGTGACCCCCATGACGAGCTCGGGCAGCAGCGCAGCGAACCGCGGCTCCAGCCCGGCCGCGCGGGGCGACATCCGCCCCGCGGTCGCCATCCGCTCGGCGAAGGTAGCGGCGATGTCCTTGAACGCGCGGTACTGGAGCAGCCGGGCGAAGAGCAGGTCCCGGGCTTCGATGAGGGCCAGGTCGTCCTCGTCCTCGGGCCCGGACTGGGGCAGCAGCCGGGCCGCCTTGAGGTCGAGCAGCGTCGCGGCGACGAGCAGGAACTCCGAGGCCTGCGACAGGTCCCACCCGGTGGAGCTGGCGCGCTCGGCCTTGATGTGGGCGATGAACTCGTCGGTGACCGAGGCCAGCGAGATCTCGGTGATGTCGAGCTTGTGCTTCGAGATCAGGCCGAGGAGCAGCTCGAAGGGCCCCGAGAACACGTCGAGATGGACCTCGAACGCCGTCACCGGCGCCCGCCTGGTGAGAATGCCGCCCGGCGCCTCGGGCACGGATGCCTCGGGCACTGCCTCGGTCATCGCTCTCAGGCCGCTTCGCCGCGCGCGATGAGCTCGCGCGCCAGCTGCCGGTAGGCCTCAGCGCCCTTGTGCGTCGAGTCGTACGTCGTGATCGGCTCGGCCGCCAGGCTCGCGTCGGGGAACTTCACCGTCCGGCTGATCACCGTGTGGAACACCTGGTCACCGAAGTGCTCGACGACGCTGGCGACGACCTCGCGGGAGTGCAGGGTGCGGCCGTCGTACATCGTCGCGAGGATCCCGTCGACCTGCAGGCGCGGGTTGAGCCGGTCGGTGATCTTCTCGATCGTCTCGACGAGCAGGGCCACGCCGCGCATCGCGAAGAACTCGCACTCGAGCGGGATGAGCACCCCG
>JBBSAL010000075.1:0-6283 GCA_038252305.1 Actinomycetales bacterium | reverse complement strand
GTGCCCCGAGTGGGATTCGAACCCACACTGGATCGGGTTTGAGCCGAACGCCTCTGCCGGTTGGGCTATCGGGGCACGAGCGGCCGCCGGCACTGCCTCCCGGAGCTCGTCCTGGTAGGCGTGACCGTCGAACCGACGTCGGCGTTAGGCTACCGCTCGTGACGAAGAAGGATGCCGCGGCCGCCGACGATGCGCCCACCACCCCCGTGCTCGACCTGCCCGACATGACGGCGGTGCCCGCGGAGGAGCCCGCTCCGGCCGGCCGTCCGAAGCGGCGCGCCGTCGTCGCGGAGGACGAGGGCCTGATCCGGATGGACGTCATCGAGACGCTTCGCGAGGCGGGCTACGACGTCGTCGGCGAGGCGGGTGACGGTGAGACCGCCGTCGCCCTCGCGCTGGAGCTGCGTCCGGACGTCGTGGTGATGGACGTCAAGATGCCGATCATGGACGGCATCACGGCCGCCGAGAAGATCGGCAAGGAGCACGCCGCTCCCGTCGTGCTGCTCACGGCGTTCTCGCAGTCCGAGCTCGTCGAGCGGGCACGTGACGCCGGTGCGATGGCCTACGTCGTCAAGCCGTTCACCCCGGGCGACCTGCTGCCCGCCGTCGAGATCGCCATCTCGCGCTACCGCCAGATCACGGCACTCGAGGACGAGATCGCCGACCTCGGCGAGCGCTTCGAGACCCGCAAGCGGGTCGATCGCGCGAAGGGCCTGCTCATGACGAAGATGGGCCTGACCGAGCCGGAGTCCTTCCGCTGGATCCAGAAGACGTCGATGGACCGTCGCCTGACGATGCGCGAGGTCGCCGACGCGGTCATCGAGCAGGTGGGCAACGCCTCCTGAGACTTCTCGTGCGCGAGCCTGGCCTCGACGGCCATGACGTCGGTGCCGGACAGGTGAACTTTCGGGTGACTTCCGCGCTGACGTCCTGACCGTTATGTTTTCGTCATCCGGTCGCTGCCGCCCCCCACGGCAGTCTGCACCGCAAGGGTCGAAGGAGCTGGCCGTGCGTCCTGCTGAGGTGACCGTGGCCGTCCCGTCGGACGTCGACGAGGTCGCCGGCGTCTGCCTCGGTGCTCGCGAGGAGTCCTCCGTCGGGCCGCAGGTCTGCTCGGCCGATCGCCGCGTCATCGCTCAGCAGATCGGTGCCCTCGCTGCGGTCCCGGGCGGGATGGTGCTCGTCGCGCGCACGGACGGACACGTCGTCGGGCTGCTCCTGGGTCGCCTCGTCGGGCCGAACCCGTTCACCGACGAGACGCACCTGGCGGTCGAGGCGCTCTACGTCGTGGCGGCCCACCGTCGCCGGGGTGTCGGCCATGCGCTGATGGCCGCGGCAGCCGAGGAGGCCGCGGCCGCCGGTGCCGTGCAGGTGTACGCCGCGCCGATCCCCGGTGCCCGAGGGATGCAGCGCTTCTTCGTCCAGCTCGGCTTCCTGCCGGCAGCGGCTCACCGGGTCACCACGCTCAGCGCGCTGCAGCGTCGGCTGGCCCAGGACTCCCCGCGCACGGCCCGCCGGCTCGGTCCTCGCCATCTCGAGGACTTCATCGCCCGTCGGCGCCAGGCAAGGGACGCCACCGGCGAGATCCCGGTGATCGTGCCGACGATCGGTGAGGCTCAGCCTGCGGTGCGCTCCGCCATGAGCATGCAGGTCAGGCGCGCGGTGCAGAGGCGCAACGACCGTGCGTCCTCGACCACCACCTCGTAGACGGCCGTCGTCGCACCCAGGTGCACGGCCGTCGCCGTGCCAGTCACGACGCCGCTCCTGGCGGACCGGTGGTGCGAGGCGCTGATCTCGATGCCCACGGCGATGCGTCCCGCGCCCGCATGCAGCATCGCACCGAAGGAACCGAGCGTCTCCGCGAGCACGACGCTCGCGCCACCGTGCAGCAGTCCGTACGGCTGGGTGTTGCCCGCGACGGGCATCGTGCCGACCACACGCTCCGGCGACGCCTCGAGCACCTCGATGCCCATCCGCTCCATGAGGGTGCCGGGGAGCGAGTCCCGGATCCCGTCGAGTGCCTCGTCGGGAGCCGGGCGGGGCGGCTCGGTTCCGGTGGACTCGGGGCTGGTGGGCGTCGGCGGCGCGATGTCGGACATGACGGCTAGGTTGGCACCGTGACGGACCTGGCGCGAACCCGGCCCCTGCTCCTGCTCGTGGACGGCCACTCGATGGCCTACCGAGCCTTCTTCGCCCTGCCGGTGGCGAACTTCTCGACGACGACGGGCGAGGCGACGAATGCCGTCTACGGCTTCACCTCGATGCTCGCGAACCTGCTGCGCGACGAGCGCCCGACGCATGTCGCCGTCGCGTTCGACGCCGGGCGCACCACCTTCCGCACCGAGCGCTTCCCCGCGTACAAGGCCACCCGTGACGCCTCCCCGGTCGAGTTCTCCGGCCAGGTCCCGCTGATCCGCGAGGTCCTCGAGACCATGCGGATCACCACGCTCGACAAGCCCGGTGTCGAGGCCGACGACATCATCGCGACCCTCACGGCCGCAGCGGTGCGCGACGGCATGGAGGTGCTCGTCTGCTCCGGTGACCGCGACGCGCTCCAGCTCGTCACCCCGGACGTCACGCTGCTCTACCCCGTCAAGGGCGTCTCGGAGCTGACCCGCTACACCCCGGGCGCCGTGCAGGCGAAGTACGGCGTCGGTCCGCAGCAGTACCCCGATGTCGCTGCCCTCGTCGGCGAGACGAGCGACAACCTGCCGGGCGTCCCCGGCGTGGGGCCGAAGACGGCCGCCAAGTGGATCGCCCAGTACGGCGGCCTGGAGGAGATCCTCACCTCGGCCGCCTCCGTGCCGGGCAAGGCGGGGGAGAGCCTGCGCGAGCACCTGGACCAGGTGCGTCTGAACCGCGAGCTCAACGCCCCGCTGCTCGACGTCGAGCTGCCTGTCGCCCTCACGGACCTCGAGGTGCGGGCCTGGGACCGCGAAGCGATGCACCGGGTCTTCGACGCACTGCAGTTCCGGGTGCTGCGCGAGCGGCTCTTCGCCATGGTCGGCGAGGAGCCGGAGGCCGCCGACGCCTTCGAGCTCGACGTGGTCGCGCTCGCCGAGGGCGGCCTCGGCGCCTGGCTCGCCTCGCACGCCGGTCGCACCCTCGCCCTCGACGTCGAGGGGCGCGGCACGCCCGCGGGCGGCGACGCCTGGGGGCTCGCCCTCGCGGTCGACGGCACACGCGCGTTGACGATGGACCTCACCTCCCTCTCCCCGGGCGACGAGTCCGCGCTGGCCACCTGGCTCGCGGACCCGGCGACCGCGAAGGCGGTCCATGGCGCCAAGGTCGCGCAGCACGCCCTCGCCGGGCGCGGCCTCGCCCTGGCCGGCGTGAGGTTCGACACGGAGCTCGCCGCGTACCTGTGCCACCCCGACCAGCGCACCTACGACCTCGCCGACCTCGCGATCCGGCACCTGCACCGTGAGCTCCGCCTCGACGAGTCAGGGCAGGACGGCGACCAGGGCGCCCTCGACCTCGACCTCGCCGCCGACGGTGCCAACCGGCGTGCCGGGGTGCGCGCCGCTGCCGTCGCCGAGCTCCGGGAGGCGCTCGGCGCCGAGCTCGACGACCGCGAGGCCCGGCCGCTCCTCGACCAGCTCGAGCTGCCGCTCGTCCCCGTGCTCGCCGCGATGGAGCAGGCGGGTATCGCGGCCGACGTCGGCGAGCTCACCGAGCTCGAGCGCTCCTTCGGCGCGGCGATGGCCACCGCGGCCGCCGAGGCCTACGACGTGATCGGACGCGAGGTGAACCTCGGTTCGCCGAAGCAGCTGCAGGAGGTGCTCTTCGACCAGCTGGGCATGCCGCACACCAAGAAGATCAAGACCGGCTGGACGACGGACGCCGCTTCCCTCGCCGACCTCTTCGAACGCACCGAGCACCCGTTCCTGTCCCACCTGCTCGCCCACCGGGATGCCGTCCGGCTGCGCCAGACGGTCGAGGGGCTCCTGCGCTCGGTGGCGCCCGACGGTCGGATCCACACGACCTTCCAGCAGACGATCGCGGCCACCGGACGGCTCTCGTCCACCGACCCGAACCTGCAGAACATCCCGATCCGCACGGAGGAGGGCCGACGCATCCGCAAGGCGTTCGTCGTCGGCAAGGGGTACGAGACGCTCCTGACGGCCGACTACAGCCAGATCGAGATGCGGATCATGGCGCACCTGTCCGGCGACGAGGGGCTGATCGACGCCTTCCGCTCAGGAGAGGACCTGCACGCCTACGTCGGTGCGCGGGTCTTCTCAGTGGCGACCGACCAGGTCACGCCCGCGATGCGCTCGAAGGTCAAGGCGATGAGCTACGGGCTCGCCTACGGGCTCTCCTCCTTCGGGCTCTCGAAGCAGCTCGCCATCCCCGTCGGGGAGGCAGCAGCCCTGATGGAGGACTACTTCGCCCGGTTCGGGGGCGTGCGTCGCTACCTCGCGGGGGTGGTCGACGAGGCGCGTCGCACGGGCTACACCGCGACGATCCTCGGCCGCCGTCGTTACCTGCCGGACCTGACGAGCGACAACCGCCAGCGCCGGGAGATGGCCGAGCGGATGGCGCTGAACGCACCGATCCAGGGCAGCGCTGCCGATCTGGTGAAGGTGGCGATGCTCGGTGTCGACGCGCGGCTGCGCGAGGCCGGGCTCGGCTCCCGCATGCTTCTGCAGGTGCACGACGAGCTCGTCCTGGAGATCGCGCCGGGGGAGCGCGAGGAGGTCGAGGCCCTCGTGCGCCGCGAGATGGGCGCTGCCGCCGAGCTCACCGTCCCGCTGGACGTGTCCGTCGGCACCGGGTCGAGCTGGCACGAGGCCGGGCACTGAGCGCCGGCTGAGCCTCGGGCCACCACGGGCCGGCCCCGCCCGGCTCAGCGGACGGACGAGCGGAGCGCACGTCCGGGGACGTCGGCGAGGGTGCAGACGAAGATCGCGGTGCCCGGCAGGACGGCCCCGCGGACCGGTCCCCAGCCACCCCAGGTGCGCTCGTGCGAGGTCGGCCACTCCGGCTCCACCAGGCGGTCCAGGACGAAGCCGGCGCTGCTGAGCTCGCTCACGTGGTCGCCGATCGTCCGGTGGTACTCCGCATAGAGGACGGATCCGTCCTCGGCGGTCTCGACGTAGGGCGTGCGGTCGAAGTACGAGCGGATCGCCGTGAGGCCGTGCGTGCTCGGGTCGTCCGGGAAGGCCCAGCGCAACGGGTGGGTCACGGCGAACACCCACCGCCCACCGGGCCGCAGTACCCGAGCGACCTCCTGGTGGACGGCCGCGGCGTCCGGGATGAACGGCAGCGCCCCGAAGGCGGTGAACGCAATGTCGAAGGAGGCGTCGGCGAACGGCAGTCGGCGGGCGTCCGCCTGCACCATCGGGACCGTGACCCCGGCGCTGCGGTCCAGGGCTCGCCCCGCGTGCAGCATCCCCGCCGAGAGGTCGCTCGCGACAGCGCGAGCCCCGTGGGTGACCAGCCAGCGGCTGCACTGGCCGGCGCCGGCGCCGACCTCGAGCACGTCACGGCCCGCGACGGGGCCGAGCAGCCGGGCGTCGGCCTCGCGCAGGTCCTCCGGGCACCAGCAGAAGTCGGCGGGGCCGAGGAACTCGCCGTGCTCAGCGAGGTAGTCCGCTGCGTTCTCGTCCCACCAGCGGCGCGCGGCGTGCCCGTCGGCCTCGTCGTCGACGGGATGGAAGCCGGCTCCGGCAGGGCTGGTGGTCATGGGTCCTCCTCGGCTGGTGGTGCGCGGCCATCGTCCCAGTCGTCCAGGACGGCCGTCGCTTTGACCCGGTCTTCCGCGCACGCCTAGGATGGTCGGCGGTGTGCTCCGCCCTGCGCGAGGTCGACACCGGTCCCTGTCCGCACTATTCCCTGTCCGCATCGGAGCTCGAAACTCAATGACCATCACCACCCCTGCGAAGACGACGACGCCTCAGGTCGCGATCAACGACATCGGCTCGAGTGAGGACTTCCTCGCCGCGATCGACGCGACCATCAAGTACTTCAACGACGGCGACATCGTCGAAGGCACCATCGTCAAGGTCGACCGCGACGAGGTCCTCCTCGACATCGGCTACAAGACCGAGGGCGTCATCCCCTCCCGCGAGCTCTCCATCAAGCACGACGTCGACCCCGATGAGGTCGTCACCGTGGGCGATGTCATCGAGGCCCTCGTCCTGCAGAAGGAGGACAAGGAAGGCCGCCTGATCCTGTCCAAGAAGCGCGCACAGTACGAGCGCGCCTGGGGCACGATCGAGAAGATCAAGGAAGAGGACGGCGTCGTCACCGGCACCGTCATCGAGGTCGTCAAGGGTGG
>JBBSAL010000074.1:0-6562 GCA_038252305.1 Actinomycetales bacterium | reverse complement strand
CGAACGGGCCAACGCGCTGCTCAAACGCAGCTGGAAAGCGCTCGAACGCGTCACCCTCGACCCGTGGAGAATCGGCGCCATCACCGCCGCCGCTCTCGTCCTACTCCACCTTCAGCGGCCAGTCCGGTGAGAAAACCTCATAGTTCTCAGACTGGACTGCATCGTGCCAAGCGTAGTTCGCGAAGCCATCCGCCACAACCCGGTACTCTTCATTCCCAGTACCTCGGCAGTTGTATGTGACGGTCGGCGGTGGGGCGCGGGTGGCCCTCGACTCCCTCCAGCGGAGTGACCTGCAGCCGCCCCGAATAGGTGGACAGCGCGACGATCCTGCCACCGGTCCGTAGGTTCATGGGACAACGCCCGCGCCCACCTCCCTGAACAGCAGCTGGGCCGGCGGCCCGTCCTTCAGCTCATGCCTCCACGCCACCGACGAGCTCGCGGCGCGGGCGGCCCGGGTTGGCGAGCGAGGACGGCGCGGTGCCCAGCAGCCAGCTGACCCGGTGTCGGGCGAGGTCCAGCGCGCCCTCCAGCTGGACGGCCAGCGCGCGCAGCGCGTCGACCTCGTCCTCGAGCTCGATGATCCGCTTGATGCCGGCGAGGTTGACGCCCTCCTCCTGCGAGAGCCGCTGCACCTCACGTAGCCGCTGGACATCTCGCAAGGAGTAACGCCGGCCGCCGCCGCCAGCGCGCCGCGGGGAGACCAGACCCAGCCGGTCGTACTGGCGCAGCGTCTGCGGGTGCATCCCGGACAGCTGAGCCGCCACCGAGATGACGTAGATCGGCGTCTCGTCGGTGAGCTCGAGCGCGCCACCCACTCCGACGACGAAGCGCCGCTCGGCAGGCATCAGGCGCTCCGGGCCGCCGCGGTCCGCAGCAGCTCTGCACGCACGTCGTCGCCGGACGTCGCGGTCGCGAACGCCTCGAGCGCCTCGCGCGCCTTGCCGTCAACGCGCTGCGGGACGGCGACGTCGACGCTGACGAGCAGGTCGCCGACCGTGCCGTCGGAACGGCGGACGCCCTTGCCGCGCACGCGCAGCGTGCGCCCGGACGGGGTCCCGGGCGGGATGCGTACGGTGACCGGCGCACCGCCCATCGTCGGAACCTTGACCTCGGCGCCGAGCACAGCCTCCGGGAAGGTGACCGGGACGGTGACGGTGAGGTTGTCGCCCGACCGCCCGAAGACCGTGTGCGCAGCGACGTGCACGGTGACGAACAGGTCGCCGGCCGGCCCGCCTCGCTCGCCCGGCGCACCCTTGCCCTTGAGCCGGATGCGCTGGCCGTCCTTGACCCCAGCCGGGATGCGGACGTTGAGCGGTCGGGTCACCGACTCGCGCCCGCTGCCGGCGCACGTGGGGCAGGGGTCGTCGACGAGCAGCCCCTGGCCGCGGCAGTCCGGGCACGGCTCGGCGAAGGCGAACCCGCCCTGGTTGTGGCTCAGGTGCCCGGTGCCCTCGCAGCGCGGGCACACCCGCGGCGTCGTGCCCGGCTTGGCCCCGGTGCCGGCGCAGGTGTGGCAGGTGGTGGACTGCCGCAGCCGCAGCCCGACGGTGGCCCCCTCGACGGCCTCGCCGAAGCCGAGGCTGACCTCGCTCTCGAGATCGCCGCCGCGGCGCGGGGTCGTGCGGGTGCGACCGGAACCGAAGATGCCGCCGAACAGGTCGCCGATGCCGCCCGCCCCGCCACCAGCGCCGCCGAGCAGGTCGCCCAGGTCGAACGTGGTGGTGCCACCGGCCGGGCCACCCGTCGGGGCGCGGCCTGCGCCGGGGACCCGGAAGCGGCCGCCCCCGCCGAAGAGCGCCCGCGCCTCGTCGTACTCCTTGCGCTTGTCGGCGTCGGAGAGCACCGAGTAGGCCTCGGAGACCGCCTTGAAGCGGTCGGCGGCCTTGGCGTCGTTCTTGTTGCGGTCGGGGTGCAGCTCGCGGGCGAGCTTGCGGTAGGACTTCTTCACTGCATCGGCGTCGGCGTCCTTGGGGACGCCGAGGATGGCGTAGTAGTCCTTCTCCAGCCAGTCCTTGGTGCTCACCGGCGTCCCCTCCTTCCTCGACTCGTCGGATCAGGCGTACGGCGGCAGGGTCAGCCCTGCCCGCGGGCCGCCTCATCCGCGTCGTCCCCCATCGGGTCGACCTCGGGCAGCCCCACCGTCGGCTCCGCGACGGCGACCCGGGCCGGGCGGAGGACGCGCTCGCCGATGCGGTAGCCGACCATGAGCACGTCGACGCAGGTGGGGCCGTCGACCTCGTCGGAGTACGAGTGCGCGAGCGCCTCGTGGACCTTCGGGTCGAACGGGTCGCCGGGCTCGCCGAAGCGCTCGAGGCCGAGCCGAGTCAGCGTCTGCTCCAAGGCCTCGCCGACGACCTTGAACCCGCCGGTGAGGTCGCCGTGCTCGCGGGCCCGGCCGATGTCGTCGAGCACCGGCAGCAGCTCGGACAGTGCGCCGGCCACCGCCTGCTCGCGGACGAGCTCGCGGTCGCGCTCGACCCGGCGGCGGTAGTTGCGGTACTCCGCCTGCAGCCGCTGCAGGTCGCCGAGCAGTTCAGTTGCCTCGGCCTGGGCGCGGGCCACCTCGTCCTCCATCGCATCGGTTCCGTCGCCGTCCGTCATGGGCGGCGAGGCCGCCGCGGGCGCCGGGGTCTTCCCCGGCTCCCGCAGCTGCCCGGTCACCGGGTCGATGCGCCGCCGGTCGCGGACGACGGGCTCCTCGCGGGGCTCGCCGGTCTCCGCAGCGGTCACGACCGACCCGTGCTTTCGTCGGTGGCCGACTCGTCGATGATTTCCGCGTCGACGACGTCCTCGTCGGCGGCCGCCGTCGCGCCGTCACCCGCGGCCGGGCCACCGTCGGCTCCGAAGCCGGCGCCGGCACCATCACCCGGTCCTGCGGCGCCCTCGGCCGGCTGCGCGCTGGCGTACATCGCCGCGCCCAAGGCCTGGCTGGCGCGCGAGAGCCGGTCGGAGGCCTCCTTGAGCTCGTCGGAGTTGCCGGTCTCCAGCGCCTTCTTGGTGTCGGCGAGGGCGGTGTCGACCTGCGCCCGAGCGTCGCCCTCGACCTTGCTCAACGCCTCGGCGTTGTCGGTCAGGAACTTCTCGGTCGAGTAGACGAGTCCCTCGGCCTGGTTGCGCGTCTCGGCCTGCTCGCGCCGCTTGCGGTCCTCCTCGGCGTACTGCTCGGCGTCGTGCATCATCCGCTCGATGTCCTCCTTGGGGAGGGCCGAGCCACCCGTGATCGTCATCGACTGCTGCTTGCCCGTGCCGAGGTCCTTGGCGGACACGTGCACGATGCCGTTGGCGTCGATGTCGAAGGTGACCTCGATCTGCGGGATGTTGCGCGGCGCCGGCGGCAGGCCGGTCAGCTCGAAGTTGCCGAGCGGCTTGTTGTTGCGGGCCATCTCGCGCTCGCCCTGGTAGACCTGGATCATCACCGACGGCTGGTTGTCCTCAGCGGTGGTGAACACCTCCGAGCGCTTGGTCGGGATCGTCGTGTTGCGCTCAATGATCTTGGTCATGATGCCGCCCTTGGTCTCGATGCCGAGCGACAGCGGCGTCACGTCGAGCAGCAGGACGTCCTTGACCTCGCCCTTGAGCACGCCGGCCTGCAGGCTCGCGCCCACGGCGACGACCTCGTCGGGGTTGACGCCCTTGTTGGGCTCCTTGCCCGCGGTGAGCTCCTTGACGACCTCGACGACCGCCGGCATGCGGGTCGAGCCGCCGACGAGGATCACGTGGTCGATCTTGGAGACGTCGATGCCGGCGTCCTTGACGACCTGGCGGAACGGCGACTTCGTACGGTCGAGCAGGTCCTGCGTCATCTGCTGGAACTGTGCGCGGGTGAGCGTCTCGTCGACGTGGACGGGGTTCTTGTCGGCGTCCTGGGCGAGGTAGGGCAGCGAGACGGTCGTCTGCGTCGAGCTGGACAGCTCGATCTTGGCCCGCTCCGCGGCCTCGCGGAGCCGCTGCATCGCGATCTTGTCCTTGGACAGGTCGATGCCGCGGGCCTGCTTCACCCGGTCGACGAGCCACTCGAGCACGCGCTCGTCCCAGTCGTCGCCGCCGAGGTGGTTGTCACCGCTGGTCGCCTTGACCTCGACCACGCCCTCACCGATCTCGAGCAGGGACACGTCGAAGGTGCCGCCACCGAGGTCGAAGACCAGGATGGTCTGCTCCTTCTCGCCCTTGTCGAGGCCGTACGCGAGCGCCGCCGCGGTCGGCTCGTTGACGATGCGCAGCACGTTGAAGCCGGCGATCTCACCGGCCTCCTTGGTGGCCTGCTTCTGGGCGTCGTGGAAGTACGCGGGCACGGTGATCACCGCGTCGGTGATGGTCTCGCCGAGGTAGGCCTCGGCGTCGCGCTTGAGCTTCTGCAGCACGAACGCGCTGATCTGCTGGGCGGTGAAGGTTTTGTCGTCGATGCGAGAGGACCAGTCGCTGCCCATGTGGCGCTTGACCGACCTGATAGTGCGGTCGACGTTGGTGACGGCCTGGCGCTTGGCGACCTCACCGACGAGCACCTCGCCGTTCTTGGCGAAGGCGACGACCGAGGGCGTCGTGCGCGACCCCTCGGCGTTGGCGATCACGGTGGGCTCGCCGCCCTCGAGGACGGCGACGACCGAGTTGGTCGTGCCCAGGTCGATGCCGACGGCTCGAGCCATGGGGTTCTCCTTGTCTGCCGACCCGGGTCGGGCGGCGAGCGGTCCGGTACTGGTTGAGTCGGTGCGGCTCAAGCCTGCTGACCGGCGCGCGGCCTGTCAACTCGTACCTGAGCCTGCTCGACTCAACCTCGGGGGGCAGGGGAGCATTCCCGCGGGTCGCCTCGCCGGACGCTTATGGGGTCGTCGTCGCCGTCGTGGGTACCTGGTCGTCTTTGTGCTCCAGAGGTCGGACACCGCCGTGAGGGCTGCCCGCCTACGTCGCTCGACGACTCTTAGCTGGCGCCCGTTCGGATGCCTCGCCCCGGCGTGCATCCGTTTTGTGTTGGAATATGCCTATGCTGCATCCCTGTCGTCGGTTCTCCAAGTCAGAGGCAGAGGCGTCCCTGACGAGGCGCGTCGGGTGCTCAAGGCGCGAGCTGCGAACCGCGTTCAGTCGCTGAACGCTTACCTGCTTGACCTGATCAACCGGGAGGTCGCTCGGCCGTGGGTCGCCGAGGTGCTGGAGCGCGCGGCTCGTCGCGCCGAGAGGGCAACAGGATCGACGGTGAAGGCGGTCCACGCGGCTCGAGCCGAGCGCGAGGAACACCTGATCGGACGCGCCGGAGCGTGATCGTGGTCGACGCTGCGGCGGTCGTGGATGCGCTCACGGCGGTGGCCGGCAGAGAGGGTCTGCGCGCATCCCTTACCGACGAGGAGCTGCAAGCGCCCACGCTCCTCGACTTCGAGGTCGTCTCCGGTCTGCGGAGACTGACGCTCACGGATCGGCTCAGCACCGCACGCGCGCAGGATGCGCTGACGGACTTCGAGGATCTGCCGACCCACCGCTGGCATACCGACGACGCGCTCCGACGGAGGGCGTTCAGCCTGAGGCACAACCTCGGCGTACGACGCCGCCTACGTCGCACTCGCCGACGCGCTCGAATGCACGCTGCTGACCCGAGATGCGCGCCTTGCACGCTCGAGCGGACACGCCGTGCCAATCGTTGTCCGCTGAGGGGTCGCTGCCCGGGGAGGCCGGCTGGTCTCGCCAGCACGGTCCGGTGGCTCGTCCGAAGCGGGGGAGCACAGCCGACTGATCAAGGCCGCGGCAGCGATGTCGGCTCCTGGATGTCTGCGACGAACGCCGCCGCTTCGCCGCTCACGGCAGGCTGCGCGAGACCGGCTCGTGGCCAGCTGCGGTGACCAACGTACGCAGCGGCGTCGTTGCCAACCATGCCACCAGGGCCGTCAGCGGGCGGGACAGCAGCCACCAGCCGACCAGCGTCACTCCTGCCCCGAACAGCAGCCCGACGACGACGTCGTGCGGGTAGTGCGCGGCGATGTACACCCGAGCGAACGCCATCAGGAGTGCCGCAACGGCGGCGAGCACGCCGAGGCGGCGGGAGACCAGCCACAACCCGGCCGTGGCCGCTCCGGCCATGACCGCATGGTCGGAAGGGAAGGAGAAGTCGCTGGAGCGCTGCACGAGGACCAGGATGTGCGGCAGGTCGGTGTAGGGCCGGGCCTCGTGGAAGAACCCGACCGGCACCTGGTTCAACCCCAGCGCGAGCAGTGTGGCGGCCCCCGCCCACAGCGACGCCGCCATCGCCCGGGGTCCGCGGCCGCGGGCCAGCCACCACCCCAGCACCAGCAGGACGGCGAACACGACGAGTCCATAGCTCGCGTAGCCGAGCATCGGCGTGTGCAGCCAGCCGGTAGATTGGGCCAGCTGGTTCACGTCGTCGAACAGCGGACCGTCCGGGTAGCCCGCACTCACCGGCCGACCTCGCCACGAGCCGGGTCACTAGGGCACCATCCTTGTTGTGAGCATCGTGTCGGTGCTTGCTGTTGGGACTCGGCGGGAGCCGAGGTGACGGCTTGGTCCGGTCGCCCTTCGAGGGCCTGCATGACACTGCCGCCCTCGGTTCTCCCGGGGCTGT
>JBBSAL010000073.1:0-7040 GCA_038252305.1 Actinomycetales bacterium | reverse complement strand
GGCCTCCTGCTCGAGGTGCTCAGCGACTTCCAGGTGACCATCCCCGAGATGGGCACGATCACCGCCGTACGCCGCCCGCTGGTCGTGCTCACCTCCAACGCCACGCGCGAGCTGTCCGAGGCGATCAAGCGGCGCTGCCTGTTCCTGCACATCGACTACCCCGAGTCCGAGCGCGAGCGGGAGATCGTCCTCTCGCAGGTGCCGGAGATCGAGGAGCAGCTCGCCGGTCAGATCGTCGAGGTCGTGGCGAAGCTGCGCGGCATGGAGCTGCGCAAGGCGCCGTCGATCGCGGAGACCATCGACTGGGCGCGCACGCTGGTGGCCCTCGGCACCGGCACCCTCGACGCGGCCGCCATCGACCAGACGCTGGGCGTCATCCTCAAGCACGCCAGCGACCACGACCGGGCGGTCCGCGAGCTGCGGCTGCGCGCCTGATGACGCTCCTCGACCGGCACATCGAGTTCGTCGAGGCGCTGCGCACCGCCGGGCTGCCGGTCTCGCTGGCCGAGGGGCTGGACGCCGTGCAGGCGATCGGCGCCCTCGGCATGGGGGAGCGCGAGACCCTCCGGGCGGCGTACGCGGCCACCCTGCTGAAGCGCCAGAACCACCGGGCCGGCTTCGACCAGGTCTTCGACCTCTACTTCCCGGCGCTGGTCGGGGACGGGCACGACCCCGAGACCTCGATAGTCCGAGACGCAACCGTCGTTCCGGAGGGGAAAGAACAACGGAATCGTCTCGGACTACCCGGAGCGGAGGACCTCGTCGGGCAGGACGGACCCCAGGCGCTGGCCGACTTCCGCGAGGCCCTGACGACCGCGCTGGCGATGGGCGACCCCGACGTCATGATGATGCTGGCCCGCGAGGGGGTGGCCCGGTTCGGGCTGATCCGCGGGCGCGGTCCGGGCGAGCAGCGGTGGTCGTCGTACAACGTGATGAACCGGGTCTCGCCCGACGAGCTGGTCCAGAAGGCGCTGCAGGGGATGGGCGCAGACACCGGGGACGACCCGTCCCTGCGGCGGCTGGTCGAGGCGCAGTCACGGGAGTTCGAGCGGCTGGTCGACGCCGAGGTACGCCGCCGCGCGGCCGAGGTCCGCGGCCCCCAGCACGTCGCCCGGCACACGATCCGCCCCGCCATCGAGCAGGTCGACTTCACCTCCGCCCGCAAGGCCGACCTGGAGCTGATGCGTCGTGAGATCCAGCCGCTGGCCCGTCGCCTGGCGACCCGGCTGAGCCGTGAGCAGCACGCCCGCTCGCGAGGTCCGCTCGACTTCCGGCGCACGGTCCGGGCCTCGATGTCGAGCGGCGGGGTGCCGATGGAGACGCGGCACAAGCCCAAGCGCCCTGGCCGCACCGACCTCGTGGTGCTGTGCGACGTCAGCGGGTCGGTGGCCAACTTCGCCTCCTTCACCCTGATGCTGGTCTTCGCGCTGCGGGAGCAGTTCAACCGCGTGCGCGCGTTCACCTTCGTCGACGAGATCCACGAGGTCACCGACCGGTTCACCACCAGCAGGGACCCGGCCGAGACGATGAGCGAGCTGGCCGCGAGCGCGCGCCACGCGTCGTTGTGGGGGCGCACGAACTACGGCCGGGCGTTCACCCGCTTCGCCGACGAGTACGCCGACGCCCTCACCCCGAAGACCAACCTGATCGTCCTCGGCGACGCCAGGTCCAACCACACCGATCTCGCACTGCCCGTCGTCAAGGACCTGGTGTACGCCGCCCGGCACAGCTTCTGGCTCAATCCCGAGCACGTCCGCAACTGGAACACCGGAGACAGCGCTGCTCGCGAGTACGGCCGGCTGGTCCCGATGGTCGAGTGCCGCAACCTGACCCAGCTGGGGGAGTTCGTGCACGACCTGGCCTGATCGCCCTCGGAGCCGACGGGTTCGACGTACCGTCGACAGGTGAGAGTCTCGGGACAGCTGCCACGATCCATGCCCTGGGTGCTTGCGCTCATCCTGCTTGCCTCCGGGTGCGGATCTGTCGCAGGGAACGGCCCTGCCGTGACCGCGAAGCAGGACAGCGCTTCGGCGGCCGCGGCCTCGACCACCCTGCGCGTCGTTGCCGTCGGGGACATCGCCTGTGAGCCCGGCAAGCCTGTCGTGGGCACCTCGTGCCGACAGGCGGAGACGGCCGCCCTCGCCCGGAGCCTCGCCCCGGACCTGGTGCTCACGCTCGGTGACCACCAGTACGACGCGAACAGCCTCGCGGAGTACGCCGGCTCCTACGACCTGTCGTGGGGATCGCTGCTTCCCAAGACCCGTCCGGCGATCGGGAACCACGAGTACAAGACCCCGGGCGCAGCGGACTACTACACCTACTTCAAGGGGCGTCAGCCCGGTGCGCCCGGCTACTACCGGGTCGCGGCGAACGGCTGGAACGTCTACGTCCTGAACAGCAACTGCGACCGCGTCAGCTGCGGGACCGAGGCGGCCTGGCTGGACGCGCAGATGCGAGCGCATCCCTCGAGGTGCTCGATCGTCACCATGCACCACCCGCGTTACTCCTCCGGTCTCGAGCACGGCGACAACACCGCGGTCAAGCCGCTGTGGCAGGCGGCGTACCGGCACCGCAACGAGCTCGTGCTGTCCGGTCACGACCACGACTACGAGCGGTTCCGGCCGATGGACGCCAAGGGGCACGTCAAGCGGCGCCGCGGGATGGTCGAGTTCGTGGTGGGAACGGGGGGCAACAGCCTCTACCACCTCGGGACGCGCAAACGCGGGTCTGCCTACTACCAGGCGCGCACCCCCGGAGTGCTCTTCCTCGGCCTGAAGGCGCATGCCTACAGCTGGTCCTACCGCAGCACCAGCGGCGCCGTGCTGGACTCGGGCAGTCGACGTTGCCGCTGAGCCACGTAGCGCGTGAGCGCATCTGGACGTCGCGCGCACGGGGCTTCGAGGGGCGCGGTAAAGTAGTCGATTCCCCGAGAACGACCGCTCCGACGAAGGACACCAGCGTTGACAAGTGACGTTGCCGCGCGCGAAGCCGCGAGCGAGCAGGAGTACGTCGACACCGTCTACACCCAGCTCGACAAGGCCGCGCTGTCGGCGCAGGAGCTGGCCAAGGAAGGGCTGGCGCGGGGTCGCATCGGCAACGAGGGTGGCCTCGTCGAGCGAGACGCGATGGTGTTCCAGGCGGCCCGACGTATGGCCACGCTCGACGCGGCCCACGAGGGTCTCGTCTTCGGCCGCCTCGACATGGGTGCCCAGGTCAGCACCGTGCCGCGCTACATCGGACGCATCGGCCTGCGCGACGACAACTACGACACGCTGCTGATCGACTGGCGTGCCCCTGCGGCAGCCGTGTTCTACCAGGCCACGCTGGCCGAGCCCCAGGGCGTCGTACGCCGTCGGATCCTGCGCAGCAAGGGCGTGCACGTCCTCGGTGTCGAGGACGACCTGCTCGACCCCGACGACCCCGCCGCCGAGACGCTGCCCATCGTGGGCGAGGGGGCGTTGCTCGCCCAGCTGTCCAAGGCCCGCGACCGCTCGATGCACTCCATCGTCGCGACCATCCAGGCCGAGCAGGACCGCGCGATCCGCGCGCCCAACAAGGGTGTCGTGTCGATCAGCGGTGGTCCCGGCACCGGCAAGACCGTCGTGGCGCTGCACCGTGCGGCGTACCTCCTCTACGCCGACCGGCGCCGCTACGAGCGCGGTGGCGTCCTCGTCGTGGGACCGTCCGGGGTGTTCATGCGCTACATCGAGCGGGTGCTGCCCTCCCTCGGTGAGACGGCGGTGGCGCTGCGTTCGCTGGGCGAGGTCGTCGACGGCGTACGGGCCAGCCGGCGCGAGGAGCCGGCCGTGGCCGAGGTGAAGGGCTCAGCCGCGATGGCCGAGGTGCTGCGGCGTACCTCGCGCCAGGCGGTGCCCGGCGTCGCCCACGAGTTCCGGGTCTTCTACCGCGACGACGTGATCCTGCTCGGCCCCCGCGAGCTCGCTGCCCTGCGCCGCCAGCTGCTGTCGATGGGCCCGCGCAACCGCTCGACCACCCGGGTCGCCTCGACGCTGATCGAGGCGATGTGGCGCCAGGTCCGCAGCGAGCGTGGCCGCGACCGCACCAAGGAGGAGTTCGCCGAGGAGATGCGCACCGACGACCGGTTCCTCGCGTTCGCCGCCGCCTGGTGGCCCCAGCTCGACGCCGCCACGGTGCTCGGCTGGCTGCGCGACCCCGAGTTCCTCGCGCGGGTGAGCGAGGGCGTCCTCGACGACGAGTCGGTGCGGCTGCTCTCCAAGTCGTGGGGACCGGAACAGGAAGCCACAGCGCTCTCCGTCGACGACGTGGCCATGCTCGACGAGCTGCGCTACCTCCTGGGCGACCCGCCGATCGTGAACACCGGCTCGGTCGACGACGAGCACCTCGGCGCGGAGGACGCCTCCCTCCAGGAGCTGTGGACCGCCTCCGACCGGGAGTACGCCGGGCCCCGCGGCTGGGCGCCGCCCACCAACCGGGTCGAGGACGACGCGTTCGCGCACGTGCTGATCGACGAGGCCCAGGACCTCACGCCGATGCAGTGGCGCATGGTCGGCCGCCGGGGACGCTCGGCCACCTGGACCATCGTCGGCGACCCGGCCCAGTCGTCGTGGCCGGTGCCGGCCGAGTCGGCCGCCGCGAGGGCCGAGGCCCTGGGCGACAAGCCGCGTCACGACTTCCACCTCTCGACCAACTACCGCAACTCCTCGGAGATCTACGACTTCGCCGCGGCGTACGCCGAGAGGGTCGGCCTGGACGCCGATCTGCCCGACGCCGTCCGCTCGACCGGGGAGCCACCGCTCGAGCTGCGGGTGGACGACCTCGAGGCGGCCGTCCACGAGCACCTCACCCGTCTGGCCGGCTCGCTGGCCGGCACGGTGGGGGTCGTCGTACCCTCGGCCCGCCTGGGCGAGGTCACCCGCTGGGTCTCCTCCTGGCCCGAGTTCGCCGAGGAGACCGGGACGCCCGAGTCGCGCCTCGTCGTACTCACCGGGCTGGACACCAAGGGCCTCGAGTTCGACGGCATCGTCGTCGTGGAGCCCCAGGAGATCGAGGCCGAGGCCCCGACCGGCCGGGCCACCCTCTACGTCGTCTACACCCGCGCCACCCAGCGGATGGTCACCCTCACCCAGTAGCGCGACCGGGCAGTTGTGTCACGGCGTACGGCGCCGACCGGGCAGTTGCGTCACGGCGTACGACGTCGACCGGGCAGTTGTGTCACACCTCGTGGCCTAGAACGGTGGCGGTCCCACGATCCGCATGCTGCCGGTAGCGAGGGCCGCCTCCTTGATGCGCTCGAAGTCGACCGGTGGCGCCGGCTCCCCGTCGATCGCCGGCATGCTCGCCGTCCGGTAGAAGCTCTCGCCGCCGCCAGGGGTGTGCAGGCAGAGCATCCGGGCGCTGGCCGAACGGACCATGAACGCGTGCGGAACCCCGCGCTGGATGACCGCGGTCCCGCCGGTCCGGAGCTCGTGCTCGGCACCGTCGACG
This sequence comes from Actinomycetales bacterium, assembly GCA_038252305.1. Lineage (GTDB taxonomy): Bacteria > Actinomycetota > Actinomycetes > Actinomycetales > Cellulomonadaceae > Actinotalea. The sequence goes on along the minus strand of JBBSAL010000073.1, from coordinate 1,574 downwards.
TGGAGTAGGAGTTCACCCTCGAGCAGGTAGAACGTCTCCGTGGCCGCGGGATGGGTGTGCAGCGGCGTGCGTTTGCCACCTTCGACGGTGTCCTCGAAGAGCAGGAACTCGCCGCCGGCCTCGTCCTCCCGGACGAGCCAGGTGTGCAGTCCGCCGCCGTGGAACCAGCGCCGCTCGGCGTCTTCGCGGTTGCGGACGAACGGCGTTGTCACGGTCATGGGATGCCTCCGGACTTCGTGGGACGCTTGTCCCATAACGAAACTACGATACCGTGACGGTGATGTCAACGGCGTACGAGGAGACCGGGCGAGCCCGGCAGAAGCAGCGCACCCGGTCCGCCCTGATCGCGGCAACCCGTGACCTCGTGGCAGCCGGGGGGCGTCCGCCCACCGTGGCCGAGGCGGCCGAGGCGGCCGAGGTCTCGCGAACGACGGCGTATCGCTACTTCCCGACACAGACCTCGCTGCTCCTGGCCGCGCACCCGGAGATCGCCGCGACGTCGATGCTTCCTGCGGATGCGGGACAGGACCCCGAGGTGCGCCTGGCCGCAGCCGTCCGCGGCTTCATGGCGATGATCCTGGACACCGAACCGCAGCAGCGCACCATGCTGCGCCTCTCGCTGGAGATCGACGCTGCAGCACGGGAGCTGCCGCTGCGCCAAGGGCGGGCGATCGGCTGGTTCAGCGAGGCGCTGGAGCCCCTCACCGGTGACCTGGGTGCCGAAGGTGTACGCCGCCTGGCGGTCGCCGTGCGGGCGGTCAGCGGTATCGAGGCCCTGGTGTGGCTCACGGACGTCGCCGGGATGAGCCGGGACGAGGCCGTCGAGCAGATGGTGTGGTCCGCCGTCGCGCTGGTCCGGCGCGCGACCACCTCCCCGTAGCCTGTCGAGCGGGCACTTCTGTCACGGCGTACGACGTCGACCGGGCACTTCTGTCACCCACAACGTGACGGGACTGCCCGCTCGGCGAACCACAGCGTGACGGGAGTGCCCGCTCGGCGAACCACAGCGTGACGGGACTGCCCGCTCGGCGAACCACAGCGTGACCGGAGTGCCCGCTCGGCGCTCTAGTAGCGTTCCCGGCATGCCCGAGACACTCTCCGCCAGCGCCGCCCTCGAGGAGCTGCTGGGGCACGAGGCGTGGGCGGTCATCCGTCTCCGGGAGAGCCCGACGGTCACCCTGGTCGGCGGACCGCTGAGCCGCCTGGCCATGCTGGGAGACATCCCGCTCGAGGAGGGGGTGCCCGAGGACGGCCGACGTTTCGACCGGCTGGTGGCGGTGCCGTTCCGCCAGGTCACCGAGCGTGGCTTCGTCGCCCATGACGACGGCACCCCGCTTGCCGTGGTGGACATCGCGACCGAGCGGGAGATCACGCTCGCCGACCTGGTCGCTGCCCTGCCCGACGAAGAGGTCGCGTTCGAGGACGAGGGCGGCTTCGAGACCTCGGACGAGGACTACGCCGCGGTGGTCGACCGGATCATCCGGGACGAGATCGGCCACGGTGAGGGCGCCAACCTGGTCGTCGGCCGGCACTACCGGGCGCAGCTGCGCGACTGGAACGTGGCCAAGGCGCTC
>JBBSAL010000072.1:0-8579 GCA_038252305.1 Actinomycetales bacterium | reverse complement strand
TGTCCCAGCTGCGTGGCTACCGCACCGGCGGCACGGTGCACGTCGTCGTCAACAACCAGGTCGGCTTCACGACCTCGCCGGCCGCGTCGCGCTCGTCGCTGTACTGCACCGACGTGGCGCGCATGATCCAGGCGCCCATCTTCCACGTGAACGGCGACGACCCCGAGGCCTGCGCGCGGGTGGCGCGGCTGGCCTTCGAGTTCCGCCAGGAGTTCAAGAAGGACGTCGTGATCGACCTCGTCTGCTACCGCCGCCGCGGGCACAACGAGGGTGACGACCCCTCGTTCACCCAGCCGTTGATGTACGACCTGATCGAGAACAAGCGCAGCGTCCGCAAGCTCTACACAGAGGCACTCATCGGGCGCGGTGACATCTCGGTGGACGAAGCCGAGCAGGCGCTGCGCGACTACCAGCAGCAGCTCGAGCGGGTCTTCGCAGAGACCCGAGAGGCGGCCAGCGAACCCACGACCAGCTACACGGCGCCCAGCTATCCGGGCAAGCCGATCCTTCCGGGCGACCTGCAGACCGCGATCCCACGGGAGATGCTCAAGCGGATCGCCGACGCGCACCTCGACGTGCCCGACGGGTTCACCGTCCACCCCAAGGTGTGGCCGCAGCTGCAACGGCGCGCCGCAGCCATCACCGGCGGCGGCATCGACTGGGCGACCGGCGAGATGGTGTCGCTCGGGTCGCTGCTCGCCGACGGCCGACCCGTACGACTGGCCGGACAAGACAGCCGGCGCGGCACGTTCGTCCAGCGCTTCGCAGTGATCATCGACCGGGTCACCGGCGAGGAGTGGACCCCACTGCAGCAGATGTCGGCCGACGGCGCGAAGTTCTACGTCTACGACTCGCTGCTCTCGGAGTTCGCCGCCATGGGCTTCGAGTACGGCTACTCGGTGGCCCGGCCGGAGGCGCTCGTCGTCTGGGAGGCGCAGTTCGGCGACTTCGCCAACGGTGCCCAGACGATCATCGACGAGTTCATCGCGTCGGGGGAGCTCAAATGGGGCCAGCAGTCCGGTGTCGTGCTGCTGCTCCCGCACGGCTACGAAGGACAGGGTCCCGACCACTCCTCCGGGCGAATCGAGCGCTTCCTCTCGCTGGCCGCGGAGGACTCGCTGCGGGTGGCGCAGCCATCGACTCCCGCGAGCTACTTCCACCTGCTGCGTCTGCACTCGCTGGGTTCGGAACACAAGCCGCTCATCGTCTTCACGCCCAAGTCGATGCTGCGCAACAAGGCCGCCACCTCCGCAACCGAGGACTTCATCGACGGCGAGTTCCGTCCCGTGATCGGCGACACGACGGCGGACCCCGACCGTGTCGAGCGGTTGCTGCTCTGCTCCGGCAAGGTCGCCTGGGACCTGCAAGCCGAACGAGCCAAGCGCAACGACAGCAGCGCGGCCATCGCCACCGTCGAGCGGCTCTACCCGGTCCCCCGACACGACGTGGCGGCCGAGGTGGCCCGCTATCCCCGGTTGTCGGCGATCCGCTGGGTGCAGGACGAACCGGCCAACCAGGGGCCATGGCCCTTCATGTCGGCGATCCTCGAGGACCACCTTCCCTTGCCGATGGAACGCGTCTCGCGCGACGCGATGTCGGCCCCCGCCGTCGGCTCCCACACACGCCACGTGGCCGAGCAGCGCGCGCTGCTCGACCAGGCCTTCGCCTGAGGCCGTGTATTTCACCGACCGCGGCATCGAGGAGCTCGAGCGCCGGCGTGGAGTCGAAGAGGTCACCCTCGCCTGGTTGGGTGAGCGGCTGCGGGAGTTCGTCGACCTGCACCCCGAGCACGAGATCGCCGTCGAGCGGCTAGCCACCTGGATCGCCCGGCTCGACGACGACGACCTCGACGTGGAGTGATCTGGACGACGCTTGGACGCAGCGCGGAGGGGGAACCACCATCGGGCCGGCCTCGTCCCGCCCCGCTTGGTTTGAGTTTCCAGCGGGTCGTCCTCATCATCGACAGCCGGGGTTTTCGTCGGCCCGCCTGCCGGCGCGAGCTGGCTTCGAACTGGGAACCGCGCCGCCTGAGTACGCTGATCGGCCGGCTCAGCGGAGTCGGTCGTCGACGAGGGCCAACGCCCCGTGCCCGCCCGGGGCCTGGCTGACGAGCGTCCCCCAGGCGGTACTTGGCGAGCCGTACTCCCCCTTGACGCGTCCTGCAGGGCGCGGGATGGGGGAGTTGATCACGTTAACGTGATCAACTCCCCGGTCAGGTCGTGAGCACGACCTTGCCGAACAGCTCGCCGGCGGCCATGGCGGCGAAGCCCTCCCGCGCCTCGGCCAGCGGCAGGACCCGGTCGATGACCGGGCGTACGCCGCGCAGCACGCACAGCGACAGCAGGCGCTGGAGCTCGTCGCGGGTGCCCATGGTCGAGCCGACCACCCGCAGCTGCAGGAAGAACACCCGGTTGAGCTCGGTCTCAGCGACCGGCCCGCTCGTAGCACCGGATACGACGAGCGTCCCGCCGGGCCGCAACGACCGGATCGAGTGCTGCCAGGTGGCCCGGCCCACCGTCTCCATGACGGCGTCGACACGCTCGGGCAGCCGGGCCCCGGACTCGTACGCCGCATCCGCACCCAGCTCCAGCGCCCGCTCGCGCTTGACGGCGTCACGGCTGCTCACCCAAACGCGGAACCCCGCGGCTGCAGCCAGCACGACCAGCGCGGTCGACACCCCGCCGCCTGCCCCCTGGACCAGCACGGTCTCGCCCGGGCGCAGGCCGCTGTGGGTGAAGAGCATGCGGTACGCCGTCAACCATGCCGTGGGCAGGCAGGCAGCCTCCTCGAAGCTCAGCTCGGCCGGCTTCGGCACGAGGTTGCGGCGTGGCACCACGACCTGCTCGGCGAGCGTGCCGGCGTACCGCTCCGACAGCAGGGAACGGCTGGGGTCCAGCGTCTCGTCGGCGCGCCAGTCGGCGTCGCTGACAACCGCGTGGACGACCACCTCACGACCGGCCTCGTCCACGCCGGCGGCGTCGCAGCCGAGCACCATCGGCAGCCGATCGCCCGGCAGGCCGACCCCGCGCAGCGACCAGACGTCGTGGTGGTTGAGCGCCGCGGCCCGCACCGACACCGTGGCCCAGCCATCCGGCGCCTCCGGCGGGGGCCGGTCGCCCACCTCCAGGCCGGACAGCGGGTCGTCGGGAACGATCCGGGCGGCGTAGGCGGCGAGCACAGCGCGACCCTACCGACGAGATCGGTGACTCTGCCGCGCCGGCGACGTCGGGTGCGGAAGGATCACCGCCGTGCCCGACGACGCCACTGTCGACGCCAGTGTCGACGCCGCGTACCTCCTGCTCGGGCCCGTGCTCCGCTACGTCGACGACACGCGAGCCACCGTCTGGGTGGAGACCGACCGACCGTGCACGGTGCGGGTGCTCGGCTGCGAGGCGGCGACCTGGACGCTGCACGGCCATCACTACGCGCTGGTCGCCGTCGAGGGGCTGCCGCCCGCGTCGGCGACGCCGTACGAGGTGCACCACGACGGCGTCGCGGCCTGGCCGGTGCCAGGCTCGGCGTTCCCGCCTAGTGTCATCAGAACGCCCGGCGGCCAGCGCTCCCTGCGGCTGGCGATGGGCTCCTGCCGCCGCTCGGCACCCAAGAACGCCGAGCACCTCAAGACCTACGGGGCGGACGCCCTGGCCGCTCTGGCCCTGCGCATGGCCGCCAGTCCCCAGGCGTCCTGGCCGGATGCGCTCGTGCTGCTCGGCGACCAGATCTACGCCGACATGCCGAGCCCCGAGATGGCCGAGCGCCTGGCGCAGCGACACGCGGGGGACGGCGAGCGCGAGGTGCGCGAGGAGATCCACGACTTCGAGGAGTACACCTGGCTCTACCACGAGTCGTGGAACTGGCCGGAGGTCCGCTGGCTGCTCTCGACCGTGCCGTCCTGCATGATCCTCGACGACCACGACCTGCGCGACGACTGGAACACCTCATGGTCGTGGCGAGAGGAGACCAGCCGGGAGCCCTGGTGGCGGGACCGGGTGCTCGGCGCCTTCGGCTCGTACTGGGTCTACCAGCACCTCGGCAACCTCTCCCCCGACGAACTCGCCGGCGACGAGCTCTACGGCAAGGTGCTCGCCGCCCTGGACGACGACGAGCGCGGCCGGCTCGTCGACGAGTTCTCCTGGCTGGCCGACACCGAACCCGAGCACGTCCGTTGGAGCTTCTGTCGCGACTTCCCTGGACCCGACGCCGGTTGGGTGCGGCTGGTCGTGGTCGACTCCCGCTGCTCGCGACGGCTGGACCCCGACGACCGCGCCATGCTCGACGAGGTCGAATGGGCGTGGCTCGTCGAGCACGCGCACGCCGAGGTCGACCACCTGCTCGTCGGCACCTCGCTGCCGCTGCTCATGCTCCACGGCATCCACGACGTCGAGGGCTGGAACGAGGCGACGGCCCAGGGGGCGTGGGGACGGGGGTACGCCTGGTTCGGCGAGCAGCTGCGCCGGCTCATCGACCTCGAGCACTGGCCGGCGTTCGGCCGCAGCTTCGAGGACATGGTCGGCCTGCTGCGCGACGTCGCGCTCGGTGTGCGCACCGGGTCGCCGCCGGCCAGCGTGCTCGTGCTGTCGGGCGACGTGCACTGCTCCTACCTCGCCGAGGCGTGCATCCCGGGCGTGGACCCGGCGCGTACGCGCATCCACCAGATCGTGCAGTCGCCACTGCGCAACCCGCTCGAGCTGCCGGTGCGGGAGGTCAACCGCCTGCTGGAGTCACGGCTGGTGGTCGCTGGACTGCGCGGGCTGGCTCGGCGGGCGGGCGTGCCCGAGGTCCCGGTCACCTGGACCATCGACCACGGACCGTTCTTCGACAACGGGGTGATGGTGCTCGACCTGCACGGCCGCCGCGCCACCTGCGAGGTCGAGCGGGCGGTCGTCCGCGACGGCCAGCAGGTGCTCGAGCGCGTGGCGACCTACGCCCTCGCCTGATCCGGCGGGGCGGGCGCCCTCCTCCGTACACATTTGGGGTTCATGTGTCTGCTGTGCCTGCCGTGGCGCCCCTCTTCTCACTCTCGCCCCAGGAGCACCAAATGTGCACGGAGCCGGGGAAGACCATCGGGGGTCAGCGTCGACGCAGGCGTCGCGGCCAGGGCCACAGCCGCAGCGGCGCGACCGCCACCAGGTCGGCCCCGGGAACCGCGCCGACGTTCCACGAGTCGACTCCCTCGCGCGGGTTGTCCCGCTCGACCCACCAGCCCTCCGGCTCGCGGCGCAGCAGCCGCTTCACCGACAGCCCACGGCCGGGAAGCCGGACGACGACGACGTCGCCGGGCGAGGGAGCCCGTCCGTAAGCGACGAGGAGCCGGTCGCCGTCGCGCAGCGCCGGCTGCATGGAGCGCCCGCGCACGACGGCCACGCCCCAGCTGAGCACCCGACCCTCCCGTCGTGCACTGTCGTCGACTGGTGTGGTTAGCGGAGTACGGTCGCGCGGGTAGGACCGCATCGGCGCCACCGTGCGCCACACGGCGGACCTGCCCGCCGTTCCGACGAGAAAGGACTCTCCCAGATGGCACTGCTCCGTCCGGTCGCCGAGGTCGCCGCGCACTGCGACCTGCCCTGCGGCGTGTACGACCCGGCCCAGGCCCACATCGAAGCGCAGTCGGTCAAGGCGATCATGGAGAAGTACACCGACAGCGACGACGAGGTCTTCCGCCAGCGCGCCCTGGTCATCAAGGAGGAGCGCTCCGAGCTGGTCAAGCATCACCTGTGGGTGCTGTGGACCGACTACTTCAAGCCGCCGCACTTCGAGAAGTACCCGCAGTTGCACGAGCTGTTCAACTCGGCTACCAAGCTGGCCGGCGCAGCCGGCGGCAAGGGCACCGTCGACGTCGCCAAGGCCGACGAGCTGCTCGCCAAGATCGACGAGATCGCCGAGATCTTCTGGGAGACGAAGAAGGCGGCCTGACCCCTCGTCTGCCCGCGGTCGAGTGGGGGCGGAGCGGAGCCCCGATAACCTCCGGCTCGTGATCCGCCCCGCTCGGCCCGACGACCTGTCCGCGCTGCGCGCCCTGGTGCTCGCGCTCGCCGACTACGAGCGATCGCGACACCGCGTCGAGGCGAGCGAAGACGACTACCGCGCCCTGTTGTTCGGTCCCGACCCTAAGGCGTTCTGTCACGTCGCGGAGGTCGCCGGGGACGTGGTGGGCATGGCGTTCTGGTACGAGACGTTCTCCACCTGGAGCGGTAAGCACGGCATCTGGCTCGAGGACCTGTTCGTGGTGCCCCAGCACCGTGGCGGCGGGCACGGGACCGCACTGCTGCGCACGCTGGCACAGCTCTGCCTCGAGCGCGGTTATCCGCGGCTGGAGTGGTGGGTGCTGGACTGGAACTCACCGGCCATCAGCTTCTACCGTGCGATCGGCGCCGAGTCGATGGAGGACTGGACGGTCAACCGGCTCAGCGGTGAGCCGCTCCAGGCGCTCGCCTCAGGGGGAGCGGGCGACCCGGTCCCGGATCGGTGACCGTCTCTGACCGCGTCGCTGTCCTGGACGCCCGACCGGTCGTGACCTGCACTCGGGTAGTTTCGAGCGCAGGGCCGCCCAGTATGGTCACCGTGCACGAGGGGAGGCCTGTGGAGCACGCCAGCAACCCGGGCATGGCCGCGACTGCCGCCACCGGACACGACCTGGTGGAGTTGCGGGTGCCCGCGACCGGGGCCTACCTCGCCGTGCTGCGTACCGCCGCGGCCGGCCTGGCGGCACGCCTGGACTTCACCCTCGACGAGATCGAGGACCTGCGCATCGCCGTCGACGAGGCCTGCGCGCTCGTGCTGCCGACTACGGTGCCGGGTGCGGACCTGCGCTGCACCTTCGCTGTCGCCCCCGACGCCCTGAGCGTCACGGTCTCGGCTCCCACCGACGGCGGCCGACCGCCGAGCCGTGACACCTTCGCGTGGACGGTGCTCACGGCGCTGGCCGGCGAGGTCGAGTCCAGCGTCGACGACGCCGGCGTCCTCTCCGTGACGATGCGCAAGCAGCGCCAGCGGACGGGGGCCGCGTGAGCCGGGCACGCGGGTCCTCCGTGCAGCGGCGCGTGGCGCCTCCGGAGCAGGCCGGACCCGTCGAGGAGGGGGCCTCGGAGATCGTCGCCACGGAGATCGCCAGCCCGCACGTCGTCACCTCCGGGCACGCCGCGGAGGAGGCGACGGCCGCGGCTGAGGAGCCGGTCCTCGAGGAGGCCTCCGCTGCGCCTCCCGATCGCGCCGAGTCGCGGCGCCTGGGCCGGGCGGAGAGCAAGGCGCTGCTGATCCGGCTGGCCGAGCTCGATCCTGCCGACCCCGAGCATGCCGACGTACGCGACCGACTGGTCCGGCTGCACATGCCGCTGGTCGAGCACCTCGCCCGGCGCTTCCGAAACCGCGGCGAGCCCCTCGACGACCTCGTGCAGGTCGCCACGATCGGCCTGATCAAGTCCGTCGACCGCTACGACCCGCAGCGCGGCGTCGAGTTCTCCACCTACGCCACCCCCACGATCGTCGGGGAGGTCAAGCGCCACTTCCGGGACAAGGGTTGGGCGGTCCGCGTTCCGCGGCGGTTGCAGGAGCTGCGTTTGCAGCTGACCAGCGCGACTGCCGCGCTGGCGCAGGACCTCGGCCGCTCCCCCACGGTGGCCGAGCTGGCGACCCAGCTGGGCATCAGCGAGGAGGACGTCCTCGAGGGGCTGGAGTCGGCCAACGCCTACTCCACGCTGTCGCTGGACGCTCCCGACGGCGGTGACGACGACCGGCCGCCGGTGGGCGACACGCTCGGAGAGGCTGATGAGTCACTGGAGGGGGTGGAGTACCGCGAGTCCCTGCGCCCGCTGCTGGGGCAGCTGCCCGAACGGGAGAAGAAGATCCTTCTCCTGCGCTTCTTCGGCGGGATGACGCAGTCGCAGATCGCCGAGCAGGTGGGGATCTCGCAGATGCACGTGTCGCGCCTGCTGGCGCGCACGCTCGCCCAGCTGCGCGAGGGCCTGCTCGCCGACGGCTGAGCGAGCGCCCACGCACGGCGGCCCCCTCACTCGCGGCCGAGCGCGTGCCTGGTCGTCGGCTGCAGCAGACCGAAGGCCGCGGCCGCGGCGGCGGCGAGCAGCGGCACGGCACCGGCGACGAAACCTTCCTGCCACATCGACACGGCGACCGGGACGGCGAGGAGCTGGACGAACAGGGCGGCACCGCTGGCCCAGCCCCGCCGCCGCCACAGCGCGGCGGCGACGAGCAGCACGAGCGGGCCGAGCACGAGGAAGTAGACAGCGGACCCCGTGGCGACCCGTTCGTTCGACGCCTTGGCGACGACGGTCTCGTACGCCAACCAGGCCCCGAACCCGGTCAGGGCCACCCCCTCAGCACCCGTCACCGCCGCAGCGGTGAGCAGGCCCCGGGGCCGAGTGGCGGCGACCGCCTCGTGAGCCGCCGGGTCATCGCTCACGGAGGGCAACCGTAGCCCGGCACTACCCTGCCTCCATGCGCGCCCACGTGATCGTCAACCCCACGGCGCCGACCACCACGACACGCACCCTCGACGTCATCGACAACGCGCTGGGCCACGACCTCAAGATCGACGTGGCCACGACGCAGCACCGCAACCACGC
>JBBSAL010000071.1:0-8593 GCA_038252305.1 Actinomycetales bacterium | reverse complement strand
CGAACGGGCCAACGCGCTGCTCAAACGCAGCTGGAAAGCGCTCGAACGCGTCACCCTCGACCCGTGGAGAATCGGCGCCATCACCGCCGCCGCTCTCGTCCTACTCCACCTTCAGCGGCCAGTCCGGTGAGAAAACCTCACCGTCCGTGAGTAGTCGCAACCAGCCGCCTTCGAGAAGTATGCGTTGCCCCATTTCCCGTTGTTGGTCGAGGGGTTGCGGTGGCCGGACGCATACCAACTCCAGCCGAATCGGACCTTGTACATCCCGTTGCCATTGGCGTACCAAGAAAAAATCTTCTTCTGTTGAGGTATACCAAATGTTGTCGTCGTGTAGCGGGTGTTGTCTCCTCGCGCTTCTCCAGCGTACTTGTTGCCATTCTTATACAGCGAGAGGCCGTAGGACGCTTTGATGGCTGGGCCCGTGTCGACGCCGACTGTGTCCTTCGAAAACCTCGAAACCTGTATTGTAGAGGAGGACTTTAGCGTATTCGGCGACTGAGCCTATCTGCCTATTGTCGATGCCGTAGTAGGCGGTGGCGGTGGTCAGGACATGCGTCATGTCGTACTCGAGGCAGGGATTTGCATTGCAGTACCCGTCGGGGCTAGCGACCCGCATCAGTTCTCTCTGTGACGTCGTCGACGACGGCCCGAACGCGCTCGGGATCCTGACGTTTGGGCATGCAGGTCCATCCGCCGCTTCGCTCGGCGAGCACGGGTGCGTCTTCACACGTACCGAGGTTCGCGAATTGCGTGTCGGGGGGGGCGGCGGTCGGACCCGGCGTCGCGCCCACCGCGAGCAAGACCAGGCTCGCGGCAGCGAGCAAGACCTTGCGCGAGCCAGCCACCATGGCAGTCCTCCAGCCGCTAGAGATCCCTGGCAATCAGCCTGCAGGCTCCCATCGTCTGATGTCAACCCTCCTCGCTGACTCCCCAAAGCGTCGCGGACATCGCTTGGCTCGTGCTGCTCGAACCGACGTCCTAGCTCGTCGGTATGTTCGAGGATCTCCTGCAGGCTTCTGGGCATGGTCATCACCTCAAGTACCTTCTTCGGCGGGCATCGCGTGAACGATGACGGGGCCGTAGGTGGTGTCGAGAACTCCGAGTTCAATGAGTTGGGCGGACCTGGACGGCCCGACGATCATCACGAAGCCGTCGTCGACGTCCTCATAGCCACCGGGGTGGTCGAACGCGCGGAGGACGTCTTCGTCGGCGACGCCGTGCTTGCGTGCACAACTTCCCCGCCCATCGCGAGCGACTGCTGGTGCTGGCCGAGCGGCGGCCCGGCTGCGACCTGCGGCGCAGCCGGTCGAGGGCGGCGTCCTCCTGGTGCGGTGCGGGCTGCCCGATGGTGGGCAGGGGCCCGCCGAGTGTGCCGATGGCGAAAGCCATTGCCGGCGGCGCGGTACGCGGTGAGGGTGCCCGGCATGCGCTTCCTCGTCCTCGGCGGCACCGCACCCCTCGGTCACGCCGTCGCCGCGACGGCCCGCGACGCCGGCCACGACGTCAGCTGCCTGGCGCGGGGAACCAGCGGGCCCGCTCTCGACGGCGTCCGGCTGGTGCCGGCGGACCGAACTGCGCCACGCGCGTACCAAGGCGTGCTCGACGAGTGGGACGCCGTCCTCGACGTGTCCTGGCAGCCCGGGCAGGTGCGCTTGGCGCTGGCGGCCATCGGCGACCGGACTGCGCACTGGACGTACGTGTCCAGCTGCTCCGTCTACGCCGCCCACGACGAGCCCGGGGCCGACGAGACGGCAGCGCTCCTGCCACCGCTGGCGGAGGACGTGGACACGGCGGCCGAGGACGAGTACGGCGAGGCCAAGGTGGCCTGCGAGTCGGCGTGCTCGGCGGCCCTGGGCGACCGCTTGCACGTGTCGCGGGCCGGTCTGCTCGGCGGGCCCGGCGACCGGAGCGACCGGGCGGGCTACTGGGCGGGGCGATTCGCGCGCGGCGGGGACGTGCTGGTGCCCGAGGGGGCCGGTCAGTCGGCGCAGCTGCTCGACCTGCGCGACTATGCGGCCTTTCTCGTGGGAGCAGCCGAGCGGCGCGCCGTCGGCACGCTCAACGCCGTCGGCGACGTGATGCCGCTCCGCGCGGCCATCGACCTGGCGCGCGACGCGGTTCGCGAGTCGGCGCCGGACGCTGCAGCCGGGCCGGTGGTGGTCGACGACGCCTGGCTGGTGGACCAGGGCGTCGAGCCGTGGATGGGACCGGACTCCCTGCCGCTGTGGCTGCCGGACCCGGCGTACGCCGGCTTCGCCGCCCGCTCCGATGCGTCCGCGGTGGCTGCCGGTCTGCGGCGGCGGCCGCTGGCCCTCACGTTCGCCAGCATGCTCGTCGACGAGCGCACGAGGGGACTCGACCGCCCGCGCCGGGCCGGCCTGTCGTCTGCGCGCGAGGGCGAGCTGCTCAGGGCGTGGCGGATTCGTCGGGCCTGACCTCGCCAGTGTCGCCGCTCGGCGCGGCCGGAGCTGCCGACGCCGACTCCGCGGGTGCCTCCGGTGCCGGTGGGGGCGTCTCATCGGCGGTGCCGCTGGCCAGGAGCCGGTCCAGGACGGCCCCGCTGAGGCGCCGGAAGGCCCGCCGCTCCCGGTCGCGTTCGAGCACCGCGACCTCGAGCTGCCCGGCGGACAGCTCCCGCGGCTCCGCGCCGTTGGCCCCGTCGCGGGCCAGGCCGTCTACGGCGAGCCGCAGGGCGCCGGCCAGCGTGCCGCCGGCCTGGTAATGCTCCGCGACGTAGCGGGCGATCGTGTCGGCCTGACCGCCCATGACGGAGTGGCCCTGCTCGTCGGCCACACTGCCGTCGTAGGTGAGCCGATAGACCTGGTCCGACTCGGGGGTCGACCCCACTTCGGCGACCACGATCTCGACCTCGTACGGCTTCTGACTCTCAGTGAAGATCGCGCCCAGCGTCTGGGCGTAGGCGTTGGCCAGGGCGCGGCCGCTGACGTCGCGACGGTCGTAGGCGTAGCCCTGCAGGTCGGCGAGGCGGACCCCGGCCTTGCGCAGCGTCTCGAACTCGTTGTACTTGCCGACGGCCGCGAAGGCGACGCGGTCGTAGATCTCGCTGATCTTGTGCAGGGCGCGGGAGGGGTTCTCGGCGACGAAGAGGATGCCCCCGGCGTACTGCAGCACGACCACGCTGCGCCCGCGGGCGATGCCCTTGCGGGCATAGTCGGCCCGGTCCTTCATGACCTGCTCGGGCGAGACGTAGAACGGCGTCGTCACGGGTGCTCCTCAGCTCGTCGCGTTGCGGTCGGTCCTCCGCGAGCTCCCCGTGCTCAGCGGATCGGTGCCTGCGGGCCGTCCGGGCGCAGCGCCCTGCCCTCCAGCATGGTCTCGACGATCGCGCCGACGTCCTCGTCGGGCAGTCGCCGGAAACCGCTGTCGTCCACCACCGCGACCACCGGGAAGATGCGGCGCAGCACGTCGGGCCCGCCGGTCGCCGAGTCGTCGTCGGCCGCGTCGAACAGTGCCTGTACGCAGACGGTCACCGCACTCTGGACGGACAGGTCGTCGCGGTAGAGCTTCTTCAGCGAGCCACGGGCGAACAGGCTGCCCGACCCGACAGCGTGGAAGGCGTGCTCCTCGTAGCGGCCGCCGGTGAGGTCGTAGCTGAAGATCCGCCCCTCGCCGGTGCGAAGGTCGTGCCCGGCGAAGAGCGGCACGACGGCCAGGCCCTGCATGGCCATCGGGAGGTTGGAGCGGATCATCGACGCCAGCCGGTTGGCCTTGCCGTCGAGGGACAGCACGGTGCCCTCGATCTTCTCGTAGTGCTCGAGCTCGACCTGGAAGAGCCGCACGAGCTCCACGGCGAGCCCCGCGGACCCCGCAATGCCGACGCAGGAGTACTCGTCGGCGGGGAAGACCTTCTCGATGTCGCGCTGCGCGATGATGTTGCCCATCGTCGCGCGCCGGTCGCCGGTCATGACGACCCCCCCGGGGAAGGTGGCGGCGACGATCGTCGTGCCGTGTGGCGCCTCGGTGGTCACCGGCGTGCTGGGCGGGGTGCGCCGCCCGGGGAGCAGGTCGGGCGCGTGGCCGCCGAGGAAATCGGCGAACGAGGAGCTGCCGGCCCTCAGGAAGGCAGCTGGAAGACTCCCGATGCCGGGGGTATCGGTCGCCACACGTCTCCCTTCACGTAGCGCAGACCGGACATATGCCCTATTCCCCGCCTTTCTGGATGAATCCCCGGACAAACTCCTCGGCATTCGACTCGAGCACCTCGTCGATGTCATCGAGGATTGCGTCGACATCTTCGTCCAGTTGTTCCTGGCGGTCCTGGACGTCCGACGTCGCCTCGGGCGCGTCCTGCTCGGTCTGCTCGCTGCGGCGACGCTGCTGGCCGCCGGCCTCGCGCTGGGCCATGACCCACCTCCCCGGGCGTCCGCAGGCGCGGACCTCGTTGCCTCGACCCTAGTCGGACGCCCGGACCCGCGCGCTGCGCCGGACGACGCCGACGTGTCAGACCCACCCGGGGCTGGGACCCCCGCAGGGCCTGACACATCGGGGGTGGGGCGACGAGCGCGTCGAGCCCGCAGCTCAGCTGCCGCCGAGGGACTCGACGAGCTCTTCGGCGGTGTCGCAGCGGTCGAGCAGCGCGCCGACGTGCGCTCTGGTGCCGCGCAGCGGCTCCAGGGTGGGCACCCGCTGCAGGGCGTCGCGGCCCGGCAGGTCGAAGATCACCGAGTCCCACGAGGCGGCCGCGACCTGGTCGGCGTACTGCGCCAGGCAGCGCCCGCGGAAGTAGGCCCTGGTGTCCTCGGGCGGCTCGGTGACCGCGCGGGCGACGTCGGTCTCGTCGAGGATCCGCCGCATGCGCCCGAGACCCACCAGCCGGGCGTGCAGGCTCTTCGCCGGACGAACGTCGTGGTACTGCAGGTCGACGAGCGCGAGCTTGGCGTGCGACCAGTCCAGGCCGTCGCGGGAGCGGTACTGCTCCAGCAGCGCGAGCTTGGCCACCCAGTCGAGCTCGTCTGCGCAGAGCATCGGGTCCTGCTCGAGGCGGACGAGTACGTCCTCCCAGCGGGCCAGCACGTCGAGGGTCTGCGGGTCGGCGTCGGCGCCCTCCCGGTCCTCGACGAACTTGCGTGCCCGCTCCCAGAACTCCATCTGCAGCTGGACGGCCGTGAGCCGGCGCCCGTCCTTGAGCCGCAGCAGGTGCGCGAGCGACCAGTCGTGGGAGACCTCGTGCAGCGTGGCCACCGGCTGCTCGACGGCCAGGTCCACGTCGAAGGCCCCCGCCTCGACCATGGCCAGCACGAGCGCGGTGGTGCCGAGCTTGAGATAGCTGGAGGTCTCGCTGAGGTTGGCGTCGCCGATGATGACGTGCAGTCGGCGGTAGCGCTCGGGGTCGGCGTGCGGCTCGTCGCGGGTGTTGATGATCGGCCGCTTGAGGGTGGTCTCCAGCCCGACCTCGACCTCGAAGAAGTCGGCGCGCTGGCTGAGCTGGAAGCCGTCCCGCCGGCCGTCCTGACCGATGCCGACCCGCCCGGCGCCGCAGAAGACCTGCCGCGACACGAAGAACGGTGTCAGGTGGTGGACGATGTCGCCGAAGGGGGTGTCACGGCCGACGAGATAGTTCTCGTGGGCGCCGTACGAGGCGCCCTTGCCGTCGGTGTTGTTCTTGTGCAGCAGGATCGGGCCGGCCGCCCCGCTGGCCGAGTCGGCGAGCAGGGCGGCGTGCGCCATCACCCGCTCCCCCGCCTTGTCCCACAGCACGGCGTCGCGCGGCGAGGTCACCTCCGGCGTCGAGTACTCCGGGTGCGCGTGGTCGACGTAGAGCCGGGCGCCGTTGGTGAGGATGACATTGGCCAGTCCGGGGTCGTCGTCGGTGAGCAGCGAGGGGTCGGCGAAGTCGCGGCCGAGCTCGAAGCCACGGGCGTCGCGCAGCGGGCTCTCCTCCTCGTAGTCCCAGCGAGCCCGCCGCGCGCGCAGGGTGGAGGCGGCGTAGGCGTTGACGACCTGGGAGGAGGTGACCATCGCGTTGGCTGTCGGGTTGCCCTGCACGGTGACGCCGTACTCGACCTCGGTCCCCATCACACGACGCACGCTCATGTCATGAGCCTACGCAGCGCCTCCGCCGACCGGGTCGTCCTACGATCAGCCGGGTGGGCAGGTCACCGGTCGAGGAGCAGGTGGCGCTCTACGCCGAGGGCGACCTGTCCGGCCGGGTCATCGGCTCCGCGCCGCGCTCGGTCGTGCGTGCGGGCAACCTGCCGCACGCAGCGACCGCAGTGCTGCTGCGAGACGGCTCGGGTCGCGTGTACGTCCACCGGCGGACCGACACCAAGGACGTCTACCCCGGCGCGTACGACTGCTTCGCCGGAGGAGTGGTCGCGGCCGGCGAGCAACCCGCGGATGCTGCCCGGCGCGAGCTTGCCGAGGAGCTCGGCGTACGCGGCGCGCCGCTGCGCGAGCTGCTGCGCCACTGGTGGGACGACGAGCACACCCGCTACCTCGCCTTCGTCTACGACGCCACCTGGGACGGTCCGGTGGTGCACCAACCGGACGAGGTGGCCGAGGGCAGCTGGATGACGCTCGCCGAGCTGCGTGCGCGGCTCGCCGACCCGTCGTGGGTCTTCGTGCCCGACGGGCGGGCCGGGCTCGAGCTGCTCGAGCGGCGGGGGCACCTCGAGCAGCCGGCGCGGGTTGGACGCCGCACCGCGGCCGTGGCTGCCGCGGCCGACGTCGCTGCGGTGCTGGTCTTCGTGGTCGGCGGCCGGCGCACCCACGACGAAGGCTCGGCGGTGACCGGGATCGTGCGGGTCGGCGGGCCGTTCCTGGCCGGGCTCGGGGGGTCGTGGGTCGCGTTCCGGGCGTGGCGGCGCCCGGTGGACACCGTGCGGATCGGGGTGCCCGTGTGGCTGGGCACGCTCGGCGCCGGCGTGGTGCTGCGGCGGCTCAGCGGCGGCGGGGGGACCCCGCCGACCTTCGTGGCGGTCGCCGGCGGCCTGCTCGGCGCGTTGCTGGTCGGCTGGCGCGCCGCGTGGTGGGGCACGGTGGGCGGTCGCCGCCGCCGTCCCACCTAGCCTCGGGCACCATGCGGCCCGCACCGACCGGTAGCCCCCTCGTCGACCGAACGGTCGCACTGGTCCCCGACTGGTGGTGGCGCTCCTACCCGTGGGCGGTCTGGGAGCGGCTGGTCGAGGTGCGCTTCCTCGACCGTGCCCTGGTCATCGCTGCCCAGGAGTTCGTTGCCGTGCTGCCGTTGGTGATCATCTTGTCCAGCCTGCTGGCCAGTGACGACAGCCTGGCGGTGGCCAACTCGATCATCGATCGGTTCGGCCTCTCCGGAGCCGCGGTGCTCTCCGTGAGGGCGCTGTTCGCCGTCCCCGGTGACGCGCAGAGCAGCGCCAACGTCCTCGGCCTCGCCGTCGTGCTCTTCTCCGCGCTGTCGCTGTCTCGGCGCGTGCGAGCGACGTACGAGGCGGCGTTCCGACTGGCTCCGCGCCGAGGCGGCATCCTCAGCGGCTTCGGCTGGGTCGGGCTGCAGGTTGTGGCCCTCGTCGTCGGCGGGTGGCTGCGCGGGTTCACCGGCCACGGGCCGGTCGTGCTCGTGCTGGTCGTCGCGGGCCTGCTGCTGCTGTGGGGGTGGCTCACGCTGCTCAGCGCGCGCCTGCTGCTCGCCGACCGTGTGGACCGGGCGCGACTGCTGCCGCTGGTGGTTGCCACCACGGTGGGCCTCGTCCTCGTCAACGTCTACAGCGCGGTGTGGCTGCCGCACACGCTGTCCCGGGAGGCCTCGACGTTCGGACCCATCGGGGTGGCCTTCACGATCTTCTCGTGGTTGCTCGCGATCGGGTTCGCGATCGTCGTCGGTGCGGTGCTGGGCGCGGTCTGGAGCGAGCGCCGGCTCGGCGCCCCACCGGGGGCGCGGTCGGCGCCCTACGCTGCGGCAGCGCCCGCGCCCACCTGAGGTCGGACGGTCGCCCGGATGGGGCTGGAATCGCGGTCAGAGGTACTGACCGGTGTTGGCCACGGTGTCGATCGAGCGCCCCGGTTCGCTGCCCTGCTTGCCGGTGACCAGGGTACGAATGAACACGATCCGCTCCCCCTTCTTGCCGGAGATGCGCGCCCAGTCGTCGGGGTTGGTCGTGTTGGGCAGGTCTTCGTTCTCCTTGAACTCGTCCAGGCAGGCAGTCAGCAGGTGGGCGACCCGCAGGCCTCGTACGCCGGTCTCGAGGAACTGCTTGATCGCCATCTTCTTGGCCCGGTCCACGATGTTCTGCACCATGGCGCCGGAGTTGAAGTCCTTGAAGTAGAGGACCTCCTTGTCGCCGTTGGCGTAGGTCACCTCGAGGAAACGGTTCTCCTCGCTCTCGGTGTACATCTTCTCGACGGTGCGCTGGATCATCGCCTCGACCGTGGACTCGCGGTCGCCACCGTGCTCGGCCAGGTCGTCGGCGTGCAGCGGCAGCTCGGCCAGCAGGTACTTGGTGAAGATGTCACGCGCCCCTTCAGCGTCCGGGCGCTCGATCTTGATCTTCACGTCCAGCCGGCCCGGCCGCAGGATCGCCGGGTCGATCATGTCCTCGCGGTTGGATGCGCCGATGACGATGACGTTCTCCAGGCTCTCCACCCCGTCGATCTCGCT
>JBBSAL010000070.1:0-8704 GCA_038252305.1 Actinomycetales bacterium | reverse complement strand
GCGATGGTCGAGCCCTTCTGGCCGATCGCGACGTAGATGCACCGGACCTGCTTGGTCGGGTCACCCGACTCCCAGTTGGTCTTCTGGTTGATGATCGTGTCGATGGCGATGGCCGTCTTGCCGGTCTGACGGTCGCCGATGATGAGCTGGCGCTGACCGCGACCGATCGGGATCATCGCGTCGATCGCCTTGAGGCCCGTCTGCAGCGGCTCGTGCACGCTCTTGCGCGACATGACCCCGGGGGCCTGGAGCTCGAGCGCGCGGCGCCCCTCGGTGGCGACCTCGCCGAGACCGTCGATCGGGTTGCCCAACGGGTCGACGACACGGCCGAGGTACCCGTCGCCGACGGCGACCGAGAGCACCTCGCCCGTGCGACGCACGACCTGGCCCTCCTCGACGCCGCTGAACTCGCCGAGCACGACGACGCCGATCTCGCGCACGTCGAGGTTCAGGGCGAGGCCGAGCGTGCCGTCCTCGAACTCGAGGAGCTCGTTGGCCATGCACCCCGGCAGGCCCTCGACCTGCGCGATGCCGTCGCCGGCGAGCGTGACTCGTCCGACCTCCTCGCGCACAGCGCCTTGCGGCGCGTACGACGTCACGAAGCTGTCCAGTGCGGCCCGGATGTCCTCGGGCCTGATCGTCAGCTCAGCCATGGTCTGCCTCCTGTCGGGACCGCCGGAGCGGTCTGCATGCTGCGCGGGCCGGAGCCCGGATGTCCTGGGGGCCGGTCAGCCGGCCAGTCTGCGTCGTACGTCGTCTATCCGGCTGAGGACGGTGGAGTTGACCACCTGGGCGCCCACCTGGACGCTCATCCCGCCGAGCACACTCGGATCCACCGCAACGGTCACCTGCACTGCCCGCCCGTACGTCCGCTCGAGGATTCCCGAGAGCCGTTCGAGCTGCGCCGGCGCGAGCGGCGCCGCCGAGGTCACCGACGCGATGAGCACGCTGCGGCGGCGGGCGGCGAGCCGCCCCATCCGCCCGAGCATCGCCGAGATCGTCCGCCCGCGCGGCGAGTGTGCTGCGCGTGCGAGGAGCTGGACGGTCTGCGGCTCGGTCTGCTTGCCGAGCAGCGTGACGACGAGTGCCTCGCGCCGCTCGGGCGGCGCCGAGAGGTCGACCAGGGCCCGCCGCAGCTCGCGCTGCCCCACCAGGATCCGGACGAAGCGGAAGAGCTCGCCCTCGACCTTCTCCAGCGTGCCCGCGGCCTGGGCCGAGGCGAGCACGGCGTCGGCGGCGAGCTCCTCGACCGCGTCGACCAGATCGGCCTCGCTCGTCCACCGGGACCTGGCGAGCTCGCTGACCACGGACACGACACGCTTGTCCGCACCGGCGCTCAACAGGTTCACCACGAGCGCTGCCTTGTCGTCACCCGACCGGGACGGGTCGCTGAGCGCGCGGCGCAGCGAACCGGAGGAGGTCAGGACGTCGACGACCGTGAACAGCTGCGCCCCGAGCGTGGCGGCGTTGCGCTTCGCTGCGCGCAGAGCCGGCTCGAAGCCGACCTGCACCGCCGCGAGCGACGCAGCGCTGGTCCCGCGCATCAGGCCCCCTTGCCGACCGTGGCCGAGGCGGTGGTGGTCTCGAGCTCGTCGAGGAAGCGGTCGACGACGCGCGACTTGCGGACCTCGTCGGCGAGCGCCTCACCGACGATGCGCGAGGCGAGCTCGGTCGCCAGGGCGCCGACCTCCCCGCGCAGCGACGTCGAGGCCTGGGCGCGCTCGGCAGCGATCTGCTGCTGAGCCGTCTCGAGGATGCGGGCGGCGTCCTCCGACGCCTTCGCCCGCAGCTCGTTGACGATCGCACCGCCCTCGGCACGCGCGTCCTCACGGATGCGCGCAGCCTCGGCACGGGCCTCGGCCAGCTGCTGGTGGTAGGACGCGAGCGCCGCGGCGGCCTCCGCCTGGGCGTTCTCCGCCTTGGCCAGGCCACCCTCGATCTTCGCGGTGCGCTCGTCCAGGACGGCGTTCATCTTGGGCAGCACGTAGCGGGCGAAGGCGGCGCCGATGAGGACCAGGACGACCGTCGACCAGAGCAGGTCGTACCCCTCGGGGAGGAGGAGGGCCTTGCCCGTCGGTGCGTCCCCGGTAGCGGCGAGCAGGATGCCCGCAGCAGTGATCCCGGTCATGCGAAGAGGAAGCCGGCCACGATCCCGAGCAGCGCGAGCAGCTCGACGAACGCGATACCGAGGAACATGGTCGCGCGGAGCTGGCCGGCGGCCTCGGGCTGACGTGCCATGCCCTCGATCGTCTTGCCGATGAGGATGCCGAGGCCGATGCCGGGGCCGATCGCCGCAAGGCCGTAGCCGATGCTGTTCAGGTTGCCGGACACTGCCGCAAGAGTGGTGCTGTCCACGATGTGTTCTTCCTTCCATCGGGTACCGCCGGACGGGCGGACGCCTGGGTTCTTCGGGCTGGGTGCGTGACGGTGGGCACCGTCACTGGTCGTGCCACTGTCGGCCTAGTGCTCGGCCTCCAGCGAGAGGTTGAGGTACACGGCGGCCAGCAGGGCGAAGATGTACGCCTGCAGCACCGCGACCAGGACCTCGAACAGCGTGAAGGCGATCCCGCCGACGAGGGAGAGGGCGCTGAACGCCTTGAGGACCCCGGCCGCGTCGAACAGGAAGAACTGCGTCGCGGCGAACGCCAGCGCCAGCATGATGTGGCCGGCGATCATGTTCGCGGTCAGTCGCAGCGCGAGCGTCGCGGGCCGCAGGAGGAACACCTGAAGGATCTCGATCGGCGTGAGCAGCACGTACATGAACGCGGGGGCGCCGGGCGGGAAGAGGTTGTTCTTCAGGAACGGCCCGATCCCCTGTGCCCTCACGCCGGCGCTCAGGTAGACGACGTACACCCAGAACGCGAGGAGCAGCGGGAGGCCGATCAGCGCGGTCGAGGAGATGTTCAGGCCGGGGATCACGCCGGTGATGTTGAAGAAGATGATCGAGACGAAGATCGTCGTCAGCATCGGGACGAAGGGTGCTGCCTTCTCCTTGCCGAGGATCTCCTCGGCGATCTGCACGCGCGCGAAGTCGAGCACCATCTCGATCGCGTTCTGCACACGACCGGGGACGAGCTTGGCGCGCGAGGCGACCGTCATGAAGAGGATCAGGAGCACAGCGGCAGCGATCAGGCGCACCATGATGATGCGGTTGACCTCGAAGACGGTGCCGTCGAAGAAGATCCCGCCGGGAAAGAAGTCGGCGATCGACGGCGCGTGGAAGCCGCCACCGTCACCGGACTCGGCGAGCAGGAGGGTCGTCGCGACGGTGCTCAGAGCAGACTCCCTGGTCGTGGGTGGCAGGGCACGTCCACCACATCTCGCTGTGGGAACAGGCCGTTGTTCGCGGCGATACTAGCCCAGGTCGTGGACCCGGCGCCTGCCGGAGCACGGCCGTGGACGCTTCAGGGTCGATCGCCCGGGTCGACGTACGGAAGCCTGCCGTGGACCACCGCACGGTAGTCCAGAGCGGCCGATCCGAGGACCCCGACGAGGAGGACGACGACCAGCACGGTGCGATCGTAGAACTGCGCGCGGGCGAGCAGCGCGAACACCACGAGCAGGACGACCATCTTGCCCAGCCAGGCTCCGAGCACCACAGCAGCGGTGGTCGTCGCCGAGGAGGTCGCCGTGCGGAGCATGGTGACGACCGTCGTGCCGGAGAAGAGCAGGGCGACTCCCGCGCCGATCAGCGCACCCCAGACGCCCTTCACCGGATCGGCGGCGAGCAGGGCCCCGAGCCCGACCCCGACGACGGTCAGTCCCCCGACGAGCACCAGCATGTCGCGCAGGGCACGGCGGAACACGGCGCGAGCCGCGAGGTCGCCGGAGCTGCCGACGGGTGGCTGGGTCATCTCAGTCTCCTGCGGGGGTCGAGGGCGTGACGCCGACCGGCTCGGTCTCGTCGTCGGCGGTGCGTCGCCCCGTCAGGGGGCCGAGGGTCAGGACGAGGCCGACGACGGCACCGATCGCCATCGTGACCACCGCCCGGGTGGTCGACCAGACGACGAGCGACGCACCGCCGAAGGCGAAGATCGCCGTCCAGAGGTAGAGGATCGCCACGGAACGTCGGTGCGAGTGCCCGAGCTGAAGCATCCGGTGGTGCAGGTGCAGACGATCGGGCCGGAACGGAGAGGTGCCGGCGCTCAGGCGGCGGACCACCGCCAGGCCCATGTCGAGCAGCGGCAGCAGCAGCACCGCCACCGGCAGCACGAGCGGCACGAAGGCCGGCGCCTGCTGCCGCGCGGTGAGCGTCGCCGCGTCGACCTGGCCGGTGACGAGGATCGCCGCCGCCGAGAAGGTCAGGCCGATGAGCATCGAGCCCGAGTCGCCCATGAAGATCCGTGCCGGGTGGAGGTTGTGCGGCAGGAAGCCCACGCACGCGCCGACGAGGACAGCGACCACGACGCTCGCGGCGTTCGCGTAGTCGGCGGAGATGTTGCGCGTGAGCAGGTAGGAGTAGAGGAAGAACGCGGCGCCACCGATCGCGACGACCCCGGCGGCGAGGCCGTCGAGACCGTCGACGAAGTTCACGGCGTTGATCGCCACGATGACGGCGATCACGGTCGCGACGAGCGAGAGCCGACCGGAGGTGATCGTCAGGCTGGCGCCCGTCGGCAGGGCGTAGAGCTGCACCTTGCCCCACCACGCGAGCAGCCCTGCCGCGAGGACCTGGCCGATGAGCTTGGTGACCCAGTCGAGCTCCCAGACGTCGTCCGCCGCACCGAGCAGGGCGATGGCTGCCGCCGCACCGAGGATCCCCCACATCGAGCCGCCGGCGAAGGTCGCGGACAAGAACGGCATCCGCGAGGCGAGCAGCAGTGCGAGCGCCATCCCCGCGAGCATCGCGAGGCCACCGAGCCGCGGGATCGGCACGGCGTGCACGTCGCGGGCCCGCAGTGCGGTGATCGCCCCGCTGCGCACGGCGAGCCGGCGCGCGAGCGGCGTGGCGAGGTAGGTCCCCGCCGCAGCGATGAGCGCGAGGAGCAGGTAGACCCTCATCCGTCGGCCTGGACGTCGGCGACGGCCCGCAACGCCTCCAGGGCGATGGCTCCGGCGCGCACGAGCCGCAGCCCGTCGGTCGCGTCGATGATCGTCGACGCGACCCCGCCGGGGGCGGCCCCGCCGTCGAGCACCACGTCGACCCGGGCCCCGAGCTGGTCCTGCGCGTCCTGAGCGGTGAGTGCCGCGGGGCGCCCCGTGAGGTTCGCGCTCGAGACGGCGAGCGGACCCGTCCGGCGCAGGAGGGCGAGAGCCGCGGGGTGGTCGGGCATCCGGACCGCGACCGTGCCGCGGGTCTCGCCGAGGTCCCAGGCGAGCGAGGGCTGCGCGCGGCAGATGAGCGTCAGGCCCCCCGGCCAGAACGCCGCCATGAGGTCACGCACCGCGTCCGGGACGTCGGTGCACAGGCCGTCGATCGTGCGCGGCTCGGGCACGAGCACCGGCGGCGGCATCTGCCGGCCGCGGCCCTTCGCAACGAGCAGCGCGGCGACGGCCGGGGCCAGGAACGCGTCGGCACCGATGCCGTAGACCGTGTCGGTCGGCAGGACGACGAGACCGCCACGGCCGAGCGCGTTCACGGCTTCGTCGATCGAGGGGCCCCAGGTCCCCTCCTGCGTGCAGTCCAGGATCACGGCCGCGAGTCTTTCATGCCCTGCCACCGGAGCGCGTCCGGCGCGCGACCACCATGCGGTCCCGGCCCGTGAGGTCCTGACGGGTCACCGCCTCCTCGAACATCCCGGTGTCCGCCACGAGCGCCCTGACCTCGGCGGACTGGACCTCGGCGTGCTCCATCACCAGGAGGCCGCCCGGGCGCAGCAGCCGACCGGCCGCCGCGACGACCCCGCGCGGGACGGCCAGTCCGTCGGGCCCGAGCCCGTACAGCGCGACGCCCGGGTCGTGGTCGCGCACCTCGGGGTCGAGCGGGACGGCCCCCGGCGGGATGTAGGGCGGGTTGGTGACCACGACGTCGACAGCTCCGTCCAGCTCGCGCAGCGCGGTACGCGCGTCGGCACGGTGCAGGGTGACCCGCCGGCCCGCCGCGAGAGCGGTGACGTTCCGGGCGGCCCAGGCATGGGCCTCGACGTCCAGCTCGACGGCGTGGACCACGGCGAGCGGCACCTCGTCGGCGACCGCGAGCGCGAGTGCTCCGCTGCCGGTGCACAGGTCGACGACGAGCACCCGGGCGCCGCGTGCGGCGATCTCGCTCGCCTCGTCGATCGCCACCTGGCCGACCTGCTCCGTCTCCGGGCGCGGCACGAAGACCCCGGGTCCGACCGCGAGCTCCAGATGACGGAACGGAGCGACGCCGGTCAGGTGCTGGAGCGGGACACGAGCGGCGCGCCGGTCGATCAGCCCCGCCAGGTCCTCGGGCGCGAGGTCGCCCCGCAGCGCCGCGAGCTGCACGCCGCTGCGGTCCGTCCCGAGCAGGTGCCCGGCGAGCAGCTCGACGTCGACCCGCGCCGAGGCCACGCCGGCCGCGCTCAGGCGCGCGACGCCCGCACGCAGGGCGTCCGCGAGCGTGACCGGGGCGGTCACGACCCCTCCTCAGACATCCACGTCGACGGCGACGCTCATGCGCCCGTGCCGCCCGCCGCAGCGAGCTGGGCCGCCTCGTCCCCGTCGATCGCGGACCGGATCACCGGGTCGAGGTCACCGTCGAGCACCTGGTCCAGGTTGTAGGCCTTGTAGCCGGTCCGGTGGTCGGCGATGCGGTTCTCCGGGAAGTTGTAGGTGCGGATCCGCTCGGACCGGTCGACGGTGCGGACCTGGGAGCGGCGCACCTGCGAGGCGGCAGCGGCGGCCTCCTCCTGGTGCAGGGCGAGTAGCCGTGCTCGCAGGATGCGCAGCGCCTGCTCCTTGTTCTGCAGCTGGGACTTCTCGTTCTGGCAGGAGACGACCAGGCCCGTGGGCAGGTGCGTGATCCGCACGGCCGAGTCGGTCGTGTTGACCGACTGCCCGCCGGGTCCGGACGAACGGTAGACGTCGACGCGCAGGTCGTTCTGGTCGATCTCGACCTCGCCGGGGTCGTCGACCTCGGGCAGCGCCACCACGCCGGCCGCCGAGGTGTGGATCCGCCCCTGTGACTCCGTGACAGGCACCCGCTGGACGCGGTGCACGCCACCCTCGTACTTCAGGTGGGCCCACACGCCATCGGCAGGGTCGCTGATGCTCCTGGCCTTGACCGCGAGCGTCGCGTCCTTGACGCCGCCCAGGTCGGAGCCGGTGAGCTCGAGGATCTCGCTCGACCAGCCACGGCGCTCCGCGTAGCGCTGGTACATCCGCAGCAGGTCGCCGGCGAAGAGCGCCGACTCCTCGCCCCCCTCGCCCGCCTTGATCTCCAGCAGGGCGTCTCGACCGTCGTCGGGGTCGCGCGGGACGAGCACCCGACGGAGCACCTCGGCGGCGGCGGCGGCCGCGGCGCACAGACCCGGCAGCTCGGCGGCGAATGCCTCGTCGAGCTCGGCCAGCTCGGCGGCGGCGCTCGCGTCACCCTCGGCCTGGGCCCAGGACCGGTAGGCGGCGACCACCTGGCCGAGCTCGGCGTAACGGCGGCCGACCTTGCGGGCACGCCCGGCGTCGGCGTGCAGGGCGGGGTCCGCCAGCTCGCTCTCCAGTGCCGCGTGCTCCGACAGCATCGGTTCCACCGACGCGAACATCTCGCTCATGCCACTCCCCCAGGCCTCGGGCCGACCGTGCGGACGACAAACGCCGGCGAGCTGCCCGCAGGGGGCGGCTCGCCGGCGTCAGGAGAGCTACTTGGAAGCCGGCTTCTTGCCGTAGCGCGCCTCGAAACGGGCCACGCGGCCACCGGTGTCGAGGATCTTCTGCTTGCCCGTGTAGAACGGGTGGCACGCGGAGCACACATCGGCGTGGATCTGGCCAGACGTCGCGGTGCTGCGGGTCTCGAACGTGTTGCCACAGGTGCACGTCACCGTGGTGGCGACGTACTGCGGGTGGATGTCCTTCTTCACGGGATTCTCCTATCGGAGGCCGCCGGGTCGAGCACGGGATCGTGCACGTGAACCGGAGACCGAGGGAACAGTCTGCCAGAACACCGCCGGGGTCCAAAACCTTCCCGCGGTGCTCAGGGCCGACCGGGGCGTGGGGCACCGGCCGACCCGAGGGTCACTCGTCGCGACCGGAGATCCCTGGCGTCGTCTTCTGGACCTGGAGCAGGAACTCGACGTTGGACTGCGTCTCACGCAGCTTGCCCAGCAGCAGCTCGATCGCCTGCTGCTGGTCGAGCGCGCTCATCACGCGGCGCAGCTTCCAGTTGATCTTCAGCTCGTCGGCCGGGATGAGGATCTCCTCGCGACGCGTGCCGGAGGCGTCCACGTCGACCGCGGGGAAGATCCGCTTGTCCGCGAGCTGCCGGGAGAGCTTGAGCTCCATGTTCCCGGTGCCCTTGAACTCCTCGAAGATGACCTCGTCGGCCTTCGACCCGGTCTCGACGAGAGCCGTGGCGAGGATGGTCAGCGAGCCGCCGTTCTCGATGTTGCGCGCGGCACCGAAGAAGCGCTTCGGCGGATACAGCGCCGAGGAGTCCACACCGCCGGACAGGATGCGCCCGGACGCCGGGGCCGCGATGTTGTACGCACGGCCCAGGCGGGTGATCGAGTCGAGCAGCACGACGACGTCCTGGCCGAGCTCCACCAGGCGCTTGGCACGCTCGATGGCGAGCTCGGCGACCGTGGTGTGGTCG
>JBBSAL010000069.1:0-8983 GCA_038252305.1 Actinomycetales bacterium | reverse complement strand
CGAACGGGCCAACGCGCTGCTCAAACGCAGCTGGAAAGCGCTCGAACGCGTCACCCTCGACCCGTGGAGAATCGGCGCCATCACCGCCGCCGCTCTCGTCCTACTCCACCTTCAGCGGCCAGTCCGGTGAGAAAACCTCAATGTGTATCTGGCCGACGACATTCTGGCCGGCCGTTTGGTGCAGCCCACCGGCAACATCGTGGTGATCGGTGGGGGGCTCGTGGGCTGCGAGGTTGCCGAGTGCCTGGCCAACCTCGGTGACAACCCGATGATCGAGCGCACCACTATCACCATCGTCGAGATGCTGGACCACTTCGGCTCCGAGATGGTTGTCGAGATACGCACCCTGACCATGCACGACTTCCGGGAGCTGGGCATCGATGTCCTTACCTCCACCATGGTAAAGGAGATCCTGGACGATGCTCTCGTCGTCGAGGACGCGAAGGGCCAGGAGCGCACCATCAGCGGCGATCACTTCATCGTCGCCATCGGTGTCAGTCCCTACGAATTGCTGTCCGACAAGATCGGAAACACCGTGTCCGAGGTCCATGTCATCGGCGACGCGGAACAGGCGCGCTCCGCCTTGGAGGCGATACAGGAGGCCGCCGACGTCGCACGTGCCATCTAGCCTGGCGAGAGCTCGTACGCCGTGACCGCGCGCTGAGTGCCGGGCGTGACCCAACCGGAGGGAGACCGTCGACGAACCCGTTGTTGGGCCTGTCCTGCTCACCGACGTCCAAGCGGAGGACGTGGTGGACGCCGGGAACGACGGTCGACGGCACGGTGACGTCCCAACGAGGATCGTTCGGTTCGAGCGGCTCTTGCGGAGGTAGGTCGGCGGCGAAGCCGTAGAGGGGAACAGCCTCGTTCAGCATCTGGATCTGCTGGATCGTGTCCGGGTCGAGCGGTGGCGGGAGCGGCGGCGGC
Source organism: Actinomycetales bacterium (assembly GCA_038252305.1). Lineage (GTDB taxonomy): Bacteria > Actinomycetota > Actinomycetes > Actinomycetales > Cellulomonadaceae > Actinotalea. Next base: position 8,056 of record JBBSAL010000069.1, on the reverse strand, counting down.
TTGACGTCCGAAGGCGGTGGGTGGCCGGTCGGGTCGACGCGGCCGCGTGGTAGGTCGCCAGATCCGCCGTGGCCAAGGGGGCTCTGCGCACTTGACTGGGCCTGCACCCGTCAACACCGGCGAGTCTCAGCTCAGCGACGACCACCACGCTGCCCGGTCAAAGTGCGATGAGTCCGGGATCGTCGGCGCGCTGCCGGAACATATCGGGCAGCTCGAGGTCATCGAAGGTGCTGGCCACTTCGCGGGGATGGACGCCCCGGAACATCACTGGCCGCTGATCGTCGAGTTCATCGGCAGACCGATCGGATCGGACGCGGCGAGCATGGCTAGGCGCCCGGCCGGGCTGCGCCGGCGCCCATCCCGGCCGGTGGCTAATAGCCGAGCCGGTCGCGCATCGCTCAGGGCTCGAGCAGCAGGCTCGGCGCCAGCCGGCGCAGCGTGGTGAACGTCGGTACGAGGGCGGAGTAGAGCTCAGACATCACCGGCCGCAGGGCGGCGTACGTGGCCGCCGCCGACGGATCCGGCGTCAACACCTCGTCGATGGTCACCAGCTCGGCCGCCACGTCGACGGACGCGATGAGCCCCAGCGCCTGCATGCCGAGCAGCGCGGCGCCGAAGCTGGACCCCTCGTGCCCGGCCGGGAATCCGATCGGCATGCCGATCACGTCGGCCAACATCTGCTTCCACAGCGGCGACCGGGCGAAGCCGCCGGTTGCTCGCATCTCCCGGATCTCGTTGCCGGCGGCCCGCACCGCCTCCAGGACGAGCCCGAGCTGCTGGCAGACCCCCTCGAGCGCGGCGCGGACGAGGTGCTCGCGTCGGTGCTCCCGGGTGAGGCCGACGTACGCGCCGCGGGGAAGCGAGCTCCAGTGTGGGGCCCGCTCGCTGAGCAGGTAGGGCAGCATGACCAGCCCGCCGGAGCCGGCCGGCACGTCCGCGGCGAGGTCGAGCAGCGCGGCCTCGCTGTCCGCGCCGAGGTCGGGGGCGAGCGCGTCACCGGCCCAACCGAGCACGAGGCCGCCGTTGTTGATCGCCCCACCGACGGCCCAGCGGTCCTCGGTGAGGGCATAGCAGAACACGCCGCCGAGCGGGTCGACCGACGGTTTGTCGACCATGACGCGGACCGCGCCGCTCGTCCCGATCGAGCAGGCGCAGACGCCCTGGCCGACTGCGCCGAGCCCGAGGTTGGCGAGCGGGCCGTCGCCGGCGCCGACGACGACGGAGGTTCCGGCCGGCAGCCCGGTCGCCTCGGCGGCCGACGCCGACAGGCCCGGCAGCACGGTCGTGGTGGGCACCAACTCCGGCAGCTGTTCGGCGGTGATGCCGGCCAGCTGCAGCGCCTGCGTGTCCCAGGCCAGCGCTGAGATGTCCATGAGCCCCGACCCCGAGGCGAGGGAATGGTCGGTGACCAACGCATCGCACAGCCGCAGCAGGACGTAGTCCTTGATGCCCACCCAGCTGGCGACGCTCTCGAACAGCTTGGGCTCCTGCTCGTGGAACCACACCAGCTTGGTCAGCGGCGACATCGGGTGCACGGGGGTGCCGGTGCGCCGGTGCAGAGCGAGCCCGCCGGCGGACGCGCGGATGCGTTCGGCCTGTGCGCTGGCCCGCGAGTCGGCCCATGTCACGACGCGGGTCAGCGGGCGGCCGTCGGCGTCGAGTCCGAGCAGGCTGTGCATCGCCGAGCTGAACGACAGGCCGGCGATCCGTACGCCGCCCTGCTCTCCCAGCTGCTCGACCACCGCCGCGACCGTCGTGCCGACGGCCGTGAGGATCTCGTCGGGGTCCTGCTCGGCGAATCCCGCCGCGGGTTCGTGCAACGGGTACGGCACTGCGTGGTCGGCCAGCGCGCGCCCGCTCACGTCGAAGGCGACCGTCTTCGTGCTCGTCGTCCCCAGGTCGACGCCGAGCACGACGCCCCGCTCGCTCACCGGCGCGGCCTCACACGACCAGGGACAGCAGGAGCACCCCGGCCAGCCCACAGACGGAGATCACCGTCTCCATGATCGACCAGGACTTGATGGTCTGCCCCACGGTCATGCCGAAGTACTCCTTCACCAGCCAGAAGCCCGCGTCGTTGACGTGAGAGAAGAACAGCGATCCGGCGCCGACGGCCAGCACGAGCAGCGACGTCTCCCGCTCGTAAGCCCGACGTCAGCGGGGTGAGCGCGCCGGCAGCGGTGTTGGTCGCGACGGTCGCCGGTCGGGCCCTCGGCGGGTGTCTCCGCCGGGCTGTCGCCCACGGCCGCCGACGGGCCGCGACCGCCGGACTGCGTCGCGGTCTCGCCGGCCCGGGCGCCGACGCCGGCGAACTCTTGCTCCCGCTCGGTCACGAACATCGTCGGTGTCTCAACGTGGACCCAGCGGTCGGCGAACCGCGAGAACAGCGGACCGCCGATGATCACTGTCCGGACGGCGACGAGGACCCCGAAGGCCAGCGTGACCCCCAGGTCCGCCTTCAACGCGGAGATGGCCACGAGCGGGCCGGGGTGCGGCGGCACCAGCCCGTGCATGATCGACAAGCCGGCCCGCGCCGGGATCGCGACCCGCATCAGCGACAGGCCCGAGCGGATCGACACCAGCAGGATCACCGGCATGAGGAGCACCAGGCCGATCTCGAAGAACATCGGCAGTCCGATGAGCGCGCGGACCAGAGCCATCGACCACGGCAGCATGCGCGGGCCGGCGCGGCCGACGATGGTGTCGGCCATCGGCAGGTTGGCGATGGTCCCGACGAGGAGCGAGCCGATGGTCAGGCTGAGGAACGGATGCAGCTTGTACCGGGTAATGAGCACCACCAGCACCGCGATGCCCACCAGGACGGCGATCACCAACTGGGTGCTGCCGGCGTGCGGGGTGACGGCGTCCCGCGTCGCCAGAGCGGTCATGGCGGTCCCCTTCCCGGTCGGCGTGTGAGACCGCCCTTCCCCGGCCCGACCTGCGCCAACCCGCGCTGGCGCGCCCTACTCGCCGACCGCCCCGTCGATCAGCTCGCGCACGACGTCGAGGTGCCCGGAGTGGCGGGCGTACTCCTGCACCAGGTGGAGCAGGACCCGCTCGAGCGTGGCCGGCTCGGCGCCGTCCCACCGCGGCCCCGGCTGTCCCCTCTCGGCGAGGCCGTGCGCCTCGACGACGGCGCGGCTGCGCGCCGCCTGCGCGTGGAGCTCGTTCACGAGTGCCTCCAGCGACTCCTGCCGGCCGACGTACCAGCGGTCTGCCCGCCGGTCGCCCCAGGGATCGGCCACGTCGCGGCCGGCGAAGCCCCACTCGAGCCAACGCCGCTCCACGTACGTGACGTGCTTGAGCAGCTCGATCGGTGCCCAACCCGACGGCAGCCGGCTGCTGCGCAGGTCGTCCTCGGGCAGCCCGTCGAGCTTGCCGAGCACGACCGAGCGGAAGTAGTCGAGGTAGCCGAGGAGGACCTCGGCACGGGAGGGGATGGCCGCCGTCGGTTCGGGGAACGGAAGACTCATGGTGGTCCACTGTGAGGTCGAACCTCCCGTAGGCTCCAGGGGCTACCAGTCGGTAACAGTCGAAGGTCTCGAGTTGGACCGAGGAGGGTCCTAGGGCCCCTGTCGCCGGGACACCCGGTCCGCCTAGCGTCTGACAAGCGCCCCCGGACAGCTGACACTCGGAGCAGCCCATGAAGATCGTCGTACCTGTCAAGCACGTGCCCGAGCCCACCGCCGAGTGGCGGTATGCGGCCGACTTCACCCTCGACCGAGCAGCCGTCGACGGGAGGCTGTCCGAGCTCGACGAGTACGCCGTCGAGCAGGCGGTGACGCTGGTCGAGAAGGGCCTCCCGGCGACGGTCACCTACTTGACGATGGGTCCGCCCAAGGCGGTCGACGGGCTGCGCAAGGCGCTGGCGATCGGCGGCGACGACGCCGTGCACATCAGCGACGATGCCCTGCACGGCTCGGATGCGTTGTCGACCTCGCTGGTGCTCGCTTCCGCGATCCAGCGCATCGGCTTCGACCTCGTGCTGTGCGGCATGGCCTCCACGGATGCCGAGATGTCGGTGGTGCCGGCGATGATCGCCGAGCGCCTCGGCGTACCCCAGCTCACCCTCGCGGGAGCGCTCGAGGTGTCCGACGGCCAGCTCACGGCGCGGCGCGACGGTGAAACCGCCACCGAGGAGCTGGCCGCTGCCCTCCCGGCGGTGGTCTCGGTGACCGACCAGACCGGCACGGCCAGGTACCCGTCCTTCAAGGCGATCATGGCCGGCAAGAAGAAGCCGATCACTACCTGGTCGCTGGCCGACCTCGACGTCGACTCCGCACGGGTGGGCGCGGCTGCCGCGGCCACCGCCGTCCGCGCTGCGGCGCCGCTGCCGCCTCGGCAGGCCGGCACCGTCATCGTCGACGAGGGCGACGCAGCCGTCCAGCTCGCCGACTTCCTGGTGGCGCGCAAGCTGCTCTGAGCCGCCCAGCCCGACGTTCCACGCGACGTTCTCGCAGACCCCGACCAGCCCGATTCCCCGCACCACTCCAAGGAGCACCTCGTGGCCGAAGTCCTCGTCCTCGCCGAGCGCACCGACGGCGCCGTCCGCAAGGCGACGCTGGAGCTGCTCACCCTCGCCCGCCGGCTCGGTGAGCCCGCCGCGCTCGTCTTCGGTGCCGCCGACGACTCGACGACCGCGGTGCTCGCCGAGCACGGGGCCGCCAAGGTCTACGTCGTCGACGCCCCCGAGCTCGACGACTACCTCGTGGCTCCCAAGGTCGACGCTCTGGTTGCCGTCGTCGAGAAGTCCACCCCCGCCGCCGTGCTCGTCACCTCCGGCTCCGAGGGCAAGGAGGTGGCTGCCCGCGCAGCGGTCCGCCTGGACTCCGGGCTGGTGACCGACGCGACCGACGTCGAGCCGGGCGACGGCGGTCCGCTGGTCACGCAGTCGGTCTTCTCCGGTTCCTGGTCGGCGCAGAGCCAGGTCGTGCGCGGGACCCCGATCATCGCCGTGCGCCCCAATGCAGTCTCCGCCGAAGCGGCGCCCACCAGCGCGGCTGTCGAGCCGGTCGAGGTCGCGGTCTCCGACGCCGCCCGCGGCACCCGGGTGACCAGCCGCACGACCAAGACCAGCACCGGACGGCCGGACCTCGCCGACGCGAAGGTCGTCGTGGCAGGCGGTCGCGGCATGGGCTCGGCTGATGCCTTCCAGCTCGTCGAGCGGGTCGCCGACTCCCTCGGCGGCGCCGCCGCCGCGTCGCGGGCGGCCACCGACCTGGAGTGGTACGGCCGCGACTTCCAGATCGGCCAGACCGGCAAGACGGTCGCCCCCCAGCTCTACCTCGCCGGCGGCATCTCGGGGGCGATCCAGCACCGCGCAGGCATGCAGGGCTCGCGCACCATCGTCGCGATCAACAAGGATCCGAAGGCGCCGATCTTCGCGATCGCCGACTTCGGCGTCGTCGGCGACGTGCACAACGTGCTGCCGGCCCTGGTCGCCGAGATCGAGAAGCGCAAGGCCTGATCCGACCGCCCACATGATGCTGACCGGGGAGTCGCCGTGACCGTGAGGATCGTCGTCGGTCTGCTCATGACCGCCGTCGCGTTCTGGCTGGCCGGCAAACGCCTGTGGCTGCTCTACCGGATCGGCAAGCAGGGCCAGCCGGTCGAGCCGGGACGCTTCGACGACATCGGCACCCGCATCAAGACTGAGGTGGTCGAGGTCGCGGGCCAACGCAAGCTGCTCCAGTGGACGCTTCCCGGCATCGCGCACTTCATGGCGTTCTGGGGCTTCATCCTGCTGATTTTCACCCTGATCGAAGCGTACGGCGCGCTGTTCAACCGGGATTTTGCCATCCCATTCATTGGGCGGCAGCCGTGGCTGGGCTTCCTCGAGGACTTCGTGGTCGTGCTCGTGCTGATCTCGGTCGTCATCTTCGCCGTCATCCGGTGGCGGCACTCGCCGAAGCGCGAGGGACGACGCTCGCGCTTCTTCGGCTCGCACGTCGACGCAGCGTGGGTCGTGCTGTTCATGATCTTCAACGTCGTCTGGAGCCTACTGCTCTACCGCGGCGCGCAGATCAACACGGGTCACTTCCCGTACGACAGTGGCGCGTTCGCCTCCGAGTGGGTCGCCAAGCTGCTCGCGCCGCTCGGCACGAGCGCCAACGAGGTCCTCGAGACTGTCGGCATCCTCGTGGCGCTCGGCGTCATCCTCGTCTTCCTCGTGATCGTGGTGAACGGCAAGCACCTGCACATCTTCACCGTGGTCTTCAACGTCGGCTTCTCCCGCCGCCCGCGGGGGCTTGGCGCGCTGCTGCCGGTGCACTCCGGCGGCAAGCCGGTCGACTTCGAGGACCCCGGCGAGGACGACCTCATGGGCCGCGGGAAGATCGAGGACTTCACCTGGAAGGGCCTGCTCGATTTCGCGACCTGCACCGAGTGCGGCCGCTGCCAGTCGCAGTGCCCGGCCTGGAACACCGGCAAGCCGCTGTCGCCCAAGCTGCTGATCATGAACCTGCGCGACCACGCGCTGGCCAAGGCGCCCTACCTGCTCGCCGGGTCGGACGAGGCGCGCGCGGCGCTGCCGGAGGAGCAGCGCGCGGAGGCCGAGCGGCAGCTGGTCGGCGCGACGACCGGCGATCCCGCGATGCCCTCTGGTGGGGCGGTAATCGACCCCGACGTGCTCTGGTCGTGCACGACCTGCGGCGCCTGCGTCGAGCAGTGCCCGGTCGATATCGAGCATGTCGACCACATCGTCGACATGCGCCGCCACCAGGTGCTCATCGAAGGCGAGTTCCCCGAGTCGGCCGACCCGATGCTGCGCAACCTCGAGCACGCCGGCGACCCGTGGGGGCGCGGCAACGCAGCCCGCATGGAGTGGGCGGCCAGCCTGCCGTTCGACGTGCCGGTGCTCGGCGCGGACGGGTCCGACCGCATCCCCGACGACGTCGACTACCTGTTCTGGGTCGGCTGTGCGGGCGCGCTCGACGACAACGCGCAGCGCACCACGCGCGCGGTCGCCGAACTCCTGCACGGCGCCGGGGTGTCCTACATGGTGCTCGGTGAGGCGGAAGCCTGCACCGGCGATCCCGCTCGCCGCATCGGCCACGAGTTCTTGTTCCAGATGCTGGCCCAGCAGAATGTCGAGACCCTCAACACGGCCTTCGAGGGCAAGGCCAAGCGCACGATCGTGGCCACCTGCGCGCACTGCTTCAACACCCTCGCCAACGAGTATCCGCAGCTCGGCGGCAGCTACGAGGTCGTCCACCACACCCAGCTCCTGGCCAGGCTCGTCGCCGACGGCAGCATCCGGCCGGTGACGCCGGTCGACGCCACGATCACCTACCACGACCCCTGCTATCTGGGCCGGCACAACCGCGTCTTCGCCCCGCCGCGCGAGATCCTGGGGAGCGTCCCGGGGGCCCGCGTCGCCGAGATGCCGCGCACGCTGGAGAAGTCCTTCTGCTGCGGCGCCGGCGGTGCCCGCATGTGGATGGACGAGACCACCGGCCAACGGGTCAACGAGAACCGCACCGACGAGGCGCTCGCGCTGAAGCCCGACCTCGTCACTGCCGCCTGTCCCTACTGCATCGTCATGCTGACCGACGGCGTCACCTTGCGCCAGCAGCAGGGCAAGGCCGCCGAGAACGTCGAGGTCACCGACGTCTCCGAGGTCCTGCTCCGCTCCGTACGCACGCCCGATGCGGCCGGCCCCACTCCCACCCGCGCGGAAGGATCCACCTCATGACTGCTGCGACCGAGACCGCCCACCTCGGCGGCGAGGGGCTCGACCTCGGCACCCTCAACCTCATGCTGGAGGCGCTCGGCGACTTCGTCGGCGACCTGCTGCCAGAGGAGCGCATCCTCGACCTTGACCACGAGGACGTCTGTCCTGAGGACACCGTGCGGGCGATGTCCAGCGACGCGCTCGGAGTGCAGCTGGTCTTCATCCCCGAGGAGTACGGCGGCATGGGCGGGGGAGCGTTCGACTCCTACCGGGTCTGCGAGCGCATGGCGCGCATCGACATCGGGCTGGCCACCGCCGCCTTCGCCACCTTCCTCGGCAGCGACCCGATCCTCATGGGCGGCACCGAGGAGCAGAAGAAGGAGT
>JBBSAL010000068.1:0-9624 GCA_038252305.1 Actinomycetales bacterium | reverse complement strand
GGTGACGAGATGACCAGGATCATCTGGCAGTTCATCAAGGACCGCCTCATCCACCCGTACCTCGACATCGACCTGCGCTACTACGACCTGTCGATCGAGAACCGCGACGCCACGGACGACCAGGTGACCGTCGACGCCGCGAACGCCATCAAGGAGCACGGCGTCGGCGTCAAGTGCGCGACGATCACGCCCGACGAGGCCCGCGTCACCGAGTTCGGCCTGAAGAAGATGTGGCTCTCGCCCAACGGGACGATCCGCAACATCCTCGGCGGCGTCGTCTTCCGCGAGCCGATCATCATCTCCAACATCCCGCGCCTGGTCCCGGGCTGGAACAAGCCGATCATCATCGGGCGCCATGCCTTCGGCGACCAGTACCGGGCGACGAACTTCAAGGTCCCCGGTGCCGGCACCCTGACCCTGACCTTCACCCCGTCGGACGGCTCCGAGCCGATCCAGCAGGAGGTCGTCACGTACCCCGAGGGCGGGGGAGTGGCGATGGGCATGTACAACTTCAACGACTCGATCCGCGACTTCGCGCGCGCTTCGTTCGCCTACGGTCTGCAGCGCGGCTACCCGGTGTACCTGTCGACGAAGAACACGATCCTCAAGGCGTATGACGGCACCTTCAAGGACATCTTCGCCGAGGTCTTCGACGCCGAGTACGCCGAGCAGTTCGCCGCGGCAGGCCTGACCTACGAGCACCGCCTCATCGACGACATGGTCGCCGCCGCCATGAAGTGGGAGGGCGGCTACGTCTGGGCCTGCAAGAACTACGACGGCGACGTCCAGTCCGACACGGTCGCCCAGGGGTTCGGCTCGCTCGGTCTGATGACCTCCGTCCTGATGACCCCCGACGGGAAGACCGTCGAGGCCGAGGCGGCGCACGGCACCGTGACGCGGCACTACCGCCAGCACCAGGCGGGCAGGCCGACGTCGACGAACCCGATCGCCTCGATCTTCGCGTGGACCGGCGGCCTCAAGCACCGCGGCAAGCTCGACGCGACCCCCGAGGTCACGCAGTTCGCCGAGACCCTCGAGGACGTCGTCATCACGACCGTCGAGAGCGGCAAGATGACCAAGGACCTCGCGCTGCTCATCGGCCCGGACCAGCCGTGGCTGACCACCGAGGCCTTCCTCGAGGCCCTCGACGAGAACCTGGCAGTGCGCCTCGGCGGCTGACCGCCCTCGCAGCACTGCCGTGCGGCCCGTGATCCCGCGGGCCGCACGCACCGACCACTGGACCGAAGGAGTTCCACGATGACCGCATCCACGCCTGTCACCGTCACCGTCACCGGCGCCGCCGGGCAGATCGGTTACGCACTGCTGTTCCGGATCGCCTCGGGCGCCATGCTCGGTGCGAGCACGCCCGTGCGCCTGCGCCTGCTGGAGATCCCGCAGGCGGTCAAGGCCGCCGAGGGCACCGCGATGGAGCTCGCCGACTGCGCCTTCCCGGTGCTGGAGTCCGTCGACATCTACGACGACGCGACGGCGGCCTTCGACGGCGTCAACGTCGCGCTGCTCGTCGGTGCGCGCCCGCGTGGGCCCGGCATGGAGCGCGGGGACCTGCTCGAGGCGAACGGCGGGATCTTCAAGCCCCAGGGCGCGGCGATCAACGCCGGCGCGGCCGACGACGTGCGCGTCCTGGTCGTCGGCAATCCCGCCAACACGAACGCGCTCATCGCGCAGGCGCACGCGCCGGACGTCCCGGCCGCGCGCTTCACCGCCATGACGCGCCTCGACCACAACCGCGCGCTCTCCCAGCTCGCCGCGCGCACCGGCACCTCGGTGCGCGACCTCGCGAAGCTGACCATCTGGGGCAACCACTCGGCGACGCAGTACCCGGACGTGTTCCACGCGACCGTCGGCGGCCGTCCGGCGCTCGACCTCGTGGACACCGCCTGGGTCACCGACACCTTCATCCCGACCGTCGCCAAGCGCGGTGCGGCGATCATCGACGCCCGCGGCGCCTCCTCGGCGGCCTCGGCGGCGAACGCGGCGATCGACCACGTGCGCGACTGGGTGGCGGGTACCCCGACGGGTGACTGGACCTCGGCCGGCGTCGTGTCCGACGGGTCCTACAGCGTCCCCGAGGGCCTCATCTCCTCGTTCCCGGTGACGTCCTCGGGTGGGGACTGGGAGATCGTCCAGGGCCTCGAGCTCGGCGAGCTCTCGCGCGCCCGGCTCGACGCGTCCGTCGCCGAGCTGGTCGAGGAGCGCGACGCGGTGCGTGGGCTCGGGCTGATCTGAGCGGCCCTCGTCCGCGCCGCCGGGAGGTGGCGGTGGTCCTGCCTGTCCGGGCGGTGACCGCCGACCGCCTACCGCACGGTGAACGCGCGGCTGTCGGACTCGGTCGGACGGCCCTCGCCGCCCGACGGGTCGTCCTCGGTCACGACGACGGTGTAGTCGCCGGGGGCAGCGAGACGGTGAACGAGAACGGCGCGAAGCGCTGGCCCTCGGCTGTCATCGTCGTGCCGGACTGCACGACGGTGCCGCCGGCGGTGCGGATCTCCCACGGCAGGTTGGCCTCGAAGACGGAGGCCTCCCCGGTGACCGTGAGCGGGCCGTCCACGACGTCGCCCTCGTTCGGGTCGTTGATCTGCACGAGCAGGCGCACGTCGAGCGGGTCGGCCCGCCGGATCGGTGCTCGGGTGTCGAGCACGCCGAACAGCTCGTCGACGGGAGCGCCCTCGACCAGCAGGCGCACCGGGTCGCTCGACTGCAGGGCTCCGGTGACGGAGTAGACGAGGGAATGGACGGCGAGCTCCGCCCCGGCCGAGCCGGTCGTGGTCACGGTCGCGGGCGTCGAGAGGTTCACCTCGATGACGCCGTCGCCCTGACGGACGTCCAGCACCTGACCCGCAGGGTTCCACAGGCCGGTGTAGTCGGGGTCCAGGGGGGCGCCGGCGAGCACCGCGCGGGCCGCGGTGAGGGCGGGCCCGCCCTCGTCCGGCAACGACCGGAACTCACGGACCAGCCGCAGATCGGTCCCGGTGTCCGTCGCGTAGTACACGGGGACGACGATGCTCGCGGCGGTGGCCGTCGGGGTGGGGTCGGGCGCCGTGGTGAACGCGGTGTCGTTGCTCGGTCCCGTGGTCGGGCCGCTGCCCTGGCCGGTGGTCGTGCACCCCGCGAGGAGGGTGGCGGTGGCGATGGCGACCGCCGTCCATCGGCGCGGCGCGGCGCGGCGGGCTGCTCGCTCGGTGCTGCGGGTCCATGGGGCCATGACCTGTCCTTCGTCCTGGTTCCATAGTGGTCGCCGGCATCGGACGGTGCGACACGGGCCGGTCACGATCCGGTACCGGCTCGGGTGCGCCGGTGCGCGAGGATGGGACGGTGCCGTCCCCGACCGATGCCCCGAGCGCGCGCGTCGCCGTGCGGGTCCGGCCCGGCGCCTCCCGGACCGCCGTCGGCGGCGCGTACGCAGACCGGCTCGTGGTCGCCGTCGGGGCCAGGGCGGTCGACGGCGCGGCGACCGATGCCGTCCTGGTGGCGCTCGCCAAGGCCTTCGAGGTGCGGCCGCGTCACGTCCGTCTCGTCAGCGGGGCGACCAGCCGGGACAAGGTCGTCGAGATCGACCTGCCGGCGGACGAGGTGGCAGCGCGGCTCGCGGTGCTGCTGGCGCGCTGATCCGGCCTGCCCGACGAGTCAGGTCGGCTGTCATCGCGGTTGGATCGGTTCACTCGCCCGGGTGAGCGCTCACACGGGATTCCGTTGTCAGAGTGCTGTGACACGCTGTCTGGTCATGGCTCACAGGCAGCGCTAAGGTCACGCACAGGCGGCTCACCGGGCCGTGGGCCGTGACGAAGGAGTCCCGATGTCCCAGCACACCCGCGCACTCACCGCGTTGCTCTCCGGGGTCGGGCTGGTGGTGGCCGGTCTCGGCATCGCGGTCCCGCTCGCAGCACCTGCCCGTGCGGCCGACGCGACGGTGGCCCTCGTCGGGAGCCTGCAGAGCGAGCTCGGCTGCCCGGGGGACTGGCAGCCGGACTGCGCGGTCACCGAGCTCCTGCCGACCGGGAGCGCCGGACGGTACGCCGCCGAGTTCCTCGTCCCGGCGGGGAGCTGGGAGTACAAGGTCGCTCTCAACGACAGCTGGGACGTGGCGTGGGGGAAGGCCGGCGGTAGCGACAACGCTCCGCTGACGATCGCCGGGGACACCCTGCTGCGATTCACCTACGACGATGCCACCCACCTCATCGGTGTCGCCCCGGTCGACCTCACCGGTGGCTACACGGCCGCCGACGACGCCCTTCTCGCGCCGCCCGTGCGCGAGGCCGGCGACGGGCAGCAGTTCTACTTCGTCATGACGGACCGCTTCGCGAACGGCGACCCGAGCAACGACACCGGTGGGCTCGCCGGCGACCGGCTCGCCACGGGCTTCGACCCGACAGACAAGGGCTTCTACCACGGCGGGGACCTCGCAGGGCTGCGCAGCAAGCTCGACTACATCGACGGGCTCGGCACGACGGCCATCTGGCTCACGCCGTCCTTCCTCAACAAGCCTGTGCAGGGCAGCGGGGCCGACGCGTCCGCCGGGTACCACGGCTACTGGATCACCGACTTCACCCGGATCGATCCGCACCTGGGGACGAACGAGGAGCTCCAGGGGCTCATCGACGACGCCCATGCCCGCGGGATCAAGGTCTACTTCGACATCATCACCAACCACACGGCCGACGTCATCGACTACGCGGGTGGGGTCCACGACTACGTCAGCCAGGCCGATCGGCCCTACACCGACGCCACCGGGACGACATTCGATCCCGCGACGTACGCGGGCACCAGCAGTTTCCCGGCGCTGGACCCCGCGACGTCCTTCCCGTACGTGCCCGTCGTCGACCCGGCCGAGGCGGACCTCAAGGTCCCGGCGTGGCTCAACGACGTGACGAAGTACCACAACCGGGGGGACTCGACCTACAGCGGGGAGTCCACCACCTTCGGCGACTTCTCCGGCCTGGACGACCTGATGACCGAGGACCCGGCGGTCGTGCAGGGCTTCGTCGACGTCTACAACGGCTGGGTGGACCTCGGGATCGACGGTTTCCGGATCGACACCGTCAAGCACGTGAACCTCGAGTTCTGGCAGATGTTCACGACGGCCGTCAAGGCGCATGCGGCCTCCCTTGGCAACGACGACTTCTTCATGTTCGGCGAGGTCTACGACGCCGACGCGACGAAGACCGCGCCCTACGTGCGCGGCACCGACATGAGCTCGGTGCTGGACTTCGCCTTCCAGTCCGCGGCGACGTCCTTCGCCCGCGGGTTCAGCCCCGATGCGCTGTCGAGCCTGTTCGCCTCGGACGACTGGTACACGACCGACCACTCCAGCGCGACCGCCCTGCCCACCTTCCTCGGCAACCACGACATGGGCCGGGTCGGGTACCTGCTGCGCGACGACCCGGACGGCCTGGCCCGGTCCGAGCTGGCGCACAGCCTGATGTTCCTCTCGCGCGGCCAGCCCGTCGTCTACTACGGCGACGAGCAGGGCTTCGAGGGCGACGGCTCGCTCGGCGGGACCGACAAGGACGCCCGGCAGGACATGTTCCCCACCCTGGTCGACGAGTACGCGAACCAGCAGCTGCTCACCGGCGTGATCGCCGGCTCGACGGACCGGTTCGACGCGACCGCCCCGCTCTACCAGCACGTCGCCGGCCTCGCGGCGCTCCGTGCGGCGACGCCGGCGCTCGTCGACGGCGCGCAGATCGAGCGGCCGGTCTCCGGCGCGGACTCGGTCTACGCGTTCTCCCGCGTGCTGCCGAGCGACAAGGTCGAGCACCTCGTCGCGCTCAACAACGCGGCCACCGACGCGGCGGTCACCCTCACCTCGCTGAGCCCTGGCGCGACGTTCGAACCGCTGTACGGCGGCGGCGCGCCGGCCACCGCGGACTCCGCAGGGGTCATCTCGCTCACCGTCCCGGCGCTGTCCGCGCTGGTCCTGGTGGCCGACGGACCGGTCGCGCCCGCGGCCTCGCTCGACCTCGCGCTCGCGCTTCCGACCGCGGGCGCCGCGCTCACCGGCTCGACGCCCGTCGCCGCGACGACGCCGGACGTCTGGCAGCAGACCTCCTTCGCCTCCCGGGTCGTCGGTGGCACGGACTGGACGCCGCTCGGAACCGCGGAGAGCAACAGCCCGCGGGTCTTCGCCCCGCTCACCGGCGTGGCCGACGGCACCCTCGTCGAGTACCGCGCCGTGACCACCGACGCCTCGGGCGCCCGTGCGGCCGCCTCGACGTACGGGTCCGTCGGCTTCGCGGTCGACGGCGCCGTCGCGGTCGAGCCGCCCCCGGACGTGCTCGGCAACCTCCAGGTCAGCGTTCCCGGCAGCTATCAGCACACCGTCGTGGGCTGCGGCGACTGGGACCCTGCCTGCACCGCCACCGTGCTCGCCTACCAGGGCAACGGGCTCTACGCCGGGACGTTCGCGGTCCCCGCCGGCGACTACGAGTACAAGATCGCGATCGACGGCACCTGGGACGTCAGCTACGGCGCGGGTGGCGCCCTCGGTGGCGGCAACGTCGCGTTCTCGCTCGCCGCACCGGCGGACGTGACGTTCGTCTTCGACGAGGTGAGCCATGCCTTCACGTCCAGCGCGCAGGGTCCGCTCCTGACACTGCCCGGCAGCTACCAGAGCGAGGTCGGCTGCGCCGGCGACTGGGACCAGGCCTGCCTGGCCACCGTCCTGCTGGACCTGGACGGTGACGGCATCTCGACCTTCACCACCACCCAGATCCCGGCAGGGGCCTGGGAGGTCAAGGTCGCCGTCGGTCGCACCTGGGACGTGAACTATGGCGTGGGTGGCGCCCTCGGTGGCGCGAACATCGCGTTCACCGCGCCGGGCGGCAAGCCCATCACCTTCATCTACGACAGCGCGACGCACCTGCTGACCATCGAGGTCACCGACGCCCCGCTCGCCGGGCTCGGCACCTGGCAGGCGCACTGGGTCGACGCCGGCACCCTCGCCTGGCCGGCGAGCCTGGTCCCGGCCGGTGTCGACCCGGCCGGCCTGACGTGGGCGCTGCACCACGCTCCTGACGCCTCCCTCGAGGTCGTCGACGGTGCCGTCTCCGGCGGGGAGCAGGCCGCGCTGACCTACGACCCGGCCGGCCTCACCGCCGCTCAGCGCGCCCGCTTCCCGGCGTTGTCGGGCTACCTGGCGCTGCACCTGGACGCCACCACGGCCGACATCGAGCAGTGGCTCACCGGCGAGCTCCTCGTCACGCAGGCGGACGGCGACACCCTCACCGCCGCCACCGGGGTGCAGATCCCCGGCGTGCTCGACGACCTGTACGGCACCGCGGCGGCGCACCGCACGATGGGCGCCACCTGGAGCCGGGGCCGGCCGAGCCTCGCCGTGTGGGCGCCGACCGCGCAGGACGTCGCCCTTCTGCTCTGGCGTGACGGTGACACCACCGCCGAGCCCGAGCGGCTCGCGATGACGCGCCGCGCCGACGGCGCGTGGACCATCGCGGGTGGCAAGGACTGGAAGAACGCCGCCTACCTGTACGAGGTCACCGTGTACGCCCCGAGCACCGACGCGGTCGAGGTGAACCGGGTGACCGACCCGGCCTCCGTCGCCCTCACGGTCAACTCGACGCACTCGGTGCTCGTCGACCTGGACGACCCACGCCTGGCCCCGCGGCTGTGGCGCGTCGCCGAGCAGCCTGTCGTCGACCCGGTCGACCAGACGATCTACGAGCTGCACGTCCGGGACTTCTCGATCAGCGACCAGACGGTCCCGGCCGCCCTGCGTGGCACGTACCTGGCCTTCGCCCAGCCGCACAGCGCCGGACGTACGCACCTGCGCGAGCTCGCCGACGCGGGTCTGACGACGGTCCATCTGCTGCCGACCTTCGACATCGCCTCGATCGAGGAGGACCGCTCGGCCCAGGCCACGCCGCCGTGCGACCTGGCCTCCTTCGCGTCGGACTCGTCCGAGCAGCAGGCCTGCATCGCCCAGGTGGCGGACAGCGACGGCTACAACTGGGGCTACGACCCGCTGCACTGGACGACGCCAGAGGGCTCCTACGCGCTGCACCCGGACGGCGGCTCGCGGACCGTCGAGTTCCGCACGATGGTCGGCGCGCTGCACTCCGACGGCCTCCAGGTCGTCCTCGACCAGGTGTTCAACCACACCGCGGCGAGCGGCCAGGACGAGAAGTCGATCCTCGACCGCGTCGTGCCCGGCTACTACCACCGGCTCAACGCCGTCGGTTCGGTCGAGACCTCGACCTGCTGCCAGAACATCGCGACCGAGCACACGATGGCGCAGCAGATGATGGTCGACTCCGTGGTCACCTGGGCCAAGGAGTACAAGGTCGACGGCTTCCGCTTCGATCTCATGGGCCACCACAGCGTCGAGACGATGCAGGCCGTGCGGGACGCGCTCGACGCGCTGACCATGCGCCGCGACGGCGTCGACGGGAAGAGGGTCTACCTCTACGGCGAAGGCTGGAACTTCGGCGAGGTCGCGAACAACGCGCTGTTCACGCAGGCGACCCAGGGCCAGCTCGGCGGCACCGGGATCGGCACCTTCAGCGACCGGCTCCGCGACGCGGTCCGCGGCGGCGGGCCGTTCGACGAGGACCCGCGCATCCAGGGCTTCGGCTCCGGCGCCTACACCGATGCCAACGGGGCAGCGGTCAACGGTGACGCCGCGCAGCAGCTCGCCACCCTCCAGCACGACGAGGACCTGGTGAAGCTCGGCATGGCGGGCAACCTGAAGGACTTCTCGTTCGAGACGTCCGACGGTTCCGTGCGCACGGGCGCGCAGATCGACTACAACGGTCAGCCGGCGGGCTACGCGGACTCCCCGGAGGAGGTCATCACCTACGTCGACGCGCACGACAACGAGACGATCTTCGACGCGCTGACCCTCAAGCTGCCGCCGAGCACCTCGATGGCCGATCGCGTCCGGATGAACACCGTCTCACTGGCGACCACCGCGCTGGCCCAGACCCCGTCGTTCTGGCACGCGGGGGCGGACCTGCTCCGCAGCAAGTCCTTGGACCGCAACTCCTACAACTCCGGCGACTGGTTCAACGTCCTCGACCTCTCCGGGCAGGTCAACGGCTTCGGCCGGGGTCTGCCTCCGGCTGCCGACAACCAGGCGAAGTGGGTCTACGACCAGCCGCTGCTCGCCGACGCCGCACTCGTGCCGGCACCGGCGGACATCGCCCAGGCGACGGCGGCCGCGCAGGACCTGTTGCGCCTGCGGTTCTCGACCGACCTCTTCCGGCTCGGCTCCGCCGCACTCATCGAGCAGAAAGTGTCCTTCCCGAACGGCGGGCCGGACGCGACACCCGCTGTCGTCGTCATGCGCATCGACGACACCGTCGGCCCTGACGTGGACCGTCGTCTGGATGGCGTGCTCGTGGTCCTCAACGCCTCCGACGAGCCGGCGACGATCGTCGTCGACGGCCTGGCCGGTGCCCGGTACGACCTGTCGCCGGTCCAGGCCCGCGGCAGTGACGGTGTCGTCCGGCAGACGCGGTGGGACGTGGCGACGGGCACGGTGACGGTCCCGGCGCGGACCGTCGCGGTGCTGGTCGACGACCAGAAGCACCGCTGCGGCGGCGGAGGGCCGCGCTGGCGTTGAGCGTGCCGCGCGCGGCGCGCGGCGGGACC
>JBBSAL010000067.1:0-10010 GCA_038252305.1 Actinomycetales bacterium | reverse complement strand
GTCGCGATCGGCCAGAAGGGCTCGACCATCGCGGCTGTGCGCGGGGCGCTCGCCGAGGCCGGGGCGCTCGAGTACACGACGATCGTCGCGGCTCCCGCCTCCGACCCCGCCGGGTTCAAGTACCTCGCGCCGTACACGGGCTCGGCCATCGGCCAGCACTGGATGTACCAGGGCAAGCACGTCCTCATCGTCTTCGACGACCTGTCCAAGCAGGCCGAGGCCTACCGTGCCGTCTCGCTCCTGCTGCGTCGCCCGCCGGGCCGCGAGGCCTACCCCGGCGACGTCTTCTACCTGCACTCCCGTCTGCTCGAGCGTTGTGCGAAGCTCAACGACGAGCTGGGCGCGGGCTCGATGACCGGTCTGCCGATGATCGAGACCAAGGCCAACGACGTCTCGGCCTACATCCCGACGAACGTCATCTCGATCACCGACGGTCAGATCTTCCTGCAGTCGGACCTCTTCAACGCCGACCAGCGGCCCGCGGTCGACGTCGGCATCTCGGTGTCCCGCGTCGGTGGCTCGGCCCAGATCAAGGCGATGAAGAAGGTCGCGGGAACGCTGAAGATCGACCTGGCGCAGTTCCGGTCGCTCGAGGCCTTCGCGATGTTCGCCTCCGACCTGGACGCGGCATCGCGTCAGCAGCTGACCCGCGGTGCTCGCCTGATGGAGCTCCTCAAGCAGCCCCAGTACACGCCCTACCCGGTCGAGGACCAGGTCGCGTCGATCTGGGCCGGCACCAAGGGCAAGCTCGACCCGGTCCCGGTGTCCGAGGTCCGGCGGTTCGAGCAGGAGATGCTCGACCACCTGCGCCGCAACACCGACGTCCTGACGACGATCGCCTCGACCGGCCAGCTCTCGGACGAGACCGAGGCGGAGCTCGCCGCCGCGATCGACGACTTCGCGGCCGGCTTCATCGCGGATCGCTCCGCTGTCGAGACCGACGTCGCGGAGCCTGGCCTGGCCGAGGCGGACGTCGCCCAGGAGCAGATCGTCAAGCAGAAGCGGGGCTGAGCGTGGCGGGTCAGCAGCGCGTCTACCGGCAACGGATCCGGTCGACCCAGTCGCTGAAGAAGATCTTCCGTGCGATGGAGCTCATCGCTGCCTCGCGCATCGGCAAGGCGCGCAACCGGGTGACTGCTGCCGGGCCGTACGCCCGGGCGATCACGCGGGCGGTGTCGGCCGTCGCCACGCACGCCGGTGTCGACCACCCGCTCACGACCGAGCGTCCGGACTCGCGTCGGGCAGCGGTGCTCATCATCACCTCCGACCGTGGCATGGCGGGCGCCTACTCGGCGTCCGTCCTGCGCGAGGCCGAGCGGCTGATGGAGAGCCTCGCCCAGCAGGGCAAGGAGGCTGTCGTCTTCGCCGCCGGCCGCCGCGCGGTCTCCTACTTCTCGTTCCGCAACCGGGAGCTCGCCGGGCGGTGGACGGGCCAGTCCGACGCCCCGTCGACCGAGCTGGTCGAGGAGATCGCCTCGACGCTGCTCGAGGCCTTCCTCACCCCGGAGGACGACGGCGGCGTCGGCGAGCTGCACATCGTCTACACGCAGTTCATCAACATGGTCACGCAGACCCCCCAGGTGCTGCGCATGCTCCCGCTCGAGATCGTCGAGGAGGTGGCGCCCGCTGCTCACACCGAGGCGCTGCCGCTCTACGAGTACGAACCCTCGGCGGAGGTCGTGCTCGACTCGCTGCTCCCGCGGTACGTCCAGAGCCGGATCCAGTCCTGCCTGCTCCAGGCAGCGGCCTCCGAGCTGGCCTCGCGACAGCGGGCGATGCACACCGCGACCGAGAACGCCGAGGACCTCATCCGGATGTACACCCGGCTGGCGAACCAGGCCCGGCAGTCCGAGATCACCCAGGAGATCAGCGAGATCGTGTCCGGCGCCGATGCGCTGGCCGCCTCCTGACCCTGCACCACCCACAGACCAGCACCAGACCAGCAGCTGACCAGCACGGTCGAAAGGCAGGAAGACAGATGACAACGACCACCACCGGCCCGGCGGTCACGCCCGCGGCTGCGATCCCCACGGGTCGCATCGCACGCGTGATCGGCCCCGTCGTCGACATCGAGTTCCC
Organism: Actinomycetales bacterium; assembly: GCA_038252305.1. Taxonomy (GTDB): domain Bacteria; phylum Actinomycetota; class Actinomycetes; order Actinomycetales; family Cellulomonadaceae; genus Actinotalea. Next base: position 7,931 of record JBBSAL010000067.1, on the reverse strand, counting down.
CGCCGATGCGCTCCCGGAGATCTACAACGCGCTCACGGTCCCGATCGACCTGTCCGCCCAGGGCGAGGGGGAGAGCTCGTTCACGCTCACCCTCGAGGTCGCCCAGCACCTCGGCGACGCCATGGTGCGGGCGATCGCGCTCAAGCCGACCGACGGTCTGGTGCGTGGCGCGATCGTCACCAACACCGGCGGACCGATCACCGTCCCCGTGGGCGACGTGACCAAGGGCCACGTGTTCAACGTCACCGGCGAGGTGCTCAACCTCAAGGAGGGCGAGACGCTCCCGGCAAGCGAGCGGTGGTCGATCCACCGCCAGCCGCCGCCCTTCGACGAGCTCGAGTCGAAGACGTCGATGTTCGAGACCGGCATCAAGGTGATCGACCTGCTCACCCCGTACGTCCAGGGTGGCAAGATCGGCCTGTTCGGTGGCGCCGGCGTCGGCAAGACGGTCCTGATCCAGGAGATGATCTACCGCGTCGCCAACAACCACAACGGCGTGTCGGTGTTCGCCGGTGTCGGTGAGCGCACCCGTGAGGGCAACGACCTGATCGACGAGATGACCGAGTCGGGCGTCATCAAGCAGACCGCACTCGTCTTCGGCCAGATGGACGAGCCGCCGGGCACGCGTCTGCGCGTGGCGCTGTCCGCCCTGACGATGGCGGAGTACTTCCGCGACGTGCAGAAGCAGGACGTGCTCCTCTTCATCGACAACATCTTCCGGTACACCCAGGCCGGCTCCGAGGTCTCGACGCTGCTCGGCCGCATGCCGTCGGCGGTCGGCTACCAGCCGAACCTCGCCGACGAGATGGGCCAGCTCCAGGAGCGCATCACGTCGACGCGTGGCCACTCGATCACCTCGCTCCAGGCGATCTACGTCCCGGCCGACGACTACACCGACCCGGCGCCGGCCACGACGTTCGCCCACCTGGACGCGACGACCGAGCTCTCCCGTGAGATCGCCTCGCGCGGTCTGTACCCGGCCGTCGACCCGCTGACCTCGTCCTCGCGCATCCTCGACCCGCGTTTCGTGGGCAGGGACCACTACGAGACGGCCGTCCGGGTCAAGCAGATCCTGCAGCGCAACAAGGAGCTCCAGGACATCATCGCGATCCTCGGCGTCGACGAGCTGTCCGAGGAGGACAAGATCGTCGTCTCGCGCGCGCGCCGCATCCAGCAGTTCCTCTCGCAGAACACCTACATGGCGACGCAGTTCACCAACGTCCCGGGTTCGACGGTGCCGCTGACCGAGACGGTCGAGGCGTTCAGCAAGATCGCCGACGGCGACTTCGACCACGTCGCCGAGCAGGCCTTCTTCAACATCGGCGGCCTGGAGGACCTCGAGCGCAACTGGGCCCGGATCCAGAAGGAGATCGGCTAGTGGCTCACCTCGCCGTCGAGCTCGTGGCGCTGGACCGGACCGTCTGGTCCGGCGAGGCGCTCATGGTGACCGCACCCGCCGCCGAGGGCGAGATCGGCATCCTCCCCGGCCACGAGCCGGTGCTCGCGGTGCTCCGTGCCGGCTCGGTGCGGATCCGTGGGGTCGACGGCGAGGTCCAGCACGCCCAGGTCGATGCCGGCTTCCTCTCGGTCGACAAGGACCAGGTGACCATCGTCGTCGACTCGGCGCAGGCGCCCGGGACCTCGGCAGCCGGGCACTGAGGGCCGCGCGGTCGTGGAGTTCCTGCCGGAGCTGGTCGGCCTGAGCGTGCTCGTCCTGCTGGTCGTGCTGCTCATCGTGCTGATCGTGTCCCGGCAGCGGGCGCTGACTCATCGGGTCGGTTCCTTCGTCTGTGCCGTGCGTGCGGCCTCCCAGCCGGCCGGGCCTTGGGTCGACGGCGTCGCGCAGTACGGCGCGCGCCACCTGCGGTGGTGGCGCGCGATCTCGCTCGCGCCCCGGCCGGCCCTCGTGTGGCCCCGGGACGGGCTGGAGATCGTCGAGCGCGTCGTGCTGGACGAGGTCGACGAGCTCGGCCGGCCGCTGGTGCGCGCGCTCGTGCGGGTCGGCGGGGAGAGCTTCGAGATCCAGCTCTCCTCGGCGCCCTACTCCGGACTGGTGAGCTGGCTCGAGGCCGGCCCGCGCCGGGTCGGGATGTCCGGCTGATGCGGCTGGTCGTGGCCCAGTGCTCGGCGCACTACACCGGTCGGCTCTCGGCCCATCTGCCGAGGGCGACGCGCCTGATCGTCGTGAAGTCCGACGGCAGCGTGCTGCTGCACTCGGACGGCGGCTCCTACAAGCCCCTCAACTGGATGAGCCCGCCCTGCTCGCTCGCGGTGCTCGATCCCGACACCGAGGCGGCCTACCGTGGCGTCAGCGCCGTCTGGCACGTGCAGCACACGAAGTCCGACGACCGGCTCGAGATCGAGCTCTTCGAGGTCCTGCACGACTCCGCCCATGAGCTGGGCGTCGATCCCGGACTGATCAAGGACGGGGTCGAGGCCCACCTGCAGGCGCTGCTGGCCGAGCAGATCCAGGTGCTCGGCGCGGGCCATGTGCTGGTACGACGGGAGTTCCCGACCGCGATCGGTCCGGTGGACCTCCTCGCACGCGACGCGAGCGGGGCCACGGTCGCCGTCGAGATCAAGCGCCGTGGCGACATCGACGGGGTCGAGCAGCTCACGCGGTATCTCGAGCTGCTCAACCGTGATCCGCATCTGACGCCCGTCCGCGGTGTCTTCGCGGCACAGGAGATCAAGCCGCAGGCGCGGGTCCTGGCCACCGACCGGGGCATCGACTGCCTCGTGCTGGACTACGACGCCCTGCGCGGGATGGACGACGTGCACGCCCGGCTCTTCTGAGACCACCGCTCGGCTGTCGCTCCGCCACCCGGCGAGGCAGGATCGAGAGATGGACCGCCCCGTCGACCACCTCGCCGCCCTGCGCCGCAGCTATCTCCTCGGCTCGCTGGCCGAGGCGGACGTCGATCCCGACCCCGTCCTCCAGCTCGGCCGTTGGCTGGCCGAGGCGCAGGAGGCCGGGCTCGTCGAGCCGAACGCGATGGTGCTGGCCACCGTCGACGAGGAGGGCCTGCCCGCGGCCCGCACCGTGCTGCTCAAGGGCCTGGACGCGCGCGGACTGACCTTCTTCACCCAACGCCGCTCGGCGAAGGCCCGCCAGCTCCTCGGGCACCCGCACGCGGCGGTCGTGTTCCCGTGGCACGGGATGGATCGGCAGGTGATCGTGCGGGGGAGCGTGCACGAGGTCGACCGTGTCGAGACGCAGGAGTACTTCCTGTCGCGCCCGCGGGGCAACCAGCTCGCGGCGTGGTCGAGCGTGCAGTCCTCGGTGGTCGCCGACCGAGCGACGCTGGAGCGGGCGTACGCCGAGACCGACCGGGAGTGGACCGGACGAGAGGTCGACCTTCCTGACCACTGGACGGGCTTCCGCCTCGTGCCGATGACCGTCGAGCTCTGGCAGGGACGGCGCGATCGCCTGCACGACCGGCTCCGCTACCGGCGCGAGGGGGCGGGCTGGGTCCTGGAGCGTCTCGCCCCCTGAGGCTGCGCCTGCTGTGCGACGACGAGACCGGTCCCATCGGTCCAGCGGATCGGTGCCCGACGAGGTGGTAGCGTCGCCGCGGTTGCCGGACACGCGGAGGTGCAGTGGTGAGCAGGGTCTTCCCCGAAGGATTCCTCTGGGGTGCCGCGACGGCGTCCTACCAGATCGAGGGGGCGGTGGCCGAGGACGGCCGTGGACCCTCCATCTGGGACACCTTCAGCCGCGTCCCGGGAGCCGTGCTCGACGGCCACACGGGCGACGTCGCGGCCGACCACTACCACCGGGTCCCGGGGGACGTGGCGATCATGCGCGAGCTCGGCCTGCAGGCCTACCGATTCTCGATCGCGTGGCCGCGGATCCAGCCGACCGGGACCGGCGCTCCGCTGCGGGCCGGCCTCGACTTCTACTCCCGGCTCGTCGACGAGCTCCTGGCCGCCGACATCGCCCCGGTGGCGACGCTCTACCACTGGGACCTCCCGCAGGCCCTGGAGGACGCGGGAGGCTGGATGAACCGCGACACCGCCCTCCGCTTCGCCGACTACGCCGCGATCATGGCGACCGAGCTCGGTGACCGCATCTCGATGTGGACCACGCTCAACGAGCCGTGGTGCTCGGCCTTCCTCGGCTACACCTCCGGCGGGCACGCGCCTGGCCGGACCGAGGGGGGATCCTCGCTCGCCGCGGTGCACCACCTCAACCTCGCGCACGGTCTGGCGGCCGGAGCGATCCGCGGGGTGCTCGGCGAGCAGACGCCCGTCTCGGTGACCCTGAACCTGCACGTCACCCGCGCGGACAGCCCGGCGGACGTCGAGGCCAAGGCACGCATCGACCGCATCGCGAACGAGGCATTCCTCGGGCCGATGCTCGAGGGCTCCTACCCGGCGCAGCTGCTGGCCGAGACGGCGCACCTGACGGACTGGTCCTTCGTGCACGACGGCGACCTCGCGGCGATCGCCGTCCCGATCGACGTCCTCGGGGTCAACTACTACTCCACCGGCCGGGTGCGCGCCGGAGCCCCGGCTCCGGTGGAGCTCGGAACCGCGGCGGCCGACGGTCATCGGGCCGGCGCGGCCAGCCCTTGGCTGGGCTGCGACGACATCGAGTGGCTCCGCCAGCCGGGGCCCTACACGGCGATGGGCTGGAACATCGACCCGCAGGGCATGACGGACCTGCTCGTCGAGCTGCACGAGCGCTACCCCGACCAGCCCCTGATGATCACCGAGAACGGTGCGGCCTTCGACGACGAGGTCTCGGCCGACGGCCGGGTGCACGACGAGAACCGGGTCAGCTATCTCGCCCGGCACCTGGAGGCCGTCGGCGTGGCCATGGACGCGGGCGCGGACGTGCGTGGCTACCTGTTGTGGTCGCTGATGGACAACTACGAGTGGGCCTACGGGTACCACCGCCGGTTCGGCATCGTGCGCGTGGACTACGAGACGCTCGAGCGGACCTGGAAGGACTCGGCGTACTGGTACCGAGAGGTCGCCCGCACCTCGACGCTCCCGCCGGTCGAGACGGCGGCCGGTCTCTCCTGACGGCAGAATGGGGCTCATGGCGCACCGGTCGAGCAAGAGACCCTGGGGCCAGGAGCACCCCGAGCTCGATCTCGACCGCGCGCGGGGCGGCTCTCGCCGCGAGGAGGGTGCCGACGGCACCTGGACCGTGCGCACCATCAGCGGTCCCGCGGCGCTGAAGAGCTACGTCTGCCCCGGCTGCCGCCAGGAGATCCCCCCGGGGGCGGCGCACCTGGTCACCTGGTCGCAGGACGCGTGGGGCGGACCGGAGGCCGGCATCGAGGACCGGCGCCACTGGCACCGTGGTTGCTGGGCAGCCCGCGGGAGGCGTCGGTGAGGCCGCGGCTCATCGCCACGGACCTGGACGGCACGCTGCTCGACGGCTCGGGGAGGCTCTCGCCGCGTACGGCCGCCGTGCTCGGGGCCCTGGCAGCCATGGAGGTCGAGGTCCTCTTCGTCACGGCCCGGCCGCCGCGCTGGCTCGACGAGCTCGCCGCGGTCGTCTCTGGGCACGGCACCGTCGTCTGTCTCAACGGGGCGCTGGTCGTGGACGTCGCCACCGGCCGCGAGCTCGAGTCCCACCCGATCGACGACGACCTCGTCCGCGAGCTCATGACGGACCTGCGCGAGCAGCTGCCGCAGGTGCGCTTCGCGGCGGAGCGCGTCTCGGGGCTGGCCGTCGAACGGGACTTCCCGGCACGCTGGCCCGTCCCGGACGGCACGCCGTCGGCCGGGCGCCTCGAGACGCTGCTCGACGGACGCACGGGCAAGCTGCTGGCCCGGTGCGCCGTCCCGGACCACGAGCTCGCCGCGCGGGTGGGTGAGGTCATCGGCGACCGCGCGCTGCTGGCGGACTCCGGAGCACTCGGCCTGGCCGAGATCACCGCGCCGGGGGTCACGAAGGCCGCGACCCTCGCGCGATGGGCGGCACAGCGGGGGATCGACGCCACCGAGGTCTGGGCCTTCGGCGACATGCCCAACGACCTCGAGATGCTGCGCTGGGCCGGCCGCGCCTGCGCCGTGGCGAACGCCCATCCCGACGTCCTGGCCATCGCCGACGTCGTGTGCGGGCCGCACACCAAGGACGGGGTCGCCGCCTACCTCGAGGAGACCGTCCTGCGGCTGCGCGGCTAGGCTCGGGGTGATGAGCATCCAGGGCACCGGCGCGAGCGCCGAGATCAGGGCACTGAGCGTGCTTCCGGCACGTCGCAGCGACATCGAGCTGCACACTGCCGACGGGCTCACCCTTGTCGGCGAGCTCGCGCTCCCGGCCGAGCGGGACCCGGTCGCCACGCTCGTGACGCTGCACCCGCTGCCCACGCACGGCGGCTTCATGGACTCGCACGTGCTCCGCAAGGCGGCCTGGCGCCTGCCGGCGCTCGCCGACCTCGCCGTGCTCCGCTTCAACACGCGCGGCACCTCCAGCCCGCGCGGGCGCAGCCAGGGGGAGTTCGACGGGGGAGCGGCCGAGCGTCTCGACGTCGCCGCCGCCATCGAGTTCGCGGAGTTCACCGGCTTGCCGCACCCGTGGCTCGTCGGCTGGTCCTTCGGCACCGAGCTGGCCCTCATGCACGGCGTGGACCCGGCGATCGAGGGCGCCATCCTGCTCTCCCCGCCGCTGTCCAGGGCCACCGACGTCGACCTGGACACCTGGGACCGCTTCGGCCGACCGCTCGTGGCGCTCGTCCCCGAGCTCGACGACTACCTGCGGCCCGAGGAGGCACGCCGGCGGTTCGCCCGCGTGCACCAGGCCGAGGTCATCGGCGTCGACGGAGCGAAGCACCTGTGGGTCGGGGAGGCGTCGGTGCGTCGGGTGCTCGACGAGATCGTGGCTCACGTGCGCCCGGGCCACGCCCCGCTCCCGACGACCTGGTCCGGTGCGCTCGACTCGGCCGACGGCGCCGACGAGGTGCGCTGAGGGCGACCTGTCCGACGAGGAGGGAGAGGCAGATGACGACCGATGGCCTGCTGGCGTTGCACACCCTGAGGAGAGGCGCGCCGGGAGACGTGCCGCTCGTCCTGCTGCACGGCTTCCCGCTCGACCACCGGATGTGGCTCGACGTCACCGACCTGCTGCGGGGCGACCCGACCGTGCTCGCTCCCGACCTCCCTGGCTTCGGCACGTCACCGACCGGCCCGGATGTCGCGGTGAACGTCGGTGGGGACCTGCCCTCGCTCGACGTGATGGCCGACGGTGTCGCGGCGACGCTACGTGCGGCCGGCGTCCCACGCGCGGTCGTCGTCGGGCTCTCGATGGGTGGCTACGTCGCCCTCGCCCTGCTCGAGCGGCACCCCGACCTCGTCGCCGGGCTCGGCCTCGTCGACACGCGGTCCACGCCCGACGGTGACGTCGCCCGCGCGCGTCGCCTGAAGGTGGCTGACACGGTCGCGTCCGAGCTCACGATCGAGGCCGTCCTCGGCATGCGCACGACCCTCCTCGGCGCCGGCAACCGTGTGGCTCGGCCGGACCTGGTCGAACGGCTCGAGGGGTGGATCCGCGACCAGGGCCCGGCGGCCGTCGCGTGGGCGCAGCGGGCGATGGCGGCCAGACCCGACCGGACCGCCGTGCTCGCCGGGTTCGCGGGACCGGCCGTGGTCGTCGTCGGCGAGGAGGACGAGCTCGCGCCGCTCGACGAAGCCCGGCACATGCTCGACGCGCTGCCGGACGGCGCACTCGTGGTGGTGCCGGGGTCAGGGCACATGACGTGCATCGAGAACCCGGAGCCCGTCGCGGCGGCACTGGCAGAGCTCGTGGCCCGCGCCGGCGCTCAGTCCCCCCGGGCTGGCTAGCTGTGATGTCCAGGGAGGTTGTCCCGCCCGATGGCGGTGAGTCGGGCTGACAGGTGAAGGCCCCCAGATGTGAAGTGGAGCTGTCGAGGAACCGCTTCACACCCTGGAGGCCTTCGTGTCCCACGCTAACG
>JBBSAL010000066.1:0-11212 GCA_038252305.1 Actinomycetales bacterium | reverse complement strand
GTTGAGGCGCTGCAACTCGCCCTCCCTGATCGCAGCGTCACAGTTGTCGCACCCTCAATGAAGGCAGCGCCGTTGAGGCGCTGCAACCGGACGGCGTGCGCCACGTCCTGCGAGTCGTGCGCCCCTCAATGAAGGCAGCGCCGTTGAGGCGCTGCAACTACCGCGATCTCGTCCTCTCGATGGCGCCCGTCTCCCCTCAATGAAGGCAGCGCCGTTGAGGCGCTGCAACCGGGTCTCCACGCTCGGCTCCGCTTCGTGGCCTCTGGCCGAGGCGGTGCTGCCGTTCGCGGGCCGACCCGGACTCGATCGTACACGCTCAAGCAGGGCGCGCAACCCGGACGTGGTAACGCGAGCGCCCCAGCGTGACACCCGCGTCGCCGAGCCGCTCGTAGTACCGCCCGTCGCCATATCAGTGGATGCCCGCACCTGGATGCGACCGAAGAGAGCCTCGACGCGCTGTTCTTGGTGCCGACCATCGCAGCATCAAGAGATCAGCACGCGCTCGTCGGTCAACGGGCGGCGGCGGCCGATGATATCGAACCGGCGGCCCAGGTCGACCGTCACCGTGCCGAGATCGCAGATCAGCACGGAGTCCGACGCATCGTCGATCAGCCGTACTAGCGCCGCCCGAAGGCGGACCAGCTTCGCGGGTCGCCCGTCGATGACGAACACGCTGTATTGGATCCGGTCACCGTAGCCGGAGAGCTTTGCGGCCACCCGGGTCCGACGCCGGTCATCGGCGACGTCGTAGGCGACCAGGTAGCGGCGGGCCGCATCGCGACTCATCGAACCCTGACGCCCACGTATCGCGCCTGGGTGCCGTCGATGACACCCAGGACCATTCGGGCCTGAACCTCCATCGCGCGTCGCCACGCGGTCCGGTAGCCAAACACCGGATGGCGGAACTCCGTCTGCACCCGCCGCTCGTAGGCAGCGATCAACTTCCTGCGGCCGCCATCACGAAGCCGGGTTGCCCCGAGCACGCTGGAGAAGTCGCTGGGCAGCAACTCCCGGTTGTTGAAGGCCCCGACGACGACCGAGTCCGCGATGGGAGCGCGGAACTCCTCGCACAGATCGAGTGCGAGCGCCGGCTTGTTGCGCGTGCTCGTGTGCAGGAACCCCGCGTGGGGATCGAGGCCACACGCCGCCACCGCGCGTACGACATCGCCCAGCAGCAGCGCATAGGCGTAGTTGAGGGAGGCGTTGACGGGGTCCCGGGCCGGTCGGCCACCCCGCGTGACGAAGTCGATTCCGGAGGCCCGGACGGCAGCTGCCAGCATCGTCCCGAAGCGCGAGAAGTAGATCGCGGCCGCCTCACCCTCGACGCCCAGCAGCTCCATCGCCGATCGGGCCGTCCCAGCGCAGCGCTGCAGCCCGCGCATCAACGGCAGGGCATCCTCCGCATGCCCATTCCGGCGGAGGAGCGTCGCCTGGTTCGCGATCTTGGCGCCGACGAACTCACGCGCGAGATCGAGGCGACCGCCCGCGGACGCCTCGTGCTGTCTCACTCGTTCGGCCCCGTTCGGCCCAGCACCGGGCACGGCCCATCCAACGACTCGCCCGGTGCCGGTGCACCAGACGACCGACAGCGACCGCCACAGCAGCTCGCGAATCAGGGCGCCGCTCAGGTCGACGTTGCCATGAACGACGACGCTCTGGATCCGCTCGATCGGGATCGACGCGATCTCCTCGCCCCGAGCATGGACGAGCATCCGGCCGGTTCTCAGCGATGCATGCGAGCCAGGCGTTGTCAGGTGGACGACCTGAGAGTCAGGATCCGCCACCAGGATCCGTCGGGTGATCGCCGTCTCGGCCCGCTCGTCTGGCAGGCAGACCCCGGCATGCGAGCACGACGCGCAGCGGGGGTCGTCCTCGAGGGGTGGTGGAGCATCCGGCGACTCGATGGTCTTCCGGGTCTCGATCACCGCGGCTCGTGCATTCGCGATCTCGTCCGGGCCAAGTTCGACCGGCACCCGCACGCGATGGTTGGCGAAGTAGACAACCTGCCCGGTGACCGTGTAGCCGACGGACCGGAGCGCACCGACCTGCAGGGCGAGCTGAACCCTCATCGCCTCGGAGACCGTGGGAAGACGCCGGATCGGCGTGGCCTTGTACTCGACGACCGTCAGGGTGCCGTCCGCCGCAACCTCGACCGTGTCGCATCGCCCGATCACGCCGACCGTTTGATCAGCAACCTCGATGGCGCGCACCGCCGCGGGGCGGCTGGTAGCGGGATCGTCGGTGGCCGCGTGATGGGCGACGCCCTCGGCCATCTGCGCCGTGTCCGTCACCTCGCCGGCTGCTTCGAGCCAGGCTCGTCGGGGACAGAACACGTGGTTGGCCACCAGGCTGATCGGTATCGGGTCCTCGTCCGGCGGCTGTGCTGCCCGGGACACCGTCATGGCGCCAGCCGGCTGACCGATCCGAGGAGGGCCCGCCGCTCGGGTGCGCTGGCATTGCCCGAGACCCAGACCGGGAACCTCACGAGCGCGCCGGCTCCACGAGCGATCAGCCACTCACGGGCTGATCGGGCGCCCAGCCCGCCGGCGTCGGACGGCGCGGCTTCGGAGCGCACCGCCACGACGAGCTGCTCGCTCGCGATCAGGGTGCCCAGCCTCGAGAGGGTCAACGGGCGATCCGGCACCGGCAGGTGGAACCAGCCCTGGCGCGGTGCGCCGACTCGCCGGATGAACAGGTAGCCAGCACTCTCGGACTGGTTACCGACCTTCGCCACCACGGGGAGCCGACTCAACCCCCAGAGCGCACACCAAGCGAGGGCGTTGTCGACGGGTCCCGGGCCCGCGAGGCCCGTCCCGGTCCGGCTGTCGAGTGCATTGTTCCCTACCTCGTCCTCGGCGCGGGCTCCGGTCAGGCCGTCGCGCACCGCGGCGAGATCGCGATCCGCGACGGACAGCGCGAGCCGACGCAGTCGGTGCCGGACGAAGTCCTGGCCGTGGTTCCGTGTCTTCATCTCCCAGCGGCTCGCCCCCTGGTCCGGTCGGCGGGCGCCCTGCGCATCGAGACGCCAGTAGGCAGGCTCGCCGAGCGCCCCGAGCATCCGCAGGTCGAGCCAGCGGGTGTGCGCCATCTCCTCGTCGATCGACTGCCGCCGCAGCCGGGCCAGCTCCCACCATCCGGCGTCGTCCGTCGGGGACTTGATCCTCGGGCTCAGCCGCCCCACCACGGCACCGCCGACCTCGGCGGTCGCCGCTGTCCAGTTGGCCGCGCCGGCATGCTGGCGGGCATGGTCGCGCACGGCCGAGGCCATGTCGTCGGGGTCGCGATCAGGGGCGATGACGACCGCACGACTGTCGAGCGATGGCGTCCAGCGGAGGGTCACGTCCGGACAGCCCGCCGCCTCGAGGATCGCCGCGAGCCCGTACGCAGCGACGTGAGAAAGCGCGACCCGGATGTCTCCGGGGAGCTCGAGCTCACTCATCGGCCTCACCCGACACCTGGCCATCGGCGGCCCGCAGGAGCGCCTCGAGGTAGGCGCATCCCCAGACGCCGTGGGTTTCGTGGGTTACATCGACAATGACGTCCCACACGCCCCGGTCGTGGAGCGCCTCGCCGACCCCGGCGAGTTCTTGGTCGCTCCCGACCAGCCCCGCGCGCGTGTGCGGGAAGGTGCTGCGCCCGTGGCCGTGGCTGGTCCCGACCAGGCGGGTCACGAGCCGCGACGCGGCTGAGGCGCCCCCACCTGTCTTGGTCCAGGCGACGAGGGACGAGAGCTGCTCGTGTCGCCAGCCCGTCGGCAACCCGGCAGATGCGATGCCCGCGCGGTACTCGGCCGGCGTGCGACGGCCGCTCTTCGCGAGCGGCGCGGCATCCGGCGTACCCACGGTCCCCCCATCCTTGCCCCGAAGGAGGTTCTGGAACCGGGGGTCCCGCTTGCCCTCGTCATGCAGGGCGCCCGCCAGGCGCAGGGCCTCCACGATCGGGCCGTCCAGCGCCAGACGGCCGGCGATCTCCGCCACGCGGTCCGCAACATCGGCTTGGTGTTCCTCGAGACCGACCGCGACGGCGCGGCCAGTCCACGTCTGCCGCACGTCCTCGTCGCCGAGGCGTCGCCGCTGGTCGGCGATGACGACCCACGCCGGCACGCCATCGTCGGACGCGGGGCCAATCTCGATCGCGGTGTCCGCCAGGCGCCGCCCGAGGAGCCCGACGGCCACCCGCAGCCGCTCCCTGGCCGCCTCCGTCGCAGCCGTGCCAAGCCGTTGCGTGACCTCCGCGATCACGGTGGCCATCGCGGCCCGCCGGGCACGGCCGTCTTCGGCGGGGTCCGATAGAACCGATCCGAGTCGGGCGAGGAGCAGGTCCCCCATCCGCCCGCCCGTCTCCGTGTCGACGGGCATGCCCGAACCGATGCGCATCAGGAACGGTTCGGCGTCGCGGCAGTCCTCGAGCACATCCGTCGAGGTTTCGGTCCCATCGACACTGACCACGCCCTGGGTGAACCAGGCATCGTCGTCGCCGACGACGATGACGTCGCCGGGGCGCGGGTCATCCTCGTCCCGGAGCAGGTCGAGCTCGTCGGCGCGCCAGCGGTACACGGCCGGCGCGCCGACGGCCGCCTTGGCACGCACACGGTCCAGCAGGGCGCGCAACACGACGAGCGTGACCGGGAAGCACTCGGCCGCCCGGGGGGGCGTCACCCGGAGCAGGAGCAGCTCGACCATCGGATCATCGGACACGCGCCTGCGCACCACCACCGAGACATCCGTGTCGGGCTCCAGGTCGTCGGCGAGCAGGAGTTCGAGGTCAGGTTCGGCAAAGAGGGCGTCCGACGTCCTCGCGAGGTACAGCGCATCCCACACCTCGGGGCGCCCCAGCACGAGCCGGCGCAGGACCGCCGGCGGCGGCGGGTCCCCGGCGACGAGGAACGGAGCAAGCCCGCCGTCGGACGCCGCGCGTCGGGTGATCCAGTCGAGGGCGGGCCCGAGCTCGTCCGCCTCGTAGGGTGGTGCACCCTTGGGGCCGACAGGGCCCGCCGGGACGACGACCCGGACCTCGGTGGATGCGCGGCGGCCGACGCGGTTGACCCGCCCGGCGCGCTGAGCCAGCGCTGACCCCGCCGCGAGCTCGGTGACCATCGCCGCGAAGTCCGCGTCGATCCCGACCTCGACCGTCTGGGTCGCCACGACAACGTCAACGTCCGGGTCTCCGTCGATCGTCAGGAGCTTGGGCCGGCGGCGGCGGAGGGCCGCGATGTCGTGCGGCCGCATCCGCCCGACGAGCAGCTCCACGACCCGCCCGCGCTTGCGGAGCTCCGCTGCCACGGCGACCGCGGTCGCCACCGTGTTCGTGACGCAGCCGATCGTCCTCCCGTGGACGGCCAGCAGCTCGTCGGCATGGTCGGCCAGCATCTGGGCCAGCGATGCGCGCGCCGGGACAGATCCTGCAGGCCAGTCGGGACTCGGGAGCATCCGCACCGGCTTGGGCGCGAGGAGCCGAGTTGCGAGCACGTCGCCCCCGGCCCGATCAGGGCGCAGGTCGTCCGCCGTCACGTCGATCGACCGCAGGCCCATCTCGCCGCCGATGGTCGCCGTGGCTTCGACCACCTGGACCCTCGGCACCAGGGGCGGCGATGACGCCATCCCCTCGAGCGCATCGATCCGGCGCGCGGTGGCGACGAGCTGGCGCGCGAGGTGCGCCTCGTCGACCACGATCACCGAGTCGTACGCGAGAAGTCCCGCCTCCCGCGGCCGGGCGAGCCGGCTCGTCCCGTACCCGCGGAAGAGCAGGCGGCTGCCCCACATCGCTGGCGTGGCGCAGATGATCGCCGCCGCCGTCGGGTCGTCCACCCACCGGCGCGACGGCGCAACGCCGCCCCGGAGCATCGCGACGACCAGCGGGTCGGCGTTCGGGGCGCGGCCGCTGCGCAGCGCGGCAAGGCGCGCGCGGACCTCGCTGAGAATGCCGGCATCCCCGGCTTCCCGCAGGAGCAGGTTCACGCGCACGGCGAGGTCGTACTGGCTGTCCACGAGCGCCCGCCGGTCCACGACGAGCGAAAGGCGGCGGGGCACCCGGGGCCCGCTGCCGGCGGCCATTATGGCGACCGCGAACACGTGGACGTCGATCACGGCGGTCTTGCCGGCCCCGGTCGGCGCGACGATCCGGTCGGGCCACCGGCCCTGCTCCAGCACCGTGTCCAACAGGCGGCGCTGCCACGCGAAGGGGGGCTGGCCTCCGTGGACCGCCGCGAAGAATGCCTCGAAGTCGTCGGCCGCGAGAGTCATGGGACAGCCGCGCGCGACGGCGGGTGGGCGAGGATCCCCGCGGGCAGGTCCAGCGGCGCAAGCAGACCCCCGCCGAGATGGCGGCTCTGACCGATTGCAAGGATCGTCCGGTCGCCGAGGAGTTGCCCGAGCCGCAGGGCCGCACGGTACGGCTGGACGGCGGCCTCCGGTGACACGCGGTGGACGTATCGTCCGCCACCGGCGCTGTTCAGCTTGTGGGCCTCGAGCACCTCGGCCCCGGCGGCGGCAACGCCGGCGACGAGCGCCTTGTACCAGTCGGCCCGCCGCGCTGGCCGGGGGAACCGGTCCCGCAGCATCAAGCCCACCGAGAGGAGCGCCGCATCGCCGATCGTCCACGACCGCCCGTGTACGGGGCGGGACTCCGGCACCGCCGCGGTCGCGGTGACCCAGACGCGGACGTGCCCCTCGGGCACCGGCGACCAGAACGCGGCACCGTCAGCCGCCAGGAACCCGTGGTCCAGGCGGATGCGCCGGTGCGCCCCGACCCGGACCTCCTCGAGCGCGCGGACCGCCCGATCGAGCGTCGCGAGGTCCGCCGGGTCCGCATCGGCCGGGACCAGGAGCGCAAAGGCGCCCGCCGCATTCATGAACGGCGCGCCCGGGATCGAGGCGGGCACGTACTGGATCGCGAGCCGGTTCGCTGGACGCGCCAGCCCGGGTTGGTACCGCCCGGTGACGAGGGCGGGCGCGCCGTCGCCGATCCTGCTGATGAGCGCACGGTGGAGCGCGACGCTCCACGCGACCCGGGCATCGGGTGGGAGGCACTCGTCGACCGGCAGCAGTACGACGGTCGGCCACGGTGCCGCGGCCGGGGGAGCCTCGACGGTGACGTACCGGGCGAGCGCGATCGCGGATCGTTCCACCGGGCTGGTAATGGCGGCCTCCGCGCGGCTGGCTCGGTCCGCCGCCACGGACGGCACTCGGCCGGACACTCCCGCGAAGGCACGCTCGAGCGCCGCGGTCCGACCGGGCCGCGGGATCTCGAACTCGGGCCCATCTCCGGCGAACAGGTTCGCGTCGCGATCGAGCCGGTGCGTCGGAGTGGCTTCCCCCACTCGCAGCACGACCGGCGAGTCGGCCGTGCCGAGATGCGAGACTTCCCGGCACAACTCGGCGAGGGCGACCGCGATGTCGTCAGGCGGCGCATCGTCCCAGAGCCAGGCGACCGGTGCCGCGAGCGCGACGGCACCGAGGTTCTCGCTTCGCGTCGCCCCCACCCGCCGCTTCTCGCGGACGCCGAAGAAGCCTTCGGCTCGGTACGCGATCGCAAGGTCGCCGTCGACGACGGTCCGGGGAGTCGAGACGGCGTCGGGGACATGGACTTCCAGCCACGCCAGGGCGGCGCGGTCGGCGGCACGCGGAGTCAGGCCGTCGGCAGCGGGCTCTGCGCGCGGACCCTGGCCCGCGGCGGCGAGCAGGGCGGCGTGGAGCCGGGCCGGTGACGGGAGCGGATCGAGACGGCCGTCGGGACGGTGCCCCCGGTACGTGCCGAGCGGAAACTCAGCCACGATCGAGAAAGGCATCGCTCATTCCTCGGGGGCTGCGTCGTCCGCGCTCGCGATGACCTCCGGGTTGCCCTCGACCGCGAACACCTGGCCGCTCCACGCGACGCCAGCGTCGCGCCCGGCGGCATCGATCGCCTCAGCGAGGAGAGCGTCGGCCGACGGGATATCGAGCGGTTCGAGCACGTTCGAACTGCCCGCGCGCCGGTCGATCGAGACGCAGGTCGGGCCCGCCTCGACCAGGTCGCAGTTTGCCCGGAGGTACAGCTCGGCGTCCGACCGCACGAGCCCATTGAGCGCCAGTGCCGCCAGCAGGGCACGGCACGCGGCATCGCCGTCCGGGTTCGTCCCGAAGCGGATCTGGCGGAGCGTCGCGAGCGAGAGGACATGGGTGCGCACGATCCGCGTGCACGCGACGCCCGCGAGTTGCTCGAGCGTCGGCGGGATCCCGCCGAGCCCCAGGGTCGATGCGGAGGTCGGCCCGGCGGCCTTCTCGTCGGCGGACTTGGCCGCCTTCACGATCTTCTCGTAGAGCTTCGGGCTCAGCTCCCCTCGCTGGGCGTCGGCGATCGCGATCATCGCGGTCTTGCCGAGCTGGACCTGCATCGCGACCGGGTCGACGCGCGCGCCGCCCCGCATGGGGGCCGACCGCTGGTCGAAGGACTGGTCTGCCAGGACGCCGATGATCTCTCCGACCAGGGCGCTGCGCCACCGGCCCTGCCGGGACTTCCGCGTCGCGTCCCATCCGCCGTACACGAGTGTGATCGGGCTGAACTCAAGCAGGGCGCGGGCGTTTGCCGGCGTCGCGTTGCGCGCGGCGCGGTACGTCGGATGCTCGGTCGCAGGCTTCCCGCCGACCGAGCCCGCCCGGATGTGCCCATCGTACGCGCGGTGGGGCAGCTCAAGGTCAGTGAAGCACTCGCGCTCCCCGTCCCGCGAGTACGTGACCTCGACGTGCGGCACCCGGGTGAGCGGCGCGACGCCATCGGCGATCGCCTGGGCCAGGCTGGCCTCGGCCCGGTTGAGCTGCGACTGCTTCGAATCGAGGATCACGACCCGGGCGGCCGCACCGTCCACGAACCGGTGCTCATAGGCGTAGGTGGCGTGGCTGTTCGCCCCTGGCGTCACGAACCTCGCCGGCGCAACCGAGGCCATCGGGCCGCCAGCCGGTGCCAGCTCGGTCGTCGAGACCAGCACGCTCGGGCCACCGGCCTGGCATGCGCCGCGGAGCAGGTCGTAGGTGATCTTGGCCACGAGATGTCCTCCCAGTAGAACTGCCGCCTGCGCAAGAATGCGCGTTCGGGACCTCATGGAGGGGGCGTTGTCGACGGATACGCGAGCGGACACCACCGCCTCCACCTGCGGCGGCATTGGGACGTGCGCCGGCCGGCTCATCCTGCCGCCCGGGGGAACTGCTGACGGTGCTCCGCGTGCTCGGACCTCCCGCTGCGGAGCGAGAACCGCGTCCGCTTCTGCACCATCCTGCACCAGGGACTGTGACACCTTAAATGGCACGTCCACGACAAGAGTGGCGGTGTGCACAGTGGGACGCAACTGGGGACCGGCGAAGCATTGCAGGTCGCCCGACCGCCCACGGCAGTACGCGAGCCAGCGACGGATCAGCGCCACGATCCCGGCACCGTGTTGCGTTTCCACGACACCTGAGTGAGTCATGTAAGCACCAGCCACACGATGAGGTGCCCGATGACCGCCACTCCCCTCCCCGCTCTCCAGTCCGGCGATCCGTCGGCATGGGACCAAGCGCTATACGTCTTCCTCGTCGAGAAGGGCAACCGTTCGGGTTCCTGCCGGACCGTGGAGTCCTACAGCCGGATGCTCTGGCCGTTCTTCGCCTCGCGGACGCCTGATCGGGTGAAGCCAGCCGACGTCCTTCCCTGGACCCACGGGATTGGCCTCTCGGGTCGCGCCCCGTCGCCGGCGACGATCAGTGCGCGGATCGCCTGTCTCAGTTCCTTCTTCCGGTTTCTCATCCGGATGGGCCTCGTGACCTCGAACCCCTGCGATGCCGTCGAACGGCCGAGGGCAATCACGGCACCCGCGAGAGGGCTCACCGCCGACCAGATACGTCGCTTGCTGGCTGTCGTCCCGGACACGATCGCCGGCCGGCGCGACCGGGCGATCCTGCTGACGTTCGTCCTCACGGGCCGGCGTCGCGCCGAGGTCATCGGCCTCCGAGCCGGCGACATCAGCGTCGAAGACAACGTCGCGTTCTACTCGTACCGCGGCAAGGGCGGCAAGCGCGGTCGACGAGAACTTCCACGACCCGCGTACGAGGCGCTGCGCGCCACGCTGGCGGACGCCGACCGCGATCTCGGGGCAATGGACCCAAGCGAGTCGCTCTGGCAGGCTGGAGCCGGTTCGCGGGGCGTGACCAGCTCCACGTTCTGCGCGCGCTTTCGCCGATACCTTCGGGCTGCGGACCTGCCACCGTCCGGCCTCCACATCCTTCGTCACTCGGCGGCGAAGCTTCGGCGGGATGCCGGGGAGTCGGTCGAGGCCGTGAGCGCGTTCCTCGATCACAGCTCCCTGGCGGTCACGACCGTCTACCTCCGGCGGCTTGAGGGGGAGACGGACCGGACGTGGCCGGAGGTCGCCGCGGCGATAGGGGTGTGACCTCGTCTGCGCAGCGAGGCACCGACTGAGGCGTGAGCTACCGTCTTGGATCGATCCCCAGTGCCCGCCATGCTCAGGCCGCGGACCTCAGCACGGCCGTTTCGGCGGCGTCGAGTGCATAGGACTCCATTTCCTCAAGAGGATGATCGGCGTCCCGGTGCGCCAGCTCGCCGCCCCGGACGTTGCGATCGGGAGCCTCGAGCTCATGGTCCCAGCGGAGCAGCTCCCGGGCCGCAGGGCGCACCCCGAGCCGAGGTACCAGCAGAGCGAGCGCCAACGCCCGTGCCGTTGAGACGGCTTCGCGGCGCTTGTGAGATGAACGGCCAGGATGGGTGGGTGACTGGCCCCTGCTTCTCGGCATGAGAGCCTCGATGAGCCGAACGATCTCGACTTCGGTTCTGTCTGAGGGGTCGAGCGTGCGGGCCGCGATGAAGGAATCCCGAACGCGACGATCCCCGACATCCATGTAGGCACCACCCGCATCCGATGCCACAAGCCAAGCCTGGGGTCGAAGACGGCGCAGTCGGCGGCTTTCCCGTGCCGCGGCCGCCGAGTCCCTCGGCGCTCCTGTGAGATCGACGGGGGGCGCGATGCCCCACCACTGCACGTGGTCGAACCGTCCTCGCTCGTCGCGCTTCTGGCTGGAGAAGAAGGCTCCCGGGAATGCCCGGCTGGGAATGACGTTCGGAACTGGCCCCACCCCTGAGCGTGCAGTGATGCTCCGAAATGGCCCCACCCTCGACCCCATCACGCCCGTACGCTCGCTGACTGTCTGACGGTCCGCAGCGTATGGGAGAGGGAGTTGTCGAGGGT
>JBBSAL010000065.1:0-12487 GCA_038252305.1 Actinomycetales bacterium | reverse complement strand
GTCCGGGTCCCAGCCGGCCAGCGTCGTCGTCGCGTCCGGGCCGACGGCGACGGCCCCGCCCGAAGTCAGCAGCCAGGCCAGGACGCTGACGTGCACGGCGTCGTGGTCGCGGGCGACGGCTGACCAGTCGGGGGTCAGCCAACGGCCCTCGCGTGGAGCGACCGTCTCGTACCAGTCGGGCTGCCGCGAGGCCGTGACGTCCAGCGGGTAGGTGCCGACGAGGTCCGACCAGTCCGTCGGCCCGGTGATCTCCAGGACGCGGGCGGTCGACTCGATCACGCACGGAACGAGGTCGCCGGTCTCCCAGCCCAGGTCGTCCTCGGTGAGCCAGAGCGCGGCGGACCCGTCCTCGCCCAGCGAGCGCGTCGTCCTGGTCAGGCCGACGACGGAGGGGCTGACCCACCACGTCCCGCCCATCCGCTCGCCTGGGTGGCGGGTGCGGAACCGCGCGATCTCACGCTCCTGGGCGACGATGCCGTCACGCCACCGCAGCAGGCGGTCCGACGGCGTCCCCGACGGCGTCGTGCGGGCCGCCGCTGCGTCGAGCCCCGGGACCTCGAGCTCGGTGTCGACCTGCGTGTCGCGGTCGAGGGGGAGCTGCCACCACCCGGCGCCCGGCGCTCGCAGCACGGCCTCCGCGATCGGCAGGAGGACCGCTCGGACGTCGTCGCGGGCGAGGACGACGTCCTCGGCATGCGGCGGCTGCCAGCCCATCGCCGACCGGACCGTCCCGGACAGTGCCGTCAGCAGGTCCCTCGCCGACGGTTCCGCCGCCTCGACGGCAGCCAGGGCCCCGACGAGGCGCGGTCGCGGGCGCGGTTCGGGAGCGCTCGCCGACCCGGCGTCGACAAGGGTCGACGTGAGGACGGCGACGTTCCCGCGCGCGTGGTCCCCGCGCGCCTCGTGCACCTGGTGCACCTCGCCGCCCATGGCCCAGCGGATGTCGTCACCGCCGGGGCTGCGCTGGGCGAGCTCGTAGCAGAGCCGGCGCCCGCGGACGGCGGCGACGAGCGCGGCTGCGGTGATCACGCCCCCACCCTAGGAACGCTCCGAGACCTGGGCGATCGGATTTCCTGGCCCGCTCGGTGACCCGCGCCCCGCCAGGTGCGACGCCGCGGGGCGAGATCCCCGCGACCCCCGCCGGGAGCGGCAGACTGAGCGCATGTCGTCGGCCGAGGTCCATGACAGCGGCCGGGATCACCGCCTCGCCCGGTCCTTCGGCGGCCACGCCGGCGAGTACGAGCGGGGTCGACCGTCCTACCCGGTGGCAGCGGTCCAGTGGCTGGTCCCGGCCGGAGCCATCGACGTGGCGGACGTCGGCGCGGGCACGGGAAAGCTGACTGCCGCTCTGCTCGCCCCGGGTCGGACGGTCGTCGCGGTCGACCCCGACCCCCAGATGCTCGCCGAGCTGCGGAGCCGGCTGCCGGGGGTGCAGACGCGCGAAGGCACGGGGGAGTCGCTGCCTCTGGCGGACGCGAGCACCGACGTCGTGACGTTCGGCCAGTCCTGGCACTGGGTCGATCCGGTGCCAGGCTCCGCGGAGGTCGCCAGGGTGCTGCGTCCTGGCGGCGTGCTCGGGCTGATCTGGAACGTGCGCGACGAGCGCGTCGCCTGGGTCGCCGAGCTGTCCGCGATCATGCACCTCAGCGCTGCCGAGCTGCTGGTCGATGGCCCGGGCCCCCGCCTCGCGGCTCCGTTCGGTCCTCTCGAGACGTTCTCGGTCTCCTGGGAACGTCGGATGAGCGTCGACGACCTCGTGGCGATGGCCGGTTCGCGCAGCTACCTCATCACCGCGGAACGCGAGGTGCGCCAACGGATCCTCGCCGAGGTGCGCGACCTCGCGGGCTCCGTCCTCGAGGACGACGGGCTGGTGCGGCTGCCCTATGTCACGCACGCCTATCGCGCGAGGGTCGGACAGCGGTCGTCCGCCTGCTGAGGACCACCCCCGCGGTCGCGGATCGGCTCCTGCCTTGACTTCGAGCGTGCTCGAAGGCGGAGGCTCGTCGGCATGGCGACCACACCTGACTCCTTCCCCACCCGCACCCTCGGAAGTGCCGCGAACGGCACCGCCCTGGAGGTCTCGGCACTCGGCCTCGGCTGCATGGGCATGTCCGACTTCTACGGCCAGTCGAGTGCCGACGGCTCCGCAGCGCAGGCCGACGGCATCGCGACGATCCGCCGCGCGCTCGACCTCGGCGTGAGCTTCCTCGACACGGCCGACATGTACGGGCCGTTCACCAACGAGGTGCTCGTCGGCAAGGCGATCGCCGGGCGCCGCGACGACGTCGTCCTCGCGACGAAGTTCGGTATCGAGCGCGATCCCGGCTCCGGCTCCCGCCTCGGCGTCAACGGACGGCCCGAGTACGTACGTCGCGCCGCGGACGCGAGCCTCGCCCGCCTCGGCACCGACCACATCGACCTCTACTACCAGCACCGGGTGGATCCCCAGGTGCCCATCGAGGAGACCGTCGGGGCGATGGCGGAGCTCGTCGCCGCGGGAAAGGTCCGTCACCTCGGCCTGTCGGAGGCGAGCGCGGCGACCATCCGTCGCGCGCATGCCGTGCACCCGATCACCGCGCTGGAGACCGAGTACTCGCTGTGGAGCCGGGACGTCGAGGGCGAGATCCTGCCCGTCCTGCGCGAGCTCGGCATCGGCCTGGTCCCGTACTCCCCGCTCGGGCGTGGCTTCCTCACCGGCGCGATCACCTCGACGGACTCCCTCGCGGCCGACGACTTCCGGCGGTTCAACCCGCGGTTCCAGGGTGCGGCGTTCGACGCGAACCTCGCGCTGGTGGCGCAGGTGCGTGCGCTCGCCGAGGCGAAGGGGATCACCGCGGGCCAGCTCGCGCTCGCGTGGGTGCTCGCGCAGGGCGAGGACGTCGTGCCGATCCCTGGCACCAAGCGCCTCGCCTACCTCGAGGAGAACGTCGGTTCTGCCGCCGTGCGGCTGACCGCCGAGGACCTGGCGGCGCTCGACGCCGCGATCCCGGCGACTGCCGTCGTCGGTGACCGCTACCCGGACATGAGCTCCGTCAACCGCTGACGGTGTACCGGGCCGGCCTTGACTTCGAGTGCACTCGAAGAGCGAGGCTGGCCCCATGTCCGTCGCCACCCAGACCCCGCCGCTGTCCATCGCCGAGGCCGCTGCGGCCTCGGGTCTGACGACTCACACGCTGCGCTACTACGAGCGTGACGGGCTGATGCTCGACGCCGTCGACCGCGCACCGTCCGGGCACCGCCGGTACACCGAGCGCGATCTCGGCTGGATCGTGATGATCACCCGCCTGCGCTCGACCGGCATGCCCATCCGTGAGGTGCGCGCCTACGCCGAGCTGGTGCGCGCCGGCGACGGGAACGAGGCCGATCGCCTCGAGCTCCTGCGCGCGCACCGTGAGCGGGTCCTCGCGCAGCTCGAGGAGGTCCGCGACAACCTCGCCGCGATCGACGTCAAGGTCGCGCTGTACGAGTCGAAGGTCGGCTGCTGACGGCACCTCGTCGACCGTGGTGACGACGAGGCGCCCAGGCACCCGACGGGGCTCCATCGTCGCCGGCGGGACGGCGAGAGCTCTCTCAGCGGGCGTGCACCCACCCTGGGCAGGCCCGGTGACAGTCGCTCCGACGAGCGGCGCG
Source organism: Actinomycetales bacterium (assembly GCA_038252305.1). Taxonomy (GTDB): domain Bacteria; phylum Actinomycetota; class Actinomycetes; order Actinomycetales; family Cellulomonadaceae; genus Actinotalea. The sequence continues at coordinate 8,857 of JBBSAL010000065.1, read as the reverse complement.
TGGGCTACGTTCGCCCCATGCCGACCTGCGCCGTCCATGCCTCTCGGCCGGGCCGATGAGCACGGCGAGCGTGATCGGCGGTGGCCCGGCGGGCCTGATCGCCGCTGAGGTGCTGGCCCGCGCGGGGGTGGCCGTGACGGTCTACGAGCGCATGCCCTCGCCGGGCCGCAAGCTCCTGCTGGCTGGCCACGGCGGGCTGAACCTCACTCACAGCGAGGACCGCGAACGCTTCCTCGCGCGGTACGGGCCGTCCGCCGACCGGCTCGCGCCGATGCTCACCGTCTTCGGCCCGCAGGACCTTCGCGAGTGGTGCGCCGGCCTCGGCGAGCCGACGTTCGTCGGGTCGAGCGGGCGGGTGTTCCCGCAGGCGTTCCGGGCGACGCCCCTGTTCCGCGCCTGGTTGGCGCGCCTGGCGGAGCTCGGGGTGCGGATCGAGCGGCGGCAGCAGTGGACGGGCTGGGCGGAGCGTCCTGGCGGGCTGCGCTTCGCCGATGCCGACGGAGCGACGGGCGAGGTCGCGAGCGACGTGACGGTCTTCGCCCTCGGCGGGGCGTCGTGGCCCAGGCTCGGCTCGGACGGGGGCTGGGTCGGCCCGTTCGCCGACCGAGGGGTGGCGGTGACGCCGCTGCGGGCGGCGAACGTCGGGGTACGGGTCGAGTGGACGCCCCTGTTCGTGGACCGGTTCGCGGGAGCACCGCTCAAGCACGTGTCCCTGACGATCCGCGGCCCTCGGGGCGGGCCGGTCCGCGGCGACGCGATGCTGACCAGGACCGGCATCGAGGGTGGGCCCGTCTACGCGATCGGCGCCGCGATCCGCGAGGCCCTCGATGCCGACGGGCGATGCGTCCTCGAGGTCGACCTGCGTCCCGACCTCACGGTCGAGCAGCTCGCCGGGCGGTTGCAGCACCGCCGGCCGAAGGACTCGGCCTCGTCCTGGCTGCGGCGCTCGATCGGTCTGGACCCGGCCGCGATCGGACTCCTGCGGGAGTCGGGTGGCGGTCCGCTGCCGAACGACGCCGCCGCGACAGCCGCGCTGGTCAAGGCCGTGCCGGTCGTGGTGACCGGGACGATGCCGATCGACCGCGCGATCTCCACCGCCGGCGGCATCGCGTGGTCGGAGGTCGACGAGCACCTCATGCTGCGCCGGATCCCCGGCACCTTCGTCGCGGGCGAGATGCTCGACTGGGAGGCGCCCACCGGCGGCTACCTGCTGCAGGCCTCGTTCAGCACCGGCGTGGTCGCGGCGCACGGCGCGCTCGCATGGCTCGGGGGCGAACCGGCGGGCTGAGACCCGGGCGTCGTCGACCTCGTCGTTCAGGGCACCACGACGAGCTTGCCCACGTGCCGACGCTCGGCGAGCTGCCGCTGCGCCTCGGGCAGCTGATCGAGGTCGAACGTGGCGGCGACGACCGGCCGGACGAGGCCGCGCCGCGCGAGGTCCACGAGGAGGTCGAAGATCCGAGGCGTGTGCATCGTCGAGCCGACCAGAGCCAGGTTCGCGAGGTACAGGCGCCGCACGTCGAGCTCCACCGCCCATCCGCCGAGGGCGCCGGCCACCACCCATCGCCCGCCAGGGCGCAGCAGACCGAGGCCCGGTCCGACCGCGGGCCCCGCGACGACGTCGATCACCGCGTCGTAGCCCTCGGGCGCCGCCGTGCGCGCATCGTCGACCACCTGCCCGCGGTGACGGTCCACGACCGCGGCGGCTCCGGCGCCGCGCACCGCTGCGCCTTTGTCACCGCTGCACACGGCCACGACCCGAGCACCACGGGCGTGCGCCAACTGCACCACGGCCAGCCCGACACCGCCGGAGGCCCCCGTGACCAGCACCGTGTGCCCGCCGGCGACCGCGCCGCGTTCCAGCATGCCCAGGGCGGTGCCGTAGGCGATGGGCAGCGCCGCCAGCTCGACGTCGCTGAGCGGGGAGTCGTCGACGCGGTGGGCGCGGACCGCCGGCACGACGACGTACTCGGCGAAGCCCCCGTCGCGCTCGCTGCCCAGCACGTCGACCGGCAGCGCGTCCGGTCCGGAGTCGCCGTACTCGGCCGGATCGACGAGCACGCGGGCCCCGACGAGCCCGGCGGACTCCTCGGCGCCCGAGGCCACCACCGTGCCCGCCACGTCACCGCCCTGGATGCGCGGGAAGTCGAGCGGCCCGAGCCAGCCGGCCTTCTGGCCGGAGCCTCCCGCCTCGCCGTAGGAGCCCTCGCGCGTCCAGAGGTCGGTGTTGTTGCACGCTGCGGCGTTGACGCGGACGAGCAGCTCTCCGGGCCCCGGACGTGGCACCGGGACCTCGCGCAGCTCGATCACCTCCGGGCCCCCGTGCCGGGCGATCACGGCGGCCCGCATCGTCGTGGGGAGCCGGGCTCCGGCTCCGGGACCGAGGGGCGACGCTGGCGTGTTCGGCATGTCCACGAGCATGTCATCCCGGGGCGACGCACCTGCCTGCACCCCTCGGGCGGCCCTGCCTCCGCGCCTCGCCCCGGGGTGCCCGACGGGCCCTCGGCTACCCTGGACGCAGACGAGCCTCGACCACGGGTCGGGGCGATAGCCCAGGACCTTGTGGCTGCCCGTGCTCGCGCGGGCGGCCCCCGGCCGACGTTGACCCTGAGGAGCCTGTCGATGGATGGCATTACGAGCTGGTTCAGTTATGTCGTCGATCATGGCAGTGACATCGCCACAGCGTCCCTGCAGCACGCGCGCATCGTGCTCGTCGTGGTCGTGCTCGCGACCGTGTTCTCGCTGGTCCTCGGTGTCGCGGTCGAGCGGCACCCGATGGCGCGCACCGCCGCGCTGAGCATCTCGGGGATCTTCCTCACGATCCCGTCCCTCGCGCTCTTCGCCCTGTTCATCCCGGTCCTCGGGATCGGGAACGCGCCGGCGATGGTGGCGCTCTTCCTCTACGCGATCCTGCCGATCCTGCGGAACACGGTCACGGGCCTGGCTGAGGTCGACCCCGCGGTGGTCGAGGCCGCACGCGGGATGGGCATGGGGACCGGCCGCCAGCTCGTACAGGTCCGGCTCCCGCTGGCCTGGCCCGTGATCATGGCCGGCGTCCGGGTCTCGAGCCTGCTGGTCGTCGGCATCGCCGCGATCGCGGTGCTCGTCGGCGGCGACGGCCTCGGTTCGTTCATCCAGGGCGGCCTGACCCGGCTCGGCCTGCCTGGCAGCGTGGAGTCGGTCTGGGTGGGCACCGTCTTCACGGTCGTGCTCGGACTGCTACTCGACTCGGTGTTCGCCTTCGTGCAGCGCCTCACCACCTCATCCGGCCTGCGGAACTGAAGGAGAGACCCATGGACGAGAACTCGATGATCCACCTCGATCGTGTCACCAAGATCTACCCCGGCACCGACGCCCCTGCCGTCGAGGAGCTCACCCTGGACATCCACAAGGGCGAGATCCTCGTCCTGGTCGGTCCGTCCGGCTGCGGCAAGAGCACGACGCTGCGACTGATCAACCGGATGATCGAGCCCTCCGGCGGCACCATCTTCTTCGACGGCGAGGACGTCACGAACGTCAACCCCGACCACCTGCGTCGCCGGATCGGCTACGTGATCCAGCAGATCGGGCTGTTCCCGCACCAGACGATCGCGGAGAACGTCGCCACGGTGCCGAAGATGCTCGGTTGGGACAAGAAGCGGATCAGCGCCCGCGTCGACGAGCTGCTCGACGTCATGGGGCTGGAGCCCTCGGAGTACCGCGACCGGTACCCCAAGGAGCTCTCCGGCGGGCAGGCCCAGCGGGTCGGGGTGGCGCGAGCCCTCGGCGCCGACCCGGACGTGATGCTGATGGACGAGCCCTTCGGCGCGATCGACCCGATCACCCGGGACCGTCTCCAGAACGAGTTCCTGCGGCTGCAGGCGGTGCTGGGCAAGACGATCGTCTTCGTCACCCACGACATCGACGAGGCCATCAAGATGGGCGACCGGATCGCCATCCTCGGCGAGCGCAGCGTCGTCCGTCAGATCGACACCCCGGAGCGGATCCTCGCCCTGCCGGTCGACGAGTTCGTCGACGACTTCATCGGCTCCGGCTCCACGCTCAAGGGCCTGCACTTCGAGCGCGTCAGCGGCCTCGACCTCAAGCCGTACCCGACGATGACGCTCGACGAGCCCTTCGAGGCCGGCCTCGCGACCCTGAAGGCCTCGGGTCGCGAGTGGCTCCTGCTGCTGGACGGTGAGCGACGGCCGGCACGCTGGCTGCGTGCCGGCGACCTGACCCGGGGCGGCACGGCGCGCGACCTGCTCTCGCGCGGCCAGCACGTCCGTAGCCGGGTCGAGGAGAACGCGACCCTGCACGACACCCTGGAGGAGATGCTCAAGTCCTCCACCGGGCGGGCCTGCGTGATCGACGCGCGAGGCCGGTTCGTGGGGGCCGTCGAGATCAACCACCTGACCGAGGTCATCCGCCGGCTGCGGGACGAGGCCCAGGCGCACTACGACGAGCTGGAGGCCTCCTCATGAGCGACCGCAGTGATGTCGCCAGGCCACGTACCCCGGTGAAGGTCGATCACCCCGTCTCGACGGATGACGACCTGAGCGATCTCGCGGTCGCGGCCGCCGGTACCCGCCCGAACCTGAGTCGCCCGCTCGGACTGATCCTGGCCCCGCTCGGCATCCTCGTCCTGGCGGCCGTGCTCTGGTTCTACTACCAGAGCCTGGATCTCGGCTCGGGGGACAACTTCCAGCAGGCCAGTGCGCTCGACTGGAAGATCAAGCTCTGGCCGGGGACGGTGGAGCAGGTCACCATCGCGTTCTGGTCGACCCTCATCGTCGTGCTCATCGCGGTGCCCGCCGGCATCCTGCTGACCCGACCGAGGTTCCGCCGCTTCGGACCGGGAGTGCTGAGCGTCGCCAACATCGGCCAGGCGCTCCCCGCCTACGGGCTGCTCGTCATCTTCCTCGTGATCCTCGGCCAGGGGCTCACCACGGTCGTCTGGGCGCTGGTGCTGTTCGCGCTGCTGCCGGTCCTGCGCAACACCATGGTGGGCCTGGACGGGGTCGACCGGTCGACGATCGAGGCCGGTCGCGGGATGGGTATGACCAAGTGGCAGGCGCTCGTGCAGATCGAGCTCCCCCTGGCCGTCCCGGTCATCGTCGCCGGGGTACGGACAGCCATGATCATCAACATCGGGATGGCGACGCTGGCCGTCCTGATCGGTGGCGGCGGGCTCGGGGTCACCATCTACTCCGGACTGAAGCTTCAGCAGGACCCGGTGCTCATCGTCGGAGCCGGCCTGGTGGCGATCATCGCGCTGACCTTCGACTGGCTCGGCGCCGTCGCCGAGCGGTACCTCAAGCCGCGCGGGCTCTAGCCGTACCAAGCGGTCCTCGGCCGTCCTCGCTGTCATACGACGTGGGCCCCGCACCGGTCTCACAGGTGAGGGGCCCACGTCGTTCGTGCGTCGGGACTAGAGGAGCCCGATCTCCTTGAGGTACGCGGCCGCGACGTCGTCGGCCTTCTTGCCCTCGACGTCGACCTGAGCGTTGAGCTCGGCCATCTTCTTCGCGTCGAGCGGCGCGAAGATCTTGTCCGCGAGGCTCTTGTAGACGTCAGCGTGCTTCTCGAACACCGCGTCGTTCCAGGTGTAGGAGGCGTTGTAGAGGATGAAGACGCCCGGGTCCTTCACGAGGCTGAGGTTCAGCGCCGTGATGCGACCGTCGGTCGTGTAGACCTCACCGAACTGGCAGGAACCCTTGGCGGTCTCCGTGTAGATCAGGCCGGTGTCCAGGATCTGGATCTGGCTCTGCGGGACCGTGTACCCGGTCGCCTTGTCGAAGAGGATCAGCCCGTCCGGCCGGTCGGGGAACTCGGTCTCCAGGCAGAGCTTGGCGTCCGGGTTCGCCTTGAGGTAGTCCGCCATGGACTGCAGGTCGAAGCCGCCCTCCTTCTTCGCGAGGTCACCGTTGGCAGCGAAGCCGTACGTGTCGTTGAACGGCGAGAGCCCGACCCACTTGATCTTGTTCTCCGCCAGGTCCTTCTTGGCGACGGCGTCGAAGAGGGTCTGCGGGTCCTTGCTCGGGTCCTGCTGGCCGAGGTGGACGGTCCAGCCGGTGCCGTCGTAGTCCGGGTACACGTCGATGTCACCGGACAGCAGCGCCTTGCGGTTCACGGACGTGCCGCCGAGGTCCGTCTGGTCGGTGACCGTCGCGCCCTCGGCCGTCATGGCCTGGGCGAGCATCTTCCCGACGAGGATGTTCTCGGTGAAGTCCTTCGAGCCGACGGTCACGCTGACGCCGGCGAGCGCCTTGCTGCTGCTGTTGCTGGTGTCGGCGGCTGGGGTGCTGCCGCTGCTGCAGGCGGCGAGCAGGCCGAACGTCAGGACTGCGGTCGCGGTTCCAAGCACACGGAATCTTCCGGAAAGCACTGTCAACTCCATCAGTTGGGGATAGGTGTCACACATCGGGGCCCGCCTGCGCGGGGGCCTGTGCAGCACCCAGACTGTCATACGACTGGCGTGTGCTCCGGGGCCGCGACCCGTTCCGGAGGGCCGATCGTGCCGTAGGTGGTCCACGTTGCTGCAGGTCAGCGACATGCTTTGACGTCGTGGCCTCGGCCTGATAAGTCGATCGGCCCACCGCTTCACCCCCAGAGGGCGTTCGCACCGGTTCGGCACGCCGATTTCCCTTGGCATCCCTGAGGGGTGCGCGCCGTGCTGGGCCGATGACGACGGCCCTCAGGCGTGAGGAAGCGGGTGACCACCGACTGACCCCGTTCGACCACGGGCCACGAGCAGGTCGGGCACAGATCGGGCCGACGATCGGTCGCCGGGGCCACGCGCGGCCCGATCGGGCCGTCAGGTCACGGGCGCCCGGGGGACTCCGCGTGTTCGGGTGCGGCACCGGTGCTGCCGCGTCTGGCGAGCTCGACACCCAGCAGTGACTGCGACACCGGCCCCTCGCGACCCGGGTCCTCGATCTCCGCGAGCAGCAGGCGGGCCGCAAGGGCGCCCATCTCGCGCAGGGGCAGTGACACGGTGGTGAGCGGCGGGGTCAGCTTGTCCACGAGCGGGAGGTCGTTGAACCCTACGACGGACACCCGGTCCGGGCACCGCATGCCTGCGGCCGCGAGCGCGGTCAGGGCCCCCAGTGCGATCAGGTCGTTCCCGGCCACGATCGCTGTGAACTCCCGTTGCGTGGCGAGCAGCCGGGCCGCCTCGTCCCCGCCGGCCTGTTCGCTGTACGAGGCGCAGACCCGGACCTGGTCCGGTTCGACGGGCAGGCCGTGCGTGCGCAGCGCGTGCCGGAAGGCCGAGGCTCGCTCCCGGCCGGTTGAGGTGTCCTGGGGGCCGGCGAGGTGGATGATCTGGCGATGGCCGAGCGCGACGAGGTGGTCGACGGCCATCGCGATCCCGGTCCGGTCGTCGCAGCCGACGTAGGGCAGCAGGTGGGTGCCGGTGTTCCGGTTGACGAGCACGGCGGGGACGCCGTTGGCGGCGAGACTCTCGACCAGAGGGTCGTCCCAGCGGGCGGTGGCGATGAGGAACCCGTCCGCGCCCCGGGACCGCAGGCGCTCGATCTGGCTGCGCTCGGTCCCTTCGTCGTTGTCGGTGTCGGTCAGCACGAGGGTGTATCCGACCTGGCTCAGGACCTGCTCGGCGCCGCGCACCATCGGCGGGAACAGCGGATTGGTGATGTCGGGCACGAGCATGCCGATCACGAACGAGCGGGCGGTGCGCAGGCCCCGGGCGAAGTTGTTGGGCACGTATCCGAGCCTCTTCGCGGCTTGGACGACCCGGCGGGTGGTCTCGGCGCTCACCCGGCCGCCGTTGCCCGAGTTCAGCGCACGACTCGCGGTGCCGGGATGGACACCCGCGGCCCGTGCGACGTCGATCAGCTTGACCCGTTCCATGCGAGAAACTGTAGGCGGTTGGGGTCCTCCCGTTGTGCTGAGCTGCGGCCCCGGTCGGGTGCGGTGTGCCGAGATCCGCGGGATCGGGCTGGATCCCGCGCGGCAGATGTTCCTTGACACAGGTGTGCAAGCGGTGCACCATGAGCGCAATCGTTTGTGCACCATGCGTGTCCCACCGCGACGAACTCCCTCGTCCGGAGGGTGTCGACACCGTCGTCGTCATGGAGGAACGGGCCATGTTTTCCAGCAATCGTTTGCGCACGAAGGGAACCGTCGTCGGGCTTGTTGCGCTGATGTCACTGATCAGCGCGTGCTCCGCGACCTCAGCGGGTGCTTCCGGCGCCAGCGCGTCCAGCCCCGCTGGTGAGAGCTCCAGCGCCGCTGCGCCGACCGGCAAGCCGCTGGTCATCGGTGCGTCGGTGTCGCTCACGGGCGACTTCGCCGATCCGGGCAAGGCCGTCAAGGCCGGCTACGAGCTCTGGGCGAAGGAGGTCAACGCCAGGGGCGGGATCCTCGGCCGACCGGTCGAGTTCAAGATCGTCGACGACACGTCGAGCCCGACGCAGGTCGTGACCAACTACCAGAACCTGATCAACCAGGACAAGGTCGACCTGGTCTTCGGGCCGTTCTCCAGCCTGCTCACCGTGCCGGCGTCGCAGGTGGCCAAGCGCTACGGCTACGCCTTCCTCGAGCCCGCCGGTGGCGGACCCGCGGTCTTCGCGCAGAAGCTGGACAACCTGTTCTTCGTCCAGCCTGCGCCGGTGGTGAACTCCGGGGACGTGTTCGCGGACTGGATCCTCTCCTTGCCGGCGGCCGAGCGGCCGAAGACGGCGGCCTACGCCTCCCTCGACGACCCGTTCGCCTCGCCCATCGCCGAGAGCATCCGAACGCGGTTCGAGGCCGCCGGGATCAAGACCGTCTACCACGAGATCTACCCGGCCGAGACGCAGGACTTCTCCCCAATCATGTCCAAGCTCGTCGCAGCGAACCCGGATGTGGTGGTCTG
>JBBSAL010000064.1:0-13403 GCA_038252305.1 Actinomycetales bacterium | reverse complement strand
GTGATACACGTCGGGATGACAGGATTTGAACCTGCGACCCCTTGACCCCCAGGGTGCTGAATGGTGCTCAGCAACCGGCCCTTGCACGACGTTTACGCAGGTCAGATGCCATAGAGGTCCACTGGCGTCTAACTTTGCCCACGGCCCCTCGACCTACTTAGGCTTACCGATAGGCCGACCACATGCCAAAAGGCCCGCCCCGCCGAAGCGGTGCGGGCCTCTGACCTGCAAAGACACTGTCGGGATGACAGGATTTGAACCTGCGACCCCTTGACCCCCAGTCAAGTGCGCTACCAAGCTGCGCCACATCCCGTGCCTGCTCCGAAGAGCCTCGGATACTTTAGCGCACCGCGAGGGGCCCGCCGTGACGTGCCCCGTCAGACCGCTTCCGGTGCGCCCGACACCCGCCGGGCACCGGGCGGACGCCGGGCACCCACCGACGCGAGCTGGTCGAGCTCGGCCGCCACGAGACCGAGCACGATCAGGTCGACCGTGAGCCCCACAACCGCCGCCCACTGCTCCAGCCGGAAGACGAACACCTGGGTGATGAGCAGGCTCACCAGCACCGCCCGCCGGAAGAGGACGTACCCGTCGTGGCGGTCCCGGCGGACGACCACGAGACCTATCAGCGCGAACGTCGTCGAGACGGCCGCGCCGGCGAGCACGCTGGCGATCACCCACCAGCCGATCTCGACATCCGCCACCCACGCGAAGAGCCCTCGCGCGACGGTCCCCACCGAGCTCAGCAGGAGGAGGACCACCGTCGCCGTCGGGACCCAGCGCGCCGAGACGAGCCGACGCGTCAGCCCGACCACCGCGCTGCTCACCGCAGCGATCGGGTTGGGGACCTCGACGGCGTCGTCCTCGACCGCATCGAGCAGGGACGCCACCTGCGCTGCGCCGGGGACGTCTCCGGCCCGGCGGAGCAGGTCGTGCGCCTGGGCCCTGGCCCGGGGCGTGAAGCCCCCGGCGAGTCCGGCGACCGCGCGGTCAGCCGCGGCCGCGAGGTACTCGACCCCGTCGTGCGGCCGACGCCCGTTCAGCACCTCGCCGAGAAGGATCAGCGCCACGACGACCGCGTAGATCAGGGCAGCCGTCGGCGCGTAGAAGTAGTTGTTGTCCGAGGTGACGAACTTGCCGATCTCGTCGACGAACAGACCGAACCCGACACCGCCGATCAGCGCACCGATCGGCCTGGCCGCCGGCCCCGCGAAGGTCAGCAGCACCAGGAACGCGACGGCCATCAGCAGCCCGCCCCACAGCACATGGGCCACGTGCAGCCCGCCGCCGCCGAGCTGCGGGTACCCGGTCGCGGCGAGCAGCGCCCGGGTGACCATCACGGTGACGACGGCAGCGACGAGGAAGCCCGCGAGGTACGTCGAGCCGTCCGGGTCCCGGGGCAGGCCGAGCCGCAGCAGCGGACTGCGGCGGACGGGCTGCCGGCTCACCGCCGGCGCTTCTCCCGCACCCGCACCGAGATCTCGATCGGCGTGCCCTCGAAGCCGAAGTCCTCGCGCAGACGGCGCTCGATGAATCGGCGGTAGCCGGCCTCGAGGAAGCCGGTGGCGAAGATGACGAAGCGCGGCGGGCGCGTGTCGGCCTGCGTCGCGAAGAGGATGCGCGGCTGCTTTCCCCCGCGCAGCGGGTGCGGGTGCGCCGAGGCGAGCTCTCCGAGGAAGGCGTTGAGCCGGCCGGTCGGGATGCGGTAGTCCCAGGACGCCAGTGCGGTGTCCAGCGCCGGGACCAGCCGGTCGCGGTGCCAGCCGGTGCGCGCCGAGATGTTGACGCGGGGCGCCCACGTGACCTGGACCAGGTCCTTCTCGATCTCGCGCTCCAGGTAGGGGCGGCGGTCCTCGTCCATCAGGTCCCACTTGTTGTACGCGATGACCAGGGCCCGCCCCGCCTCCACGACCTGGGAGATCACGCGGGTGTCCTGCTCGGTCATCGGGACGCTCGCGTCGACCAGGACGACGGCGACCTCGGCCTTCTCGATCGCCGCCTGGGTGCGCAGCGACGCGTAGAAGTCCGCGCCGACCGTTTGGTGCACCCGACGACGGATGCCTGCGGTGTCGACGAACATCCAGGGGCGGTCCCGCAGCTCGATGAGCTCGTCGACCGGGTCGCGCGTGGTCCCGGGCACGTCGTCGACCACGACGCGCTGCGAGCCGGCGAGCGTGTTGAGCAGGCTGGACTTGCCGACGTTCGGTCGCCCGACGAGGGCCACCCGGCGCGGGCCGTCCGTCGGCATCAGGCCGCCCTGGGTCGAGACCTCGGGCAGCGCGGCGACGATCGCGTCGAGCAGGTCACCGGTGCCTCGGCCGTGCAGCGCCGAGACGGGCTGCGGCTCACCGAGGCCGAGGCTCCAGAGCTCGGCGGCGTCGATCTCCGCACGCGGGCCGTCGACCTTGTTCGCTGCGAGCACCACGGGCTTGCCGGAGCGACGCAGCAGCTTGACGACCTGCTCGTCGGTCGCGGTGGCGCCGACGGTCGCGTCGACGACGAAGAGCACGACGTCGGCCAGCGAGATCGCGACCTCCGACTGCTCGGCGACCCGGGCATCCAGCCCTGCGACGTCGGTCTCCCAGCCGCCGGTGTCGACGAGCGTGAAGTTCCGGCCGGCCCACTCCGCGGGGTAGCTCACGCGGTCGCGGGTGACACCGGGCGTATCGAGGACGACCGCCTCGCGGCGGCCGAGGATGCGGTTGACGAGGGTCGACTTGCCGACGTTCGGCCGGCCGACGACGGCGAGGACGGGCAGCGGGCCGGTGGGCGCACGGCCCTCGATCGGCAGGCCGTCGCTGTCGAGGAGCGCGAGGTCGGCGTCCTCGAGCTCGTACTCGGCGAGGCCGGCCCGCAGTGCCTGCTCGCGGACGATCTCGTCGGGTGTAGGGGTTTCCATGGGGTCCATCCTCCCAGGAGCAAGGCCCTGGGACGAACCACGCCCTCAGAGGACCGTTGCGGGCCCGTCCGAGGGGAGCGTCACCCCGTGCCGCGTGGCGGCCTCCGCGACGTGCGCGGGGAGCGCAGCGGCCACGAGATCGGCGGTGAGCCGGACCGACTCGCGTGCCGACCCCGCCTGCTGCGGCGCGATCGGCTCACCGAACTCGACGACGAGCCGGCGCCGGAACCCCGGCACCTGCCCGGTCCGCTCCCCCGTGCGCCGCGTGCCGAGCACCGCGACCGGGACCACCGGGGCGTGCCCCTGGACGGCGAGCCACGCCACCCCGGCCCGTACGCTCGCGCCGTCGCCGCGACCACGGTTGCCCTCGGGGAAGATCCCGACCACGCCCCCACGCCGCAGCACCGCGCGCGCCGCCTCCAGCCCGGACCGGCTCGAGTCCCGGTCGACGGGGATCTGCCCGGACGTGCGCAGCACCCAGCCGACGACGCCCCGGAACATCTCCCTCTTGACGAGGAAGTGCGCGCCGCGCGGCGCCATCGTGACGACGAGCGGCCCGTCCAGGACCCCGAGGTGGTTGGCCGCGAGGACGACGGGCCCGGTGGTCGGCACATGCTCGGCGCCGACCACCCGGATGCTCCAGGCGAGCCGCCCGAACGGCCGGACCAGCCGCTGCGCGCGACCCGGGAGGGCCGCGTCGGGCACGTGCCCAGCGGTCATCGGCCCTCGGCCTGCGCCACGACGGAGAGGACCGCCTCGACGGTCTGCTCGAAGTCCAGCGCGGAGGAGTCGACCGTGACCACGCCGTCGGCCGCGGTGCGGAACTCGGCCACCGCCGAGTCGGCGGCATCGCGTCCGACCACCTGACCGCGGGTCGCAGCCATCGCCGCGGCGTCGGCCGTCCCGTGCAGCTCGCGCGCGCGCCGGGCCAGCCTGGCCTCCTCGCTCGCGGTCAGCAGCACGCGCACATCGGCGTCCGGGGCGATCACCGTCGTGATGTCCCGCCCCTCGACCACGACGCCACGTCCCTCGCTGAAGCCCTCGGGGCCGGACTCGACCTCGATCACCCGCCGCTGACGGGCACCGAGGTCGGCGCGTACCGCCAGGTTCCCGGCCACGCGGGAGACCGCTTCGGAGATCGCGCTCGTACGGATCGCGACGCCCACATCGGCGCCCGCCACGACGAACGTCGGGAACCGCGGGTTGAGGTCGAGCTCGAGAACGAGCGCGTGCACGGCTGCTGTCACCGAGTCCGCGTCGTCGAGGTCGATGCCCTGGTCCAGGCACCACCACGTCGCGGCCCGGTACATCGCCCCCGTGTCGAGGTAGGCCAGCCCGAGTCGGGCGGCGACCTGACGGCTCACGCTCGACTTGCCCGAACCCGAGGGGCCGTCGATCGCGACGACGAGCGGGCTCATCCGGCCACCTTCCAGCCGCGCTCGGTGAGCTCGGCGACGAGTCGGGCACCGGTGCCGCGCGCGACGGACAGCGAAGCCAGGCCGACGGCCTGGCGGGGTGCGTGCTCGAGGTTGAGGTCCTCGAGGTTGATCCCCACCTCACCCATGTCCGTCAGCAGCCGCGCGAGCTCGCCCGGCCGGTCGGGGACGATCACGACGACGACGTCGTCGTCGCGGCGCGAGCCGCCGTGCTTGCCGGGGATCCGGGCGACGCCGGTGTTGCCGGCGGCGATCGCGCCGGCAAGGGTGCCGAGCGCCCCGGCCGGGGTCTCGCCGCCTTCGACGTCGTCCAGCGCGGCGAGCACGCCGTCGAGGTCGGCGCGCAGCACGCGCAGCACGGGCGCGACGGCGGAGGCATTGGCGGAGAGGATCGACGTCCACATCGCCGGGTCGCTCGCCGCGATCCGCGTCACGTCTCGCAGCCCCTGGCCCGCCAGGTCCAGTGCCGCCGGGTCCGCGTCGCCCAGGCGCGCGGCGACCAGCGAGGCCACCACCTGCGGCAGGTGGGAGACGAGGGCGACGGCCGCGTCGTGCCGCTCGGCGTCGAGCTCGACGGGTGTCGCACCGGCGTCGACCGCGAGAGCACGCACCGCTGCCACCGAGGCCGACGTGCTGCGCGCTCCGGGGGTGATGACCCACGGGCGCCCGGTGAAGAGGTCGGGCCGCGCGGCCGTGGGCCCCGAGCGCTCGGATCCGGCCATCGGGTGCGAGCCGACGTAGCGCGCGAGGTCACCACCGGCTGCCATGACGGCAGCGAGGACGCCGCTCTTCACCGAGGCGACATCGGTCACGACCGCAGCCGGGTGGGCGGCGAGCTCGGCCAGCACGACCTCCGCGGTGACGTCGGGCGGGGCGGCCACGACGACCAGGCGCGGGCTCTCGTCGCCCGCTGCGGGCAGCCGGCCGGCGCCCAGGTCACGCGCCAGCAGGACGGTCGTGCGGGAGGGGTCGGCCAGCACGACGTCGACGCCCAGGGCCCGCAAGGTCATCCCGATGCTCGCGCCGAGCAGGCCGGTGCCGACGATGCGCACCGGGCCGCGCGTGGCGGCATCGTGCCGGGGCACCCCTCGTCCGCTCACTGCGCGAGGTCGCGACGCAGCGACGTCGCACCGTGCAGGTACACGTGCCGCACGTCGGCGCGAGGCACGTCGAGCTCGGCATGGGCCATCAGGCGCACGACGCGCGGCAGCGCCCCGGGCACGTCGACCTCGGTGGCGCACATCAGCGGGACGTCGCCCATGCCCATCTCCCGCGCCGCGGCGGCCGGGAAGTCGGCGTGCAGGTCGGGCGTGCAGGTGAAGAGGATCGAGATGAGCGCATCCGTGCTCAGCCCGTTCGCGGACATCACCTCACGGACGAGCTCCGACGTCCGCTCGAACAGGTGGGCACGGTCGTCGCGGTCCAGCTGGGTGGCTCCGCGGATGGCACGCACGCTCATCGGGGTCCTCCGTTCTCGACGGCACCGGAGCGTACCCGCGTCACAGCCCGACCGCCGCCATCAACGCCCCGAGCTCGGTGCGCCCCAAGACCCGGGTGCGTCCGGGGCGCATGTCGCCGAGCCGCACCGGCCCGATCTGCGTCCGCACGAGGCGGATCACCGGGTGCCCGACCTCCTCGAACATGCGCCGCACGATGCGGTTGCGCCCTTCGTGCAGGACCACCTCGACCATCGTCGTGCTCGGCGTGGTGTCCAGGACCCGGTAGGAGTCGACCTTCGCCGGGCCGTCCTCGAGCTCGACGCCCTCACGCAGCTGCTGGCCGACGGCGGGCCGCACCCGGCCGGTCAGGGTGGCGACGTAGGTCTTCGGGACTGCGAACGAGGGGTGCGCCAGCCGGTGGGCCAGCTCACCGTCGTTGGTCAGCAGCAGCAGACCCTCGGTCTCGGCGTCGAGCCGCCCGACGTGGAACATCCGGTGGTCGCGGTTGGAGATGAGCCCCTCGAGCGAGGGCCTGCCCTGCGGGTCGTGCATCGTCGAGACGACACCCGCCGGCTTGTTCAGCGCCATCGTCACCATCGTGTCGTCGAGCTGGACCCGACGCCCGTCCACGTGCAGCACGACGGTCTCCGGGTCCACCCGCACACCCTGCTCACGCACGACCACTCCGTCGACGGTGACGCGACCCTCCGCGATCATGCCCTCGCAGGCGCGTCGCGAACCGACGCCGGCACCGGCCAGCACCTTCTGCAGGCGGACGCCCTGCGGGTCGTGCGGGTCGCCGCTCATGATCCGCTCCCGTCGACGACGTCGAAACCGTCGAGATCGGGCAGGTAGGGGGCCAGCGGGGGGAGCTCGTCGAGACTTGTCATGCCCATCCGTTCCAGGAAGTAGGGGGTGGTCGTGTACAGCACGGCTCCGGAGGGTTCCGTGCCGATCTCACCGACCAGCCCGCGGGCCGCGAGGGTCCGCACCACAGAGTCGACGTTCACACCGCGCACCGCGGAGACCTGACCGCGGGTGACCGGCTGACGGTAGGCGATCACGGCCAAGGTCTCCAACGCGGCGTGCGTCAGCCGGGCAGTCTGACCGTCCAGCACGAAGCGCCCGACGACGTCAGCATGCGCCGCCGCGGAGTAGAACCGCCAGCCGTCACCGACCTGCCGCAGCTCGAAACCACGCAGCTCGGTGCGGTAGCTCGCGGCGAGCGAGGCCAGATGCTCCTCGACGCTCGACGTCGGCAGCCCGAGAACCGTGGCCAGCCGCACCGCGGGGATCGGCTCGTCGGCCACCATGAGCACGGCCTCCAGCGCCGCACGGGCGCCACCGGGCAGCTCCTCGACGTCGAAGGCGAGCTCGTCGACGCCGGCCGACCCGGTGGCAGCGCCGGGAACCTGCTCGTCGACGCCGGCATCCTCGGCTCGCGCCACGACCGCGGCCTCATCGAACTCCTGCTCACTCACGGGGCACTCCCTCGCCGTAGTCGTCCGTCACCTCGACGGAGTCGTTCTCGCCGCCGGTCCATCGCACGGTCAGCTCACCGAGCGGCTCGACCTGGTCGAAGGCCACCACGCCCTCCCGGAAGAGCTCGAGCACCGCGAGGAACCGCACCACGACGACGATCGTCGAGTCGGCGTCCGCCACGAGTGCCCGGAACGACATCCCGGAACCGCGCCGCAGCCGTTCGACGAGCATCGCCGCCTGCTCTCGCACGCTCACCGATGGCGAGTGCAGGTGCCCGAGGTCGACGGTCGGCAGCGACCTGGGGGCCAGCGCGTGCGCGGCGAGCACGGCCAGCTCCCCCGGGCCGATGGCCAGCACGAGCTCGGGCAGCAGCGCCATCAGCTGGGGCTCGAGGCTCACGGCACGGGGGATCTGGCGGGCCTGCCCGGCCAGCCGCTCCCCCAGGCTCGCCGCGACCTCCTTGAACGCGCGGTACTGCAGCAGTCGCGCGAAGAGCAGGTCGCGGGCCTCGAGCGCCTCCAGGTCCTCGGAGTCCTCCACGTCCGAGCCCGGCAGCAGCCGGGCTGCCTTCAGGTCCAGCAGCGTCGCCGCGACGACGAGGAACTCACTGATCTGGCCGAGTGCCCAGGGTGCTCCGCTGGTCTCCGCAGCCCGCACGGCCGCGATGAACTCGTCGGTCACCTGGGCGAGCGCGACCTCGGTGATGTCGAGCGTGTGCCGGGCGATGAGGCTGAGGAGCAGGTCGAAGGGGCCCTCGAAGTTCTCCAGGTGCACCGAGAACGGCCCGGCGGCGCCCGGGTCGGTCGTCATCGGCGGGGCGTCGCCCACCTGCCCCGGCTGCGGAGCCCGCTCGACGCCCGTCGGCTCAGACGGCATCGCCGCGTGCCACCAGCTCGCGCGCCAGCTGGCGGTACGCGTGCGCGCCCGGGTGCGTCGGTGCGTAGCTGGTGATGGGCTCGGCGGCGACCGACGAGTCCGGGAACTTCACCGTGCGCCCGATGACGGTGTGCAGCAGCTGGTCCCCGAAGGCCTCGTTGACACGGGCGAGGACCTCACGCGAGTGCAGGGTGCGCGGGTCGTGCATGGTGGCGAGGATGCCGTCGACCTGCAGGCGCGGGTTGAGCCGGTCGCGCACCTTCTCGACCGTCTCGATGAGCAGCGCCACACCACGCAGCGCGAAGAACTCGCACTCGAGCGGGATGAGCACGCCGTGCGCAGCGGTGAGGGCGTTGACGGTGAGCAGCCCGAGCGAGGGCTGGCAGTCGACGAGGATGACGTCGTAGTCGTTCTCGGCCTGGCGCAGCACGCGGCCGAGGATCGACTCGCGGGCTACCTCTCCGACCAGCTGGACCTCGGCGGCCGACAGGTCGATGTTCGCCGGGAGCAGGTCGAGGCCCTCGACGGTCGTCGAGCGGACGACGTCGGCGAACTGGACGGAGCGTTCCATCAGCAGGTTGTAGACGGTCGCGTCGAGCGCGTTCGGGTTGACCCCGAGCCCGACCGACGCGGCGCCCTGCGGGTCGAAGTCGACGACGAGCACCTTGCGGCCGTAGCCGGCCAGCGCGGCGCCCAGGTTGATGGTCGTCGTCGTCTTGCCGACGCCGCCCTTCTGGTTGGCAAGGGCGATGATCCGGGCCGGTCCGTGCGAGGCGAGCGGCGCCGGGTCGGCGAACACCGGCATGAGGCGTCCGACGAGGTCCGTGGCGGTGGTCGCGTCCGTCGGGTCCTGGCTGGTCACGCGCCGAACGTTACCGCAGCGCAGGGCTCCGACCGGTGCGACGGGCGGGGGTGCGGCCTCATCCGCGGGCGCGCGGATGGGCCGACGCGTAGACCTCGCGGAGCTGGTCGGGGCTGACCTGCGTGTAGATCTGCGTCGTGGTCACCGAGGCGTGCCCGAGCAGCTCCTGGACGACGCGCACATCGGCCCCACCGGCGAGCAGGTGCGTGGCGAAGGAGTGCCGCAGGGTGTGCGGCGAGATGTCCCCGTGGACGCCCGCGCGCTCGGCGGCCAGCCGCAGCACGGCCCAGCCCGACTGCCTGCTCAGCCGCCGCCCCAGCGAGTTGAGGAACAGGGCCGGCGTCCCGGTGCCGTGCCCGGCCAGCTCGGGACGCGCGCGCACGACGTACGCCTCGACCGCGGCGATCGCGAAGGAGCCGACCGGGACGACGCGCTCCTTGGATCCCTTGCCGCGCAGCAGCACCTGCGCCGACTCGCGGTCCAGGTCGTCCACGTCCAGGCCGACGACCTCGCTGATCCGTGCGCCGGTGGAGTAGAGCAGCTCGAGCAGCGCGCGGTCGCGCAGCGGGACCGGGCCGTCGCCGAGGCCCGCGGCGTCGAGGAGCCGGACGACGTCCTCGACGGGAAGCGCCTTGGGCAGTCGCCTCGGGCGCGCAGGGGGCCGCACCTCCCGGCTCGGGTCGACGGTCGAGGTGCCCTCGACCGCCAGGAAGCGATGCCAGCCGTGCACCGCGGCGACGAAGCGTGCGGTCGACGAGGCGGCGAGCGGTGTGCCGCCGTCCCCACCGGTGCGCACCGAGAGCACGGCCTCGCGCACATCGGCCTCCTGGACCTCCCCCGGGGTGGTCCGGCCACGGTCCGCGAGGAAGGCGACGTAACGGGCGAGGTCGCGCCGGTACGCCGCGAGCGTGTTGCCCGAGAGCCCCCGCTCCACGGCGAGGTGGTCGAGATAGCTGCCGATCGCGGCCGTGAGCGCGGCCGGGGCCTCGGGCCCGTGATCGGCCCGCGAGGTCACAGCGGCAGGAAAGGATCGACGGCGACCGCGACGAACAGCAGGGTGAGGTAGGTGATCGAGTGGTGGAAGACCCGCATCTCCCCCAGCTTGACGCCGGGCGCTGGGTGCAGCGCCCGCCGGAGCAGCCCGATCGTCGAGCCGCCGAACCACAGACCGAGGAGCACGGCGACGACCGCGTACACCCAGGTCATCCCCGCGAGCGGGACGAGCACGAGCGACGCCGCGATCATCGCGACGGTGTACGCGAGCATCTCCCAGGCCACGCGCACCGTGCCGGCGACCACCGGGAGCATCGGCACACCGGCGGCGGCGTAGTCGCGGCGGAACTTCATCGACAGCGGCCAGTAGTGCGGCGGCGTCCAGAAGAAGATCACGAGGAAGAGTGCGACGGGCGCCCAGGCGACGCCCCCGGTGACGGCGGACCAGCCGATGAGCACCGGCATGCAGCCGGCCACGCCGCCCCAGACGATGTTCTGCGGTGTGCGGCGCTTGAGGAGCATCGTGTAGCCGACGACGTAGAGCAGGATCGCGAGCAGCGAGAGCGTCGCAGCGACGAGGTTCACCAGGAGCGCGAACCAGACGAGGGAGACGGTCCCGAGCGCGACACCGAAGACCAGGGCTGCCCGCGGGCTCACCTCACCGGTGACCAGCGGGCGCTTGCGGGTCCGGTTCATCAGCTGGTCGATGTCCCGGTCGATCACGCAGTTGAGGGTGTTCGCCGACCCGGCCGAGGCCGCACCGCCCACGAGGGTCGCCAGGACGAGGGTCAAGGACGGCATCCCACGCTGCGCGAGGATCATCGTCGGGACCGTCGTGACGAGCAGGAGCTCGATGATGCGGGGCTTGGTCAGTGCCACGTAGGAGCCGAGGATCGCGAGCCATCGGGGACGGCCGGGGTGGGTGCTCACGAGATCGGCGGCCGCGGTGCCCCCGGCCTCGTCGTCGGAAGGGACGGCTGCGCTCGCGTTGAGCTGACTCGTACGCACGCGCTCCGAACTCCCATCGTCGAGGGGCCCCGGGACGTTGGTCGCTCTCCGGATCACCGGCCCCCATGCTATTCCCCCTCGCGCGCGGCGCCCGATGGAGCGGCCCCGCGCCGTCAGGTGGACGACGACATCGTTGTCCGCACCCCGGACAGTAGGCTCGTGCGTGGTCGCCGACGCGGCGTCCACGTGCCTGGAGCACGACGGCAGAGGCCCCCGCGGCCCCGCGCGCTCCCGCACGCCGACCGGTACGCCTCCGGGAACGGGGGAAGGAAAGAGGGTCCGTGAACGCCCCCCAGTCAGAGCTCGTGTGGACCGATCTCGATCGTCGCGCCGTCGACACCGTCCGGGTGCTCGCAGCGGACGCCGTCGAGAAGGTCGGGAACGGTCACCCCGGCACGGCGATCAGCCTGGCCCCGGTCGCCTACCTGCTCTACCAGAAGGTCATGCGGCTCGACCCCCGGGACCCGCAATGGCTCGGGCGCGACCGCTTCATCCTGTCCTGCGGTCACTCGAGCCTGACGCAGTACCTCCAGCTGTTCCTCGCCGGCTACGGCCTGGAGATCGAGGACATCGAGGCGCTGCGCACCTGGGGCTCCAAGACCCCCGGCCACCCCGAGTACCGCCACACCGCCGGCGTCGAGATCACCACCGGCCCGCTCGGCCAGGGCCTGGCCAGCTCCGTCGGCTTCGCGATGGCGGCCCGCCGTGAGCGCGGACTGCTCGACCCGGACGCCGCGCCGGGCACCAGCCCGTTCGACCACACGATCTACGTGCTGGCCTCCGACGGCGACCTCGAGGAGGGCGTCACCTCCGAGGCCAGCTCGATCGCCGGCACGCAGGAGCTCGGCAACCTCGTCGTGATCTGGGACGACAACCACATCTCCATCGAGGGCGACACCTCGATCGCCTTCAACGAGGACGTCCTGGCGCGCTACGCGTCCTACGGATGGCACGTCCAGTCCGTCGACTGGACCACGACGACCGACGGCAGCCCCTACGCGGAGGACGTCGACGCCCTGAATGCCGCGATCGAGGCGGCCAAGGCCGTCACCGACCGGCCCTCCTTCATCCAGCTGCACACGATCATCGCCTGGCCCTGTCCGACGAAGCAGAACACCCACGGCGCGCACGGTTCCAAGCTGGGCGCCGACGAGGTGGCCGGCCTGAAGGAGGTCCTCGGCTTCGACCCTGCGGCCTCGTTCGTCGTGGAGCCCGAGGTGCTCGCGCACACGCGCGGCATCGTCGAGCGCAGCGCGGCCGACCGGGCGGCCTGGGACACGTCCTACGCCGCGTGGCGTGCGGCCCAGCCCGAGCGTGCTGCCCTGCTCGACCGACTCTCCGTTCACGAGCTGCCCGAGGGCTGGACCGCGTCGCTCCCGGTCTTCGAGGCCGGCAAGTCCCTGGCCACACGCGCGGCTTCCGGCGAGGTGCTCTCCGCGATCGGCGGCGTCCTGCCCGAGCTCTGGGGCGGCTCGGCCGACCTGGCCGGCTCGAACAACACGACGATGAAGGGCGAGCCGTCGTTCTTCCCGGCCGAGCGCTCCTCCCACGAGTTCGCCGGGGACAAGTACGGCCGCACGCTGCACTTCGGTATCCGCGAGCACGCGATGGGCTCGATCCTGTCGGGCATCGTGCTGCACGGCCTGACGCGCGCCTACGGCGGGACGTTCTTCACGTTCTCCGACTACATGCGTGGTGCGGTGCGCCTCGCGGCACTCATGGGCGCCCCCGCCGTCTACGTCTGGACGCACGACTCGATCGGCCTCGGCGAGGACGGCCCGACCCACCAGCCGGTCGAGCACCTCGCGGCCGTCCGGGCGATCCCTGGCCTGGACATCGTCCGACCGGCCGACGCGAACGAGACCGCTGAGGCGTGGAAGGCGATCCTCGAGCGCACCGACCACCCCGTCGGCCTCGTGCTGACCCGCCAGAACGTCCCGACCTTCCCCCGTGGCGTCGACGGCTTCGCGCCGGCCGACGGGCTCGCTCGCGGCGCCTACACGCTGCTCGAGGCGAGCACGGGTGCACCGCAGGTGCTCCTGATCGCCACGGGCTCCGAGGTCCAGCTCGCAGTGGCCGCCCGCGAGACCCTCGAGGCCTCCGGCGTCCCGACCCGGGTCGTCTCGGCTCCGTGCCTCGAGTGGTTCGCCGAGCAGGATCAGGCTTACCGTGACGAGGTGCTGCCCCCCGCGGTGCGCGCCCGGGTCTCCGTCGAGGCCGGTATCGCGCTGTCGTGGGGCCGCATCGTCGGTGACGCGGGTCGCTCGGTGTCCCTGGAGCACTTCGGTGCCTCGGCGTCCGCAGAGACCCTCTACCGGGAGTTGGGGATCACCGCGGAGGCCGTCGTGGCCGCGGCGCGCGACTCGCTCGCGGCAGTGGGCACCCCGACGTCCTGACGTCCCACCCTC
>JBBSAL010000063.1:0-13406 GCA_038252305.1 Actinomycetales bacterium | reverse complement strand
GTGAGGAGGAAGCCGGAGGCCAGGACGAGGGTCAGCACGGCGATCTGGCTCAGCGCCGGGCCGAGCCACGCGGCGGCAGCGAACGGCAGGACCCCGAGCACCAGGGCGGCGAAGGGCAGGACGAGGCTGAACCATGCCTTCTCCGCGGCGGCGGCCTCACGCGGGAGCGAGGCCGGGTCCGCACCCACCTGCACGCTGAGCCGGGTGAAGAGGGGGCTGAGCAGCACCGACGGCGCGAGGCACACCGCTGCGGTGAGCGGCGCGGCAGCGGACATGCTGGCGAGCGCAGCGGTGGGCAGCAGGATGCCGGCCATCACGACGTCGAGCTCACGCTGGGCGACGAAGCCGAGCGCGCTCGCCTGGTTGCGCCAGGCGTAGCCCCACAGGTCGCGGCTCTCCGCGCGACTGGTCGGGCGCCGGACGTCGGTCCTCAGGTGGTGCCGGCAGAGCACCAGCCCGACGACGACGGCGACGGTCGCGTCCGCGTAGGAGGCGAGCAGCAGCCCGGGGAGCCCGTGGCCGCCCAGGAGTGCGAGGGTGATCCCGGTGGCCAGGACCGCCCGCGCGGCGAGGGAGAGGCCGGCGACGGCGAGGAAGCGGCCGTGAGCTGCCAGGTAGCTGCTCAGCGCGAGGGCGATGAGCTGCAGGACGGCGAGGGTCCCGGCGTGCCGGAAGAGCAGGGCCGCGTCGGCGGTGACGGCGTCGGGCAGGTGCACGACGGCGAGGACGAGACGGGAGATCCACGGTCCGGCGAGCGTGATCAGGGCCAGCAGCGCGGCCAGGACGAGCAGGACGGAGCTGGTGATCCGGCCCCCGAGCGCCCGGTCGCCGCGCCCCCGCGCGACGCCGTGGTACCGCTGCATGATGCCCACGACGCCCAGGTCGGCGGTGAGCAGGAGGTTGATCGTCGTCATCATCAGGGCCCACGCGGCGTAGGCGCCGGTGCCCACGGTGGCCAGGACGGCAGGGGTCGCGACGAGCTGGACGCCGAGCGGCGCCATCCGACCGACGGCGACAGCCAGTGCGTCGCGGCGGTAGGTGCCCGTCGGCTGCGTGGCGTCCTCGACGCCGGGGTCCGGCTCCGTCACGTGAGGCTCCCCGGCCGCTGACGCGGATCGGTCCGGCCGGCCCACCCGTCGCGCAGTCCGTGCGCCATCGTGCGCAGCCGTGCTCGGCGCGGCGGCTCGAAGAGAAGGACGGTCAGTGCGACGTACCCGAGCAGAGCGAGCGACGTCGCCACCCAGACCGGCTCCCGGCGCCAGTTCTCCCGGGCGAGCACGATCCCGTTGCGCGCCGCCCAGTACAGGCGCCACGTCGGGTGCTGCGTCGAGCGGAGCCTGAGGGGTCCGACACCGCGCCACCGCGTCTCCCCGAGGGAGTGCGGCAGACGGACGGATCGGTCCTGGAGCACCCGCCACCCGTCCCTGCGCAGACGCAGGCAGAGGTCCTGGTCGATGGAGTCGACGAAGAAGTCCTCGCGGAAGGGTCCGACGGCGTCGAGCGCCGACCGGCGCACGAGCATCCCGGAGGTGATCACGACGGGCAGGTCGGCGAGCTCGGGCCGACGTGCGGCCCTGGGGTCGAGGTAGCGCCCCGCGCCTGCGTCCCAGGGCACGGGAGCGGCGACGGCGACCCGCGGGTCCGACAGGTGCGCACCCAGCCGGAGCACCGCGTCGTCGGGCAGGACCGAGTCCTGGTCGAGAAGGAGGAGGGCGCCCGCCTCGCCGGCGAGCCCGGTGCCGAGGTTCAGTGCTCCGGCGAGGCCGAGGTTCGCACCGCTGCGATGGACGAGCACGTGGTCGTCGGCGCCCGTCGGGACCCCAGCGCCGACCAGGAGCTCGGAGGCGCCGCGCTCGCCGAGAGGGGTGTTGTCCACGACCACGACGCGCGCGCACTGCCCCGCCGCGCTGCGCACCACGGCGGCGAGCCGCTCGTCAGGGCGGAAGGCGGTGACCAGCGCCACCACGGGGGTGCAGGGCGCCGACCCGGCACGAGTAGTCACCGCAGGAGTCTAGGTGGCGTGGGCGCGACGAGGCTCATACCCAGCGACGCGCGAGCCGCCACCAGGCGCGCAGCAGCCCCTCGAGCGGTGCCGCTGCGGCGGGAAGCGGCAGCTGCGCGGAGTCGAACCTGTCGGTCATCAGCCACGTCAGCTCCCGGTCGGGCACGCGTCGTCCGGACTGCACCAGGCGCCGCCTACGGGCGACGACGCCGGGGTTCCTCAGCAGCCAGGCCCATCCCGAGAGCTTCTGCCGGCCCCAGCCCTGGGCGACCGCGACGACGAGCAGCGCGAGGTCGAAGGCCACCAGCGGGAGCGCGAGCACGGCGAGCGACCGGCGACCGTAGGTCGTCAGGACGAGCATCAGGCGGTTGCGCTCCAGCAGGTACATCTTGAGCGGGGAGCGGCCGAACTCGTAGTGGTGCAGCGCGACGGCCTCCGGCACGAGCAGCACGGTCCGGCCGCGCTGCCACGTGCGCCAGCAGAGCTCGAGGTCCTCCATGTAGGCGAAGAAGTCCGGCGGGAGCCCACCGAGCTCCTCCCAGAGCTCCCGGTCGACGGCCAGGCAGGCACCGCTCACCGACGCACGGGGGCCGCCCGTCGCGTGGGCCTCGACCGGTTCACCCAGGCCGCCGGCCCAGGACAGGCCGAGGACGTGCAGCGGGTTGCCGGCCGAGTTGACCGTGCCGGTTCGGTCGGCCAGGGCGATCAGGGCTCCGGCGATGCCGACCTGCGGGTCGTCCAGGGCGGCGAGCAGCAGACCGATCGCGTCGGGAGCCACGAGGGCGTCGCTGTTGACGAGCACGAGCGGACCCGGCTCGCTGTGCCGCGCGGCGAGGTTCATGCCGCCGGTGAACCCCAGGTTCGCCTCGGGCGTCAGGACGTGGAGCCGGTCGTCGGCCGGCAGCGTCCGCACGGCGTCCGAGGTGCAGCCGTTGTCGACGAGGGTGAGATCGATCCGGACGTCCAGGGACGCGAGGACCGCTGCGATCGCATCGTGCAGGTACGGCTCGTCGCCGTACGCCAGCATCAGCACGTTCGCCCGGCGTGCGCCGACGGGTGGGTCGGCGGTCGCGCTCATCGGCCCGCCCCGTCGATCGGTCCGGTCCGCCCGCGCAGGCCGTGCCAGATCCCGGCGGCCAGCCGACGCGCGCGCACCCATCGCGGGGCGACGGCCAGCACGTAGAACACCGCGTACTTGGTGATCCACGCCGCGTAGCCCCAGCGCCACGCCGTCGGAAGGAGTCCGGAACGGATGAGGAGCACGGTGTTGCGGGCCATGTAGTAGTTGCGGATCGGCGAGTGGATGTGGACGTCGCGCTCACGGCCCGGGATCCGTTGGGTCCGGTCGCCGAGCGAGTGGGCGAGCTCGGCCCCGACGACCCCGTACAGGCCGTAGCCGGCTCCACGGGCACGCAGGCCCCACTCGAGATCGATGTGGTCGATGAACCAGGCCTCGTTCATCGGCCCCACGCGGTCGAGCGCCTCGGCCGACACCAGGCAGCCCGAGGCGATGAGGAAGGCTGCCGGGACCAGCGCCCCTGGCGCGTCGGGGACGGCGGCGCGGCGAGGACCCCACCGCTGCGCGGAGAAGAGCAGCGCGGCTCCCTCGTTCCTGGCGTCGGTGGTCACCGGGCCGACGGCCGCGACCGGCGACGGGCCGGCATCGGCAGCCCGGAAGCCGGTGAGGAGCCGCTCGACCATGTCCGGTGCCGGGAGCGAGTCCTGGTCGGAGAGCAGGACGAAGTCGGCGGCGTGCTCCCGGGCCAGCGCGACACCCCTGTTCTGTGCCGCCGCGATGCCGTGGTTCGTGCCGAGGGGGACCAGGTCGGCGCCGACGGCCCGTGCGGTGACCTCGAGCGCGGCGACCAGCGACGGGTCGGAGCCGTTGTCGACGACGACCACGCCGGCGACCTGCGGAGCCAGCGCCTCGAGGAGTGCGGCGACGTCCTCGATCCGCGGGGCGTACGTGACGACGACGGCGACGACCGTCGGGTCAGCCACCCAGACCCGCCACGTAGGCGGCGACCGTCGCGGCGTCGGGCAGCAGGCCACGGTCCCTCGCCTCGCGAAGGGACGGGGCGACGGCGTCCTTCTCGGAGAGCTGCGGCTCGAGGGGGGAGCCGTCGCGCGCCGTCGTCGGCCACGCGATGGCCAGCTCGGGGTCGAGCGGGTGGATGCCGTGCTCTCGGCCGGGTGCGTAGCTGGTGGAGCACAGGTAGAGCACGGTGGAGGCGTTCTCGAGCGACATGAACGCGTGACCGACGCCCTCGGGCAGGTAGATCGCGCGGCGGTCGACGTCGTCGAGCAGGACGCTGTCCCACTGCCCGAAGGTCGGTGAGCCCACGCGGAGGTCCACGACGACGTCGAGGACGGCGCCACGCGCGCAGGTGACGTACTTCGCCTGGCCGGGGGGGACGTCGGCGAAGTGGATGCCGCGGAGCACCCCGGCCGCGGAGACGGAGAGGTTCGCCTGCGCGAGATCGAGCCGGTGACCCGCCGCCGTCTGGAACGGTGCGTCCTTGAACCACTCGAGGAAGACACCCCGCGGGTCGCCGAACTGCTTCGGCCTGATCTCCCAGGAACCGGGGACGCTCAGCTCGCGGTACTCCACGGGGGTCTCTCCTTCGATCGGGTGTGCGGTGCCCAGGGTAGCCGCGTCGGTGCGACGGGCGGCGCCCGTTAGCCTAGGAAGCACGACGTCGACGGATGAGGGAGCTGCGGTGCGCTGGTTGGTGGCAGGAGCTCGGGGGATGCTCGGGCAGGACCTGGTGGCGCAGCTTCGCGAGCGCGGCGACGAGGTGACCGCCGTCGATCGCGACGAGGTGGACATCACCGACCCGGAGGCGACCATGACGGCCGTCGCCGGGCACGACGTGGTGGTCAACTGCGCGGCGTGGACGGCGGTCGACGAGGCCGAGACGCATGAGGCCGCGGCCTTCACCGTGAACGCGACGGGAGCGGGCTCGCTGGCCAGGGCGGCGCGGGCAGCGGGGGCGCGCATGGTGCAGATCTCCACGGACTACGTCTTCGACGGTGCCGCGACCGAGCCGTACCCGGAGGACGCCTTCATCGCACCGCGATCGGCGTACGGGCGGACGAAGGCCGCAGGCGAGTGGGCGGTCCGGGCCGAGACGCCCGACCACCTCGTCGTGCGGACGGCATGGCTCTACGGCGCCAACGGCCCGTGCTTCCCCAAGACCATCGCCCGGGTCGCTGCCGAGCGAGGCGGCCTCGATGTCGTCGCCGACCAGGTGGGCCAGCCGACCTGGACGGTCGACCTGGCGGACCTGGTGGTCCGGCTGGTCACGGCGTCGGCGCCGTCCGGGACGTACCACGGCACGTCCACGGGGCTGACGTCCTGGCACGGTTTCGCCCAGGCGGTCGTCGTCGCCGCCGGGCTCGACCCGCAGATCGTCCGCACCACGACCAGCGAGGCCTTCGTCCGGCCCGCGCCTCGTCCCGCCTACTCGGGGCTCGCGCATGACGCGCTCCGCGCCGTCGGGGTCGACCCGATCGGGCCGTGGGAGGAGCGCTGGGCGCTCGCCGCGGCGGGGGTGCTGGGTCGATGAGCGTGCCACGTCAGGTCCGGATCGGCTCGCACGACGTCGGCGAGGAGCACCGCCCCTTCGTCGTCGCCGAGATGTCGGGCAACCACAACGGCGACCTCGGCCGCGCGCTGGCCATCGTCGACGCGATCGCCGAGTCCGGCGCTCCGGCGGTCAAGCTGCAGACGTACACCGCCGACACGATCACCATCGACCACGACGGTCCGGCGTTCCGCGTGTCCGAGGGGCATGAGCTCTGGGGTGGCAAGAACCTCCACCAGCTCTACGCGGAGGCCCACACCCCCTGGGCGTGGCACGCGCCGATCTTCGAGCGCGCCCGGCAGCACGGGCTCGAGCCGTTCTCCAGCCCCTTCGACGACACCGCCGTCGACCTGCTCGAGGACCTCGACGCCCGGGTCTACAAGATCGCCTCTCTCGAGATCGGCGACATCGCACTGCTGCGTCGCGTGGCACGGACCGGCAAGCCGGTCATCCTCTCGACGGGTGCCGCCTCCGTCCTCGACATCGACCGTGCGGTGCGCACGCTGCGTGAGGAGGGCAACGACCAGGTCGTCGTGCTCGCCTGCACGTCCTCCTACCCCGCCTCGCCCACCGAGTCGAACCTGCGGTCGATCCCGGTGATCCGGGACGCCTTCGACGTCGTCGTCGGTCTCTCCGACCACACCCCGGGGATCGGTGCGGCGGTCGCCGGGGTCGCCATGGGTGCTGCGCTGGTGGAGAAGCACGTGACGTTGGCCCGCGCCGACGGGGGCATCGACTCCGACTTCTCGCTCGAGCCCGCCGAGCTGGCGGCGCTGGTCAGCGAGACCGAGCGCGGCTGGCAGGCGCTCGGCCGGGTGCAGCTCGAGCCGACGCCGGGGGAGTGGGAGAGCCGACGGCTGCGCCGCTCGCTCTACGTGGTCGCCGACGTCGTCGCGGGCGAGGTCGTGTCGGCAGAGAACGTGCGCTCGATCCGGCCGGCCGGTGGCCTCGAGCCGGTGCATCTCGACGTGGTGATGGGGCGCCGCTTCACCCGGGACGCGAGCCGTGGCACCCCGGTGACCTGGGACCTCGTCTAGCTAGTCCGTCGTCGTCCGCCCGGACGGCGCGACGGCCTTGAGGAACGCGAAGGTCTCGGTGGTCCTGCGCCCCGGGTCGTCGACGTAGCCGCCTGCCCGGAAGACGCGCAGCGACGGCTCGTTCGTGGGCCGGACGTGGGCCAGCACGGTCGTCGGCCGGTCCACGCGGTGGCCCAGTGCTTCCTCGGCCGCGGCGAGCAGCCGAGCGGACAGGCCCCTGCCGCGCTGGTCGGGAGCGAGGGTGAGGGAGATCTCCCAGCAGTCCGGCGCGACCCGGTCGAACCGGCTCGTGCCGATCGGGGTCCCGGCCAGCTCGACCACGAGGAGCAGCCGGTCGTCGTCGCCGAGGGTGGCCGTCAGCCAGCGCAGGTGCCCCGAGGGCTCGACGGCTGCCGTCTGCCGCGACGCGGCCCGCGTCGTCTCGTCGTTCCGCCAGCGCAGCAGGAGGTCCGCGTCCTCGACCGTCGCGCGGCGCGCCGTCACCTGGTCCGCCGCCGCCGGCGGCGCGGCCGGAGTGCCGAGCAGCTCGCTCCACGCGGCGACGATCCGCTCGGCCCCCTGTCCGTCGACCACCGACCGGCCCCGTCGTGAGAGCTCGTCGCGGACGGCCGGCTCGGCGACGAGCCGCGCTAGCGCCTCGAGCGGGGCTGGTGCCATCGCACGGACCTCCGCGAGGCTCCCGAGGCCCATCGCCATCCCGGCCTCGCACGCGCGGACGTAGCCGGTGTGCTGGTTCTCGGTGACCGCGACGATCGCGATCGGGACGCCGACGCAGGCGAGCTCGATCACCGTCGTCCCGGCAGCGCTCACCACGAGGTCGTGCTCGGCCGCGAGGCCGGGGAGGTCCTCCTGGGGCCCGAGCACCGTGAGCTCCCGGCCGTCGGCGGCAGCCAGGAGACGAGGATGACCCGCTTCGGGCGCCACGACCGTGAGCCGGACCTCGATCGGCGCCGCAGCCCACGCCGCGGTGGCGAGACGCACGATGGCGGGGGCAGCGCCGAGGGCGTCGGTCCCGCCCATCACCACGAGCACCTCGAGGGCGACGTCCCTCCTCGTCGGCTCCGCGAGGCGGCGCTGCGCTGCCCGGTCGCGGGCGCGCCGCACCCCGCTGCGCACGGGTGCGTAGCGGGCGCCGAGGAGCACGCGGGTCGACCCGTCCTGGGGCCGCGGGTGCAGCTCGGCGCCGAGCGTCGGGTCGACGACGAGGTCAGCGGGCCGACGGCCGAAGTCGTCGTCCTCGATCGAGGAGAACAGGATCCCGCGACGTCCGGCCGCGGGGCGCAGGTCCGGGGGGAGGGAGTAGTGATCGGCATGCAGGACGTCGGCGTCGTGGGCGGCGGCCACCTCCACGAGGTCCTCGGCCGACTCCCCGGCGTCGACGACCTGGATCCCGGCCCGTTCGACGAGCCGGCGACCGAGGGGGACGTCGACGGAGCCGGCGATCGTCACCTGCCACCCCGCGTCCCGTGCGGCCTCGGCGAGGGCGAGGCAGCGGACGAGGTGCCCGACGCCTCCGGACGCCGTCGCGTCGCAGCGCAGCAGCGCCCGCATCACGCGTCCTCGAGTGCCTTCTGCACGACGTCGCCGTTGAGCTCCACGAGGTCGGGGCGGGACCGCAGGAGGGCGACGAGCTCACGCCAGGACGGAGGGCGGTCACCGAGCTCCGCCGCGACGGCCGCGAGCAGGGTCGCGTCGGCGGGCGTGTCGAGCGTGACACGGAGGTCGTGGGAATCGGGACCGACGACGAGTCCGAGGGTCCGGTGGACGAGCGGGCCTGCGTAGAGCCACGAGGTCACGTGCACGCGGTGGTGGTCGGTGGCGACACGGTCGGCCTCGCGGAGGGCCGCCGCGGAGACGAGCTCGACGTCGAGGCCGCGCGGGAGGGTGCGCACGAGGGTGGTGGCGACGTAGTCGAGGGAGGGGTCGGTGCGCCACGCGGCCACGACCTGCGCGATCAGGTCGGGGTCGAGCAGGGGGCAGTCGGCCGTGAGCCGCACGACGGCGTCGGCGCCGGTCGCCTCCGCGGCCAGGACGAAGCGCCCGAGCACGTCGAGCTCGCTGCCGCGCACCACGGCGACGCCCAGCCGAGCAGCGTGCTCGGCGATCACGTCGTCGCCGGGTGCCGTGGAGGTGGCGATCACGACGTCGTCGATCCCTGCGGCGCTCTGCGCGGCGCGCACGACCCAGCCGAGGACCGGCCTGCCGGCCAACGGGAGGAGGACCTTGCCCGGGAGGCGGGTGGAGCCCGTCCTGGCCTGGACGACCGCCACGACGCGTCGGGGCTCGCTGACGTCGCTGCTGTGCACCGTGCCATGATGCTCTACCGGGGCCGGACGCCTGGTCCGCCACACGCGCACGACGTCAGGAGCCTGTCGCATGTCCCTGCTCAGCGGATCCTCGGTGTTCGTGACCGGAGGGACGGGGTCGTTCGGCAAGGCCTTCCTCCGCGAGATCCTCGACCACCACGACCCTCGGCGCGTGGTGGTCTTCAGCAGGGACGAGCTCAAGCAGTACGAGGCTCGGCAGCTCTTCGACGACGACCCTCGGCTGCGCTGGTTCATCGGTGACATCCGGGACCGCAGCCGGCTGGAGCGGGCGATGCACGGCATCGACTACGTCGTCCACGCCGCAGCGCTCAAGCAGGTCGACACTGCTGAGTACAACCCGTTCGAGTTCGTCCAGACGAACGTCAACGGCTCGCAGAACGTCATCGAGGCGGCGATCGACCAGGGTGTGAAGAAGGTCGTCGCCCTCTCCACCGACAAGGCGTCGAGCCCGATCAACCTGTACGGCGCGACCAAGCTCTGCGCCGACCGCATGTTCGTCTCGGGCAACCACTACGCGGCCGCCCACGAGACCCGCTTCTCCGTCGTGCGCTACGGCAACGTCATGGGGTCGCGCGGATCGGTCATCCCCTTCTTCCGCAGGCTCGCGGACGAGGGCGAGTCGCTGCCGATCACGGACCTTCGGATGACCCGCTTCTGGATCACGCTCCCGCAGGCGGTCCAGTTCGTCCTGGACTCCTTCGAGTCGATGACCGGCGGCGAGATCTACGTCCCGCGCATCCCGAGCATGCGGGTCACCGACCTGGCCCAGGCGGTGTCTCCCGGATCGGCGATGCACGAGATCGGCATCCGTCCCGGCGAGAAGCTCCACGAGGAGATGATCGCCCCGGACGACTCGCGTCGGACCCTGCGGCTCGGTGACCGGTACGTGATCATGCCGTACGTCGGCGGGTGGGGCTACGAGGCGCCCGAGGCGGGCGAGGCCGTGCCCGAGGGGTGGACCTATCGTTCCGACAGCAACGACCTCTGGCTGAGCGTCGACGAGCTGCGCGATCTCATCGCGCGTTTCGCCTGAGGTGGCCGCGATGCTCCCGTACGGCCGGCAGTCGATCGACGAGGACGACATCGCGGTAGTGGTCGAGGTGCTGCGCGGCGACTGGCTGACGACGGGTCCGGCCGTCGACGCCTTCGAACAGGCCATCTCGGCTCAGGCCGGTGGGTTCCCCGCGGTGAGCGTGACCTCCGGCACCGCGGCGCTGCACGTGGCCTACGCCGCGGTGCGGCTGCGCAGCGGCGACGAGGTCGTCACGACCCCGCTGACCTTCGTGGCGACCGCAGCGGCGGCCGCCCTGCACGGCGCGACGGTCGTCTTCGCCGATGTCGAGGAGGACACCGGGAACCTGGACCTCGAGGCGGCCCGTGCGGCGGTCACCGAGCGCACCCGGGTCATCGCCGCCGTCGACTACGCCGGACTGCCCGCCGAGCCCGAGCGGTTCTCCGCGCTGGCCCACGAGGTCGGAGCGCTGTTCCTCGAGGACGCCGCCCACTCGATCGGCTCGACCTGGAACGGTCGGCCGGTCGGCTCGTTCGCCGACCTGACGACGATGTCGTTCTTCCCGACGAAGAACCTGACGACGGCCGAGGGCGGTGCCGTGGTCAGCGGCGACCCCGAGCTCATGCTGCGGGCCCGGCGCTTCAAGAACCACGGCCTGGTCCGTGAGCGGGACGAGCTCCGGTGGCCGGACGAGGGGGCATGGCACCAGGAGGTGCACACGTTCGGGCTGAACTACCGGCTGCCCGACGTCCTTGCCGCCCTGGGCACCTCGCAGCTGCGGCGCCTCACCGCCTTCAAGGCACGACGCACGCAGATCCACGCGCGGTACGACGCGGCGTTCGCCGGCCTGGACGGCGTGCGGACCCCCGGCCACCGCGACCTGGCCGATCCCGCCTGGCACCTCTACCCGCTGCGCGTGCTCGACGGGCGTCGGCGCGAGGTCTTCGACGCGCTCCGCGCTGCCGGGATCGGCGTGCAGGTCAACTACATCCCCGCCTACTGGCACCCGGTCTTCGCCGACCTCGGCTACCGGCGCGGGCAGTGCCCACGCGCCGAGGAGTACTACAGCCAGGAGATCTCCCTTCCGCTGTTCCCCGACCTGACCGACGACGACGTCGATCGTGTGATCGAGCAGGTGCACCTCGCCGTCGACGGCCGGTAGGGCGTCATGACCGAGCCCGCAGGCGGGGGCGCCCGGCCGCCGAGGGCACCGGAACGCTCGGCCTCGCACGCGGTGCTGGGACGCGGTTCGGTCTACACGATCGCGACCGCGGCCCCGGCGCTCGCCGCGGTCGCCGTCACACCCGTGGTCACGCGCGTGCTCACGGTTCCCGAGTACGACCTGGTCGCCGTGGCCACGGTGCTGATCCAGGTCGGCTTCATCTTCGCGGCGCTGGGCATGGGCGCCGCCATCACGCGCCAGTACATCCTCGCCGCGGCCGGAGCCGCCGGAGCACGCGGCCTGGTCGCCCAGAGCGCGGTCCTGGCGACGGTGGTCGTGGGGCTCGCCGCGGGAACGGCCGCCTGGTGGTCCTCACCCCTCCTGGGCAGGCCCGCCTCGCCCGAGATCTACCTCGCCCTGGCGGCCTGCCTCGGCGGGGCGTGGGTCGTGGAGGCGCAGGCGTTCCTGCGTGGCTCCGACGAGGCGCTCGCCTTCGTCTCCCTCGCGCTGGTCTCGAGCCTCCTGGGCCCGGTCGCCGGACTGGTGGCGGTGCTCTCCGGTCACGCCTCGGCGGTGACGTACCTCTCGGGGGTCGCCGCCGGATTCCTCGCCGCCGGCGCGATCGGCCTGTGGCGCGTGCTCCGTTCGGGTGAGGTCCGGGCCAGCCGCTCGGGGCTGGGGCAGGCCGTGCGGATCGGGCTGCCCACCGTACCGCACCAGGTCAGCCTCTACATCGCCCTCGCGGGCCTGGTGATCATCGCCGACCGCGCCCTGGCCAGCGGCGGCCGTGCCAACATCGCGCTGACGATCGGTGCGGGGGCGACGGTGATCACGGCAGCCATGAACAACGCCTGGGCTCCGCTCGTCTACCGGCGGCCCGCCCACGAGCGCGGCGCCGTGCTCACCGAGACGACCCGGACCATCGCGACGATGACGGTGACCGTCGCCGGGCTGGTCGCGCTCGGCGCGCCGTGGATCCTCCGGCTCGCCGCACCCGGCTCGTTCGATCCCGACTCCCTCGTGCCTGCCGTCGCGCTGGCGAGCGCGGCCGCCGTGCCCTCGGTGATCTACCTGGCGAGCGGGCACCTGGTCTTCGCGAGCGGGCGTACCGGCTGGCTCGCCGTCACGACGCCGCTCGCGGTCGCCGCCGGCCTCGTCTGGGCGGTGTCGTGGAGCTCTCGATGGGGCCTGACCGCGGTGGCCTCCGGCTACCTCGTCGTCTACCTCCTCCTCGCGCTCGCCACGACGCTGCTGCAGCGGGCCGTCTCCCGGCCGCCCTGGCGCCCGCCGCTCCTCCCGGTGGTGCTGGCCACCTGGGTCGCGGTCACCGTCCTCGCGCAGGTCCTGCCGACGGTCGGTCCCGGCTCCCTGCTGCGTGTGCTGGCCGGTGCCGTCCTCGCCTCCGGCGGGACGTGGGCGGTGCGTCGGCACCTCAGCGGTGCCGTCGCCGCTCAGCCGATTCGGTAGACGGCAGCTCCCGGGGTGTCGACCACCAGCGTGGCGAACTGCCGGAGGTCGGGACTCTCGACGCCGATCGAACGGTCGACGAACAGCCACCGCACGCCGTAGGTGTCCGCGAGGAGAGCGACGTTCTCACGGGTCGGCGCCGAGAAGACGACCTGGTTCTCGTCGTAGCGGGTCGTGTCCCAGAACGCGCTCGTCCGGGTCTGTCCCGGGCGGAAGCCCTCGGGGTACGCCCACCCCTCGACGAGCACGCGTCGTTCGGTCAGGGCCGAGATCCAGAAGTGCCGTGCGTCGCAGGCGTCCACCGGTCCGTAGCAGTGCGCGTTGGTCGCGACGACGTCGTCCGGGCCGGCGTGGTCCCGGACGTAGAGGGCGGCGAGGGCACCGTCCCGGTCGATCGCATAGCCCTCGGGGGCCTCGGGGACCCCGGAGACGATCTGGTCGAGGGAGGAGACGACCTCCGAGGACCGGAGCGACAGCCCCGCCCCGGCGATGAGCCCGACGAAGGTGACCCCCATGACCGTCCACGTCGTCAGCACGGTGGCCCGGCGCGAGCGATGGATGAGCCCCACGGCCAGCGCCAGGATCACCGATGCGGCCAGCAGCAGGAGCCACGGTCCGCCGATGGCGCGGTAGGGCAGGGCAGGGACGACGCGGACCGGAACGGTCGAGCCGTCCACGCGGGCCACGAGCCAGAGCAGCGCGGCCCCTGCGGCCAGTGCTCCGGCCGCGAGCCCGA
Organism: Actinomycetales bacterium; assembly: GCA_038252305.1. GTDB lineage: Bacteria > Actinomycetota > Actinomycetes > Actinomycetales > Cellulomonadaceae > Actinotalea. The sequence goes on along the minus strand of JBBSAL010000063.1, from coordinate 76 downwards.
CGCCGTGCCGCGGGGACGGCGCTGTCGCCTTGACCAGGCCCCATGCCGTGAGGATCCCGAGCATCGGCCATGCCGC
>JBBSAL010000062.1:0-14764 GCA_038252305.1 Actinomycetales bacterium | reverse complement strand
GGTCAAGGTCACGCCCCGCTCGCCGGCACTTGCCAGCAGCTGGTCGACCAGCTCGTCGGAGAACAACTCCCGACGCAGCCGACGAGCCTCGGACTCGGACACACCGTTCGTCTCATTGCTGGTCGCAGTCACACAGGACTCCTTCGTCATCGGACCCGCCGCTTACACAGACCATCTGACACCCCCTCCGGCCCGCCCGCGCCCGGGGTTGCCGCCGACCGAGCCGTGGCCAGTGGCCGAGGCGTAGCCATACACCTGCTCCTCCCGCAGCGGGATCAGCAGCAGCGTTCCCTTCGGCCCGGACCATGCGCACCAGCAGCCGACACCGGGATTGGAGGTCACGAACCGCCAGCTCGCCGCCGACAACACCGACGCGCGCGGGGCGTGCCGACCGAAGATCGAGTCCCGGACCGCCGAGTGCACACCGTCTGCGCCGACTACGACGTCGTATCGTTCCGGACCTGAGTCAGCGAACGAGACCTCGACCTCGTCGCCGAGCTCGCGTACGCCCGTCACCTCCGCATTCCACCGCACCTGCGCGGTGCTGGGCTCCGGCTGGAGGAGCTCAATCAGGTCGCCACGGCGCATGCAGACGGGAGCGTCGCGTGCACCCCAGAAGGCGTCCTCGTCCACAGCGAAGAACAACCGGCCACGAGCGTTGCGATACTCCCGGCGACGCACTGGGAGTCCGTGGGCGGCCACGCCGTCCTCGACGCCCAACGCGCGAAGGGCCGCGATGGCGTTACCGGGCAGATTCACGCCCAAGCCCGCATCCAGCGGCCCCCTCGCTCGGTCCACCAGCTGAGCAGTGAGCCCGCGTCGAACGAGGGCCCGAACCGCTGCCAAGCCGGCGATGCCGCCGCCCACAACGAGCACCCGCCTATCCGACGAGAGCCCGCGCGGCCCGCTCATGGCTGAGGCATTCTCTCGCGGCCGCTTCCATAGCGGACGAGCACTACGTCAGGCGCCGTCGTCGGTCAGGGCCGGTGAGATGTTGCGGTTGGATCGGAACACGTTGTCGGGGTCGTAGTGCCGCTTGACCGCGAGGAGACGGGCATGGTTCGTGCCGTAGGTGGCCCGGGTGCGGTCGTGGTCCTCGTCATGGCTCTGGAAGTTGATGTACGTGCGGCCCGTTCCGAAGGGACGCACAGCGGCGCCTGCGTCGCGGACCCAGCTCTGGAAGCGGACGGCTTGGGTGTCGTCGGGGGCCCACATGCCTTTGACACCGACGACGAAGCGGGCATCGCGATTGCCGACGGCGCCGTCGTCCTCGGCACGATCGTTCAACGCACCGCCGATGTGCAGCAGGCCCATTTCCGCGAACGGCATGGGACAGGTCGAGAACAGTTCCTCCATGGTGTCGAGCAGCGGCTCTTCGAGCCCGGACAGGTACTCGGTCCGCCAGTAGTAGTGCATTCCGTCAGGCTCGGTGTCGTCCAACAGGGACTGGACGTCGGTGTACGGCATGGGACCGAGAAGATCCATGACCGGCTCCCCGACGTCCCGCACTGCGGTGAGCACCCGCTCGGCCGACTCGTGCGGGCCGGTGTAGCAGACGACGAAGGCGCACAGCCGTCGTCCATGCCAGGCGATCGGGACGAACGGCGCGGGGGGCGCGGTCATCAGCACGCACCACATGGCGAGCTCTCTGGGGGCGGTCGCGGTGAGCTCCCGATAGGCCCGCAGGACGTGTCCGGCTTGATCGAAGGGCCAGGCAATGAGTCCGCCGTGGACCTGAGGGCCGACGGGATGCAGCCGGAAGGCCAGTCGGGTGACGACGCCGACGTTGGCTCCAGCGCCCCGGACGGCCCAGAACAGATCGGCGTTCTCCTTCGCGCTGGCCCGCCGTAGCACACCGTCGGCGGTGACGATCTCGACCTCGAGAAGGTTGTCCACTGTCCACCCGAAGCGACGGGTCAGGTAGCCCAGACCTCCGCCGAGGGTGAGTCCCGCGACCCCGACCCGGGAGACGAATCCCAGTGGGACGGCCAGGGCGTGTCGCTGCGTCTCTCGGTCCACGTCACCGAGGCGGCAGCCGGCACCAACCGTGGCGCGGCGAGTCTTTCGATCGACCTGGACATCTCGCAGCTGTGACAGGTCGATCGCCACCCCGTTCCCGGCCAGAGCAGTCCCGGCAATGTTGTGGCCACCGCCTCGGACTGAAACCGGCAGGCCGTTGTGGCCGGCAGCCCGGACAGGGCCCGGATGTCGTCGACGGCGCCGCGCGGGTCGCCCGGCTGGACGACGACGTCTGGACGCTTAGTGATCATGCCGTTCCAGATGCGGACGGCTTCGTGGTATTCGTCGTCGGCCGCGGTCAGCACGTGAGTGGCGCCCAGATCGGCGATCTCGTCGCGCAGCGTGCGGGCCGTCACGACAGCACCGCTTCCACGAATGCCGCCGGTGCTTCGAGGGCCGGCTCGTTGCCGACACCGTCGAGCACATGCAGCGGCCACTGGTAACGGTCGGCGGCTCGCCGGCCCACCGCAAGCGGGACGATGGAGTCCTTGGATCCCCACACCAATCGCGTCGTTGCGTCGATCCGTTCGAGGACGTCCGGGGGGATCGCCGGCATGGCGAAGTCATTGAGCAGACGCTCCAGGCCAGCGCCGATCACCGGGTCGGCGGCGAGCTCGAGATCGTAGGTCTGGAGTGCCTCCCAGCGGTCTCCGAGGCGGCGACGGACGGAGCCGAGATCTCTAACGCACTGGCGCCAGAGAGCATCGTGGCTCTCGCGGTCCGGCCCGGCAAGGTACGTCGACAGCGCGGCCCCGAACTCCCCCGTGGGGGCAAACGGCTCCAGCCCCATCGGGACCACCAGCACCAGTGCGTTCAGACGCGCGGGCTCTCGGGCGGCGAACCGCGCCGCGATCGCCCCGCCAGTGAGGTGTCCGATCACGATGGGCGGTTGGTCGCAGGTTTGGTCGACGAGCGCGTCGAGCCACTCGATGACGCGCTCCGCGGTGAGAGGCGGGAGGACGGGGGAGGCACCCTGGCCTGGCAGGTCGGGTGCGATAACGCGGTGTTCGGCGGCCAGTGCCGGAAGGACCGACAGCCAGGTTCCAGCGTGCGCGGCGGGGCCGTGAAGCGCCACCACGGGCGGTCCCGACCCGCTCTCCAGCACTGCCGTGGACACGCCGGCCAGCGTGAGCCGACGTTCGGTCGCTGGCGTGTCCCAGTAGAGAACTCCACGGGATGCAGACGAGATCGGCATGCCGGAACGCTACGAGCGACCCGAGACGGGCCGCATCGGTCAAGATATGCAGGAACGGCGCTCGACCTGTACGAGATTCTCTGTAGACCGGGCAGGCTCGGGCGTTATTGTGGCGGCCGATGGGGTCGCCAACGAGGAGATCTCCCGGCGCTGCGAGGTCGAGTCGGACACGGTGAGGCGCTGGCGTACCAGGTCGGCGCGACCGGTCCTGCCGGCGTCGAGGTGATCGCCAAGGGTCGGAGGCGCAAACCCTCCCTGCCGCCGGGGACGGCGGCGGAGGTTTTGCGGCTGACCCAGCACGAGCTCCCGGCGGACGGGTCGACGCACTGGAGCACGCGGTCGATGGCCCACCAGGTCGGGATCGGGAAGGGCGCCGTCGCGCGGATCTGGGCCGACCACAGCCTCAACCCGCTGGAGGGTCGACACGTTGAAGGTCGGCATCGACCCACACTTCGAGTCCTGCGGGCCGACGCAGCGCCGCCTCCCGGAAGCGTCGCCGAAGTCACCAGGGTCGAGCTCGGTGGCCACGACCAGGTGACCGACCGGGTCACTGCCGGGGCGTTGGCGGCGATGTGGCTGTGGCTCGGCGTCGGCTTCCACGCCACGTTCGCCGCCCAGGTCGACCCGCTGCTCGGCGCCGTGTACGCCGCCCTGTTCGTGGTGCAGGCGTTCCTGTTGGCCCGCTCCGGTCTCGTCCGCCGGGAGCTGGCCTTCGCCGCCGGCCGCGGCGTCTCGGCGTGGGTCGGCTTGGGCGCGCTGGCGTACGCGCTGGTGGGGATGGCGCCCTGCCCCAGTCCGCGACCGGCGACCTGACAGGCCGGACGGCGACGGCACGGCTGACGACGCGCCGCGGGCCGGTAACCCCGTCGACGCTGCTCCGACCCCCGGAGCGGATGCGCGCCTTCTAGAGCGCATCCCGTCGGATGGCTCCAGGGCCGGTCACCAACCGCCGTTCCCGGCCGGGAGACGCCGGGCGCGGCACCTGGGCCCGCCGCCGCCGCGCCGGGGGAGCGACGGGGCCGGCGAGTGCCCGGGAGTCGTCAGTATCCCGAGGCAGACCGTCAGGGAATCGTCAAGATCCTGGCCGTTGGCCGCCGCCCGTGCCGAACTGATGGCGCAGCGGCGGTCGCTGCCGCCGCCGACGATGTCGGCCCACACCGGGAGGCTGACGTGGCGGACGTGGCGTTCGTCGTCCTGACCCTGGCCGTCTTCGCGCTGCTGGTCGCGCTCGTGCATGGATTGGACCGGCTGTGAGCGGCGGCGACGCGACGATGCTGTTGCTGGCAGCGGCGCTGGCGGCCTACCTGCTCGTCGCTCTGCTGCGCCCGGAGCGGTTCTGATGCCGGCGGGGTGGGCCGCGGTCGTGCAGATCGTCGTGTTGGTGCTGGCGTTGGCGGCGGTCCACCGGCCGCTCGGGGACTACCTCGCCCGCATGTTCAGCGACCGCCACCACCTGCGCCTGGAGCGCCTCGTCTATCGCGCCATCGGCGTCGACCCCGAGACCGAGCAGCGCTGGCCTGTCTACGCCCGGTCGGTGCTGGCGTTTTCAGTTCTGGGAGTCCTGCTGCTGTACGCCCTTCAGCGCGTGCAGCAGGCGCTGCCGTGGGACCGCGGCATGCCCGGCGTGGCTCCCGCGACGGCGTGGGACACCGCGGTGTCGTTCGTCACCAACACGAACTGGCAGTCCTACTCGGGCGAGTCGACGATGGGCCACTTCGTCCAGATGACGGGGCTGACGGTACAGAACTTCCTGTCCGGCGCCGTGGGCCTGTCCGTGGCGATCGCACTCGTCCGCGGCTTCGCCCGCTCCCGTACCGATCGGCTCGGCAACTTCTGGGTCGACGTGACCCGCGCCACGCTGCGCGTCCTGCTCCCGCTGGCCTTCGTCGTCGCCATCGTCATGGTGCTCGGGGGGGTGGTGCAGAACCTTGGCGCCGACCAGGTCGTCCATACGCTGGGCGGCGGCCGGCAGACGATCGTCGGCGGGCCGGTCGCCTCACAAGAGGCGATCAAGGAGCTCGGCACCAACGGTGGCGGGTTCTACAACGCCAACTCGGCCCACCCGTTCGAGGGACCGTCGGCATGGGTGAGCCTGTTCGAGGTCTTCCTCCTCCTCGTCATCCCGTTCTCGCTGCCGCGGACGTTCGGGCGCATGGTTGGCGACCTGCGGCAAGGACGTGTGCTGCTGGCGGTCATGGCCGGACTGTGGTTGGCCGGCGTCGCGCTGGCGACATGGGCGGAGACGACCGGCGCGGGAGTCGTCCCGCGGGCTGCGGGCGCGGCCATGGAGGGCAAGGAGGTCCGCTTCGGCGAATCCCTGTCCGCGCTGTTCGCCGCGTCCACGACTGCAACCTCGACCGGCGCGGTCAACTCCTTTCATGACTCGTTCACTGCCGGCGGCGGGGGGGTGGCGCTCGTCAACATCATGCTCGGCGAGGTGGTGCCGGGCGGGGTGGGATCCGGCCTGTACGGGATGCTCGTCCTCGCTGTGCTCACAGTCTTCTTGGCCGGGCTCATGGTCGGCCGCACACCGCAGTACCTGGGCAAGAAGATCGGCCGTCGCGAGGTCACCGCTGTCGCGCTGTACGTCCTCATCATGCCCACCCTGCTCCTCGCCGGCGCAGCGGTCACTGCCGGCGTCGCACAGTTGCGGGACGCGTCGGTGCAGGACCGGGGACCGCACGGGCTGTCGGAGGTGCTGTACGCGTACGCCTCGACGAGCAACAACAACGGGTCGGCCTTCGCCGGATTCGACGCGTCCACGGACTACCAGAACGTGGCGCTCGGGCTGTCGATGTTGCTCGGCCGCTTCGTCCCCATCATGCTCGTTCTCCTTCTCGCCGGGAGCCTGGCCCGCCAGAAGCCGGCCGGCGCCACCGAGGGGAGCCTTCCCACGCACACTCCGGTGTTCGCCGGGTTGCTTGCCTTCGTCGTCGTCGTGGTCGCCGGGCTGACCTTCTTCCCAGCCCTGTCCCTCGCGCCGGTCGCAGAGGCCCTGCTGTGAACGGCTTTCGACTTGCCCAGCTCGTCTCGTCGCTACCGGACGCTCTGCGCAAGCTCGACCCGCGCCACCAGTTCCGCAGCCCCGTGCTGTTCGTCGTATGGGTGGGTTCACTGCTCACGACCGTGCTCGCGCTGCGCGATCCTTCGGTCTTCGCATGGTCCATCACCGCCTGGCTGTGGGCGACGGTGCTGTTTGCCAACCTGGCCGAGGCCGTCGCCGAGGGTCGCGGTCGGGCGCAGGCGGAGTCCCTGCGCCGGGCTCGCAGCGACACCATGGCCCGCCGGCTGTCTGGCGACGGGCATGAGGAGCAGGTGCCCGGACCGTCGCTCGTCGTCGGCGACCTCGTCGTGGTCGAGGCCGGACAGGTCATCCCCGGCGACGGCGACGTCGTCGAGGGCGTCGCCAGCGTCGACGAATCGGCGATCACCGGCGAGTCCGCCCCAGTCATCCGCGAGTCCGGCGGCGATCGGTGCGCCGTCACCGGCGGGACCAAGGTGCTGTCCGACCGGATCGTCGTGCGGATCACCGTCCAGGCCGGCGACTCCTTCCTCGACCGCATGATCGCTCTCGTCGAGGGCTCGTCCCGGCAGCGGACCCCCAACGAGATCGCGCTCAACCTCTTGCTGGCCTCGCTCACGCTGGTCTTCCTGCTCGCCGTCGTGACGCTGCAGCCGTTTGCGATCTACGCCGGCCAGCGGCAGCCGGTCCTCGTCCTCATCGCGCTCCTCGTGTGCCTCATCCCCACGACGATCGGGGCCCTGCTGTCGGCGATCGGCATCGCTGGGATGGACCGCCTCGTTCAGAGCAACGTCCTCGCTCTGTCCGGTCGTGCCGTCGAGGCCGCCGGAGACGTCGACGTGCTCCTGCTCGACAAGACCGGCACGATCACCCTCGGCAACCGGCAGGCCGCGGAGTTCGTGCCGGTGCCCGGCGTCGATGTTCGCGAGCTCGCCGACGCCGCCCGCCTCTCCAGCTTTGCCGACGAGACTCCCGAGGGGCGTTCCGTGGTCGTGCTGGCCAAGGAGCGCTTCGGGCTGCGTGCTCCGGACGAGGGTCTGCTGGAGTCGGCGCACTTCGTGCCGTTCACTGCGCAGACTCGCATGAGCGGCGTGGACCTCAAGACGGCTGACGGCTACTGCGAGATCCGCAAGGGTGCCGCCGCGGCGGTCATGACATGGGTACGCGAGCAGGGCGGGCACCCGATCGAGGACGTCGGCGCTGCCGTGGACGCCATCAGCGCCAGCGGCGGCACCCCCCTCGTCGTCGCCGAGCGCCGCCCCGACGCCGTCGCCCGCGCAGTCGGTGTCATCCACCTCAAGGACGTAGTCAAGACGGGCATGCGAGAGCGCTTCGAGCAGTTGCGCCGCATGGGCATCCGTACCGTCATGATCACCGGAGACAACCCGCTCACCGCGCAGGCCATCGCTGCCGAGGCCGGTGTCGACGACTTCCTCGCCGAAGCCAAGCCCGAGGACAAGATGGCGCTCATCCGGCGCGAGCAGGAATCGGGTCGGCTGGTCGCCATGACCGGCGACGGCACCAACGACGCGCCCGCGCTCGCCCAGGCCGACGTGGGCGTGGCGATGAACACCGGCACCTCGGCCGCCAAGGAAGCCGGCAACATGGTCGACCTCGACTCCAACCCGACCAAGCTCATCGAGATCGTCGAGATCGGCAAGCAGCTGCTCATCACCCGCGGCGCGCTCACGACGTTCTCGATCGCCAACGACGTCGCCAAGTACTTCGCCATCATCCCGGCGATGTTCGTCGCCCTGTACCCGGGGCTGGACAGGCTCAACGTCATGCGGCTCGGCAGTCCGGAGTCGGCGATCCTGTCGGCGGTCGTGTTCAACGCCATCGTCATCGTCGCGCTCATCCCGCTGGCGCTGCGCGGTGTCCGCTACGCGCCGGCCAGCGCCGGTCAGATGCTGCGCCGCAACCTGCTCGTGTACGGCCTCGGTGGCCTGGTCACGCCCTTCGTCGGCATCAAGCTCATCGACCTCGTTGTCTCCGCACTCCCTGGGATCGGCTGAACCGCGATGCGAGCCCTGGTTCGCCAGTGCTGGACCGGACTGCGCCTGCTGTTGTTGTTCACCGTCGTGCTCGGGCTGCTCTACCCGTTCGCCGTGCTCACGGTCGGGCGCGCCGTGCTTTCTCGAGCCGACGGCTCGCTCGTCGACGGCCCGAACGGCACCGTGGTCGGCTCAGGGCTGCTCGGCCAGTCGTTCTCAGGCCCGCAGTGGTTCCTGCCGCGGCCCCCGGCGGCGGGGCACGACTACGACCCCTTGGCCTCCGGCGCGTCCAACCTCGGCCCGAACAACGCGGCCCTGCTCGCGACCGTCGAGCAGCGCCGAGCTGCGGTGGCCGTGCGCGAGGGTGTCGACCCGGCGCGAGTGCCGCCCGACGCCGTCACCGCCTCCGGCTCAGGTCTCGACCCGGACGTCTCGCCGGCGTACGCCAGGCTGCAGGTGCCGCGGGTGGCCAGGGCCCGCGGGCTCCCCGAGGCACAGGTCGCGGCCCTCGTAGAGCGCCACGTCGTAGGCCGACAGCTTGGCTTCCTCGGCGAGCCGCGGGTCAACGTCCTCGAGCTCAACCTGGCGCTCGCCGAGGTGGCGTCCCCCGCAGGCCGCGGCGACGGGCGAGACTGAGGCCATGGCCCGCGGGACTTTGCGTGTCTACCTCGGCGCCGCCCCCGGCGTCGGGAAGACCTACGCCATGCTGGGGGAGGGCCGCCGCCGGCTCGAACGCGGAACCGATGTGGTCGTCGGGTTCGTCGAGACCCACGGCCGCGCACACACCGCAGAGCTGTTGGAAGGCCTCGAGGTCGTCGCCCGCCGGCAGCTTGGCTACCGCGGCGCGGTGTTCGGCGAGATGGACGTCGACGCGGTCCGCCGCCGCCGGCCGCACGTGGCACTGGTCGACGAGCTCGCCCACACCAACGTTCCGGGCACCCGAAACGCGAAGCGCTGGGAGGACGTCGAGGAGCTGCTCGAGGCCGGCATCGACGTGATCACGACCGTCAACATTCAGCACCTGGAGTCGCTCAACGACGTCGTCGCGTCGATCACCGGTGTTCGCCAGCAGGAGACCGTTCCCGACGACGTCGTCCGGCGCGCCGATCAGATCGAACTGGTCGACATGAGTCCTCAGGCGCTTCGCCGGCGGATGGCCCACGGCAACGTCTATGCGCCGGAGAAGGTCGACGCTGCCCTCGCCCACTACTTCCGCGTCGGCAACCTCACCGCGTTGCGTGAGCTGGCGCTGCTCTGGGTGGCCGACCGGGTCGACGATGCGCTCGAGTCCTATCGTGCCGAGCACGACATCTCCGCACCCTGGCCGGCCCGGGAGCGGGTTGTCGTGGCGTTGTCCGGCGGCCCCGAAGGCGATGGGCTGCTCCGCCGCGGTGCACGCATCGTCGAACGGGCGATGGGCGGCGAGCTGCTCGCACTGCGCGTCTCCCGCAGCGACGGGCTCACCGAGGGGGCCCCGGACGCCGTCGCCCGGCAGCGACGCCTCGTCGAGTCCCTCGGCGGCACCTGGCACTCCGTCATCGGCGACGACGTCGCGACCGCCATCCTCGACTTCGCCCGAGGGGTAAACGCCAGCCAAGTGGTGCTGGGCGCGTCGCGGCGAGGACGGCTGGGCACGCTCGTCGCTCCAGGGCCGGTGCCCGCCGTGGTTCGCGGCTCCGGCGACATCGACGTCCACATCGTCACCCACGATCCGTCCGGCCACGCCCAGCGCCAGCCGCAGTCGGCGTCGCGGCTGGGACCGAGGCGTCGCCTGGGCGGCTGGCTACTGGCCCTGCCCGGCTCGCTGGTGCTGACCCTCGTCCTGCACCTGACCCGTGGCGTGCATGGCCTTGCCACCGTGCTGCTGCTCTACCTGACATTCACCGTCGGCGTCGCTCTCGTCGGTGGCATGGCCCCCGCCATCGTGGCCGCCCTAGCCAGCGGGCTGCTCGCCAACTTCTTCTTCACCCCGCCGACCTACACGTTCACGATCGCGCAGCCGCAGAACCTCCTGGCGGTCGTCGTGCTCGTGGGTGTCGCCATCGCCGTCTCGCTCGTCGTCAATCTCGCGGCCCAGCGCACCGTGGACGCGTCGCGGGCGCGTGCCGAGGCCGACACGCTCAGCACCCTCGCAGGGTCGGTGCTCCAAGGGGGTGAGGCCGTACCCGCCTTGCTCGCCCGGCTGCGGGAGTCGTTCAACCTCGCCTCGGTCGTGCTCCTCCAGCGTGACGTCGACGACAACCGCTGGCACGAGGTCTCGGCCGGGCGAGCCGCTGAGTCGCCCGCCCCGGTCGAGCTCGCCGCCGACGTCCCAGCGACGACGCTCGTGGTCAACGATGAGCTGCGTCTCGTCCTCATCGGACGCGCGCTGAGTCCCGAGGACACCCGAGTCGCCAACGTCGTCGCCGCCCAGCTGGAGACGCTGGCCGAGCGCGATCGGCTGCGCGCCGAGGCACGCGTGGCCCGCCAGGAGAAGGAGCGCACCGCGATCCGCAGCGCGTTGCTCGCCGCGGTTTCCCACGACCTTCGGACGCCGCTGTCTGCGATCAAGGCCGCCGCCAGCAGCCTGCGGGCCACCGACATCAGGCTGGAGCCGCCCGACGAGCGCGAGTTGCTCGAGGAGATCGAGGACTCCGCGGACCGCCTGCAGGGCCTCATCGACAACTTGCTCGACGTCAGCCGCCTCGATGCGGGGGCGGTGCGGCCGCAGCTGGCCCCTGTCGCGCTGGACGACGTCGTGGCGCGCGCCCTGCGCGGCCTGCCCGAAGACGCGGTCGTCGTGGAGGTCCCGGACACGCTGCCGCTCGTCCTCGCCGACGAGGGTCTGCTCGAGAGAGCGTTGGCCAACATCGTCGAAAACGCCGTGCGCTACTCAACGTCCGAGCCGGTTTCGGTCAGCGCCGCCGCGGTGTCCGAGCGTGCAGTGCTGCGCATCGCCGACCGGGGACCCGGGGTCCCGGACACGCGCAAGGCAGACATGTTCCGAGCCTTCCAGCGGCTCGGTGACGCTCCCGCGGGCCAGGGCATCGGGCTTGGGCTGGCCGTAGCCCGCGGTTTCGTCGAGGCCAACCGGGGCACGCTCGACGCCGAGGACACCCCCGGCGGAGGACTCACCCTCGTCCTGACGCTGTCCTTGGCGCCGGTGCTTGGGCACGAGCCGCCAGGTGAACCGGTGGCAGAGTCGCCGGCCGATCCGGCAGGCCGTACGCTCGCGGGCGGGCAGCGGTGACCCGTGTGCTCGTCGTCGAGGACGACCCCGGCCTCGCGCGCGCTCTCGCCATCACTCTGCGCGCCCGCCGCTATGACGTCGACCTTGCCCGCACGGGGGCTGCCGGGCTCGACGCCGCGGCCAGCCGCCCCCCCGACCTCGTGGTGCTCGACCTCGGCCTGCCTGACCTGGACGGCATGGAGGTCCTGCAAGCGCTGCGCGGCTGGAGCAGCGTGCCCGTCGTTGTCCTCTCCGCGCGCCAGAGCAGCACCGACAAGGTGCGCGCACTCGACGGCGGGGCCGACGACTACGTGACCAAACCCTTCGGGATGGACGAGCTGCTCGCCCGCATCCGGGCCGCAACCCGGCGGGCCGGTCCGGAGGCCGACCAGCCGATTGTCGAGACCGGGGCGTTCACGATCGATCTGGCGCTGCGGCGCGTCACGAAGGAGGGCGAGGAGGTGCGACTCACTCCCACGGAATGGCGGATCCTGGAGATCCTCGCCCGTAACCTCGGTCGCATCGTCGGTCGCCGCGAGCTGCTCCGTCAGCTGCGTGGACCGCACCTGGACACCGAAACCCACTACCTGCGGGTCTACCTCGCGCAGCTCCGTGCGAAGCTCGAGCCCGACCCCGCACGCCCGCAGCACCTCCTTACCGAAGCCGGCGTCGGATACCGTCTCGTCCCCTGAGTCGGCCCAATCGTCCGCAGCCGCCCTTGCGGCTGCCACGATGGGGCGGTGGATGCGGACGAGTGCCGCCGCCGGCTGGCAGCGGCGCCGCACGGGTACCTCGCGACCGCCAGCCGCGAGGGCGTGCCGCACCTCGTGCCAGTGGTGTTCGCGCTGGCCGACGACGTGATCGCGACGGCGGTCGACCACAAGCCCAAGCGCACGACCGCGCTGCGTCGGTTGCGCAACATCCGCGAGAACCCCATGGTGTGCCTGCTCGCCGACTTCTACGACGAGGACTGGTCGCGACTGTGGTGGGTCCGGGCGGACGCGACGGCGATGGTCGTCGAGCAGGGGGAGGCGTACGTCGCAGCGATCGGCCGCCTTCAACAGCGCCACCCGCAGTACCGCAACCAACCGCCCACGGGGCCGGTCGTGCTCGCCAGCGTCCAGCGGTGGTCGGGATGGTCGGCGATCGGCTGACCGCCGGCGTACCGGTCAGCCGTCCAGCGGCCGCTGCCAGCGCAGCCCTGGGAAGCGCGCGAAACCGGCGTCTGTCGTGATCCACAGCGCCCCGTGCTCGATGGCCAACGCGGCGAGCGCGGCATCCTGCACGGCGTTGCCACGAACGCCGAGGTGCCGGCAGAACTCGGCGAAGATGCGCCAGTGCCGTGGTCCGGGCCGCACCGGCACGGCGCTCGGCGCACCCAGCAACGCCTCGCAGAAGTCCAGGGCCACCGCTGGGGGAGTGGGTTCCCGGTAGATGCGGCGGTGAGTCACGATTCGTACGAAGGACGCGAGCACCGACTCGCTGACCCCGAACGGTTCGCGCCCGGTGAGCGCGTGCTCTAGCCAGCGGCGGTACTCAGGTGCGCGGTCGCTCTCGGGGCGGTGGGCGTAGATGAGCACGTTGACATCAGCGAGCAGCATCGCGGCCCTGGTCGTCGTCGAGGAGATCCGCCAGCCCCTCGCGGTCGTCGAGGTCGACGCCGGGGCGCAAGCCGCTGCCGCCGAACACCGGCAGCTCGATCTGCTGCTCGGTCCCGCCCTCGTTGCGAGCCGTCAACAGGAGGCGCAGGCCGTCGTCCACGACGTCGCCCAACGATCGCCGGTGACGCGCAGCAAGCTCGCGTGCGCGGGTCAGCAGCGCATCGTCGATGTTCACCGTGGTGCGCATCGGATCACCATAGCATCACTGGGGTGCATCATGATGTGGCGCCGCACCTCGGCGTCAGGGGGGACGGCAACGAATACGTTGCCGCCGTGGCGGTCTGGCTGCGAGTGGGCAGCAATGGCGGGGACGTCGGCACCGCGGACTTTCTGCGCGCCCCTTCTTGTCGGCGATCGGTGCGCGCCTCGAGCCCGACGGCTGGGGCACCTGCTTTTTCGGCAGGGCTGAAAGACTTCTACACCGGACGAGTGGACAGCGAGCACGCCGAGCGCGCCGCAGCCGAGCTGATCCAGATCCGCGCCGAGCCGCGGCGGCTGCCGCCCTCCGACGTCGTGTGGGATTTCGAGCAACCGCTCGAAGCGACCGCCCTGAAGTGCCGACATCTCCGAGGACACCACGGACCTCGGCGCCTACTTCGTCACCTCCGACGGCCGCGACCTCTTCGATGTGCTGGGCGAGGCGATGGCCGACGCGGCACGCTCAGGTCGCCACTGACAATCGTTAGCGGCGGCGCGTCCCACCGCCGATCGGTATGGGCAGCTCAGGTCGTGGGTCCGTCTGTGCCGTCCGGTGGTTCGGCTCGCCAGACGGGTGCGGGGTCGCGCCAGAGCTGGGTGCGGTCGATGCGGTTGGCGATGCGGGTGAGCCAGCCGCGCAGGTCGGTGGGTAGCACGTACGAACTGCGGGCCGAACGTGACACGCAGCTGCATAAGTCGTGATGATGCCTCCGGTCCGCGTACTGCTCGGCCAGCTCCCGGCCGCGGGTGCGCACGCGCTCGGGAGGCTGGCCTTGGTCGGGGAGCAGGAGCGCGCTGACGTACGGGATGTCCTCCCGCTCCTCGACCAGCCGCCAGCCGAGGTGTTCGTGTGACAGCGCGCTCACCTCGGCAGCGGTGCGGTAGCGCACCGTCTCGACGGCTGCGTGAATAGACTCGAGCTCGGCCGCGCTGAAGAGCTCGCGTCGCGCGGGTCGGCGCGGACGCAGCCGCTGCCGGGTGTAGTCGTGGGCCGTCTCGTCGACGATCTCGGCCGCTCCTTCTCGCAGGAGCCGCTCGCGAACCGGTACGAGGCGTCTCGGCGCCGGACCCTCGCGGAGCTTCTGGTACCGCGCGCCGGAGATCGGCTTGCCCGTGCGGCGCATGTGCCCGAACTCCGCGAAGAAGAGCGCCTTGTTGAGTTTCGTGGCTCCGCCGAACGGGTCGTCAGCGAGCTCTTCCGCGAGGAGCAGCATGAGCTCGGCGAGCTTGGGCTCGTCGACTGGGAAGTCGATGTCGTCACGCGCCTCGACCTCACGCACGGTCGCGGTCAGTGGCTCCTCCATGTCGACCTCCTGCGGCTTTCGGAGACACCGTCGACAGTACGGGGGAGGGGGGACAGCCACGTGGAGGCGCCGCCGGCGAGCCCGCGGCGTAGCGCCCCCCGTGTGGGGAAGCCCCCAGGCCGCGCGCACACCCGCCGCCCGCCGCGGCCCCCCCCCGGGGCCC
>JBBSAL010000061.1:0-15995 GCA_038252305.1 Actinomycetales bacterium | reverse complement strand
GGGCCTCGTCGTTCGTCATCGCTCAGACCCGGCACCTGGACGGGCTGCGAGACAGGACCACGGGACCTGACCGCGCAGTCCCCGGCGACCCCCGTTCCCCCTCGGCAACGCTCGCTCGCGCCTGAGACCCCGGCGCGGCGCCGACCACCGGCTCTGCGTCAGGGCCTGCGTCAACCGACACGGCAGGGGGCATCAGCCGACGATGTGCGGCTTGCTGCGCTTGACCTCGTACATGCCGGCGTCGGCGCGCCGACGCAGAGCGGCGACGTCGTCCTCCTCGGGCGAAGCCGCCGCGAGGCCGGCCGAGAACGCGATCGGGCTGACCTCGGCCAGGTCGAGGAGGACCTGGGCGGCCCCGGCTCTCGTCGTCCCGGGGAGCAGCAGCACGAACTCGTCACCCCCGATCCGGCCGAGCAGGTCCTGCGACCGGAGCCGGCTACGCCACGCATCGACGACCCGCCCGAGCATGGCGTCACCGGCCGCATGCCCGTGGGTGTCGTTGACGTTCTTGAACTCGTCGAGGTCGATCACGGCGAGGGCGAGCGACTCGCCACGACGCCGAGCACCCGCGAGCACCGTGGCCGCCACCGCGTCGAACGCCGTACGGGTCAGGACGCCCGTCAGCGAGTCGATCGTGGCGTAGTGCCTCAACCGCGTCACTAGGTGCCCGACGACCGATCCGGCCACCGCGATGCCGCCGACGGTCGAGAGCCAGACCACCGGGCGCAGTCCCAGGGGCGAGGCCGCCCCGCCGACGATCGAGCCGAGCACGACGACCGCCAGCAGACCCCGCATCGACCACGGCTCGAAGGCGTACGCCGCATAGAGGATCAGGTAGATGTAGGCGCTGGACGCCAGGACGAGCCGCGACAGGCTGTCGGCTTCGCCGACGAGCGCCGAGACGAGCAGCGCGGCGAGGACAGCGATCGCCAGGAGTGAGCGGATGCTCCTGCGCAGCCGCACCGCGAGACCGGCAAGAGCGACCTGGGCGAGAGCGACGACCAGGGTGACGTCGGTGCGGGCAAGGCTCGTCTCGGGGGTCAGCGCGAGCAGCCATGCGGTGACCGACCCGCCGACGAGCAACCCCGCGAGGACCCATCCCCTGGTGGCGGGACGCAGGGCCGCATCCTCGAACGACCACGAGCGGAGCACCAGGACATCGTAAGCACGGGGTGGTCGCACGCAACGGGCACGACGGCGCTGAGCGGGTGAAACCTGCCGGGCTCAGTCCACCGGCAGGTCGACGGGCACCAGATCCGCCCATCCGCGAGCTCGCGCCGCGGCAAGGGCGAGCACGCCGACGACCGTCGACGGGTTCCCGAGGCGTCCGGAGAGGACCGCGGCCACCGCCTCGTCCAGCGGGACCCACTGCGGGACTATCCCCTGCTCCTCGGCCTCCCGCACATGTCGGTCCCGATCAGCCACCGGCGTCAGCTCCCGCGCGACGTAGAGCCGCAGGCGCTCGTCCGATCCGCCCGGGCTGGTGAAGTAGTCGAGCAGGTGCCACCACGAACCGGCGACGAGGTCGGCCTCCTCGGCGAGCTCACGGGCAGCCGCGGCCACGAGCTCCTCGTCCTCGACGTCGAGCAGCCCGGCCGGCGGCTCCCAGAGCTCCCGCCCGACAGGGTGCCGGTACTGACGCAGCAGCAGGACACGGTCCTCGTCGTCGATCGCGAGCACCGCGACCGCACCCGGGTGCCGCACGTACTCGCGCCGGACCGTCCCGGCCTCACCGAGGTCGACGGTGTCCCGCACGACGTCCCACACCATGCCCTCGTGGACAAGGGTGCGTCCCGTGACGGCACGCGGCGCAACGACGTCGTGCGGGGTCATCCCTGGGACCGACGCGCGAGCGCCGCCGCGAGGAGCCCGGCGAAGAGCGGGTGAGCCTTCGTCGGGCGCGACTTGAACTCCGGGTGGGCCTGCGTGCCGACGTAGTACGGGTGCACCTCGCGCGGGAGCTCGACGAACTCGACGAGCGACGAGTCGGGCGAGACGCCCGAGATCACCAGGCCGGCCTCCTCGAGGCGGCCGCGGTAGGCGTTGTTCACCTCGTACCGGTGCCGGTGCCGCTCGGTGACCCTGGTCGACCCGTAGGCCTCGGCGACGAGGGTGCCAGGTGTGAGCACGGCCTCGTAGGAACCGAGGCGCATCGTCCCGCCCATGTCGCCGTCGCCGCCGACGATGGCCTCCTGCTCGGCCATCGTCGCGATGACCGGGTGCTCCGGCGAGTCGTCGAACTCCGAGGAGGAGGCGCCGGCCAGCCCGAGGGCGGACCGGGCGAACTCCATCACCATCACCTGCAGCCCGAGGCAGATGCCGAGCGTGGGGACCTTGTTGGTCCTGGCCCAGGTGAGTGCGCCGACCTTGCCCTCGATGCCGCGGACGCCGAAGCCGCCGGGGACGAGCACGCCGTCGACCCCGCGCAGCGCGTGCTCGGCGCCCTCGGGCGTGGCACAGGTGTCCGAGGCGACCCAGCGGATCAGCACCTTGCTGCGGTTGGCGAAAGCTCCGGCGCGCAGCGCCTCGGTGACCGAGAGGTAGGCGTCGGGCAGGTCGACGTACTTGCCGACCAGGGCGATCTCCACCTCGTGCTCCGGGCTGTGGACCGCGTCGGTGACCCGCTCCCAGTCGGTCCAGTCGACATCGCGGAACGGCAGGTCGAGCCGACGCACGACGTAGGCGTCCAGGCCCTCGGAGTGCAGCACGCGGGGGATGTCGTAGATGCTCGCAGCGTCGGCAGCGGTGACCACGGCCTCCTGGTCCACGTCCGTGAACAGCGAGACCTTGCGCTTGACCGACTCCGGCACGTCCCGGTCGCAGCGCAGGACGATCGCGTCGGGCTGGATACCGATCGACCGCAGGGCCGCCACCGAGTGCTGCGTCGGCTTGGTCTTGAGCTCGCCGGAGGGGCCGATGTACGGGATCAGCGAGACGTGCAGGAAGAACACGTTCTCGCGGCCGACGTCGTGCCGCACCTGACGCGCCGCCTCGAGGAAGGGCTGCGACTCGATGTCACCGACGGTGCCGCCGATCTCGGTGATGACGACGTCGACGTCGCGCCCGGCCTGCGCACGCATCCGGCTCTTGATCTCGTCGGTGATGTGCGGGATCACCTGGACCGTGTCGCCCAGGTACTCCCCGCGCCGCTCCTTGGCGATCACCGTGGAGTAGATCTGCCCGGTGGTGACGTTCGCCGTCGCCGTCAGCGGGACGTCCAGGAATCGCTCGTAGTGGCCGATGTCCAGGTCCGTCTCGGCGCCGTCCTCGGTGACGAAGACCTCGCCGTGCTGGAACGGGTTCATCGTCCCGGGGTCGACATTGAGGTAGGGATCGAGCTTCTGCATGGTGACCCGCAGGCCACGGGATCTCAGGAGCCGGCCGAGGCTCGAGGCCGTCAGACCCTTCCCGAGCGAGGAGGCGACGCCTCCGGTGACGAAGATGTGCCGGGTCGTCATCTCGGATCGCCCGGCCAGTCGGTTTGCTCGCTCTGCCACGGGGTTCCACCCTACCTCAGGCCGACGGTTCCGAACCCGCACCGTGGACGCCGGCGGCGTCGTCGGGCACCCACCCGTAGCAGCGGAGGACCTGGGCGAGCACCTGGGCAGGGCCGGGCAGGGCCGCAGCCCGCAGGAGCGAGGAGGCACGACGCTCGGCCCGCAGATCGGCGTCGGCGAGCAACCGGTCGACAGCGCGCGCGAGCCCCGCCGCGTCACCGACCGGGACCAGCACTGCGGCGTCGCCGGTGACCTCACGCGTCCCGCCGGCGTCCGTGGTGACGATCGCCGACCCGGACCGGAGCGCCTCCTGCATGCCGAGCGGCTGACCCTCCCACACGGACGTCTGCACGACCACGTCAGCGACGGCAAGCAGCGCGGGGACGTCGTCCCGACGCCCGAGGAGCCGGACGGGAAGTCGCTCGGCCCCGATCCGCCGCCGCATGCCGTCGGCGAGCGGCCCGTCACCCGCCACGCACCACAGCGCGCTCTCCTCGAGCAGGCCCGCCGCGTCGAGCAGGACGTCGAGGCCCTTCTGCGGTGCGAGCCGCGCCACCGTGAGGACGATCGCGACCCCTGGTCTCGGCGCGATCGTCGCCCGAGCGGCGGTCGCGTCGCCCGCGGCCCGGACGGGAGCGGGGACCAGCGCCCGCTCCGTGCGTCGTGCTCCACGTCGGGCCACCCGCTCGACTAGGTCGCCCGAGACCCCGAGGACCGTGTCGGCACCCCGCGCGACGACGAGCTCGAGCACGGCTGCCACCGCCCGGACGGTGCGCGGGCCGACGGGCAGGTTGTGCAGCGTGACGACCACTCGTGGTCGTCGCCGCCCGCAGGATCGCGCGGCGACGACGGCGAGCGCGCCGGCCCGCAAGCCGTGCGCGTGGACGACCTCGGCTCCGGCAGCGAGCCGCCGCAGCGCGCGCACGGCCGTGACGTCGCTCCTGCGGGGACGATCGGCGATCTCGACCGCGGCGAACCGGACCGTCGGGCCGGGACGGACGAGATCGAGCACGCTCGTCGGGCCGGCGACCACGACCTCCGCGCCCGCGCCGGCGAGCAGCTCCGCGAGCTGGGCGACGTGCCGAGCGACCCCACCGGCGCTCGACCCGAGCACCTGCACGACACGTCCCGGCCGTGCGACAGCTCGTCTCATGACACTACCGGGACCCGGTCGAGGTGCCGCAGCTCGACGACGGTCGCCCGGTCGAGCAGTGCCACGGCGCCGCCGACGACGACGAGGGCAAGCACGGCGCCGGCGGCACCCGCGAGGACGGTACCGACCGCACCGTCGCCGAACCGGGCGAGGGTGACGTCGGCGAGCAGGCGACCGAGCAGGGCTCCGACGAGCGTCGAGGGGAGCAGGACGGCCGTCGTGCGTCCCAGCCCGGCCAGCGCATCGCGGCCCGCGGTCCGGCGCAGGGCCAGAAGGAGCGCCCCCCCGGCGACGAGCATGCCGAGCGCCGTCGCGGCGCACAGGGCGACGAGTGCCCGCGGGCCGTCGGGCCCGTCAGGGACGAGGATCCGCATCAGGAGCAACGCCGCGACGATCACGACCGCCCACCCGGCAGCCGTGGCGAGGACCGCTGCGCGGCCACGGTCCAGCGTGTACAGGACGCGCGAGAGGTGGAAGACGAGCGCGAACCCGAGGACGCCTGGGGCCATCCACGCGAGAGCCGGCGCCATCGCGGCGATGAGCGCCGGGTCGCCGCCGGACTTCAGGGTGCCGAAGAGCCCCGCCACCGCGGGAGCGACGGCGATCAGCACGGCCACCCCGAGTGCGCTGACCGCGACGATCCCTCGCGTGGAGACCGCTGCCAGGTGACGCAGGCCCGGACCGTCTCCGGCCGCGACACGCGCCGCGATCCGCGGGAACGTGCTCGTGGCCAGCGGCACCGCGAGCACGGCATAGGGCAGCAGGTAGACCGCCTGGGTGTAGATGTACACGGTGTTGGTGCCCTCACCCCCGACCAACGCCAGCCTGAGCAGCACGAGGACGGCAACCTGCTGGGCCAGGAGGGCGCCGATACCGGCACCTGCGAGCGCCTTGGCCCGCGCGCCGACACCAGCCGGGAAGTCGAGCCGGGGGCGCAGGCTGACGCCGGACCTCAGCACGGGCACCAGGAGCGGCAGGCTGAGCGCGGCGACTCCCCCGGTGGTGCCCCAGGCGAGCCAGTCGAACGCCGCGTCGTTGAGCACTCCCGCTCGGCCGTCGGCGCTCACCGCGTACGCGAGGTAGGACCCCATGACGACCGTCGTCGAGAGCACCGGGACGAAGGCCGGCCAGAAGAATCGGCGCTGGGCCTGGAGGATCCCGGAGAGCACCACCGCGAGGCCGTACAGCGGCACCTGGAACGCGAACACGACGACGAAGCGGGCGATGAGGACCTTGGAGTCGTCGCCCTCGCCGAAGTAGTCGCCGATCGGGCCGGCGAGCAGGCCGAGGGCGACCGCGAGGGGCACGAGGACGAGCAAGGACCAGCCGAGCAGGGCCGACGCGATCCGGTCGACCTCCTCGCGGGCGTGGCGCGCCCGCGGACCCGCGAGCAGCGGCACGACGGCCCCGGCGAGCGCGCCACCGGCGGCCACCTCGAACAGGACGTTCGGCAGGGTGTTGGCGGCGTTGTAGGCCGAGCCCACGATCCCGTGACCGACCGAGGCCTCCTGGACCAGGTACCGGCCGAAACCCAGCACTCGGCTGATCACCGTGACGGCGGCGATCATCGCGGCTGCGCCGGCGAGGCCGGTCGAGAGCCGCAGTCCCTTCACGGCGTCGCGCCCCCGGTCTCGGCGCCGGGACGCGGCGAGGTCCCGTCGACCGGGCGCCGACCCCAGCGGTCGAGCTCCCGCAGGCCACGCGTCCGGTCGATCACCGCGCTGAAGCTCACCTTCTCGCTCGCGACCGTCAGCGCCAGCACGCCGCCGAGCAGGGCCAGGCGCAGCCGTCTCGAGCAGCCGACGACGGCAGCCACGCCGAGCAGCGCGCCGAGGGCGTTGGCACCCGCATCGCCGAGCATGTCGCGCTCAGCAAGGTCCTCGGGCAGACCGGCGGCGGCGGCACCGATCACGCCGGCCGCGAGCCCGCCGCCGGCGGTGACCGTGAGCGGGACGGCCGCCAGCAGCACGGCCTTGCGCGCCCGTCCGGGACGCAGGTCGAAGAGGTTGACCAGGTTCGCCGTTCCCGCGATGAGTGCGCCCGACGTGAGCGCGTCCAGCGCCTGGCCGGCTCCGCGTTCCTGGTCACCGGCGGTCCGCCAGGTGAGCAGCACAGCGGACATCAGGGAGGCCCCGGAGATCCCGAGGACCTTGAGCCCGCCGGTCGTGAGCGTCCCGTGGGCCAGGGCGCCGAGGTGCCCGCGCAGCCCCTTCGTCTGCGTGGTGGTGTCCTCGGCCAGGTCGTCGAGGAGGCCGAAGGCACCGGCAGCCGTCGTCGCGAGGCCCGCGGCGAGCCGGATGCGACCGCTCGCCCCGCCCGAGATCGCGCCGAGGAGCAGTCCCGTTGCTGCCGCCGGGCCGGCCGTCAGGCTGATCGGCTCACCCCGGTGGTTGGTCCGTGTCCATCGTGGCGCCCCGCCCGGCGGCCGCGCTCGGAGCGACCTCCGCACGACCTCGGCGCCGGCCGACGCCGCTGCGGCGGCGAGCAGGCCGCAGACGACGGACGTCATCCCTGCGAAGCCCCGGCCGTCGGCGACGGCGCCGAGGTACCGACCGCCGTCGGGACGCGTTCGATCGCCGCCAGCAGCACGCGCTGCGGCATCGCAGCGGTCGCGAGGGTCCCCACGCCGTACTGACCGACCGTGCCGCTCATCCGGGCCGACAGGGCCATCGGGACGGACACCTGACCAGCGAGGGACTGCACGGAGTCGACGGTGGAGATCGTCGCCGCGAGCGAAGCGTCGGAGCGCAGCGCGTGCAGGACGCTCGGATCGGTCGCGGCTTCCCCTGCGACCACGACGCCGGAGGTGCGCACCTGGCCGGCCTGGGCGATCTGCGTCGTCGCGTCCACGTATGCCTGGTCGGCCTGGGCCTTGGCGCTCGCGGTCGGCGCGGACGAGGCATTCGCGGTCGCCACCGGTGCCGGGACGTCTCCGGCGGCGATCGGCCCGGCAAGGATGACGACCGCGTCGGCCGGGACCGTGACGGGAGTCGCACTCGTGATCATCCCGGCGTCGCCGGAGAGCAGGTCGAGGATCACCGAGGCGTTGTCGGACAGTGCACCCGGATCGGCCGGTGCAGCCGTGGACAGGGCCTGCACGAGAGCCTCCGCGAGCTCGACGCCCGTCCCCGCGTCGGCCGCGGGTGCAGGGTCGAGATAGCCGACGAGCGTCCCGGCAAGGGTTCCCCGGTACGAGGTGCGCGTGGGGTCGGTCCACTGGTCCGTCAGCTTCACCTGTGCGGTCACCGTGGCGCCGGCCGCCTTGAGCTGGGCGACGACCTTGCCGGCCACGGGGCCGTCGACCGTTCCGATCTCGATGACGGCGACCCGGCGACCCGGAAGGATCTGGTCCACCAGATCGGGGGCGACGGCCGCGAGCACCGCCTGCTGATCGGCGAGGTCGCCCGTCGCGCGGTCCAGCTCGACACGCAACGCGTCCTTCTCCGAACGGAGCTGGTCGACCTGACCCGTCAGGGTGTCACCGATCGAGTCCTTGAGCGGGCCGGCGCCGAGGGCGATGCCGACGGCGAGCGCGAGGAACACCGAGATCAAGGAGACGATGTGGTAGCGGAAGTCGATCACAGTGAGGTCTCTCGGTTCGTTGCTGAAGAGGTCATGACCCGCCGCCGACGAGGGCGCGGAGGGCCGAGATCGCGTCGTCGACGCTCGCGGCGATGAGGCCGAAAAGCGTCTGCCCGGCGGCGGTGGATGCCAGGGCGACCGTCAGTGCCAGCAGACCTGCGAGCACCAGCCAGCCGAGCTGCCAGTTGGAGATCCGCTGACGGTAGAGCCGTGAGACGCCCTTGGCGTCGATCAGCTTGCTGCCGACCCGCAAGCGGGTCAGGAAGGTGCTCGCCATCCCCGACCTGCCCTTGTCGAGGAACTCCACGAGCGTGGCGTGCGTGCCGACCGCCACGATCAGCTCGGCACCCTTGTCGTCCGCGAGCAGCATCGCGACGTCCTCGCTGGTGCCGGTCGCCGGGAAGACGACGTGCCGCACCCCGAGGTTCTCGACGCGCTCGACACCGGGCGCGCGCCCGTCGCGGTACGCGTGGACCACGACCTCGGCACCGCAGCGCAACGAGCGGTCCGAGACGGAGTCCATGTCGCCGACGATGAGGTCGGGCTTCCAGCCGGCCTCGAGGATCGCGTCGGCGCCGCCGTCGACGCCGATGAGCACCGGCCGGTACTCCTTGATGTACGGGCGGAGGGCGACGAGGTCCTCCTTGTAGTGGTAGCCGCGCACCACGATGAGGACCTGTCGCCCCTCGATGTCCGTCTCGATGTCGGGGACGCCGATGCCGTCGAGGAGCAGGTCGCGCTCACGCCGCAGGTAGTCCATCGTGTTCGCGGCGAACGACTCGAGCTGGATCGCGAGTCCTTCGCGGGCAGCGCTCGTCGCCTCCGCGACCGTGCCCTCGTCCTGGCGGATGCCCTCGGCGACCAGGCGGTCGCCGTCGTAGACGGACGCCTCGTGCACCCGGATGGCGTGCCCCTCGACGAGCGTGAGGACGTCGGGGCCGAGATCGTCGATCAGCGGGATCCCCGCCGACACGAGGATGTCCGGGCCGAGGTTCGGGTAGCGACCGGAGGTCGAGCGCGCCGCGTTGAGCACCGCTGCAGGGCCGCAGGCGACCAGCGCCTCGGCGGAGACCCGGTCGAGATCGAGGTGGTCGATGACCGCGATGTCACCCGGCCGCAGTCGCTTGGTCAGGCTCTTGGTGCGGGGGTCGACGCGGACCACACCGTGGACACCTGGCTCCTGGGGTGCGGTGCGGCTCTTGCGCAGGCTCGGTCTCATCGAGGTTCATCGTCCCACGACCGAGCGCTCCAGGAGTTCAGCAGCGTGCTGGAGCGCCGTGTCGGTCACTCTGCCGCCGAGCATCCGAGCAAGCTCGTCGACCCGCTCCGGGCCGTTCACGACCCGGACGTCGGACGCCGTGACGACGTCGGCACCCGCCTGCTGGGACTTGCTGACGACGAGATGGTGGTCGGCGTAGGCGGCGACCTGTGGCAGGTGGGTGACGACCACGACCTGCGCGCGGAGCGCCAGCTCGGCGAGCCGCCGGCCGACCTCGACCGCGGCCCGTCCTCCGACGCCGGCGTCTACCTCGTCGAAGACGAAGGTCCCCGGGCGTGCGGCGCCGGAGCCCGGTGCCGTGGCGAGCGCCACCTCGATCGCGAGCATCACGCGGGAGAGCTCACCACCGGAGGCTCCCACGCCGAGCGGCCGAGCCTCGGATCCGGCGTGGGGCACGAGGAGCATCGCGACGTCCTCGGCTCCCCACGGTCCCTGATCGGTGAGCCGGACCAGCTCCACCTGCAAGGCGGCGTCCGGCATGGCCAGGCCGACGAGCTCCTCGGTCACCGAGGAGGCCAACCGGACCGCCGCCTCGGAACGGCCCGCGGTGATCCGCTCCGCGAGATCGGCGAGCTCGGACTCCATCCGCTCGATCTGGGCGGCGAGCTCCGCCGTGCCGCTCCGGGTCTCGATCCTGGCCAGCCGCAGACCCGCGTCCGAGGCCCAGGCGAGGGCGTCGTCGACGGTCCCGCCGTGCGCCCGAGCCACGGCCGTGAGCTCGGCACGGCGCCGGTGGACCTCGTCGAGCCGTGCAGGGTCGGCCTCGAGGTCCTGGCCGTAGCCGGAGAGCTCGGCAGCCAGGTCCTCCACGACGTAGCCGACGTCCGCGACCCGCACCGCCAGCGCCGCGAGCTGGGGATCGTGGACTCCGACGTGCTCGAGCACGCTGCGCGCCTGGTCGACCAGCGCGGCGGCCCCCGGCTCCTCCGGGCTTCCGGCACCGGCGATCAACCGGTGGGCCATCGCCGCGGCCGCCGTGAGGTCCTCGGTGTGGCCCAGCCGCTCGGCCTCGGCCGCGAGCTCGAGATCCTCACCGGGGCGAGGGTCGACGCGCTCGATCTCCGTGAGGCCCGCCCGGAGCAGCTCGGCCTCTAGTCGCCGGTCCTCCACGTGCGCAAGGAGCTCCGCGAGCTCGGTCCGGGTGCGCTGGAGCCTCGCCCAGAGCTCGCGGTACTCGGCGATCCTGCCCTGGTGAGCCGGACCAGCGAAGGCGTCGAGCGCCTCGCGCTGCCGTCGGGGTGAGCGCAGACGTGCCTGATCCTGCTGACCGTGCACCGTGACGAGCTGGTCGGCGATCTCGACGAGGACGGACGCCGGCACCCCTCGACCCCCGAGGAACGCACGCGAGCGCCCTGAGGCGGCAACGGTGCGCATCGCCAGGAGGGTGCCGTCCTCGTCGACCTCCGCACCGGCCTCACGGGCGCGGGCCGCCACCGCGGAGTCCGGATCGACGACGAAGCATCCCTCGGCCGTCGCCTTCTCCGCACCCGTGCGGACGAGACCCGCATCGGCCTTCCCGCCCAGGATCAGCGCGAGCCCGGTGAGGACCATGGTCTTCCCTGCGCCCGTCTCCCCCGTGATCACCGTGAGTCCGGGTCCGAGCGGAACGCGTGCCGAGACGATGACACCGACGTCGTCGATGCGCAGCTCGTCGATCACGCGGTGCCGTCCTGGTGCGTCGGCCCGTGAGCGTCCACCACCGGCTCCTCCTCGACGCCCCGGCCCCGCCAGCCGGTCACCGGCAGGTCGAACCGAGAGACGAGGCGATCGGTGAAGGGCGCCGGGCTCAGCCGCGCGAGCCGGACCGGGGCCGAGCCGCGCCGGACCTCCACACGTCCGCCCGCCGGGATGTCGACCTTGCGTCGGCCGTCGCACGTGAGGACGGCCTCACTGGACGAACGAGCGAGCACCTCGATCGCGAGCACCGACCGTGGCCCGACGACGAGCGGGCGCGCGAAGAGCGCGTGGGCCGAGATCGGCACCATCAGCATCGCGTCGACATCCGGCCAGACGACCGGGCCACCGGCCGAGAAGGCGTGCGCCGTCGAGCCGGTCGAGGTGGCCATCACCACTCCGTCGCAGCCGAACGAGGACAACGGCCGCCCGTCGATCTCGACGACGACCTCCACCATGCGGCTGCGGGTCGTCTTCTCGATCGTCGCCTCGTTGAGGGCCCAGTCGGCGACGGGTTCACGTCCCGGCCGCAGGACGCGTACGTCGACGGTGCCGCGCTCCTCGACGTCGTAGTCGCGGTCCGCCACCCGGCGCACGACGTCGTCGATCTGTTCGCGCTCGCTCTCGGCGAGGAACCCGACATGTCCGAGGTTGATGCCCAGCACGGGGACGTCCGTGCCCCTGGTCAGCTCCGCGGCCCGCAGGATGGTTCCGTCGCCGCCGAGGACGAGGACCATCTCGCAACCGTCGAGCTCGTGGTGCTCGTCCTCGCGCACCGGGCGGATCCCGGCGTCGAGCAGAGCCCGGACCGCCTGCGCGCTCGCGCGCACGGCCTCGGCCCGACGGTGGTTGGTGACCACCAGCACCGATCGCGTCACATCGTCCTCCTCGGGACGTCACGGTACGGCGGTCGCACGAGGCAGGCACGGTTCTCGTCGACGGCCGCACGGACCGCTGTCTCGAGCTGCCCGGTGAGGTCGACCGGACGACGGTCTCCCACCGGGTCCCGCAGCCACAGGAAGTACTCGCGGTTGCCGGCTGGCCCCGGCAGCGGGCTCGGGACGACGGCGACCACCTGGCAGCGCTCCGAGGCCGCGCGTGCGACCGTGAGCACCGCCTCGGCGCGCGCCTGCGCCGAGGCGACGACCCCGTCGTTCCCGAGACGGGTCCTGCCCACCTCGAACTGGGGCTTGACCAGCAGGAACAGGTCCGCTCTCTCGGCGACGACGTCGAAGATCGCCGGGAGCACGAGGGTCAGCGAGATGAACGAGAGGTCCCCCACGACGAGCGACGGTCGCACCGGTACGTCCGCGAGCGTGAGCTCCCGCACGTTGAGTCCCTCGCGCACGCTCACCCGCGGGTCCTCGGCGATCTCCCGGGCGAGCTGCCCGTGACCCACGTCGACGGCGAGCACGTGGCTCGCCCCTCGATCGAGCAGGACCTGCGTGAAGCCCCCGGTGGACGCGCCGACGTCGAGGCACGAGGCACCGGCCATCGCCGGGAGCTCGTCTGTCAGCTGGGCGAGGAGATCGAGCGCTCCGGCAAGCTTGAGGCCACCGCGCGAGACGTACTCGGTCGCGGGGCCGTCCACGGCGAGCTCGTCCTCGGGAGCCACCGCGATGGAGGGCTTGAGCGCGGGGACGCCGCCGACGCGGACGAGACCACCGGCGACGAGCTCGGCTGCACGCCCCCGGGAGCGCGCCAGCCCACGTCGGACGAGCTCGACGTCCAGTCGGCCGCCCGTCACTCGAGGTGCTCGTTCAGGCGGTCGGCGAGAGCCCCGTGCACGGCCTCGAAGATCGCGACGTGCTCCCGCACCGGCGAGGTCGGCAGCCGGTCCAGCGCGGTGAGAGCCTCGTCGACCGCGGGGTCACCCGTGGTGGGTCGATCGGTCGTCTCCTGGCCCACGCGCTCTCCTCGTCCCTCATGCGTCTCGAGGTTGGTCGTCCTCGATCTGCCGCCGGGACCACGCTACCTGCCGCGGACGTCCAGATCTCGCTGTCCACCGACGAGTCGGCGTCGCCCGCCCGCCGGTCAGGACTCCCCGACGTCCAGAGCCGGGACGGCGTCGGGAGCCAGCGGCGCACCGTGGTCGGCCACGTCCCACGCAGCCGCGCACGCCGCGCGCGCCACGTCCACCGTACGCCGAGGCCCGTCGAGCTCGAGGACGCCGTCGACGACGCGCGCCCGTGCGTCTCCCGCCACCCACCAGTCGCCGCTGCGCACCGGCGCGCGGTGCGCCACGAGCAGGCTCCGGAGGTCGGCACCGAGGTAGGACGGGCGTTGCTGCGGGGGCGCGAGCACGGCGTCCCGCGCGTCCGAGACCCCGGTCAGGACGTGCAGCCCTGCGTAGCCGGCCGCCTGGGCCCCGCCCAGGTCGGTGTCGAGACGGTCCCCCACCACCAGGGGGTTCCGGCCACCGCGGCGAGCGACGGCGAGCTGGTACATCGTGGGCTCGGGCTTGCCGGCGCTCACCGGCACGACACCGGTCGCCGCCTGGACCGCAGCGACGAGCGCCCCGTTCCCCGGCGCGAAGCCGTGCTCGGTGGGCAAGGTGAGGTCCAGGTTGCTGGCGACGAACCAGGCACCCCGCCCGATGGCGTAGGCGGCCTCCGCGAGATCGCTCCAACCGAGGTCGGGCGAGAATCCCTGGACGACGGCCACGGGCCCCTCCTGAGCAGTGGCCACCACGGTCAGTCCGGCCGCGGAGACGGCGGTCACCAGGCCGGCGCCACCGACGACGAGCACCTTCGAACCGGGATCGAGCCGCTCGGCCAGGACCGCCGCGGCGGCCTGGGCCGCGGTCATCACGTCCGCCGCCTCGCTCGGGATGTCCAGGCCCCGCAGCTGCGCAGCGACCGACTCCGGCTCCCGCGAGGCGTTGTTCGTCACGAACACCACGTCCATGCCGGCAGCCCGCGCGCCGGCGAGCCCGTCGGCGGCATGCTCGATCGGTTCCTTGCCCCGGTACGCGACGCCGTCAAGGTCGACGAGCGCGAGGTCGTACACCTCTGCGAGGGGGCGGTCAGTGCCGAGCAGCAACGTCGTCTCCGTCCGTGGAAGGCTCCGCATCGGAGCCAGTCGATCCCGCCGCCACCTCATCGGGAGTCGAGTCGTTGACCTCCGGCGTCGAGTCCTCGAGGACTCCGCGCTGCTCCTCGCCGGCCGGTCCGGCGGTCTCGTCAAGATCGTCCTCGCTGAGATCGACCACCACGATCTCCTCGTCGTCATCCTCGGGGAACGCCTCCCGGAGCGCCGTGGCCTCGTCCGTCCGCCCCAGCACGTCGAGCACGTCGGCGCGCACCTGCGCGACCCGGTGCGCCAGCTCGCCGCCCGCTTCGAGCACGACAGGCACCTGGAGCACGGCGAGCGCCGCCTCGGGCTGCGCGAGGTCGAGCCGCGCGCCCGCCACCACGAGTGCGAGCTCGACGGCACCGGCCGGTGAGAGCTCACCGGCGCCGTCCTCCTGGGCCAGCGCCAACGCCCGTTCCGGCCGCCCGAGTCCTCTTTCACAGTCCGCCATCACCGCAAGGTGCTCGGACGACCCGTTGAGCCGGCGCACGGTGCGGAGCTCCCGAAGGGACTCGGCGAACCGTCCGGTCCGATACGCGGTCAGGCCGGCGGCCTCGCGGACCACGTCCACCCGACCAGCCCGGCGCACCGCCGCCTGTGCATGCGCGTACGCGAGCTCCGGGTCCTCGTCGATCAGCCGTCCGGCCATCACCAGGTGACGAGCGACCCCGTCCGCGTTGTCCTTGCTCAACGTCCGTAGCCGACCGCGCGCGACACGATCGAGGTCCGACGCCACCACGTCCTCGGGCAGGATCGGAGCCTGGACGCGCTCACTGGACAAGGACACGGGACGCTCCCCAGCAGGACGGTCCCTCGCGTCGGGTCGTCCCGCCCGAGCAGGCGCACCACCGCGGGCCCCGCCACGGCCCCCTGCCGTGTCCTTGCGCGCGGGCCGTCCGCCGTCGCCGCCGCGACGAGCCTCGTCGGACGAGGAACCGCGTCTCCGGTCGCCCGCCGCGCCCCTGGCTTCACCAGAGCGCGTCAACCCCTGCCCTCGCGACCCTCCGGTGCGCTCGGGGCCCCGACCGGCCGACCCCGAGCCAGACCGGACCGGCATCCCTGAGTCGCGGCCCCCCTCGGCCCCGAGCCGAGAAGGAGCCACGCGCGACGCGGATCCGCCCGCACGGTCGCTGCCGGACCGCTGGGCTCCGGATCGCGCGACGGAGGGTCGACCCGCGGCACCGTCACGAGGACCTGAGCGTGACGGCGCGCCGCCACGTGCGGCCGCGCCGCGCCCCTGCCCACCCCGACCGGAGCTGTCACGTGGGGACGAGCCTCGCACGGGTTCGCCGGTTCCGGCCGAACCCCCGTCGGACCCGGAGCTGCTCGGCTCCCCGCGAGGCGCGTAGCCACGCCCTCCGCCGCTGCCCCCCGCCGGCGCGCGACGGGGACGATCGGACGAGTTACCGCGACTCGCCTTGCGGTCTCGGTCCTCGCCCTCCGAGCGCTGAGACGTTTCCTTGTCCACCGACACGCCTGTTCCTCTTCCCGTTGCCGAGCGATGCTCGACGCAATGGTCCCTGAGGACCGATGACTGTTCGCCCCCGCACCTGCATGATGCCACGACGATCACCGATGTCCGTCGTGCCGAGAGCCTGACGCAGAAAGGGCCACCCCGTTTCCGGGGTGGCCCTTTCTGAAGGAATGTTCGGCGGCGACCTACTCTCCCACACCGTCCCCGGTGCAGTACCATCGGCGCAAAGAGGCTTAGCTTCCGGGTTCGGAATGGAGCCGGGCG
>JBBSAL010000060.1:0-16160 GCA_038252305.1 Actinomycetales bacterium | reverse complement strand
CGACCGGCGGGCCGGCTCGGTGGAGCCGGCCCGCCGTTCGTCGTGCAGCACTACGGGGTGTCGAACTCCCAGTGCCACGGCTCGAGCGGTCCCGCGCCACCCGGCTCCATGGACGACGGGTGGTGCCAGCCATAGGTCTGCGCGTGGGCAACGAGCCAGAGGTAGATCGGGGTGTCGAACTGGGCGAGGTCGCCGGCTCCCGCGATGTCGATCGCCAGCCCCCTGCCGTGGTTCGACGCGCCCGCCGGGGCCGCCAGGTCACCCTTCGTCGTGTGCAGGACCTCCTGCTCGTCGCTCGTGCGATACGAGGAGCTGATGACCAGGTGATGGCCGACCTCGGCGCGGTAGGCGGCGTCCATCTGATCGAGCATCGCTGCCGCGTCGCACCGCAGGAGCACGTTCGCCTGGAAGGAGACCCCACAGAGCAGGATCGTCGGGACCTGCCCGTTCGGCGCCGCGTCGGTGGCGGCGATCCTGGTCCGCATGGACCGGACCGCACGCTCGGCAGCGGCCTGGGCAGCGGCCTGGGCAGCGGCCCGGGCATCTGCCTCCGCTGCCGCCTTGGCCTGAGCCTGGGCGAGCTGCTCGGCCACCACCGCGTCGGCCGAGGCCTGAGCCTGAGCCGCGAGGGCACGGATCTGCGCGACGAGACCGATGATCTCGTTCGACACGGTGACGTCCAGACCACTGGCGGCGGCCGCTGCGACGTCGGCCGCCGGGATGGTCGGAGGGACCTGTACGACACGCGAGAACACCCCCACGAGCGAGTCCACGGCGGCAGGGCCGTGCTCCCTCGTGCCCGGGGCCGTCATGCTCTCCTCCGCCGTGATGCTCGCGGCCGAGCCAGCGGGGGAGTCCACCGATG
Source organism: Actinomycetales bacterium (assembly GCA_038252305.1). Classification (GTDB taxonomy): domain Bacteria; phylum Actinomycetota; class Actinomycetes; order Actinomycetales; family Cellulomonadaceae; genus Actinotalea. The sequence goes on along the minus strand of JBBSAL010000060.1, from coordinate 15,295 downwards.
GCGGAGCGACCGGGGTGACGGACCCGCCGGCCGGAGCAGCAGGATCGGGCGTGGTGGGCTTCGGGACGACCGTGTCCGCGGCCGGACGGGGATCCGCCGGCGGCACTGCGGCACGGCCGTCACGGAGGGAAGCACCGACGGCGGGGCTCGGCACCGGGCCGGGTCCGGACGTGATGACGTCGACCTGTGAGCTGCGCACCTGAGCGGCCAGGGTGAGAACGTCAGCGCCGGGCGTCGTGGGCGACACCGGCGCGAGGGTCGGAAGCGGGATCGGGACCTGCGCGGCGACGGTTGCCGTCGCGGTCTGGAGGACGATGGGTGCCGCGGGAGCCGTGCCCACCAGTGCGCTGAGCGTGGTGAGCGCCTTGTCGAGCGGCTCGAGGGCGTCGACTCCGACGACCGGACCGACCGACGCGCGGACCTGTTCCGCCTCGGTGACGGCTGCTTGCGCTGCATCGAGGGCCTCGGAGCGACGTCGGGCGAAGTAGGCGGTGGCCTGACCGCTGAGCCGTTCGGTCGCTGCGGTGTCGTGCCGAGCCACGCGAGCCTGTGCCGCGTCGGCCGCCTCGACCTGCACGACATGGAGCGCCTCGGCGCGCATCTGGTCCAGCGTGACGCCGACGACACCACCGGACAGGAAGCCGGTCACCACCAGGAGGGCCGGCCCCGGGCCCACGGCGGAGCGACGGACGGCGTGGGCACCTTCGCTGAACTGACCCCGCAGGACGGGAACGGCGGCTCGTAGCGCGCGCCGCACCACGACGGTCGGCGTCCAGCGGAGCCGTCCGGTGTGCGGGGCGTCGTGCCGACTCATGCGGTCCTTGCGTCGGGTGCACCAGGTGCACGAAAGGGCGTCCGCACCGGGGTGCGGACAGCGAGGTCCACCTCTCACGTCGGACGCGCCCGCCGACTTCTGAAGGCCACGCGCCGGGCGTCACCCGACTGCCACGTCGCACCACTCGTCCGGCCCAGCGGCGCCGCTCGCCGGCCGGCGACAGGTGGCGGCCGGGTGGCGTGCGGACCGTCGAGTCCGAGGGCGGTGACTCCGGACGGGCCCCTCCACGTCCGTCCCCAGCGACGTGAGAGAGCCGGGCGCCCCGTGGGGACGCCCGGCTCTCTCGTGCACCGTGGCGGCGATGACCGCCGCAGACCTCAGCTGCAGCCGCTGGTGCTGCCGCACCCCTCGCAGACGTGGCACGAGCCGGAGGGCCGCATCTTGATTCCGCAGTTCATGCACAGGGGAGCGTCCGCCGCGCGGCCCTGGAGCATGTCCATCAACTCCGCCGACGAGTGCACCGACGCCGGAGCGGCATGCGTGCCGACCTCGGCGCTCACCGTCACCGGAGCCGTGGGGGCCGGGATCGTGGCGGCCGGAGCGGCGGCGGTCGGCTCCGTGCCCGGTGCCTCCTCGCCGTCGCCGTCGAGCGGCTCGTACGAGCCGGTCTCGAGCTGACGCGTCCGCTCCTCGGTGGTGTGGATGCCGAGCGAGGAACGCGTCTCGAAGGGCAGGTAGTCCAGCGCGAGGCGACGGAAGATGTAGTCCATCATCGACTGCGCCATCCGGATGTCCGGGTCGTCGGTCATGCCGGCCGGCTCGAAGCGCATGTTGGTGAACTTCTGCACGTAGGTCTCGAGCGGCACGCCGTACTGGAGCGCCACCGAGATCGCGATCGAGAAGGCGTCCATCACGCCGGCCAGGGTGGAGCCCTGCTTGCCGAGCTTGACGAAGAGCTCACCGAGACCATCGCCCGGGTAGGAGCCGGCGGTGATGTAGCCGTCGGCCCCACCGACCGTGAACGACGTGGTCAGCGAGGTGCGCTGACGCGGCAGACGCTTGCGGGTGGCCCGGGCCGGGGCGGCGGCCTCGACGGTCGCCGCGACCGGCGCGACCGCCTTCTTGGCCTTGCCGTCGGACAGCGGTTGACCGACCTTGCAGTTGTCGCGGTAGATCGCCAGCGCCTTGATGCCCATCGACCAGGCGTCGAAGTAGAGCTTCTCGATCTCCTCGATCGTGGCGGTCTCCGGCATGTTGACCGTCTTGGAGATCGCACCGGAGATGAATGGCTGGACGGCCGACATCATCCGGACGTGTCCCATCGGCGAGATCGCCCGCTCACCCATCGCGCAGTCGAAGACCTCGTAGTGCTCCGGACGCAGTCCGGGCGCATCGACCACGTGGCCGTGCTCGGCGATGTACTCGATGATCGCCTCGACGGTCTCCTCGGTGTAGCCCATCCGACGCAGCGCACGCGGGATCGTCTGGTTGACGATCTGCATCGAGCCACCGCCGACGAGCTTCTTGAACTTCACCAGGGAGAAGTCGGGCTCCACGCCGGTGGTGTCGCAGTCCATCATGAAGCCGATGGTGCCGGTGGGCGCCAGGACCGAGGCCTGAGCGTTCCGCCACCCGTTGCGCATGCCGAGCTTGTTGCCGTCGGCCCAGACCTTCGTGGCCGCGGCGTGCACCTCGGCGTCCATCGCACCGAGGGTCCGGATGTCGTCGTTGGCCGAGGCGTGCTTGCGCATGACGCGCTGGTGACCCTCGGCGTTGTGCGCGTAACCCTCGTAGGGGCCGACGACGGCCGCGAGCTCGGCCGAACGCTTGTAGGCGGTACCCGTCATGAGGGAGGTGATCGACGCGGCCAACGCACGGCCACCGGCCGAGTCGTAGCCGTGGCCGGTCGCCATGAGCAGCGCACCGAGGTTGGCGTAGCCGATGCCGAGCTGGCGGAACGTGCGAGTCGTGTCGCCGATCGCCTGGGTGGGGAAGTCGGCGAAGCAGATCGAGATGTCCATCGCGGTGATGATCAGCTCGACGGCCTTCTCGAAGCGCCCGACGTCGAAGGTGTCGTCCTTGCGCAGGAAGGTGAGGAGGTTGAGCGAGGCCAGGTTGCACGAGGAGTTGTCCAGGTGCATGTACTCGCTGCAGGGGTTCGAGGCGTTGATGCGGCCGCTCTCGGGGCTGGTGTGCCAGGCGTTGATCGTCGAGTCGTACTGGATGCCCGGGTCTGCGCACTCCCAGGCCGCCTGCGCGATCTGGTGGAACAGGTGCTTCGCATCGATCGTCTCGATGACCTCGCCGGTCGCGCGCGCCCGCAGACCGAACTCGGTGCCGTCGGCGACCGCCTGCATGAACTCGTCGGAGACACGGACCGAGTTGTTCGCGTTCTGGTACTGGACCGAGACGATGTCCTTGCCGCCCAGGTCCATGTCGAACCCGGCGTCGCGCAGCGCACGGATCTTGTCCTCCTCGCGCGCCTTCGTGGTGACGAACTCCTCGATGTCGGGGTGGTCGACGTCGAGCACGACCATCTTGGCCGCACGGCGCGTGGCACCGCCGGACTTGATGGTCCCGGCCGAGGCGTCGGCTCCGCGCATGAAGGAGATCGGGCCGGAGGCGGTGCCACCCGAGGAGAGCAGCTCCTTGGACGAGCGGATCCGGGAGAGGTTCAGGCCGGCGCCGGAGCCGCCCTTGAAGATCATCCCCTCCTCGCGGTACCAGTTGAGGATCGAGTCCATCGTGTCGTCGACGGACAGGATGAAGCAGGCGCTGACCTGCTGGGGCGACGGCGTGCCGACGTTGAACCACACAGGGGAGTTGAAGCTGAACACCTGGTGCAGGAGCATCCACGTGAGCTCGTGCTCGAAGACGGTGGCGTCCTCAGCGGTGGCGAAGTAGCCGAACTCGCGGCCGGCCTTCGTGTAGGTCAGGACGACGCGGTCGATGAGCTGCTTGAGGCTGTGCTCCCGGTTCGCGGCACCGACGGCACCCCGGAAGTACTTCGTCGTGACGATCGTCGTGGCGTTGATCGACCAGTCGGCCGGGAACTCGACGCCCTTCTGCTCGAAGATCGTCTCCCCGCTCTTCCAGTTGGTCTGCACCACGTCGCGACGGTCCCAGGTGACCTCGTCGTAGGGGTGGACGCCGGCGGTCGTGAAGACCCGCTCGATGGTGAGTGCCGCGGCAGGCGCGCGGCCCGCGCGCGTGGCGGACTTCTTCGCGTTCGCAGACGTCTCTGTCATGACTTCTCCTTCATATCCCCTGCGGCCGGTCGCGCGGCCGTGGACCGTCGTGCCTTGCCGTGATCTGGTGTGCGGCTGTACTGACCTGCTGATGTCCTGCCCAGATCGTCGCTCCTGGCACTGACACGCGGGCCCGGAGGGCCGTGCGGTGATCAGCTCCGGTGGACGGATCTGTGGGAAAGCTGTGGGTGAGGCTGTGGGTGACCGACTCGAACTGTGGACGACTCCAGCACAAGCAGTGCCCGAACTACAGCCGTGGAACCACTATATGTTGTGCCGCCGACAAGTGCACGGGTCTCTTTCGTCCGATGACCTGGTGCCCGTCAGGCCTCCACGGCGAAGCCGCAGGTGAGCGCCACGACGGCAGCGGGGGGACCGGTCCTGGATGATCGTCCGGACGGCGTGTCGCGACCACTGGCGTGTCGCAGAGGGCTAGGTGGCGGCTCCGCCGACCGTCGCCCGATGCACCGGCGCGGGGACCGGAGCAGGGGTGTCGGCGGGCACCGTGGGGGCGAAGCGGGCGGTGGCGGCCGTGCGCCGCAGCGCAGCAAGGACCGGCGCGCCGAGCAGCGCGAGTCCGGCGGCCGTCGTCGTCGCGCGGCCGACGTCCCAGCCGAGGGACGTCGCGAGGTCGTAGAGGGCGAAGCGCCGCAGGTTCGCCACGACGGGGTCGCCCGCGACGAACGACAGCCCGGTCCCATCGCCGAGCTGGAACGGCCAGAAGGCGAGATTCATCACCAGGCCGTAACCCAGGGCGGCAAGGATGCCGTAACCGACGAGCAGGGCGACCTCCGGGACGCCCCGCAGCCGCTCTCGACCCGGCAGCAGGCCGGCACCGAGGCCGACCCAGGCGGCGGCCAGCATCTGGTACGGCAGCCAGGGGCCGACGCCGCCCGTCAGGAGCGCCGACGCGAACAGCGTCGTCGAGCCCAGCGCGAACCCGAAACCAGGACCCAGCACCCGGCCGCCGAGCACGATGACGATGAAGACGAGCTCGATGCCCGCCGTCCCGGCCGACAGCGGCCGCAGCACGGCACCGATCGCCGAGAGCAGGCCGAGCATCGCGACCGCCTTGACGTCGAGCCCGCCCTCGGCGAGCACCAGGTGCAGGACGACGAGCACGGCCGCGAGGACACCGCCGAGCACGACCGGCGCGAGCGACCCCTGGGCGAGAGCACTCCCGGCACCGACGACGAGCGGCCAGGAGAAGGCGAGGAGTCCTGCGGCCGAGGCCAGCGCGAGGGCCACGACGCTGCGCCGCCGGAGCGGGACCAACGACCGGGTGCTCATGCCGGCACCGCGAGTGCCGCACTGACCTGGGCCACCGTGAGGAGCTCGAGCGGATGCAGCACCTTGGCGACCTGCGGGGCGAAGGTGGGGGAGGCGGTGAGCACCTCGCGTGCCGAGCCGTCGGCGACCACCTCACCCCCCGCCAGGACCACCACGCGATCGGCGCACTCGGCGACGAACTCCACGTCGTGGCTCGACAGCAGCACCGCGCCACCTGCCTCGGCATGGCTGCGGAGCAGGGCGGCCAGCCTGCGCTTGGCGTCGTAGTCGAGACCGCGGGTCGGCTCGTCGAGAAGCAGGACCTCGGCCGCCGCGCTGAGCTGGACCGCCAGGACGAGGGCGAGCCGCTGGCCCTCGGACAGGTCCCGTGGATGGGCAGAGGTGTCCAGGGGCCCGGCCAGGGCGACGAGCCGGTCGACGGTCGTGCCGGAGGCGGCCCCCGCCTGGCTGTCCGCCGCGCGGCACTCGGCAGCCACGGTGGGCAGGTAGAGCAGGTCGAGCGGACTCTGCGGGACCAGGGCGACGTGCCGCCTGGCATCGGCCGGGCGCAGCGCCGCGGGGTCCGTCCCGTCGGCGAGCCGGACCTGACCGGCCGACCGGTGCCCGGCCCCGGCGAGCGCCCAGAGCAAGGAGGACTTGCCGGCGCCGTTGCGACCCATCAGGGCGGCGACCTCGCCGCCCCGCACCCGCAGGTCGACCCCGCGAACGGCCCAGCTGCGCGGGTAGCGGACATGGAGCCCTGACGCGGTGAGGAGGGCGGCCCGCGGTGTCACTGCTCGCGCGCCCGGCGCGACGCGGGACATGAGCCGTCCGCGCAACGGTCCGGCGCTGCGTCGCGCGTCGCGCACGGACATCGGCAGCGGGTCCCAGCCGGCCATCCGACCGAGCTCGACGATCGGCGGCGCCACGAGGCTCTCGCGCATCATCTCGGCGGCCGGGCCCGACCGGACCGTGCCGTCGGCGCCGACGGTCACGATGCGGTCGGCGTACTGGACCACCCGCTCGAGCCGGTGCTCCGCGACGAGGACCGTCAGGCCGAGGTCGTGGACCAGCCTGGTCAGTGCCGCGAGCACGTCGTCCGCCGCAGCGGGATCGAGCGCGGACGTCGGCTCGTCGAGGACGAGGATGCGTGGGTGGGCGGTCAGCACGGCCCCGATGGCCACGCGCTGCTGCTCGCCACCGGAGAGGTCGCGGACGGGCACGTTCCGTAGGTCCACGAGCCCGAGCAGGTCGAGCGTCTCCTCGACACGTGTCCGCATCACGCCAGGGCTCAGACCGAGCTGTTCCATCGCGTAGACGAGCTCGTCCTCGACCGTGTCGGCCACGAAGCCCTGGGCGGGATCCTGCAGCACGACCCCGACGACGTCGGCGAGATCACGTGGGCGGTGGGTGCGGGTGTCCCGGCCGGCGACGACGACCGACCCTTCGAGCAGGCCGCCGGAGAAGTGCGGCACCAGACCGCAGACCGCGCGCAGGAGCGTCGTCTTGCCCGCGCCGGTCGGGCCGACGACGAGGCAGAGCTCGCCCTCGGTGACGCGCAGGTCGACCTCGCGCAGGCTCGGCGCAGACGCACCGGGGTAGGTGACGGACACGTGCTCGAGCCGGATCATGGCATCAGCCTCGGGCGCAGCCGGACCAGGCTCAGCAGCGGCGTCAGGGCGAGCGCGGCCACCGCGGTGACCGTTGCGGCACCGCCGTCGGCGATCGTGACCAGCACGGCCGCCGCGAGCCCGGCGAGTGCGACGGCCGTGGCCTGCGTGCCCCAGACCTCGTGGCGGTACCTGGTCCGACGCACCAGGCGACCCGCCAGGACGCTGCCCAGGACGCCGCAGGTCGCCGCGACGACCAGGAGGACCGGGCCCGTCCAGGCGGAGGTCGTGGGGTCGAGCACGCCGTAGACACCGATGCCGGCCGCCAGGAGCGCGGTCAGCAGCAGCGGTGTCACGCGGCGGTCGTGACGTCCTCGCGTGCCCGCGAAGCCACGACTGTCCATCGATGCTGCCAGTGCGAGGGACTGCTCCAGCGCATCGGTCAGGACAGGCATCACGGTCGCGGCCATGGCACGCACCCCTCGACCGGGCAGGCCACGCAGACGTTGAGCCTTGCGCACCCGGACCGACGCGGCGACGAGCGCCGGCGCGACGTTGACCGCGATGACGACGGCGGTGCCGAGCTGGTGCAGGGCAGCCGGGAGGGTGCGCAGCGTGCGTGCGGCCGAGGTGAGGATCCCGGCCGCCCCGACGCAGAGGATGAGTGCGGCGAGCCTGAGGCCGCCCACGGCCGCCGTGGCCAGGCCTGCGGTCGTCACCGGTCCGAGGAGCTGGACGCCGACCGCCCAGCTCGGCATCGGGATCGAGGGGAGGTCCGCGACGACGACACCGGGCGTCTTGATCCCGACGACGACGTAGAACACGACCCGCACCACGACGACGGCGGCAGCCAGCACGACATAGCCCGGCAGGGCGCGGCCACGTGGACCCTCGGCCCGCGCCAGCGTCGCCACCAGGAGCGTCGCGGCGACGATCAGGGCGAGTGCGGGGACGCTGGTGGTCCTGGACGCCGCGACCGCGAGGCCGAGCGCCCAGGACCACCAGGCCAGGGGATGCATCTCAGACGTCGGTCCGACGGCGCCGGACGACGAGGCCGACGACGCTGACCAGCCCGGCCAGCACGAGGGCCCCGATGAGCCAGCCCTGGACGCCGCCCGAGGACCCGTCCTGCAGCGGAGCACCCGTCCCGGAGCTGAGCGTCGCAGCGGCGGCCGGGGCCCCGGAGGCCGATGCGGAGGGAGAGGACGCCACCGTCGCGGACGCGGTGGCTGCCGCGGGGACGGCGACCGTCGGGCCGGCGCTGCCGTCCGAGTAGCGCCAGCCCTCGACGGAACCGGCCGTCGGGCTGGAGGTGTCCGAGCCGACCTGGTACGACTGCCAGCTGCCACCGGGCTCGGCCGACCAGTACGACCAGTACGAGCCCGTGAAGGTCGCCGGGCAGGGGTCGGGCGTCGCGTCGATGGCGCAGATCAGCCCGGAGGCGTCCCTGGTGTCGACGAATCCGGCCTTCTGCAGAGCGTCGGTGCCGGTGGTCGGCGCGAGGGCGCAACCGGTCTCGACCGCGCCGCCGACGTCGGTGAAGTCCACGACGACGGTCACGCCGTTCGGATCGGTGCAGGCGCCGTTGCCTGCGGCTTCCGCTGGAGCCGCGAGCCCGGTGAGGGCGAGTGCCGCCGCGACGGCGACGGTGAAGGTACGGGTCAGGTGCACGATGTCTCTTTCTGAGTGGTCCGTGACGGACCCGCGCCTCACCCGGGTGCCGAAGGACGGCAGACCGGGGATCGACCCGGGCTCCGCCCCGTTTGCCTCGACGGTAGGAGCCGCTCGTCCTGCCCAGGCGCTCCGGCTCGTCGGACTGTGTCCGACCCACGGTTGCGGGACAGCGCCGGAATCTGACCGGCTTCCCCTGGACCTGCAGGACGTTGCCACGAAGTGGCGACCTCACCTTAGCGCGTCGCACCCGACCCGGGCCCCACCCCCGCCCGCGGCGTCCGGCCCGCCGGGTCGTCGGCAGGACGAGCGTCCGGGAGCGTGGCAGGCTGACCGCGACCGGCGCCACCGTCCGGTCCCGGTCAGTCAGGAGAGCGCCGTGAAGGTCTACACGAAGACGGGTGACGACGGGACGACGGGACGCTTCCTCGGCGGGCGCGTCTCGAAGGCGGACCCCTTGGTCGAGGCCAGCGGTGACGTCGACGAGGCCATCGCCGTCCTCGCGGTGGTCCGGGCCGGCTGCCAGGACGCCGAGCTGGTCCAGACGGTGTTCGAGCGTCAGCGAGAGCTCTTCGTCGTCGGGGCCGACCTCGCGGCGAACCCGGCGCACCGTGATCGCCTCGTCGCCGAGGTCTCCGAGGTCACGGTGGCGATGGTCGACCGGCTCGAGGAGCTCATCGATCGCCTCGTCGCCGAGCGGCCGCTGCGGCCGGTCTTCGTCGTGCCGGGATCCGACCCCACCTCGGCGGCCCTCGACCTGGCCCGCACCGTGGTCCGCCGGGCCGAACGGCATGCCGTCGGCGCCGAGCTGCACGGCGAGCTCGTCAGCGAGCACGCGTTGCGCTATCTCAACCGCCTGTCCGACCTGCTCTTCGTGATGGCGCGCCACGCCGCCGTCGAGGACGAGCCTGCCAGCCACGACTGACCAGGGCGCCCGGTAGGGTCGGCGCGAGCAGGCGACCAAGGAGGCGGGCATGGCGTTCGAGGCCGATCCGTGCGCCGTCCACGGCGCCACCGGCGAGCTCCTGGCCCGGGGCTTCGTGCGCGAGCACGACGGGTCCCGTCTGGTGATGTCCGCGCGGACGTTCACGGGCGTCTGGCTGGACCCGGGGGAGCGGGCCGTCCTCGAGGTCATGAGTCCTGACCGAGGGACGCTCACCTTCGATGCGATCGTCGAGACCAGCGAGCTCGGCCGGGTCGTGCTCCGTTCGCTCGCGCTGCGTGAGGCCGTGCAGCAACGTGCCTCGCTTCGGGTGCCCGCCGACATGGAGCTGATGCTCGCCGCCCTCGTCACCGAGGACGCCGAGCGGGTGCTCGACCCGCCGTGGCGGGTCTACGTCGACGACCTGTCGGCGGACGGCATGCGGTTCCGCACCGACGCCGAGCTCGAGGTCGGGCACCGCGTCCGGACGACGGTCACCGTCGGTGGACGACCGCTCGATCTCGAGCTCGAGGTCGTCCGGCGCATCGAGGTCCGGGGCTCTCTGGCCTACGGCTGCCGGATCGTCGGGACCGGCGAACGCGAACGCGACGCCCTGTTCACCTTCGTGCTCGAGCGCCAGCGCCAGGCGCTCGCCCAGCGCGCCGATCGGCTCTGAGCCGAACCGCCACGCGACCGGCTCATGGAGCCGACCGCCCAGGACTAGCCCTGGGGACGATCTCTGCGCGGAGCCTTGATCCCCTCGCCGGCGCGGCGGGCGGATCGTGCGGCTCCGTGCTGGGTGCCCGGGTGGGCGGTCGCCCGTGCGGCCGAGTGCCCACGCGGACCGGCGTCGAGTGCGATCCGCAGCGGGCGTCCGCCGACCTTGGCGCCGCCGATGCGTCGGAAGGCATCGGGGCTCAGCTCGGCAGAGATCTCCACCAGGCTGAAGGTCGCGAAGATGTCGATCCGGCCGAGGTCCTTGCCGCGCAGCCCACCCTCGCCGGTGATCGCACCGACGATCGACTCCGGGCGGGCGCCGTGCGTCGAACCCACGGCGACGCGGTAGCGGGTACCCGTCACAGGTCGCCGGGCCGCGGTGCGCGCGCGCTCTTCGGAGGTGAAGGAGACTCGGCCGTCGGACGTCGCGTCCGCGCCCCGGTTCGCCTGGATCGGCGTCGGCTCGATGACCTCTTCCGTGCGGGAGCCCGGTCCGTCGTCTCCGACCGCCATCGCAGCGAGGGCCGAGGCAAGGGCGAGCAGGTCGGCGCCCTGATCGACCGCCTCGGCGAGGGCGGTGCGGTACATGTCCAGGCGACCGGCGGTGATCCGGTCGGGCACCCGGCCGAGGAGGGCCCTGACGCGGTGCGCCGACACATCGGCGGGGGAGGGGATCGGCACCTCCTCCAGGCGCTGACGGATCGCCTTCTCGATCGCCCGCAGGCGGCCCTGCTCGTTCGGCGTCACGAAGGTCATCGCGATGCCGGTGCGACCGGCGCGTCCCGTGCGCCCGATGCGGTGCACGTAGGCGTCGGGCTCGGTCGGCACGTCGAAGTTGACGACGAGACCGATCCGGTCGACGTCCAGGCCACGAGCGGCGACATCGGTCGCGACCAGGACGTCGAGGCTCCCGTCGCGCAGTCGTTCGATGATCCGTTCGCGATCCTTCTGCGCCACGTCCCCGGACATCGTCGCCGCCGGGATGCCCCGGGCCACGAGAGCCGTGCCGACCTCCTCCGCAGAGCTTCGGGTCCGCGTGAAGACGAGCGTCGCGTCGGCGTCGGTCGTCGCCAGGAGCCGCGACAGAGCACCGACCTTGTGGCGGAACGGCACGACGGCGAACGTCTGGCGCACGCTGGCGACGGTCGACGCCGGACGTGAGACCTGGATCCGCACCGGGTTGTTCAGGTGGGTCGAGGCGACCCGGGCGATACCGGGGGGCATCGTCGCGGAGAAGAGCGCGACCTGCCGGCCGGGCGGCGTGGACGTCATGATCGTCTCGACGTCCTCGGCGAAGCCCATCCGCAGCATCTCGTCGGCCTCGTCCAGGACGAGCATCCGCAGCCGCGCCAGGTCGAGCGAACCCCGCGAGAGGTGGTCGATCACGCGACCAGGTGTGCCGACGACGATCTGGGCGCCGTCCTGGATCGCCCGTCGCTGCGGGAGGAAGGGGGCGCCGCCGTAGACGGCGACGACGCGGACCGGGACGCCCTTGGCGTAGCCCGTGATCGCATCCGCGACCTGGAGCGCGAGCTCACGGGTCGGGACCATGACGATGCCCTGGACGCCGCGGACGTCAGGGCTCACCGCAGCCAGGAGGGGGAGTCCGAACGCCGCTGTCTTGCCGGTGCCCGTCTGGGCCACGCCGAGCAGGTCCCGGCCCGCGAGGAGCGCGGGGATCGCCTGGGCCTGGATCGGGGTCGGACGCACGTACCCGAGATCGAGCACGGCGTCGACGAGGGCGGCCGGCAGGCCGAGGTCGACGAGGTCGAGCTGCGAGGAGTCGCTCGCCGTGTGCTCGTCGTGGGCAGAGGTGGTGCTGGACGCGTCCGTGCGGTCGCCGTCGTAGGCCATGGGGTCCTGTCAGTCGGGGAGGGCGCTGCGGCGCCGGTCGTGCGCGAGGCGCACGTCGTCAAGAGTCTACCGGTCGCCACGGCGGGTCGACGATTGACCCCGCGGCCGGCCAACCGTACCGTGCAGTAACTTCCGGCGAGGGTCAGGAGAACGTCGATGTCACGGTTCCCGGTCGTCATCCGTCCGGACGGCCCCGCCGCGGTCGCGGACGTCCTCGTGCTCACCCCGGCGGACGAGGTCCCGGAAGGCTTCGCGCGCCACCCGGCCGAGAGCGGGCCAGGCGTGCTCATCGCGGGCCTCGGACCGTGGCACCCCTCCGTGCGCGCCCTCGCCGCGGCCGCCGGTATCGGCGTCAGCGCCGTCGCCCCCCGCCCGGGGCCGCTGCTGGCCGAGCGTCCCGAGCCGACGACGGGCCCGGGGGAGGACCTGCTGGCGAGAGTCGTCGAGCCGTCCGGCACCGCGGGCGCCGTCCTCGACCTCGACGGTGCGTCCCCCCTGCTGCGCACCGGTGACGGCAGTGTCGTCGCCGCCGTCGGGACGTCCCCGAACGGGCGCCGCGTGGCCGTGGTGGCGGCAGAGCTCGCCGACCCCGGCGAGCTCGAGCAGAACCTCATCGCATGGCTGGCGCCTCGCCCGGTCGACGACGCCGGCCGCGTGGTCGACCCGCTCGCGCACGAGCCCGGGTGGCTGGAGATCGTCGCCGCGATCGAGGAGCTCCAGCCGCTGCAGGCGAAGGACGGCTCGGTCGAGCCGGAGCACGCCGACCGCGCTGCCTCGCTCGTCCGTCGAGTCGCTGCGGGGGTGCAGCGGATGGCACCCCACTTCCCGCACGACGCGCCCTACCTGGAGGCCGTCGTCGTCGATCTCGAACGATGGGCCACCGAGGGGGTCGGGCTCCCCGACTTCCTCGACTCGCTCGTGGCCTTCCAGCCCGCCGCTCAGCGGACCGACGGTCTGCGCCACCTGGTCGTCTTCCCGATGGTCACCCAGAACGGCAGCCCCGACCGCCGGCTGGAGGCCGTCCTCGTGGAGGTCGTGTGGCCCGACTTCGTGCGGGACCTGGAGGCGAGCACCTACAGCAACCGCCTCTTCGTCCCGATCCGATTCCTCGCCTTCACGGCCGGCTACGACACCAACTCCGCCGTCCTCTTCCCCGAGACCGTCGCCATGCGCTCGATCCCGACCTTCACCTGGGGTGCGATCTTCGCCGACCGGGAGGCCGCACGCTTCCGTCGCGTCGTGACCGCAGCGGCCCGGACCACCGGTCTCGCCCTCCCGCCGGATGCGGCCCGGCTCCTGGCCGACCAGTCCCTGGCCGAGGAGACGTTCGTCCTGTGGGACCTCGTGCACGACCGCACGCACATGCGCGGCGACCTGCCCTTCGACCCGTTCATGATCAAGCAGCGGATGCCCTACTTCCTCTACTCGCTCGAGGAGCTGCGCTGCGACCTCACCGCCTTCCGGGAGGCGGTCGAGCTCGAGCACGCGGGCGAGCCGCACGGACGGCTCGTGCAGTACGCCGTGCTCTTCGACCGGATCTTCCGGTTCCCGCTCAGCGGCAGCCGGGTGCGCAACTACGACGGCCTGGGTGGCCAGCTGCTCTTCGCCTGGCTGCACCAGCGGGGCGTCGTGCACTGGACGGACAACCGGCTCCTGATCGACTGGGAGCGCGTCCCGGCAGCGGTCCTCGCCCTCGGCGAGCAGGTCGAGGACCTGTACTGGCGGTCGATCGACCGACCGAAGATCGCGCACTGGCTGGCCGCCTACGACCTCGTCTCGAGCGTGCTCACGCCGCACCCGGCCTCGACCTGGGCGCAGGGTCCCCACGCGCTGCCGCTGACGGGTCCGCTCAAGGGCCTCACCGATGCGGTCCTGCCGGACGAGTTCCCGCTCTCGATGTTCTACGAGGCCCTCGATCGCCGCATCGCCGACATCGTCGCCGCCACCCGAGGGATCACCGGATGAACGGTGCGCACGGGCGCACCTGGGCGTCGGCACCGGCTCAGCGGTGAGAGGATCGTCCACGTGATCCTGCACGACAGCTCCCGCCGCGGTTTTGCCTCCGACAACTACGCGGGGGTGCACCCCGAGGTGCTCGCCGCCCTCGCCGACGCGAACGGCGGCCATCAGATCTCCTACGGGGAGGACGTCTACACGGCCCGCCTCCACGAGGTCATGGCCGCGCACTTCGGCCGTCCCGTCGACGTCTACCCGGTGCTCAACGGCACCGGGGCGAACGTGCTCGCCCTGCAGTCGATGCTGCCCCGCTGGGGCGCAGCGATCTGCGCGGCGACCGCGCACGTGCACAGCGACGAGGGTGGAGCCCCGGAGAAGGTCGCCGGGGTCAAGCTCCTGCCCGTGCCGACCCCGGACGGCCGGCTCACCCCCGAGCTCGTCGACGCCGAGGCCTGGGGCTGGGGCGACGAGCACCGCGCGCAGCCCCTGGTCGTGACCATCACCCAGAGCACCGAGCTCGGCACCTGCTACACGCCGGAGCAGATCGGCGCCGTCGTCGAGCACGCGCACGGTCTCGGCATGCGCGTGCACCTGGACGGCGCACGGATCGCGAACGCCGCGGCCGGCCTCGGTCTGCCGATCCGGGCCTTCACCTCCGATGTCGGGGTGGACGTGGTCTCGTTCGGCGGGACGAAGAACGGCGCGCTGGCGGCCGAGGCCGTCGTCGTGCTCGATGCCGGTGCGAGCGACGGGCTGACGTTCCTGCGCAAGACGGACATGCAGCTCGCCTCGAAGATGCGCTTCGTCTCCGCCCAGCTGCTCGCGCTCCTCGAGGGTGACCTCTGGTTGCGCTCGGCAGGGCACGCCAACGCCATGGCGCGGCGGTTGCGGGACGCCGTCACGGGACTTCCTGGGGTGCAGGTCGTCCGGCCGGTCGAGGCGAACGCGGTCTTCGCCGTGCTCCCCGAAGGCGTCGCCGACCAGCTGCGCGAAGCCTTCCGCTTCTACGACTGGGACCGCGCGACGCGCGAGGTCCGCTGGATGTGCGCCTTCGACACGACACCCGAGGACGTCGACGCCTTCGCCGCCGCGCTCGCCGGGCTCGTCGGCGTCGCCCCCGTCACGGCCTAGCTGTGATGTCCAGGGAGGTTGGTCAGTCGTGTGACTGGTGGCCGGCCGCCGATGGCGGAGTGGGCTCGGTGGTGATTGTAGAAGTGCAGCCATGCGGGAAGGGCTTCGCGGCGTTGGGTTTCTGAGTCGTAGAACCGGGCGT
>JBBSAL010000059.1:0-16382 GCA_038252305.1 Actinomycetales bacterium | reverse complement strand
GCAGCAGGTCGACCATCAGGCGGATGACCTCGCGCGGGGTGAAGTGCTCCCCGGCGGTCTCGTTGCTCGCCTCGGAGAAGCGGCGGATCAGCTCCTCGAAGACGTAGCCCATCTCCAGGTTGGACAACTTGTCCGGGTGCAGGTCCATGTCGGCGAACTTGGCGACCACCTGGTAGAGCAGGTCGGCCTCGTCCAGGCGGGTGATCTGGGCGTCGAACCCGTACTTGTCCAGGACCTCCACGGCGCCTGCGGAGAAGGCGTCGATGTACAGGCGCAGGGACTGGGCGATGTGCTCGGGGTCGGCCAGGAGGCCGCGGAAGTCCAGCGGGGAGATGTTGTAGAACGGCTGCTTGGCCGCTCGGCAGAGGATCGGGTCGAGGTTGCCGATGGTGCCCGTGACTTCGGTGACCTTGGCCAGGACCGCGGGTTTGGTGGGCTCCAGGACGCAGTCCAGGCGACGCAGGACCGTCAGCGGGAGGATCACCTTGCCGTAGTCGGCCTGCTTGTAGTCCCCGCGCAACAGGTCCGCCACCGACCAGATGAAGCCGACCATGTCCCTGAAGCCGTTCACGCGGGCGTGCCTCCGTGGGTGTGTGGGGTGCTCTGGGCAGTCTGCCGCAGATCGGGGCGCTGCCGCCGACAGGATCGGGTGGACGCCTTGCCTGGTGACTGGTCTTGGGTCTCCGTTGGCAAGAGCGTTGTTGACAGTTGTCTCGGGAGGTGGAACCTGTAGCGGCGGACGGGTGTGCCCACGGCTCGTCAGCGATGCATGTAACGATCTCGCCATGGCAATTGTTGTCGACGTGAGTGGCGCGGCCGCGAAGCCAGCAGGTCCAGGCCTCGCCAGCTGGGCAGCGGAGCAGCGCGTCTTCAGGTTGGCATGACGCGGGTGCGGGACGGGTTGTTGGTGGCGGTGGTGAGATGCGGCGTGGCGGCGTGACAGCGGCGAGTGTCAGCGGTATGGCGAAGGTATGGAGACGAGAGATTGCAGCTCTTGACCGACCGTTGCTTCGACTTCATAACTAGCCCATACTTGTCGTCGTGCGAGTAGAAGACACGTACACGGCGGAGGAGTTCGCGCGGCTCGTGGAGCGTGAGCACGAGAGGCTCGAGCTCAAGACTGGCGTCGGCCGAAAGCCGGTGCAGGACGCGATGGTCGCCTTCACCAACACCGACGGCGGCGTCATCTTCGTCGGCGTCACCGACGCGCGTGAAGTCGCAGGGCGCAGGCGCGATCAAGGTCTGGACGATGCTGTTCATGAGGCTGCAGCCACCGCAACAGGCCTGGGCCGGTACTCCATACGCCAGATCATCGTCGCGGGCGTTTCCGTCGTCTGCATCGAGGTCCAGGCTCGACAGGACGAGGTGGCGCAGACCAGCGACGGGCGCGTGTTGGTGAGGCAGGGGGGCCACAACCGTGCTCTGTTCGGCCGCGAGCTCCTGGAGCTTCTGTCGCGTCGCACCCTGGTCCGCTTCGAGGATCAGGACAGTGGGCTGCCGCTGGAGGCTTCCGATCCCGCCCTGCTGTCTGACGTCGCCGGGCGGTACAGCTGGGCGCCGGGCGTCACGGAGGCGGGTCTGCGGGAGCGTGGCCTGCTCCATGAGTCGGGGCGCCTGACGATCGCCGGGGCGCTCATCCTGACTGACCCGGATGTCTCGCTGGCGGCCTCCAAGTTCCACGTGGATGTCAGAGGCTACGCGGCGGACGCAGGGACGTCGTACGTGCGGCGCGAGATCATCTCAGGCCCCGTCCAAGCCCAGGTCGAGCGAGCGACCGAGGTAGTGCTTCGAGACATCGGCTCCGAGATCGTCATCACGGATGCCTACCGGCACGAAGTGCCGCGGCTTCCCAGGCGGGTGGTGCGCGAGACGGTGGCGAACGCCGTGGCCCACCGGTCGTATGAGTTCGACGATGCGCCGGTCGTTGTCGAGATCAGGCCCTCGTCGGTCGCGGTGACGTCGCCGGGCTCACTGCCAGGTTCGGTGACCGTGGAGCGCCTGCGCGAGGCGCAGTCGCCACGGAACCACACCGTCATCGACGTCCTGCGCAGGTTCCGGCTGGCGGAGGACAGCGGCCAGGGGATCGACGTCATCGAGGACGAACTCGAGTACGAGCTTCTTGCCGAGCCGCACTTCGAGGAGACGCCGTCATCCTTCCGGGTCGAGCTGCCCATGCGAGGCAGAATCAGCGGCCAAGAGCGAGCGTGGCTGGCTGAGTTCGAGCGTCGCGGTCTTGTGCGACCGGAGGATCGAGCGGTCCTCTTGCGTGTGACAAGAACGGGCCGGATGACGAACGCAGGCGTGCGTGAGCAGTTGGGCATCGACTCGACCGAGGCCCGCGCGAGGCTGCAGAGGTTGCGGAGCGTGGGACTCGTTCTTCAACACGGGACCCGCGGCAGGGCCTACTACACGCCCGGCACGATCGGACCGGAACGAAGCATCGAGCGCGTGATCCTGGACGCGGCGGAGGCAGGACCGGTGAGCAACCGGGTGGTCCGCGAGTTGACGGGTCTGGATCGGGCTGGCGCCCTCTCTCTCCTGCGGCGTCTCGTGAGCGAGGGGCTCCTCGATCAACAAGGCACGCGCCGAGGGACTACGTACCGCCCGGTGCGTCGTACGGCCCGCTAGCCGGCGTTCGCATCGGAGTTGGGTGCCGGGGCTCCGCCAGGGTTGAAGGCCGGACCGGCCATTAACCGGCGAACCGCTCCCACCGCCAGGCCAGCCGGTCCCGGTCGGGCCGGTCCACCCGCCGCGCGGGCAGCGTCAACACCCGCCCGTGCATCTCCTGGAGTCCGTGCTGGAGCATCGGCCCGTCGACCTCCGCCAGCAGCTCGCGGTTGATCGCGACCCGGTAGTCGGCCGACACCCCGAGCATGTTCTGGTCGTAGGCGGCGTGGTGGATCTTGCACATGGCCAGGCCGTTAGGCGTCGTCGGCAGGCCGGGCGGGTCGTCGTTGCCGTCGGGGACGATGTGCGCGGCGTCGAGCAGCGAGCCGTGGCGCAGGATGCAGACGGCGCACCGCGTCGCGTAGGCGAGGAGCACCCGGGTGCGGAACGCGGGCTGGTGCAGGCGCTGCTTGGCCAGGCGCACGGCGTAGGCGCGCTGCGGCTCAGCGAGCAACCGCACGTCGCCCATGAACCGGAACGCCTCGTCGAGCGCGATGATGAACGACCGCTCCTCGGGGTAGTCGTCCACCACGTACACGGGCATGACCGGGGTGTAGTAGTTGGCGACCTCCTTGCGGAACAGGATCAGCGGCTGACCGGTGGTCATCGCCTCGCGGAGCTTGCGGTTGTCCCCGGTCCACGGGTCGCCCTTGCGGTAGGCGTAGTGCAGCAGGCCGTCGTCGGACTCGACGTCGTCGTACGGGCCGTTCGCGGCCGAGACGATCGACAGGGTCGAGGAGAATCCCGCCGGGTTGCGGATGCCGCGGGAGTAGTCGATCAGCGGCAGGTCGCGGTCACCGACCCGGTAGTCGAGCAGCTCCTGGCGGTGCAGGAACCCGCCGTTGGCCTCGGCGCGCTCACGCACCCAGTCCATGATCGCGACGCGAAGCGCGGACTCGACGGCGAGGTCCATGGGTTGAGCTCACCACGCCGCGGCGGACGGGGCCAGCGCCGAACGGGCGTCTGGTGTGTGCTCTTCGACTCTCGCGCTGCGCGGTCGCCACGAGAATCGCGCGCAGTACCGTCGCGTCATGACAGCACAGTCATGGACGCTCGAGGACCTTCACGCCGAGCTCGAGCGCAGGGAGCGCGAGCTCCGGCGGCAGGGGAAGGCCAGGAACACCATCTCCACCTACATCGGACGCAGCGAGACCTTCCTGCGATGGCTCGCCGGCGACTACCACCCGCGCTGAGCGACCCATGCCCCGCCTCTACCCGCCCCAACCGCACTTCGCCGACGACGCCGCCGGCGGGGCGGAGCGCACCGTCTGGCAGGCCCTGGCCGACCAGCTCCCCGACGAGGCCGCCCTCTTCGCGGACCTCACCATCCTTGACCAGCACCGCGAGCATGAGCTCGACCTCCTGGTCGCGTGGCCCGGCGTCGGGCTCGCGGCCATCGAGGTGAAGGGCGGCCACGTCGCCCGGCGCGACGGCGGGTGGCTCCAGGGTCGACCGCCGCACGAGCACCCGATGCGGGACCCGTTCCGCCAGGTCCAGGACGCCCGGCACGCGCTCACCCGCTACCTCGCCGAGCAGGGCGCGCACGACGCCGCCCACGCCCGGGTCGCGCACCTGGTCGCCTTCCCGCACACGACCATCCCCATTGACTGGCACAGTCCGGAGGCGCCCCGGACCGCCATCCTTGACCGGCACGACCTGGCCGACGCGCCCGCGCACGTCCGCCGCGCCATCGAGGAGCACGGCGCCGGCCACCGCCCGCCGACGACCGACGACGTCGACACCCTCATCGCCCTGCTCGCCGGCACATTCCCGCCTCAGGTCGACGCGCTCACCCTGGCCGCGCAGCACGAGGACCGCGTCGAGCAGCTGACCCGCGAGCAGGCCCGCATCCTGGACCTGCTGCGCAACCAGCACCGCATCCGGATCATCGGCGGGGCAGGCAGCGGCAAGACGTTCCTCGCCCTGGAGCAGGCCCGACGCCGGGCCGCGGCAGGGGAGCGGGTCGCGCTCCTGTGCTACTCCCGCGGCCTTGGTCGCTACCTCGAGCGCGTTACCCAGACCTGGCCCGCCAGTCAGCGCCCCGTCTTCGTCGGGCTGTTCCACGAGCTGCCCGTGCTCTGGGGCGCCGAGCCCGGCAACGACGAGGACCCCGACGACTGGGAGCGCCGCCTGCCCACCGACCTCGGCCGCCTGGCGGCCGAGCGAGCGCCGCACGAGCTGTTCGACTCCGTCGTCGTCGACGAGGCCCAGGACTTCGGTGCTCTCTGGTGGCCCGCGCTCCTGCGCGCGCTGCGTGACCCCGAGCGCGGCGGCCTGTTCGTCTTCATGGACGAGTCCCAGCATGTGTTCGCCCGCGACGGCGCCGCGCCCATCGACCTGCCGCCGTTCGAGCTGAACGAGAACCTGCGCTCCACCAAGCAGATCGCCCAGCTGTTCGGGTCGTTCGGTGACGGCACCCTCACGCCGCGCGGCCTGCCGGGCGCCAAGGTCCGCCTGGTCGACGTCCCCTACGACGATGCGATCGCAGCGGCCGACGACGCCGTCGAGGCTCTCCTCGACGAGGGCTGGGGCCCCGGACAGATCGCCCTCCTCGCCACCGGACGGCGTCACCCCGAGCAGCGCAACGCCGTCGACCACGGCGGCCACGCGGCCTACTGGGACGACTTCTTCGCCGGTACTGACGTCTTCTACGGCCACGTCCTGGGCTTCAAGGGGCTCGAGCGCACCGCCGTCGTGCTCGCCGTCAACGGCTTCCGGGAGACCGAGCGCGCTCGCCGGATGCTCTACACGGGCATGTCCCGTGCCCGCGCGATGCTCGTCGTCACCGGCCCGCGCACCGAGATCGAGCGCCTGGGCGGGGAGGCCGTCCGCCACCGCCTGCACGACGCCGCGGAGTGGTCACCCGGGCGGTGACAGCGCCTGCGGGATGACCGCAGTTGGCGAGGCGATGCCACCCATGCGGCCCGTGCGTGTCGCGGCGCCGAAAAGGCGGGCCGCTACGCCACGAACACGTGCACGCCGTGCCACTGGACGTAGTCGACGTGCGGCGGTCGCGCCGATCGGTCGAGCTCGATCTGGGCGCGCAGTAGCGGGGGGTCGAAGTACGTGCGGAGTGCGGTGTTCGTCGATGACCGGACCGCGGTGAGCGCCGCCCTGCGCCGGGCCGGGGTGCCCGCCGTCCTGCTCAGCGAGTACGACGGCGCGCGGGTGGACGCGGTGAAGGTCGGGACGGTGAAGCGCGCGAAGGGCCTGGAGTTCAAGCACGTCCTCATGCGGACGTCTCGAGCGCTGATGCGCCCGGTGCGCCGCCGCCGGAGGACGCCGAGGAGCGGGAGCGCCGGGAGCTGTACGTCGGGATGACGAGGGCCAGGGACGGGTTGTGGGTCGGGGTGGTGTGAGGCGGTGGGCGAGCCATGGTGGCCCGCCCACCAGCGTCATCGAGCGGGAACCTGAGTCTTGGTCGTGAGCTGCGAGGGGTCGGCATCGCGGATGAGGGCGGCCAGCTCCGGGAGGACCCGTGGTTCGGCATCCAGCGCAGCGTCGACCTGCGCAACCTCTGCGGTCGTGAGCCTCATCACGCGTTCGGTGACGAGGACCGATCGCGCCTGATCCATGGCGGCACCGAGCACGAACGACGTCACGTCCTGCTGCTGAGCGGCGGCTGCCTCGCGGATCACGGCAAGGGCGTCAGGAGAGACGCGCATGTTCAGGCGCGCGGAACGGTCTGTGGTTGTGGCGGGCATGATGAGAACCTCCGTGCAGTCACGGTACGTACAGCGCGCGTACGCGTCAAACGAGTTCACCCATCGCGCGAGCGGCGGAGACCCCGGTGCCGGTCAGGTGGCCAGGGCGGCGACGGATTCCACCAGGCCGCAGCGCTCAAGTCGCTCGAGGACGTCGGTCACCGACTCGGGCGGATTCTTGTGGGAGTCGGCGATGCGCACGATCTCGCCGTAGACGGCCTGACGATTGAGCGAGATCTGATCCAGGACGAACTCATCGGCACTCTTGGCCTCGACATCCCACGTCGCGAGGTACTCGGCAGGGAAGTCCCGGCGGTTGTCGGTCACGATCACCTGCGCGCGTGCGCGCACTGCTGCCGCGAGCACATGTCGATCGTCCGGGTCAGGCAGCTCGAGCGCCTCGATGAGGGGTTCGTAGTTCGTCACTCGGCAGTCGCGCACCGCCTGGATCATCAGGGTGCGCAGGCGAGTGAGCTTGTCCTCGGTGATGTCCGGGAGCGTGCGGCGGAGTGCTCCGGTCACCTCGTCGAGGATCTGGTCGGTCCACTTCGCCTGGACCAGCCCGGCCTGGTGGATCCTGATCAGCAGGTCGCGCAGGGTGCTCGGGTAGAGCACACACGCGTCGTAGACCACGATGAAGCCCACCCGCTACACCAAGCCCATCTCCTGTGTGAGCGAGGACAGCTCGTCGGCGGCCTGGCGCCGCTTCCGATCGTCTTCGCGCGCGTAGGCCAGGAGCGACTCGAGGCGGATCCGGCGGTGCTTGCCCACCTTGCGGTACTCGATCGAGCCGCACCCGAGGAGCTTGATCAGGTACGGGCGCGAGACGTTGAGGATGTCCGCCGCCTGCTGCGTCGTCAGCTCCGCGTGAGCCGGCAGGATGGTCACGCCCTCACCGGCCGCCATGTGCGCGAGGATGCGCGCGAGGAGCTCGGCGGCTTCCCGCGGCACCGCAAGGGCGTCCTCGCCGTCGACGCGGAGGCTGATCTCGCGGTCCTCGGTGTGCGCGGCGAGGAAGGCCTTCAGCCGCTGCAGCGCGACGTCCGCTGCGGACGCTTCCGCCGCATCGGGAACAAGAGGGCTTCGGATCGACGAGACAGACACGATGACTCCAGTCGCAATATTCGAAGTAACTGCAATATACGCATCGACTGGGGTGGTGTGCAAGGTGAAGCAGGCTGTGCCGCGGACCTTGGTGAGCCGCGCCGGTCACGCCCCCGCGTACCGACACTCCCCAAGGAAGGGATGCCGCATGCCCGCAGGGGACTCAGCCGCGCCCCCGCGTACGGTAGGGGCGTGGCCAGGTCACTGCGGTGGCCGTGGAAGTGAGCCTCGGGAGATCCTGCCGGACGACAGGGCCCGGGGCTCGCGTCATGTCCGGACCTCGATCACTCGCGTCCGACGCCGAATCTGGTCGAAGTACGTGTCGCCCCTCGTGCGGTGCCCGACGTACGCGCCGGGCGACGCCATCGGCGACCCACCGGGCACCGCGCCCGCCGACGACGCCGTCACCGGCACCGACCTGGCGACGGGAGGCGCGGCATGACCGCCGTCCGCCAGGCCCTGCCGCTCGCGCAGTGGCAGTCCGGGCGTCAGGCCCAGTTCCTGCCGCTGATGCTGATCGTCCAGATCTTCCTGTCGGTCACGACCGTGCTCGGCCACGGCCTGCTCGTCGGCAACCCGCCCTCGGAGCTCGCGCTCGACCTGGCCACCGGCGCCCCGACCATCACTCTCATCTCCGTCGGGCTGATCATGACGCCGCAGATCGTCGCGCAATCCCGCACCGAGGGCAGCCTCGACTGGATGCGCACGCTGCCCGTGCCGCGGCCGGCGTTCCTGGTCGGCGACCCGATCGTGTGGTCGCTGCTCGCGCTGCCCCGGATGGTGCTGGGTGTCGTCATCGTGCTGCTGTTCACCCCGGTCAGCTACCCGGCCAGCCGGCTGCCCACGTGGCTCGCGACCGCCCACGAGTACTTCCCGGTCGCGCCGATGGCGCAGCTCATCCGAGCCGGGCTCGCTCAGAACCAGTTCACGATGCCGGGCCGCTCGCTCGTCGTGCTGCTCGCATGGTGCGTCGCGTGGCGCCCCGGCGCAGACGCTCGCACCTGGCACGGTGAGGCGTGGACTTCATGCGCTACATCCCGATCGAGCTCCTCGCGACACTTGTCGCGGTGACGCTCGTCGTCGCCGTGGCCGCGGCGACACCGGGCCTCCGGGCGCGTGACCGCGGCCGGGCCGTGCGGGGTGCCTCGCGCGTGCTGCTCGCGGGCGCGCTCGTTGCCGTACTGGCCGTGACGCTCGCCCGCGGAGGCCAGCGGGTCCATCTCAACCTCGTCCCGTTGCGAGGCATCGCGGCCCAGTTCTCGAATCTCAATGCCCGCATCGGGGCGCTCAACTTGGTCGGCAACATGCTGATGTTCGCCCCGTTGGGCTTCCTCGCACCGTTCGCCCTGGGCTGGGGGGCGCGACGGACACTTGCCACTGCGATTGCGCTGTCGCTCGCGATCGAGGTCACCCAGCTCGCGATCGGCCGCGGCGCCGACGTCGACGACGTGATCCTGAACTGCCTGGGCGCCGCCGCAGGTACCGCGTTGGCCGCGGGGGTGATTCGCCGGGTCGGTGCGCGAGGACGATCGGCGCCACCATCGGCAACACCCTCGTGATGATTGACGTACCGACCGCGCCGGTTCCGGCGATCGCGGCCCGGCAGCGCTACTCGAGGGCTCGCTGACCCCGATTCGCGGGGGTTCTTCGGCGAGCGCGGTGCTGCAGTCAACGACGCGCGGCGAACGGTAGCGCACATCCCCTGCTATCGGTAGCGTAGAGCGCCTGCGAACGGTAGCGTAGACACATGCCGACCTATACCCGTCGCATCCTCGATGACCTCCTCGACGACCTGCAGCCCCAACTGCCCGCGGTTGAGCTCCATGGGGCCAAGGGCGTCGGGAAGACCGAGACTGCGCGTCGTCGCGCCACCTCCGTCCTCGCCCTCGACGATCCCGCCACCCGTGAGCTCGTCGCCGCCGACCGGGCCCATCTGACCCGACTCCCGGCCCCGGTACTCCTGGACGAGTGGCAGCGCATGCCCCAGGTCTGGGACATCGTCCGGCGCGACGTTGACGACCGTGGCGAGCCCGGTCGCTACCTGCTGACCGGCAGCGCCGCTCCCGTCGGGGCCTCAATCCACTCGGGCGCCGGACGCATCGTCGGGCTCCGGATGCGGCCGCTCAGCCTGGCCGAACGCGTCATCGAGACCCCGACCGTGAGCCTGGCCGCACTGCTCGACGGCGTCGTCGACGTCGGCGGCACCACCGAGGTCGCACTGCCCACCTACATCGAGGAGATCGTCGGGTCGGGGTTCCCGGGCATCCGCGCGGACCCGCCGGCCATCCGGAGGCGTCGGCTCGACGCCTATCTCGATGCGGTGGTCCAGCGCGAGTTCCCCGAGCAGGGCCGTGCGGTGCGGCGCCCGCAGGTCCTGCGCGGCTGGCTCGCCGCCTTCGCGGCGGCGACGTCGACGACCGCCAGCTACAACGCGATCCTGGCGGCCGCGACCCCCGGCGAGTCGGACAAGCCCGCCAAGACCACCACGATCGCCTACCGCGACGTGCTCGAGAGCCTCTGGCTGCTCGATGAGGTCGAGGCGTGGCTGCCGACCGGCAACCAGTTCGTGCGGCTCGGCCAAGCGCCCAAGCACCACCTCGCGGACCCAGCGCTGGCCGCGAGGCTTCTCGGCGTCGACGCCGCGGCCCTCGCCGGGGGAGCCCAGGGCCCGTCGTCGAACCTGCACCGCGGGGCACTGCTTGGCGCCCTGTTCGAGCACCTCGTGACGTTGAGCGTGCGGACGTATGCCGCCGATGCGACCGTGCACCACCTGCGGACCCGCGACGGCGACCACGAGGTGGACCTGATCGTTCGCCGCCCGGACGGCCGCGTCCTGGCTCTCGAGGTCAAGCTCGCTGCATACGTGACCGACGACGACGTCCGTCACCTCGCCTGGTTGAGGTCACGCATCGGGGATGACCTGGTCGGCGCTGCGGTGATCACAACCGGACGGACTGCCTACCGGCGAACGGACGGCATCGCCGTCGTGCCTGCCGCACTACTGGGCCCCTGACCCGGAGAGCGCCACCCTCCCTGATGGGTCGGAGCCACGGCCGCGTCGGCAAGGACGATCCAACGAGGCGAGCGAACCGCCCCTTGCCAACACCCGCGGTCGCAAGTTACCTTGTTGGTGATGTCGAGGTGCATGTGCTGGGCAGCGCGCATCGGCACGGCGTCGACGGCAAGGACGCCCTTCACGCGCTGTCGTACAGCGTTCGATTGTTCAACGTGGGGGAAGGGATGACGATGGTGATCGGTCCGTCAACCACCGGGTCGCTGCTCGAGGTCGGTGTGGTGGAGTGGCACGGGGACCTCGCCGTCGTCCATGCGATGCCCGCCCGCGACAAGTTCCTGAGGTGACAGACGATGCCCCGCAGCCTTGAAGACCTCCTGGCCCAGGCGGATGCGCTCGCCGACCGGTTCGAGCAGTACGAGCCGCGACCGGGTGACGTCGACGCCGTCTCCCCGCTGACCGCGGTCCGCCTCGCCGCCCTGCGACGCGCGCAGGCGGAGCGTGATCTCGCTGAGGCCGTGTCCGCCGCCCGCGAAGGCCGAGCGTCGTGGCAGGCCATCGGCGAGGCGGTCGGGACGACCGGCGAGGCCGCCCGGCAGCGCTACTCCCGGGCTCGCTGACCCCGATTCGTTGGGGTTCTTCGGCGAGCGTGTGGCCGGGTCGACGGGGTGGCGTGAGATCCGTTACGCGACGCGCAACTGGACCATTTCGTTTGTCGCGGCTCGTCGGCGAGGCCGTGCGCCGCCGCCTGCACGACGCCGCGCGTTCGGTAGGACTCAGCGACCACCATCCGAGCCCTGCACCCGTCGGGCCTACTGGACGTGCTCGGTCCAGCGCGTGCCGTCCCAGTAGCGCCACTGGGCGTGGCCGTACGGGTCGGGCTGCCAGCCGGCAGGTGCGGTCTGCGGGACTGCGGGCGGCGCGGGCGGGACTGCTTGCGCCGCCGGCGGGTACGCGGCCGCGGCCGGGTATGCCGCTGCCGGGTACGCCGCTGCCGGCGGCGCTTGCGGGTACGCCGTTGCCGGCCCAGCCTGCGGGTACGCCGTCGCCGGCCCAGCCGTCGCGCCGTACGCCGTCGCCCCGTACGCCCCCGCTCCGTATGCCCCTGCCCCATATGCCGCCGGCGTCTTGCCGATCGCCGCCTGCCCGATCACGGCGAGCACCAGGGCTGCAATCGCGGCGAGCACGGTGAGGAACAGGCCGATGCCCGGCGACGCGTCGGCGAACCCGCCGAGGTCCGCGGCGGTCCGCCCGATGTCGACGAGGTCGATGACGCCCACGAGGAACGCGATGCCTGCGAGCACCGCCGCGACGATCACGGCCGGGCGGTTCCACAGCCCGAACATGACGCCGATGGCGATCGCGCACAGCAGCGTGAGTTTGCCGTCGCCGTCGACGCCCGACACTGACACCGATCCGAAGAACGACGACACCCTCGCCCACGGCAGCAACGCACCCAGGGCCAGCATGGCCGCGGCGATGATTCCACTCACTCGGATCGGTAGGAGCACTCCTCGTGTCTCCGGTCGTGACGGGCCGCGGGGTCGACCCGACCGGGCAGCGTCGTCGGACGCGCCCGAAAGAAGCATGACAGCCCGAGCCAGCCCGATGGTGGTGCTTGGCGGTGCGGTCGGCGCTCGGGCCACAGGACGAGCGGAGTGTCGCGGTGGCCGTGCTGCGCAGGATCATCCGAACGGACTAGTCGGGCCGGGTGCCCGATGCCGCCCGCCCCGCCTTCAGAGCGTCGGCAGCACCAGCTCGCGCACCTGCACCGGAGATGCGCGCCTGTGGACAACGCCCACTGGCTTTCCCGGTCCGCCACGATCGGCCCGACGCTCCACCGCCGCCGGCCCTTGCGACGCCGGCGCGGGCGCGCCATCGATCGAGAGCAGGGGAACCACCGTGACAGCTTCCGCTCAGCCCTGCCGGGGCGCGCGGGTTGCACTCGCCGCGTGCCTGGGCGCGCTCGTCGTCGGCCTCGGTGGGTGCGCGCCCGGGGAATCGTCGGCCCCACCGCAGGCCCGGATGTTCCTCGCGCACGTCCCCAACCCCCCGCGGCCGGGCGACTGCTGGCAGGAGCCCGACTACGGCGAGGCGAGCGACTGGGGCTGGTGGCAAGGCGGTCCGCCCGTCGACTGCGCCGACGAGCACAACTCCATCACCGTCGCGGTGGCGGATCTGGACCCGACCTTCGCCTACCCCCGGTCCGAGACCGGTGAGCGTCGCGAGCTCAGCGATCAGGAGTTCGCCGCCATCGCCGCCGCCTGTGAGGGCGCGATCGGCATGGACGTCGGTCTGCGGCGGGGCAGCCGCGTGACGTGGTTCTGGTACGTGCCCCCACCGAAGCAGTGGCTGTCCGGTGAGCGGTGGGTGCGCTGCGACATCGGGGTGACACCGCTGGGCCCGCTCCCGCCGACCGCGCTGGAGCGGCTGCCGCCAACAGCGGCGGAGGTCGTGAGCAGAGCGTTCGACGACTACCGGCTCTGCCTGAACACGCCCTACCCGGCGCCCGGCCATGGTCCGTGGTTCGACCCGGACGCCAACGAGGCCGTGCCCTGCGACGCCGCGGCGCAGTGGGAGTTCGGCGTATCCGTCGAGTTCCCTGATGGGGAGCTCCCCGCCGAGGAGGCCATGGCCAGCGAGATCGTTCATGCGTGCGTCGCCCTGCTGGACACCCGACCCGACCGCACGGACGGCCGGATGTACGTGCCGAACGCCGAGAGCTGGGCGCAGGGCAGCCACAGCGCTGGGTGCTGGCTCTACTGAGGCCGGGCAGCCCGGCGCGCCTCGACCGCTCTGGACGAATGTCCTAATTCTTGAGACACTCCTCTCGCCTGTGGTGTGACGTCACAAGAATCGAGACATTAGGACACCCCGTGCTCTACCGCTTCCCCGACCTCGATCTCGAGGACTCCGTCGTCCTCGAACAGATCTCCGCCATGCGAGACGAGCTGGCGGAGCACCTCCGTGTGCCGCGCCGGTGGACGGGGCGACTCCGGCGCACCGCCATCGCGGCAGCGATCCGCGGCTCGAACAGCATCGAGGGCTACCACGTGGAGCTCGACGATGCCGATGCTGCCCTGGACGACGAGGAACCGCTCAGCGCTGACCAACGCACGTACGCGGAGATCCGTGGCTACCGTCAGGCGCTCGGCTACGTCCTGGCGATGGCGCGAGACGAGCACTTCACCTTGGATGCGTCGGCGCTACGGAGCATGCACTTCATGATGCTCTCGCACGACCTGGGCAGGAGCCCGGGGCAGTATCGCCGGGGCGAGGTCTTCGTCCACGACGACCGGACCGAGGAGATCGTCTACACCGGCCCGCCCGCTGACGACGTCCCGGCGCTGATGGAGGAGCTCGTCGGTGATCTGAGCGACCATTACCATGAGGACCCCGTGGTGCAGGGCGCGATGGCTCATCTCAACCTGGTGATGGTCCATCCGTTCCGTGACGGCAACGGCCGCATGGCACGGGCGCTCCAGACGCTCGTCCTGGCCCAGAAGGGGATCGGTGAGCCGGAGTTCGCGAGCATCGAGGAGTGGCTCGGCGCCAACACCGATGACTACTACCGCGTGCTGGCCGCCACGGGTCGCGGAACCTGGATGCCCGATGGCGACGCGCACCTCTGGGTGCAGTTCAACCTCCGGGCCCACCACCTCCAAGCGCAGACGGTCCGCCGGCGGTGGAACCGGGCGCTTCGCACATACGGGCGGCTCGACGAGCTGGTCACCGAACATGGCTTGCCGGACCGAGTCATCGACCCGCTCTACACCGCGCTGCTCGGCTTCCGCCTCCGCCGCCCTACGTATGTCGACCAGGCTGGTATCGATGCCCGGACGGCCAGCCGGGACTTCAAGGCGCTGACCGTGCTCGGGTTGCTGCGCGCCGTCGGGGAGACGAAGGGTCGGTACTACGTGCGGGGCGAGGAGCTCGGGCGGATCGTCGCCGAGTTCGGTCACAGCCAGCCGCTGACAGAGCCCTACCCCTGGATGCCTGCCCGACTGGTGGAGCTCACGACGCCGTAGCGGGCCTGCTCCCGCCCGCCCCACCCTCAGAGCGTCGGCAGCACCAGCTCGCGCACCTGCCGACGCAGCACCTTGCCGAGCATCGAGCGTGGCGTCTGCTCGATCTGAACGATCCGGCGCGGGATCTTGTACGTCGCGAGCTGGTCGCGGCAGTGGGCCCGCAGCGCGGCCTCGTCGAGCTCGGCGCCCGGCTCGAGCTCGACGGCGGCGACCACCATCTCGCCGCCCCTCTCCAGCGGCTTGCCGAAGACGGCGACGTCGACGACGTCCGGGTACATCCGCAGCACCGCCTCGACCTCGGACGGCGAGACGCTGAAGCCGCCGGTGATGATGAGCTCCTTGACCCGGTCGACGATCGTCGTGAACCCGTCCGCGTCCACGGTCACGATGTCACCGGTGCGCGACCAGCCGTCGGGCAGCAGGGTCTTCGCGGTCTCCTCCGGGTCGTTCCAGCAGCCGGCGAACACCTGCGGCCCCTTCAGCAGCAGCTCGCCCGGCTCGCCCTGGGCGACCTCGCGGGTCGGGTCGGCCAGCTCGACGACCCTCATCAGAGTCGACGGGAACGGGACGCCGATCGTCCCGGTGCGGCGCGTGGGGTGGAACGGGTTGCCGAGGGCGACCGGGGAGGACTCGGTCATGCCGTACCCCTCGACGAGCAGCCCGCCGGACATCGACTCCCACAGCTCGACGACGTGGTCGGGCAGGTTCATCGCGCCGGAGATGCAGAACCGGCACGAGCGCAGCGACACCCCGCGTTCCTTCGCCGCCATCGCCGTCCGCTCGTAGATGGGCGGGACCGCGCAGTAGACCGTCGCCGGCGACGACTTCATGGCGTCGAGGATCAGTGCCGGGTCGAACTTGGGGAAGAGCACCAGCAGGGCCTGCTTGAGGATCCCGTAGGTCAGGTACAGCGTCATGCCGAACGCGTGGAACATCGGCAGGATCGCGTAGAAGACCTCCTTGCGGTACTCCGCCCCGTGTATCCAGGCCTCGCCCTGCAGAGCGTTGGCGTACAGGTTGAGGTGGGTGAGCATGGCCCCCTTCGGGTGGCCGGTGGTGCCCGACGTGTACTGGATCGCGGCCAGGTCGTGGACCGACGGGCGGGGGTGGTCCCGGCTGATCGGCTCGTGGTCGAGCAGGTCCTCCCATGGGATCGTCCCCGGCGCGGGGGCGGTCAGCGCGTCGCGGGTCGCGCGCAGGTTCGGCAGCGGCAGCCGCAGCGCGAGGCGTTTGACCGTCGGGAAGGCCCGCAGGAGGTTGACCGAGACGATGTGGTCGATCGCGACGTCGGGCGGGAACCCTCGGACGGCGGCCGCCGCTTTGTCCCACGCGATCACGACGCGAACCTGGTGGTCCTCGAACTGGTGGCGCAGCTCGCGGGACGTGTACAGCGGGTTGTGCTCGACGACGACGGCGCCCAGGCGCAGCACCGCGTAGAAGGCGACGACGTGCTGGGGGCAGTTCGGCAGGACGAGCGCCACGCGCCCGCCCGCCCGCACCCCCAGCTGGTAGTTCTTCACCCATGGTTGCAGCTCGCCGTCCGACATGCTCCGCGGGCAACGACCGATGCCGCGCAGCTCGAACCGGGTGGGCGACTCCCCGGGCGACGCGGCGGGGTGTGGACTGAACCGTCGCGCCACCTCGCGCCGCCCACGGATTGCGGTGTGATGCAGACTCAGGTCTGTGGGACATACGGTGATCCAGCTTCCTGTGTCGGCGCTGGAACCGAGGTTGTCCCGGGTCTCGTGGAACTTGAGGTGGCGGTCCCCCACCTGACGCCTGCCGTGGGGTAGGTGTTGGGCGTCCACCAAGACGACCCGAAGAGACAGGGGACCACCGTGAACAAGGAGTATCAGAGGAAGAACG
>JBBSAL010000058.1:0-17253 GCA_038252305.1 Actinomycetales bacterium | reverse complement strand
GCTGTCGCTGTCGCTGTCGCTGTCGCTGTCGCTGTCGCTGTCGCTGTCGCTGTCGCTGTCGCTGTCGCTGTCGCTGTCGCTGTCGCTGTCGCTGTCGCTGTCGCTGTCGCGGGAACCCAGGGCTCCGACGGGGACGGCCTGTCCGACCGCCGGTGACGGTGGTCACCGCCCACCCGATGTCACCAGGACCGCCTACCCTTGCAGGGCGATGACGACTCTCTTCGACGACTTCCCCCTGCGTGGTTTCGACCCCGTGCCGCTGCCCGCCGTACCCTCACGCGCCGCCGACGAGGCCGCGGAGCACGAGGACGCCGAGAACGGGCCGCCCGATGCCCGTCCAGGCGTCTCGGGAGCCTCCGCCACGCGCGCCGCCGCGGCCGCCGACCTCCTCGTCGGGCTCAACCCCGAGCAGCGCGAGGCGGTCCTGCACACCGGCTCGCCACTGCTCATCGTGGCCGGCGCCGGCTCGGGCAAGACCCGCGTGCTGACCCATCGCATCGCCCATCAGCTCGCGACCGGGCGGGTCCGCCCGGGCGAGGTCCTGGCGATCACCTTCACGAACAAGGCAGCCGCCGAGATGCGTGAACGGGTCGCCTCCCTCGTCGGCGGCGCGGCCAGGGCGATGTGGGTCTCGACCTTCCACTCCGCCTGCGTGCGGATCCTGCGGCGCGAGGCCGCCACCCTCGGGCTGCGCACCTCCTTCTCGATCTACGACTCCGCCGACTCCCAGCGCCTGCTCACGCTCGTCTGCCGCGAGCTCGACCTCGACGTGAAGAAGTTCCCGCCGAAGGTGCTCGCCTCGAAGATCTCGAACCTCAAGGACGAGCTCGTCGACCCCGAGACCTACGCGCGCACCTCCGGGGCGTCCGCGGGCGCGGCCAACGCCTTCGACGAGGTCCTCTCGAGCGTCTACACCCGCTACGAGGCCCGCCTTCGTCAGGCCCATGCGCTCGACTTCGACGACCTCATCACCACGACCGTCCACCTGCTCCAGGCCTTCCCGGCCGTCGCCGAGCACTACCGGCGCCGCTTCCGGCAGGTGCTCGTCGACGAGTACCAGGACACGAACCACGCGCAGTACACGCTCGTCCGTGAGCTGACGGGCGCCCACGGCGACCCGAACCCTGCCGAGCTCACCGTCGTCGGCGACGCCGACCAGTCCATCTACGCGTTCCGTGGCGCGACGATCCGCAACATCATGGAGTTCGAGGCCGACTACCCGAACGCCCGCACCATCAAGCTCGAGCAGAACTACCGCTCGACCCAGACGATCCTGTCCGCGGCCAACGCGGTCATCTCGCGCAACCCGGGCCGCACCCCGAAGCGGCTCTGGACGGACGCGGGCGCCGGTCCGCAGATCGTCGGGTACGTCGCGGACAACGAGCACGAGGAGGCGCGGTTCGTCGCCGAGGAGATCGACCGGCTCGGTGACACCGAGGGTGTCCGCCCGGGCGACGTCGCGATCTTCTACCGCGCCAACGCGCAGTCCCGTGCCCTGGAGGAGGTGCTCATCCGCGTCGGCCTGCCCTACAAGGTGGTCGGCGGGACGCGCTTCTACGAGCGCCGAGAGGTCAAGGACGCCGTCGCCTACCTGCGTGCGATCGCGAACCCTGACGACGACGTCAACCTGCGCCGCATCCTCAACGTGCCCAAGCGTGGCCTGGGGGACCGCTCCGAGGCGATGCTGGCCGCTTTCGCCGACCGCGAGCGGATCTCCTTCGGTGCTGCGCTCGACCGCGTCGAGGAGGCCCCCGGTCTCGGCAGCCGAGCCGTCACCGGCCTGCGCGCCTTCGCCGACCTGATGTCCGGCCTGCGTGAGCTCGCCGAGTCCGGAGCCGGCCCCGGCGAGATCCTCGGCGCCGTCCTGGACCGCACCGGCTACCTCGCCGAGCTACGGGCCAGCGACGACCCGCAGGACGCCTCCCGGGTGGAGAACCTCGCCGAGCTGCACGCCGTGGCCACCGAGTTCGAGGCCTCGGAGCCCGAGGGCGACCTCGCCGACTTCCTCGAGCGCGTCTCGCTCGTCGCCGACTCCGACCAGATCCCGAGCGAGGACGTCGCCGACGGCGCTGCGGAGTCCGAGCGCAAGGTCGACCAGGGCGTGGTCACGTTGATGACCCTGCACACCGCCAAGGGCCTGGAGTTCCCGGTCGTCTTCGTCACCGGCTGGGAGGACGGAACCTTCCCGCACATGCGCTCACTCGCGGACACCGACCAGCTCGCGGAGGAGCGCAGGCTCGCCTACGTGGGCCTGACGCGTGCACGCCAGCGTCTCTACATCTCGCGCGCGGCCGTCCGGACCGCCTGGGGTGTACCGAACGAGTTCCCCGCCAGCCGCTTCCTCGATGACGTCCCCGAGGAGCTCGTCGATTGGCGGCGCCGCGAGTCGAGCATGGCGACGCTGCGGTCCGGCGGCTCCGGCTGGGGCGGTGGCGCCTCGGCCTGGGGCGGCCGTCCGGGCGGGGGAACAGGCGGGCGCACCGGCGGCGACTCCCGTTCCGGGCCCACGACGACCCGGCGAGCCGGCTCGCCAACCGCACCGAGCAACGCCGGCACGGTCGGGTCGAGCGGCGCGAGGTTCGGTTCCGCGACCCCCCGTCCGGCCGGGTCCGTCCCGTCGCTGGAGATCGGCGACCGCGTCACGCACGACGCGTACGGCATGGGCACCGTCGTCGCGACCGAGGGCTCCGGCCCGAATGCCGTCGCGAAGATCGACTTCGGTGCCGACGGCGTCAAGCGGCTGCTGCTGCGCTACTCGCCGGTCACCAAGCTCTAGGCCCGGAGCGCTCCATGACCCGTCATCACCACGACACGCACGCCGACGCCTTCGACGGGGAGGCGGCACGGCGCTACGAGGCGCGCACCCGTCGGCTCGGCTGGGTCTACCGAGCGATCGCCCGTCGGATCGTGCCTCTGCTGCCCGAGGCCGGCCACCTGGTCGACGTCGGGACCGGGCCCGGCCACCTCCTGCTCGCCCTCGCACGGCTGCGACCCGACGCCCGGCTCACCGGCGTGGACGTCGCCGTCGAGATGGTCCGCCTGGCCAACGTGCGGGCGAACGACGCCGGGGTGTCCGGGCGGGTCGAGGTGGTCGCGGCAGACGTGGCAGAGCTCCCGCTGCCGGATCGATGCGCCGACCTGGTCACCGCGACCATGACCGCGCACCACTGGCCCGATCTGACGGCGGGTCTCGCCGAGGTCGCACGCGTGCTGCGGCCCGCAGGTCGGCTGGTGGTGGTCGACCGGCGCGGGACGGGACCGGCACTGCGTTCTGCGCTCTCGGCGACGCTCCCCGGACGAGAGGTCCGCCAGGACATCGTCTGGCTGCGCGGGCTGCCGGCCTACCGGCGGTGGACGGTCGGCCCCGACGGTCGGGACGTCTGACGTGTGGTCGACGTGCCGGTCGGTGCGCTGCTCCCCGATCGTCACCTTCTGAGGTCTACGCGGCCTCCCGGCGTGCGAGCACGGCCGCGTGCACGGCCTCGGGCTCGGCGCCGCAGCGGCGCAGCAGCTCGGCACTCGCCGTTCGGGGTCGGCTCAGGCCGAGCACGAGGTGCCCGGTCCGTATCTCCCGGTCGCCCAGCCTGATCGCCTCGCGCAGCGCCAGCTCCAGCACCTTCTTGGCCTCTGCCGTGAACGGGACGCGGCGACTGCGGGACGCGCCTCGGCCCGGGGCGTCCGGCGTGCCGCGGCCCAGGCCGTCCAGCGCGCCGGGGCCGAAGACCCGGTCGGCCTGCCGGCGCACCTCGTCGAGGTCGATGCCGATCGCGCCGAGTGCGTCGGCGTCGAGACCGTCGCCGCCGTCGGCCGCGAGAGCGGACTCGAGACGGAAGGGCTGCAGGCCGCTCGCTCTGAGCAGCTCGGCCTCGGGACCGCCGACGTCGAGCATCGCGATCAGGAGGTGCTCGGGGGCGATCGCAGCGGAGTCGAACCGGTGCGCCACCTGGGTCGCGCCGAGGACGACGACCCGTGCGTCGTGGGTGAACCGTTCGAACATGTCATGACCTCCGGTCGCGTGGGGTCCCGTGCTTCTTGTGAGCCGCCTGGCGGGAGACCCCGAGCTGGTCGGCGATCTCCTGCCATGACCAGCCGAGCGTGCGCGCATGCTCGACCTGGAGCACCTCCAGGCGGTCGGCGAGGACCCGGAGCGAACGGACGGCGCGGAGGCCGACCGAGGGGTCGCCGCTGACCGCGGCGAGCGAGGGTTGTGGCTGATCCATGCGTGTCAATCTAGGTTGACAGGCAGGCTCTGTCAACTCAAGTTGACGAAGCGTCGATCAGGCCCGAGCTCCGTACCGGAGGCCGTCCAGCACCAGCCCGAGCATCCGCCGCGTCTGCTCCGCCTTCTCGGCCGGGTCGCCCTGGCCGGAGTCGGCGCCGGCCATGCAGACGCCGCTGACCGCGCGGAGCAGGTCCATCGGCTCGATGTCGCCGCGGATCGCTCCCTCGCGACGCGCCGCGTCCAGCAGGAGGGTCGTCGCCGCTGAGAGCTTGTCGTGGGTGTCGGTGAAGACCGTCGTCGGCTCCTCGCCGAGGGCGGCACGCAGCGCGGCGACCATCCCGCGCTTCTGGCCGACGTAGGCCGTGAAGCTCAGCACCCACTCCTCCAGTGCCCGGAGCGGGGCGAGGTGCTCCAGCAGCTCGGGCGCCGTTGCGCAGAGCTCGTCGACGCGGCTGCGGTAGACGTGCTCGATCAGCGCGGCGCGGGTGGGAAAGTGCCGGTAGAGCGTCCCGATCCCGACGTCTGCGCGCCGGGCGATCTCCTCCAGTGAGGCGTCCGTCCCCGACTCGGCGAACGTCGCCGCTGCCGCCGCGAGGATCTTCGTGCGGTTGCGCACCGCATCGGCCCGCAACGGACGGTCGGTGCCCGACGGCGCCGCTGCCATCTGCTTCGTCACGCCCGACCTCTCCGACGCCCGTGGCGTCCTGCTGTTGCGTAATCGGAGGCTGCCTCCGTATAGTCTCAACCGGAGGCAGCATCCACTTCTGCCTCCGATCCTACCTCCGGAGGCACGCGTGTCCACTTCCACCCCGGCTCGAGCAGCGGCCCCCTCCGGCCTTGCGCTCGCCGCGATCCTCACCACCCAGCTGATGATCGTGCTCGACGCGACGATCGTGAACGTCGCTCTCCCGCACATCCAGACGGCGCTCGGGTTCAGCCCCACGAGCCTGTCCTGGGTCATCAACGCCTACACCCTCGCGTTCGGCGGGCTGCTGCTCCTCGGAGCCCGGGCCGGGGACCTCCTCGGCCGCCGCCGGATGCTGATCGCAGGCATCGGGCTCTTCGTCCTGGCGTCCTTCCTCGGCGGCTTCGCGCAGAACGAGCTCCAGCTCCTCGCCTCCCGGGCCGTCCAGGGTGTGGGTGCTGCCTTCGCTGCGCCGTCCGTCCTGGCCATCCTGGTCGGCCAGTTCCCTGAGGGGCGCGAGCGGGCCAAGGCGCTCGGCTGGTTCTCCGCGGTGTCGATCGGCGGCTCGGCCGTCGGCCTCCTCGCCGGCGGGGCGCTCGTCCAGTGGGTCTCCTGGCGCTGGGTCTTCTTCGTCAACGTGCCCATCGGCATCGCGCTCATCCTCATCAGCCGCGTCGTCCTGGCCGAGACCGTCCGTCACCGCGGGCGCTTCGACGTCGCCGGTGCGCTGACCGTGACCTTCGGCACGACGGCCGTCGTCTACGGCTTCATCCGGGCCGCCACCGAGGGTTGGACCGACTTCGGGACGATCGGAGCCTTCCTTGCCGGCGCGACCCTGATCAGCCTCTTCATCGCGATCGAGCTGCGCGCCGAGTCCCCGATCACCCCGCTCGGCCTCTTCGCGCACCGCACCCGGTCCGCCGCGCTGGTCGGTCGCGTCCTGCTCGTCGCCGGGATGATGGGGATGTTCTTCTTCCTCACCCAGTTCCTCCAGGACATCCTCGGCTACACGCCCGTCCAGACGGGTCTTGCCTTCCTCCCGCTGACCGTCGCCCTCTTCGTCATGGCGCGGGTCTCCGCCGGCCTGATGGGCCGGGCCGGGATGCGGACCCTCATGGTCGGCGGGCTGATCCTGTCCACCGTCGGTCTGCTCGGGCTGACCCGCCTGGCCGCCGACAGCAGCTATGTCGACGTCCTGGTGCCGCTGCTCTTCTTCGGGCTCGGCAACGGGCTGGCCTTCGTCCCGCTCACCGCTGCGGGCCTGACGGGCGTCGCGCCGACCGAGGCAGGTGCCGCCTCGGGTCTGGTGAACGTCGCCCAGCAGATCGGCGGCTCGCTCGGTCTCGCGATCCTGGTGACCATCGGCAGCGGGGCCGCCTCCCACGCGGAGCGCATCGGCTCGACGCCTGCCGAGATCGCCGCGCACGCGTTCGTCGTGGGTGCTGACCGGGCGTTCCTCGCCTCGGCGTCCTTCCTCGCGGCGACCGTCGTCCTGCTGGCCGTGCTGATCCCGTCCCCGCGTCGCGAGCGCGAGGGCCGTGCGGCTGCGGCCGCGGCCTCGACCGAGGACCTCGACGAGGAGCTGCACGCGCTGATCATGGACTGACCCCGCGATCGACGTCCCACGTCCCGCAGGTCGCTGCCCGACAGGTCCCCGTACCCCTCGCCGATCCGGCGCCGGGTGCGGGGACCTAGGTCTCTCGACGTGAAGATATCGCCAGCAACAGCGGCTACCATCGCTGCGGCGGTGCACACCGCCGTAGCGGCGAACGAAGGGCGACAGGGTGGACCTGTTCGAGTACCAGGCACGGGACATGTTCGAGAAGCACGGCGTCCCCGTGCTCGGCGGCATCGTCGCCGCGACGGCCATCGAGGCGGAGGCTGCAGCCGACCGGCTCGGTGGCGGGACCGTCGTCGTCAAGGCGCAGGTCAAGACGGGCGGTCGCGGCAAGGCCGGCGGCGTCAAGCTCGCGCACTCCCCGCAGGAGGCCGGCGAGAAGGCTGCCGAGATCCTCGGGATGGACATCAAGGGTCACACCGTCCACCAGGTGATGGTCGCGGCCGGCGCGAAGATCGCCGAGGAGTACTACTTCTCCGTGCTGCTCGACCGCTCCGAGCGTCGCTACCTCGCGATGTGCAGCGTCGAGGGTGGTGTGGAGATCGAGCAGCTCGCCGTCGAGCGCCCCGACGCCCTCGCCAAGATCGCCGTCGACCCGATCGTCGGCATCGACGCGGCCAAGGCCGCGGAGATCGTCGCCGTCGCCGGCTTCGCCGAGGACGTCGCCGGCGAGGTCGCCGCAGCGATCCAGAAGCTGTGGACCGTCTACCGCGAGGAGGACGCCACCCTCGTCGAGGTGAACCCGCTGGTGCGCACCGAGGACGGTCGCATCGTCGCCCTGGACGGCAAGGTGACCCTCGACGCCAACGCCGACTTCCGTCACCCGGACCACGCCGAGCTCGAGGACACCGCCGCGGTGGACCCGCTCGAGGCGAAGGCCAAGGAGCACGACCTCAACTACGTCAAGCTCGACGGTTCCGTCGGCATCATCGGCAACGGCGCCGGCCTGGTCATGAGCACCCTCGACGTCGTCGCCCAGGCGGGCGTGCGGCACGGAGGAGTGACCCCGGCCAACTTCCTCGACATCGGCGGCGGCGCCTCGGCCGAGGTGATGGCGGCAGGCCTCGACGTGATCCTCGGCGACCCGCAGGTCACGTCCGTCTTCGTCAACGTCTTCGGCGGGATCACCGCCTGCGACGCGGTCGCCAACGGCATCGTCAAGGCCTTGGGAATGCTCGGCGCCCATGCGACGAAGCCGCTCGTCGTCCGGCTGGACGGCAACAACGTCGCCGAGGGGCGCGCGATCCTGCGCGCCGCGGCACACCCCCTGGTCACCCTCGCCGACACGATGGACGGCGGCGCCGACAAGGCTGCCGAGCTCGCCCACGCCGGCGCCTGAGCACCCGAGATTGAGAGCAGAGACATGGCGATCTTCCTGACGCAGACCTCCAAGGTCATCGTGCAGGGCATGACCGGGTCCGAGGGCCAGAAGCACACGACCCGGATGCTCGCCTCGGGCACCCAGGTGGTGGGCGGGGTCAACCCGCGCAAGGCCGGGACCTCGGTCACCTTCCCCGTGGGCGAGGGCAGCGTCGAGGTCCCCGTCTTCGGCACCGTCGCCGAGGCGATGGCGGCGACCGGGGCCGACGTCTCCGTCGTCTTCGTGCCGCCGGCCTTCACCAAGGCTGCGGTCATGGAGGCCATCGAGGCCGCGATGCCGCTCGTCGTCATCATCACCGAGGGCGTCCCGGTCGCCGACACCGCCGAGTTCTTCACGGCGGCCCAGGCGGCAGGAGTCCGGCTCATCGGGCCGAACTGCCCCGGCATCATCAGCCCGGGGAAGTCCAACGTCGGGATCATCCCCGCGGACATCGCCGGAGCGGGTCGCATCGGCCTCGTCTCGAAGTCCGGGACGCTGACGTACCAGATGATGTACGAGCTGCGGGACTTCGGCTTCTCCACCGCGATCGGCATCGGCGGCGACCCGATCATCGGGACCACCCACATCGACGCGCTGGAGGCCTTCGAGGCCGACCCCGAGACCGTCGCGATCGTGATGATCGGCGAGATCGGTGGCGATGCCGAGGAGCGCGCAGCGGCCTTCATCAAGGAGCACGTGACCAAGCCCGTCATCGGCTACGTCGCGGGCTTCACCGCCCCGGAGGGCAAGACGATGGGCCACGCCGGCGCGATCGTCTCCGGCTCGTCGGGCACCGCGCAGGCGAAGAAGGAGGCCCTGGAGGCCGCCGGCGTCAAGGTCGGGCGCACCCCCAGCGAGACCGCCGACCTCATGCGGGAGATCCTCTCCGCCTGAGCAGCACGACCGCCCCGGCGGGCGGCGCTCCGTTCACCACGACGCCCTCGGTCCGCTCGTCGGGCCGGGGGCGTCGTCGTCCCCGGCCGGCGCCGCGGCGCCGACACACCACACGATGACGGCCCGGACGGCGCTCGAGCAGGGACCATGGCGGGGTGAGCCGTCCCCCCGTCCCTGCCGCGCGCCGTCCCGGCCCGCCCGCCGGACGCTCGACGGGGGCCGCGGATCGGCCGTCGGCGCGCACCGATCGCCGCTCGCCGACGGCTGCGGGCCGCGTGCGTGCCGGTCTCGACGGCCTCGGCGAGCGTGTCGGCTCCGCCGTCGACGGCTACCGGATCGGGATGGTGGGCGACGGCTCTCCGCACTGGGTCTCCGGCTTCCTCGCCGGGGCACAGGGGGCGATCCTCTCGTTCCTCGTCGTGGTCCTGCCGACGATGACGGCCTATGTCGCCACCTCGGCCGACCCGACGAACGCCGAGGTCGGCTGGCCGCGGTCGGTAGCCGTCGGCGCCGCGCTCTGGCTGCTCGGCCACGGTGGCGTGCTCCGTGCCGGTGGGAGCGAGGTGACCCTCGTGCCGCTCGGGCTGACGGCCCTTGCTCTCTTCGCGGCGTACGCCTCGGCGCGGCGCACCGCACGGCCGACCCGCTCCGCCTGGCTCGCCTCGCTCGGCGGGTACCTGAGCGTCGTCGGGGTCGCCCTCGTCCTCGCTGCCGGCAGCGGACCGCTCGGGGCGGACGCGCTCGCCGTCCTGCGTCTGCTCGTCGGTGCGGTGCTCGTCGCGGGGATCGGCGGCGGGGCGGCCCTCCTCGGCCCGGCGGAGCTCGCCCGTCTCACGGAGCCCGTGTGGGCACGGCTGCCCCGATGGTCGAGGCTGGCCGCCAGGGCGGGCGTGATGGTCGCCGCGAGCCTGGTGGTGCTGGCCTCGGCCCTGACGCTCGTGTGGTTCGTGCTGGGCCGCGCCGCGACCGACGACGTCGTCTCCGCGCTCTCGCTCGACCCGGTCGGCGGCGTCATCCTCGGGTTCGCGCAGCTGGCCGTCCTGCCGAACCTGGTGCTCTGGGCCGTTGCCTGGCTGGTAGGACCCGGCTTCGCCGTGGGTCAGGGGACGGTGTTCGCCCCCGCGCAGGTGGTGGGCGGGCCGATGCCCGCCATGCCGATCCTCGGGGCGCTCCCGATCTCCGCGGGCGGTCCGCTCCTGGCCGCTCCGCTCCTGCTCGTGCTGCTC
This sequence comes from Actinomycetales bacterium, assembly GCA_038252305.1. Lineage (GTDB taxonomy): Bacteria > Actinomycetota > Actinomycetes > Actinomycetales > Cellulomonadaceae > Actinotalea. Next base: position 7,248 of record JBBSAL010000058.1, on the reverse strand, counting down.
GGCGCGGCGGGCGGCTGGTGGTGGCACCGTCGCCGCGACGCGTCCGGAGTCTGGCAGCCGTTCGCCGCGGCAGCCGTCCTGGCCGCCTGCGCCGGCGGGCTCGTCGGCCTGTTCGCGCTGGTCTCCGGCGGTGCGGCCGGACCGGGACGGCTCGCTGTCGTCGGCGCGCCCGTGCTGGAGCTCGCTCTGGTCGCCGGCCTGCTCGTGCTCGTGGGCGCAGCCGTGGTGGTCGTGCCGGCCGAGGCGGCCGTGCGTGCGGCGCTCTCGCGCGGCCTGCGCGGGATCGCCGGCCGGCTCAGGGGGTCCGGTCAGCCGCCCGAGCCGGGCGAGAGCAACGACGACCAGCCGGGCAGCCCGGACATCAACGCCTTCTGATAGGCCGCGGTGCAGGTGTTCGTCGCCTGGATCGTCAGCGCGTCGGCCATGCACCGCTGGTGGTCCATCTCGACCGACCAGCGCGTCATGCCTGCGCCGATGCCGAGGAGCGTCAGCGAGGTGAAGGCCAGCCCGACGACGAGCATCATCACCAGCGGGCTACGTCCCAGACCCACGCCGACGAGCCGCGTCATGGCACGGACCCCGGCCACCACGGCGGCGATGCCGAAGCCGATCGCGGCGAGCTGCCAGGGCAGCGGGAGGGTCGCGGAGATCAGGGTCGCGAACATCAGCGTGGCGACGGTGAGCACCGGACGGGTCGCCTCCCGGACGACCGCGGGGTCCAGTGGCTTCGGTGGAGGCTGCGGGGGCCGGGGCGCCGACGACCACGCAGGGGGGACCGGCCGCGGGGTCACCGCCGGGCGTTCGCCCCGGGGCCCGTCGTCGGTGCCGCCCCCGCCGGGCGGGGCATAGGGGTTGCTCACACGTCTCCTCGATCGACACCAGTCCGTGGTCCTCAGTGTCCCACCAGGCGGCCCCCGGCTAGGGTCAGCCCGTGCCGAAACCGACCGCACCCTCGTCGACCGGAGCCGCCGGATCTCCGCGCCCCGGCGTGCCCGCACCGCCGACGGTCGGCTCGGACGCCCGCGTGGTCGTGCTCGCCTCGGGGGCCGGATCGAACCTCGCGGCGCTCCTGGGGGCCCAGCAGGCCTCGGACTGGGGAGCGCATGTGGTCGGCGTGGTCAGCGACGTCCCCACGGCCGGTGCCCTGGGGCTGGCGCGGGCCGCGGGCGTGGCGACCGTCGTCGTCGCCCCCCGCGACTTCGCTGACCGGCCGGCCTGGGACGCGGCGCTCGCGCAGGCCGTCGAGGTGTTCGACCCGGCGTGGGTGGTGTGCGCCGGGTTCATGCGGATCCTCGGCGCCCCGTTCCTCGGTCGCTTCGAGGGTCGGGTGCTCAACACGCACCCCGCGCTGCTGCCGGCGTTCCCCGGGGCGCATGCGGTGCGCGACGCCCTTGCGCACGGCGCCCGGGTCACCGGCTGCACCGTGCACCTGGTCGACGCCGGTGTCGACACCGGGCCGATCCTCGCCCAGCGCGCTGTCGAGGTCCTCGACACGGACGACGAGGCGAGCCTGCACGAACGCATCAAGGAGGTCGAACGCGGCCTGCTGACCGATGTCGTCGCTCGCGTGGTGCGCTCGGGGATCGTCGTCGACGGGAGGCGCGCCCGGCTCGGCTGATCGGCACTTCCGCGCCCTCGTCCGCGCCCCCTAGCTTCGGGTGACCGGCGCTCAGGGGGAGTGCCGTCCTCGAACGGGGTGCGGCATGGGAACGGAGCTCTCGGCCGTCATCGGCTCGGCGTACCTGAGCGGATTCGTCCCGCCGGCCGACCCGGGCCCGTTCGGTGGGCAGCAGTCGTTCGACGCGGCGTTCAACGGCGTCGGCGTCATCATCGGGATCTTCGTCGTCGTGGGCATCGTCCTCGCCGTCCGCAACGCGAGCGTGGACGTCAGGCGCGGGATCGCCCCGACGACCGTCGACGCGCAGATGAAGGCGAGGCTCTTGCAGAGCTCACTGCTCGACGCCTCGGACGACGCGCCGGCTCCGCTCGCACGCACCATCGACGAACGCCTCGGCGAGCTCGACCGGCTCCCGGCGGGCGGGACGATCAGCGAGGCCGAGCACGCGGCGGCCAGGGCCGAGGCGCTGCGGAGCCTGTGACCGTCGGTCGGCGCCCTCCAGGGCCCCTCGGCTAGACTCGTCCCGGCCGTGACTGGCGTGAGGTGGGAATGACCACCAGGGAGCGGCCGCTCGTCCCTGCAGCGCACCGTCCGCCTGGGTGCCTGGGTCCCGATCGAGCCGCCCGACGACCGTCGCGCGGCGAGCCGACCCAGGAGTGCCCATGAGTGCGAGCCCAGCCCCCGCAGCCCCGTCCGAGCCCACCGCCGACGCCACGCGTCGTCCCGTGCGTCGTGCCCTGCTCAGCGTCTACGACAAGTCGGGACTGACCGAGCTCGCCGCCGCCCTGCACGCGGCCGGGGTGCAGCTCGTCTCCACCGGCTCGACGGCATCGACGATCGCCGCGACGGGGATCCCGGTCACCCCCGTCGAGGAGCTCACCGGCTTCCCCGAGTGCCTCGAGGGCCGCGTCAAGACGCTGCACCCGCGCGTGCACGCGGGGATCCTCGCCGACCTGCGCAAGGAGGACCACGCGGCACAGCTCGCCGAGCTCGGCATCGAGCCCTTCGAGCTCGTCGTGGTCAACCTGTACCCCTTCGCCGCCACGGTCGCCTCCGGCGCAGGTCAGGACGCCGTCGTCGAGCAGATCGACATCGGCGGCCCGTCGATGGTCCGTGCCGCGGCGAAGAACCACCCGAGCGTGGCGGTCGTCGTCGACCCGACCCGCTATGCCGACGTGGTCGCCGCCGTCGCGCGCGGCGGCTTCACCCTGGCCGAGCGCCGCGCGCTCGCCGCCGCCGCCTTCGTGCACACCGCCACCTACGACGTCCACGTCGCGTCCTGGATGGGCAACGTCCTGTCCCCGACCGACGAGGTCACGACCGGCGAGGTCGGGGCCGGCCCCGTCGCGACCGGCTTCCCGGCATGGCTCGGGGCCACCTGGGACCGTCAGGCGGTGCTGCGCTACGGGGAGAACCCGCACCAGAGCGCAGCGCTCTACACCAACGGACACCTTCCAGAGGGGCTGGCCACCGCCGAGCAGCTGCACGGCAAGGAGATGAGCTACAACAACTACCTCGACTCCGACGCCGCCTGGCGTGCAGCGCACGACCACGAGCGCACGGCCGTGGCGATCATCAAGCACGCCAACCCCTGCGGGATCGCCGTCGGTGACGACGTCGCGCAGGCGCACGCCCGGGCGCACGCCTGCGACCCGGTCTCGGCGTTCGGCGGCGTCATCGCCACGAACCGTCCGTTGAGCGTCGCCGCGGCCCAGCAGATCGCCCCGGTGTTCACCGAGGTCGTCCTCGCACCCGACTTCGAGCCGGGAGCGCTCGAGGTGCTCGCGACGAAGAAGAACCTGCGCGTGCTGCGCGTCGCCGCACCGCCGACCGCTGGGGTGGAGCTCCGCCCGATCAGCGGCGGGCTGCTCATGCAGCAGCGTGACCGCATCGACGCCGCCGGCGACGACCCGACGACGTGGACCCTCGCCGCGGGCGAGCCGGCCGACGCCGCGACCCTCGCCGACCTCGAGTTCGCCTGGCGCTCGGTCCGTGCCGTGAAGTCCAACGCGATCCTGCTCGCCAATGGCGGCGCCTCCGTCGGCGTCGGCATGGGTCAGGTCAACCGGGTCGACTCCTGCAAGCTCGCCGTCGAGCGCGCGAACACCGGGGACGTCGAGCGGGCGCGGGGGGCCGTCGCGGCCTCCGACGCGTTCTTCCCGTTCGCCGACGGGCTCCAGGTGCTGCTCGACGCCGGCGTGCGCGCCGTCGTGCAGCCGGGTGGCTCGGTGCGCGACGAGGAGGTCGTGGCGGCAGCGGCCGCAGCAGGCGTGACCCTCTACCTCACCGGTACGCGCCACTTCGCGCACTGACCGGCCGGCCGGCCCGCCGCCCGGTGCGGTGGGCCGGTCAGCCGATCTGCGTGGACCTCAGGGGGACCGTCGGATCCGCCGCGAGGGTGCGGTCGAGGAGGGGGAGACCGCTCCCGGAGAACAGGCGGCGCGCCGCGGCGACGTCCCTCGGCATGTCGACCCCCAGCGCGGCGGTGAGCGTCGAGGTACCTTGCCGGAACCACAGCGTCGTCCAGCCGATCCCGCCGTCCCGCAGGACGAGCACGTCCTGCGGTCCAGGGCTGCCGAGCATGCCCAGGTCGTGGCCCAGCTGGGTGGAGAAGACGTAGGGGGCCGGATCGTCCGCCGGGGCGACCGGTCCCGGCTCGGCCCCGAGGAGCAGGGTCCGCACCGCGAGCTCCGGGCCGCGCAGGGCGGCGTCCCAGTGCCCGCCGCCCGTCCAGCCGTGCCGGGGGGACGGCCGCCGGGCGAGGTCGCCCACCGCGGCCACCCGGCCGTGGGTCCCGGGCACCTGCCAGCGTTCGTCGACGACGACGGCCCCGTCCCGCGCGACCGCCAGGGACAGTGCGAGCCAGCCCGAGTCGGGCCGCGCGCCGACCGCGGCGAGGACGACGTCCGCCTCGAGCACGGTGCCGTCGGCGAGCCGCACCCGGCCGCCCGGCTCGTCGACGGCGGCGGCCGGCGAACCGGTGAGCAGGCGGACCCCGGCGGCCGCGTACCAGGGGCGCGTCCGCTCGCCGACCTCTGGGCCGAGCACGCCGCCGAGCGGGGCCTCGTTCGCCTCGACGACGACGACCTCGGCGCCCGCGGCGGCGGCCGCGCCGGCGACCTCCGCACCGATCCACCCCGCGCCGATGATGACCAGGCGGCAGCCCGGGACGACCGCTTCCCGCAGACCCGCGGCGTCGGCGACGGTGCGCAGCGTCCGTGCGTGCCAGCGGGAGGGAAGGACCGGGCAGGAGCCCGTGGCCAGGACGGCGGCGTCGGCGTCGACCACCCCGCGTGCCGTGCGCACGCGCACGCCGGTCGGATGGGTCGCGATCCCGGTGGCGGGCTCCGCGAGCCGGACGTCGTCGGCAGAGGAGAGGTCGCTGCCGAGCTCGTCGCGCAGCCAGGCGGGGCTCGTCCTGGTGAAGAGCTGCTTGGACAGCGGTGGCCGGTCGTAGGGCGCAAGCCCCTCGGCGCCGACGACGGTGAGGTGGCCGTCCCAGCCCAGGGTCCGCGCGGCGTGCGCTGCCTGTGCCCCGGCCAGGCCGGCACCGACGATCACCAGGGACCGCACCGACGGCGGACGTCCGGGTCCGCCGTCGGTGCTCACGGGCTCACGGTAGTCTCACGCAGCGTGACCGAGGAACGCCGAGAGGTGCACGCGCTGTGGCTGGTCAGCGCCGCGCTCGTCGTCACGGCCGTGCTCGCCGTGACTGTCGGTGCCTCCGCTGCCGCAGCCTGTCTCGCGACGACCTGCGCCCTGGCGGCCGTGCTGCGTGGGGTGCTGCGAGGGCGCCGTCCGCCAGGGCTGGCCGTCCGTTCCACGATGACCGATGTGGCGGTCCTCGTGGTGCTGGCGCTCGCGATCGGCGCGCTCGGCTTCGGCCCGGGAGTCTGAGCCCGCCTCAGTCGAGCCGGACCGCGTCCTCCTCCGTCGTCGTCTCCTCGGCGAGCAGCTCCGGGTCGACGGCGACCTCGTCACGGTGGCCGAAGGCGAGGGTGGCGAGGCCGGCGAGGGCCGCGCCGAGGATGCCGGTGAGCCAGAAGAGCCAGACCTGGCTGAGCGGCGTCGTGCTGCTGCCGAGGCCGACGAGGGCGACCGCGGTGGCGCGGGCCGGGTTGAGCGCGCCGTTCGTCACCGGTGCGGCGACGAGCAGGAGAGCGGCGAACGTGAGACCGACGGCGACGGCACCGCTGCGCCGTCCGCGGTTCGCCAGGACGACGGCGACGAGCACCGTCGTGGCGAGCAGCTCGACGATCAGCGCGGAGGTCAGACCGAAGCTCACCTGGCCGCCCGAGAGAGCGCTCAGCGGCGATCCAGCGCCCCAGCCGTTGGCGGTCTTCACGATCATCTCGGAGGTGGAAGCGGCCTTGAGGCCGGCCGGCAGGCCGGCAGGGATCGTCACCAGGAGGGCGGCGACGGCGGCGACCGCGCCGATGACCTGCGCGAGGACGTAGAGGATCGCGTCGACGGCGGGGACCCGTCCGGCGATCGCAGCCCCGATGCTCACGGCCGGGTTCAGGTGGGCCCCGGAGACGTGACCGAAGGCCATCGTCAGGCCGGCGAGCGCGAGCCCGGCGGCCAGTGCGACGCCGAGCGAACCAGCCTGGGAGAGCGCCGTGTACAGCAGCGTGCCCACGGCGACCAGCACGAACGCGAAGGAGCCGAACGCCTCGACGCCGATTCGCGCGAGGAGCGAGTACTCGTGGGTCGCCGGGAGGGGGACGGCGTCCAGCGCGCTCATCGCGTATCGCTCGTCGTCCTCCCACGAGGGATCGGCCGCGACCGGTGTCGGCTGCGCGGGGGAGGGGGTGGGCTCTGGGGTGGACATGCGGGTCCTCTCGTGGATGGCGGTGCCGACGCGATCATGCCACCGCGGGCCGCGGCTGCGGTCAGGTCTCTCGATGTCGAGTAATCTTGCCCGCGAGCCAGTGCCACGACGCCGAGCGCGTCCCCCCTCACCTCCGGGAGTTTCCGCATGGGCAAGATCAAGGTCGTCGGTCCGGTCGTCGAGCTCGACGGTGACGAGATGACCAGGATCATCTGGCAGTTCATCAAGGACCGCCTCATCCACCCGTACCTCGACATCGACCTGCGCTACTACGACCTGTCGATCGAGAACCGCGACGCGACCGACGATCAGGTGACCGTGGACGCGGCGCACGCCATCAAGGAGCACGGCGTCGGCGTCAAGTGCGCGACGATCACGCCCGACGAGGCCCGCGTCACCGAGTTCGGGCTGAAGAAGATGTGGCTCTCGCCGAACGGGACCATCCGCAACATCCTGGGCGGGGTCGTCTTCCGCGAGCCGATCATCATCTCGAACATCCCCCGGCTGGTGCCGGGGTGGAACAAGCCGATCATTATCGGGCGGCACGCCTTCGGTGACCAGTACCGCGCGACGAACTTCAAGGTCCCCGGCGCCGGCACGCTCACCCTGACCTTCACGCCCTCGGACGGCTCCGAGCCGATCACCCAGCAGGTCGTCACCTACCCCGAGGGCGGCGGCGTGGCGATGGGCATGTACAACTTCAACGACTCGATCCGCGACTTCGCGCGGGCCTCGTTCGCCTACGGACTGCAGCGCGGCTACCCGGTCTACCTGTCGACGAAGAACACGATCCTCAAGG
>JBBSAL010000057.1:0-18986 GCA_038252305.1 Actinomycetales bacterium | reverse complement strand
TCACTCCGGCGGCCCGGGCCCGGCGGGGGCCCGGCCGCGCGGGGGGGGGCCCACGGCGCCCCGGCACCCCCCCCCCGTGCGGCCGTGGTGCCGTGCGCGGGCGCGCCCGGCACCTCGGGCTGCGCCCCACGACCGGTGGACGTCCCTTGCGTGGTGCGGCCCTCGACCGTCCGGACGGCACCGGTCGATGGTCGTTGCTTCCCGCACGCGAGGACGAGCCGACTCTCCGCGCTCATGCCGTCGCCGCGCAGATCCTCGACCGGCACGGCGTCCTCACGCGAGCGGTCGCCAGGACCGAAGGGATCAGCGGTCAGTTCGGCCCGGTGTACCGGGTCCTGGCGGGGCTGGAGGAGGCGGGTGCCGCACGGCGCGGCTACTTCGTCGAGCACCTGGGCGGCTCGCAGTTCGCCCTGCCGGGCGCGGTCGACCTCCTCCGTGAGGTCGCGACAGCCGTCCGGGACGACGCCGGTCGCGACCGCGAGCCACGTGCGGGATCGAGCACGGTGCACACCGTCGTCCTGGCCGCGACCGATCCAGCGAACCCCTACGGAGCGGCCCTGGGATGGCCGCCGAGCGCCAGCGGTCATCGGCCGGGGCGCACGGCCGGGGCACTCGTGGTTCTCACCGACGGAGCGCTCGCGCTCTACGTGGAACGTGGCGGGCGCACCGTGCTGAGCTTCACCGCCGACTCCGCGCGACTCCCGGCCGCTGCGGCCGCCCTGGCGAGGATGAGCAGGTCAGGCGCGGCGGGCCGGCTCACGCTCCAGCGGCTCGACGGGGCCGACCTCATCGATCGGCGAACGCTGGGGACGGCTGCGGGGCGAGCGCTCGTCGCAGCCGGATTCGTGCTGACGCCGCGGGGTCTGCGCACCGGGCGCTGAGCGCGACGGCGACCCGTGAGGGTGCCGACGCGACCGTGCGGGCCTCAGCCCGCGCGGACCAGCTCGCCGCGTGGCGACCAGCCACCGGTGCCACGAGCGATCGAGCGTTCGAGCTCGGCCGGGACGGTGTCCGGGATACGCATGCCCTCGGCGACGGCGACGCGGTCGCTCACCTCGCGCAGGACGATCGACAGCGGGACGTCGAGCGCCTCGCAGATCGAGCCGAGGAGCTCCGACGAGGCCTCCTTCTGGCCACGCTCGACCTCGCTGAGATACCCGAGCGAGACCCGCGCAGAGGAGGACACCTCGCGCAGGGTCCGACCCTGGCGCTGGCGGGCGTCACGAAGGACATCGCCGATCTCACGTCGCAGGACGACCATCGGACGACCTCCCTTCGCTCCTGTGGTCAGCGGTCGAGGCGAGAACTGCCCTGACCGTTCTGAAGTTGACCTACCGTACCCCGCGGGTCGGACAGCGTCGCGGCTGATCCGCAGGTCTCGCACCGTTCTTGTCACGTCACGTCCAACGCCCGTGCACCGGCTGATGTTCCCTCGGCCGACGAACGACGCGTTGACCTGCACCGATGCCGTCCGACGGCGGACGGCACCCACGCGGCGGGCGCCTCGCGGCCGTCCGAACCGTGGACGGTGCGCTCACCCGCCCGGCGCAACGGCCGGGTCGAGCCGACGGAGCACGAGGACGAGCGCCGCCCGGACCGCCGCGGCTCGCACGCCCGCGCGTCCGAGCGCGGGATCCTCCCGCAGCGAGGTCACCTGACACCCGTCGGCGTCGCACACCGCCACGTGCACCTCGCCGACCGGCCGGCCGTCCTGGGCGTCCGGTCCCGCGACCCCCGTCGTCGCGAGCCCGAGGTCCGCCCCGAGTCGGCGGCGGACGCCGTCAGCCATCGCGAGCGCCACCTCCGGGTGCACCGGGCCGGTGCGGTCGAGCAGCTCGACGGGGACGTCCAGGAGCAGGTGCTTGAGATCCGTGGCGTACGCGACGACCCCGCCGCGTAGGCAGCCGGAGGCGCCGGGGACCGCCACGAGCGCGTCCATGAGGGCTCCACCGGTCAACGACTCCGCGACGGCGAGGGTCAGTCCCCTGGCCGTGAGAGCGGCGACGACCTCCGGCGCCTGCCGGGTCACCGGGCGGCTGCGCGAACGGCGAGGCCGCGACGGAGGTAGTCCACCCCGGTGACCACGGTCACCACCACGGCCGTGAGCAGCACGACCCACGCCACGACGCGCACGAACCCGGGCAGGGACTCCAAGGGCAGCAGGAACAACCCGATGCCGATCGACTGGAGGACCGTCTTCAGCTTCCCGCCAGGCGAAGCGGCGATGACGACGTACCGGAGCACGGCGAAGCGCATCGCCGTGATCCCGAGCTCACGGATCAGGACCACCACGGTGATCCACCACGGCAGCTCACCCAGCACGGAGAGGGTGATCAGCGTCCCGCCGATCAGCGCCTTGTCCGCGATCGGGTCCAGGAGCTTGCCCCAGTCGGTGACCTGGTCGAGCCGTCGGGCGAGGTAGCCGTCGAGGCGGTCCGTGGAAGCGGCGAGGGTGAACAGCGCCGCCGCCCACCACCGGGCCGCATCGCCCGGGCCGGCCACCAGGACGACGATGACAACGGGCACCATGAGGACCCGTGCCGTGGTCACACCGTTCGCCAGGTTCCAGACCGGCTTCGTCGTCGCCATGCCCCCAGACTAGGCGCCGTGCAGCCCGCGACGTCGTCACTCGGCACGAGCGAGGGACGCAGCGTGCCCCTCGACGGTGGCGCGTCGCTCTCGTCTCAACGACGGACGGAGCAGCGGAACCGCCCTCAGTCCGTCGGAGTGTCGTCCGCTGAGCGGGCCACCCCGAAGAACCAGCCCTGCCCGTACCGCCAGCCGGCGTCCCGCAGGAAGCTCGCCTGGGCCTCGTTCTCGACGCCCTCGGCGATCGAGATGAGCCCCATCTCCGAAGCCATGGCCGCGAGCCCGCGACCGACACGGGCCGAGGCCGGGTCGTCCGGGATGCCCGCGGTGAAGCCCATGTCCAGCTTGAGCCCGCTGACCGGGAGGTCACGCAGGTAGGACAGCGGCGGCACGCCCGTGCCGAAGGCGTCGATGAGCACGGGAACCCGTGCCGCGTACAGGTCGCTGAGATCGCGCCGAACCGCTGCGGAGACGTCGAGGCTCGCCTCGGTGAGCTCGACCACCAGGCGACCGGCCGGCAGACCGGACCGCTCCACCTCGTCGCGGATCGTGCCGACGAGGTCGCCGTCGCCCAGCTGGTCCGTCGAGGTGTTGATCGAGACCCAGCGCCCGGAGTCCGCCGTCGCCACCAGGTGCGCGACGGCCATCCGCGCCACCGCCTTGCCGAGCGCGACACTGAGTCCCGCCTCGGCTGCGGTACCGAGGAAGGATCCGGGCAGCAGCAGACCCCGCTCCGGGTGCTCCCACCGGACGAGCGCCTCGTGGCCGACCACCCGACCGGTGCGCAGGTCGACGATCGGCTGGTAGTGCAGGACCAGCTCGCCGTTCTCGATCGCCCTGCCGAGCTCGGCCTGGGCGCCGTGCCTCGTCGACTGCGCCACGTCCATGTCCGGCTGGAAGACCTCGGTCCGGCTGCGTCCGCCTGCCTTTGCCCGGTAGAGCGCGGCGTCAGCTGCGGCGAGGACGCCCATCGATCCGCTCGCGCGCAGCTCGTCGTCCACGACGGCGACACCGATGCTCGCCTTGACCGGAAAGCGACGGCGCTGCGTCCGTACGGGGTTCGCCAGCCCGTAGTGGATCGCGGCCGCGATCTCGAACGAGGCCCGTCCGGCATCGGCGTCCTGGACGATCACGACGAACTCGTCACCGCCGAGGCGTGACGGGAGCCCTCGTCCACCGGCAGCCGCCCGCAGCACACCCGCGACGTGCACGAGGACCTCGTCACCGGCGGGGTGACCGAACCGGTCGTTGATCTCCTTGAACTCGTCGAGATCGATCACCAGCACGGCGCAGCGGCCGGCGGCGTCCGCCTCGGCGAGCGCGGCCTGGAGGGTCTCGGTCATCACCGCACGGTTGGCGAGACCGGTGAGCGTGTCGTGGGCCGCTCGGTGCGCGAGCATCTCCGACTGCATCCTGGCCTCGGTGCTGTCGCGGATCTGTGCGACGAAGACGTCCGGCTCACCGGTCGGCGTGCGGACGAGCACGGCGTCGAGCACGGCCCAGATGGTCTGCCCGTCGGAGCGCTGGTAGCGGCGCTCGAGCGTGAAGCGCTCCCCCACGCCCGCGAGCACCTGCTGGACATGCGCACGTTCGGCTGCCCGCTCCCCCGGATGGCCCACCGTCGACAGGTCCCGGCCCACCAGCGACGACGGCTCCACCCCGAGCATCGCCGCGAAGGCCGCATTGACCTCGACCAGACGCCACTGGCGGTCGGTGAGCACCATGCCGATCGGGGCGTTCTCCAACGCGAGGCGGAACTGCGTCTCGGACCGGGCGAGGGCCGCGCGCACCTCGCGCGGCCCGGTGATGTCGGCCAGGGTCGTCAGGAGCTCCTGGCCGCCGTCGGGGCCGGGCACGACGGCCGTGGTGACGTTCACCCAGCGGACCGCGCCACCCGAGACGGGCGCGACGCCGACCGCCTGGGGCTCGTTCGTGACCTCACCGCGCCGCGGCGCGAGGACAGAGGCAGCGGTCATCTCCCGGCCGTCCTCGGCGACCCACCGGACCGGCAGGGCGGTGACCTGACGGCCGAGCAGCTCGCTGCGCGGTGCCTGGAGCAGACGCAGCGCTGCGTCGTTGACCTCGAGCACCGCGCCGGCCGGACTGTGCACCAGGATGCCGTCACGCGAGGTCGCGAGGACGGCGGCGAGCCGGGACCGCAGGCCGCCGAGGCGCGAGCCGTCGTCGTGGGTGGATCGCGCGGTGCGGGCGCGCGAGACGCCGAGGGCAACGGCTGTGCCGGTCGCCACCGCGGCACCCCCCAGGGCCGCGATCGTCAGGGTGTCGATTCCCGGTCCCCCTCGTCCTCGTCCTGCGCGGGTGTCCCCCGCAGGATCGCCAACGTCGCCGGGAGGTCATCGGTCCGCACCAGGACATCCCTGGCCTTCGAGCCTTCCGAGGGGCCAACGATCTCACGGGACTCGAGCAGGTCCATGAGACGTCCAGCCTTGGCGAAGCCGACGCGCAGCTTGCGCTGGAGCATCGAGGTCGAGCCGAACTGCGTCGTGACGACCAGCTCGGCGGCCTGCAGGAGCAGGTCGAGGTCGTCGCCGATGTCGTCGTCGACCTGCTTGCGCGCTGCGGGTGCGAGGACATCGGCCCGGTAGGTGGGTTGGCCCTGGGACTTCACGTGCTCGACGACGGCATGGATCTCGGCCTCGGTCACCCACGCGCCCTGCACGCGCACGGGCTTGGGGGCGCCGTACGGCAGGAAGAGGGCGTCGCCCTGCCCGATGAGCTTCTCGGCGCCCGGCTGGTCGAGGACGACCCGGGAGTCGGTGAGCGAGGACGTGGCGAAGGCGAGCCGCGAGGGCACGTTCGCCTTGATGAGGCCCGTGACCACGTCGACGCTCGGTCGCTGGGTGGCCAGGACCAGGTGGATCCCCGCCGCACGGGCGAGCTGCGTGATCCGTTGGATCGCCGTCTCCACGTCACGCGGCGCGACCATCATGAGGTCGGCGAGCTCGTCCACGATCACCAGGAGGTAGGGGTACGGGACGATCTTCCGCTGGCTCCCGGGAAGGGGCAGGACCTTGCCCGCTCGCACCCCGGCGTTGAAGTCGTCGATGTGCTTGTACCCGAACATCGCCAGGTCGTCGTAGCGCTGCTCCATCTCCCGCACGACCCACTCGAGGGCCTCGGCCGCCTTCTTCGGGTTGGTGATGATCGGGGTGATCAGGTGCGGGATCCCCTCGTAGAGCGTCAGCTCGACCCGCTTGGGGTCGACGAGGATCATCCGGACCTCGTCGGGCGTCGCGCGCATGAGCAACGAGGTGATCATCGAGTTGACGAAGCTGGACTTGCCCGCACCGGTGGCGCCCGCGACGAGCAGGTGCGGCATCTTCGCGAGGTTCGCGACGACGTAGCCGCCCTCGACGTCCTTGCCGACCCCGATGACCATCGGGTGCTCGCTGCGCCGCGCGACGGAGGACCGCAGCACGTCGCCGAGCGAGACGGTCTCGCGGTCGGTGTTGGGGATCTCGACGCCGATGGCCGACTTGCCGGGGATCGGCGAGAGGATGCGCACATCGGCGCTCGCGACCGCGTAGGAGATGTTGCGGCTCAGCGCCGTGACGCGCTCGACCTTGACCCCGGGGCCCAGCTCGAGCTCGTAGCGCGTGACCGTCGGACCGCGGCTGAAGCCGGTGACCTGGGCATCGACGTCGAACTGCTCGAGGACCGTCGTGAGCGACTCGACCACGCGGTCGTTGGCGGCCGAGCGGACCTTGTGCGGCATGCCCTTCGCGAGGGTCTCGTCCGGCGGCAGCGTGTAGATGACGTCGCCGTCGAGCATGGGCTGCTCACCGTGCGGGACGCCCGTGGGGATCGGCGTGCGCAGCGGCTCGCCCTCGCCGGTCGGCAGGACTGTCGTCCGGACCTCGTCCTGCTCGTGCTCGGCCGTGTGGTCGACCGCGCCGGCCGCGCCCAGGGAGCCGCCGGCCGGCTCGGTGAGCGCGGCGGCCTCGAAGGCCTCGTCGCCCGCCGAGAGCGGGACGACGCTCGTGGCGGCCTCGGAGCCTCCGTCCCGACCACGGCGGCCTCGCCGACGGGCCGGGGTGTCCTTGCCCTGCTGCTCGGCGAGCGTCGGCAGGTTCGCCAGGCTCTCCTCCTGCGGCTCGGCGCGGTCCGCCCGGGTGAGCCAGCGGTAGCCGGCACGTAGCCGCGAGCCGATCATGTGCACCGGGGTCGCCGTGAGCACGAGCAGCCCGAAGAGGCCGAGCAGCACGAGGATCGGGACCGCGACCCAGACCGTCAGCAGGCTCGTCAGTGGCGCCCCGACGAGGTAGCCGACGATCCCGCCCGCTCCACGCAGCAGGGCGAGGTCGAGCACGGGCGCGCCGGCGCGGACATGGGCGATCCCGCAGACGCTGACCAGGACGGCCGTGAGGCCGACGCCCATCCGCCCGTTCGCCTCGACCCGGTCCGGGTGACGCATCAGGCGGACCGCGACGAGGAGCAGCAGCAGGGGGACGACGACGCCGATCGCGCCGAAGGTCCCGGCGACGACGTCATGGATGACGGTCCCGGCGGCGCCGGACAGGCCCCACCACTCGCGAGCGGCGACGACGAGGGCGACGGCGAGCAGGGTGAACGCGGCGCCGTCGCGGCGGTGGGCGGGGTCGAGCTCACGCGCACCTCGACCGATCCGCCGGCCTGCTCCGCCGACGACGTGCGCGGCGCCCATCCAGGTGCCACGGATCATCCGGACCGGGAGCGAGCGCTCACGGCGCGCCGGGGACCTGCCCGCACCCGCGGACCGACCCGCGGGGCGGGCCGAGGCGGCGCGCGCGGGGGTCGAACCGCGCGAGGGCGTGCGGGTAGCCATGGCCCCAACGTACCGGCCGAGCCGCGCCGCACCCCGGAGGCTGGCTGGATGTCGCGCGGCCGGTGCGGCGTGCGACAGTGAGCCATGACTCGCCGTGGCGCGCTCCTGCTCCTGGCGCTCGGCATCATCTGGGGCATCCCGTACCTGCTCATCAGGATCGCCGTCGCGGAGGTCTCACCGGCCACGGTGGTGCTCACCCGCAGCGCGATCGGCGTGCTCGTGCTGCTGCCCTTCGCCCTGCGCGGGCAGGGCCTCCGCGCGCTGCACGGCCGCCTGCCTGCCGTCGCGCTCTTCGCCGTCCTGGAGATCATCGGGCCGTGGATGCTGTACTCCACGGCCGAGCAGACGCTCACCAGCGCGACCACCGGGTTGCTCGTCGCCACCACCCCGATCCTCGCGGTGGTGGTCGGCCGGCTCGCCGGGGACCGGCTGCCGGTGGGCGCCGTCCGCTGGGCGGGGCTCGTCACGGCGCTGGCCGGTGTCATGGTCCTCACCGCCCCGGGGCTCTCCTCAGGTCACGGCTGGTCCGTCGTCATGGTGCTGTGCGGCGCGCTCGGCTACGCGATCGCCCCGGTGGTCGCCGAGCGGAAGCTCCAGGGAGTGCCCGCCTCGACGCTCGCCACCGTCTGCCTCGGGATGGCTGTCCTCGTCTACGGTCCGGTGGTCGTCCTGGGCGGCCCGCAGCCGATGCCCGGAACGCGCGCGCTGCTCGCCCTGGCCACGCTCGGCCTGGTGTGCACGGCGCTCGCGTTCCTCCTCTTCTTCCGGCTCATCACCGAGGTGGGCGGGCCTCGCTCGACGCTGGTCGCCTACCTCAACCCGTTGGTGGCGGTCGGCGTGGGCGCGCTGGTGCTCCAGGAGCCGCTGACGATCGCCGTCGCGGGTGCGACGGCGCTCATCGTCGGCGGCTCGGCGGCTGCGGCTCTGCGTCGAGTGCCACGGCTGGCCGGTCTCAGGCCTCCACCACCACCGGGATGATCATCGGTCGGCGACGGAGCCGGTTCGAGGCCCACCGCCCGACGACCCGCCGCACGACCTGCTGCAGCTGCTGGGTGTCGACGGCGCCGCCGGCTGCCGCATTCTCCAGGGCCTCGGTGACCTCGGGGATGATCGCGTCGAGCACGGCGTCGTCCTCGGCCACACCCCGCGCGTGGATCTGCGGGCCGGCGATGACCTTGCCGCTCGCACTGTCGATGACGACGAAGACCGAGACGAAACCCTCCTCGCTGAGGATGCGGCGGTCCTTGAGCTCGGCATCGGTGAGCCCACCGACGCTCGACCCGTCGACGTAGACGTAGCCACAGGGCACCGACCCGACGATGTTCGCCTCGCCGTCACGCAGGTCGATGACCACGCCGTCCTCGGCGAGCAGGACCCGCTCGGGCGGGACACCGGTCCGCACCGCGACGGCGCCGTTGGCGACCAGGTGCCGGACCTCGCCGTGGATCGGCATCACGTTGCGCGGACGAAGGATGTTGTAGCAGTACGTGAGCTCGCCCGCGGCGGCGTGGCCAGAGACGTGCACCTTGGCGTTGCCGTGATGGACGACGTGGGCGCCCAGCCGGGTCAGGCCGTTGATGACGCGGTAGACGGCGTTCTCGTTGCCCGGGATGAGCGAGGACGCGAGGATCACGGTGTCCCCGGCGCCGATCGTCACCGGGTGGTCGCCGTTGGCCATCCGGGCGAGGGCGGCCATCGGCTCACCCTGGGACCCGGTCGACATGAGGACGACCTGGTCCGGGGGCAGGGCGTCGACCTTGCGGGCGTCGACCAGGATGCCCTCGGGGACCTTGAGGTAGCCGAGCTCGGCCGCGATCCCCATGTTGCGCACCATCGAGCGGCCCACCAGGGCGACCTTGCGTCCGTGCAGGTGGGCCGCATCGAGCACCTGCTGGACCCGGTGCACGTGCGAGGCGAAGGACGCGACGATGATCCGCTGGCCGGCGCCGGCGAAGACGGAGTCGAGGACCGGGCCGATCTCCCGCTCGGGGGTGACGAATCCGGGGACCTCGGCGTTGGTGGAGTCGACCATGAAGAGGTCGACCCCCTCTTCGCCGAGCCGAGCGAAGGCACGCAGGTCGGTGATCCGGCCGTCGAGCGGGAGCTGGTCCATCTTGAAGTCACCCGTGATGAGCACCAGTCCGGCCCTGGTCCGCACCGCGACGGCGAGAGCGTCCGGGATCGAGTGCGTCACGGAGACGAACTCGCACTCGAAGGCGCCGAACGTCTCGACCTGCCCCTCC
This sequence comes from Actinomycetales bacterium, assembly GCA_038252305.1. Lineage (GTDB taxonomy): Bacteria > Actinomycetota > Actinomycetes > Actinomycetales > Cellulomonadaceae > Actinotalea. The sequence continues at coordinate 9,329 of JBBSAL010000057.1, read as the reverse complement.
TTGACCGTGAGGGTCAGGGGCTTGATCCGATGCTCCTTGAGCTTGGCCTCGAGGAAGGCGAGGGTGAGCTGGGAGCCGATCACGGGGATGTCGGGCCGCAGGCGCAGCAGGTAGGGGACCGCGCCGATGTGGTCCTCGTGACCGTGCGTCAGGACGAGGGCCTCGACGTCGTCGAGCCGGTCCTTGACGTAGTCGAAGTCCGGGAGGATCAGGTCGACGCCCGGCTGGTGGTCCTCCGGGAACAGCACGCCGCAGTCGACGATGAGCAGCCGCCCGTCGATCTCCAGCACGTTCATGTTGCGGCCGATCTCGCCGAGGCCGCCGAGCGGGACGACGCGCAGCGTGCCCGGTTCCAGCGGCGGCGGGGCGGGGAGCTCGGGGTGCGGGTGGGACATCACGGTCTCCTCAGAGCAGGCCGGCCGCGACCAGTGCGGCACGCACCTGGGCGGTCTCGGTCGCATCGGCCTCGACCTGAGGCAGACGCATGGCGGGGCTCGGCAGGCGGCCGAGCAGGTGCAGCGCGAGCTTGGAGCGCAGCGCACCGTTGCCGCTCCCGCAGATCAGGTCGACGACCGGCGTGATCGCCACGAAGCCGGCGAGCGCGCGGGCGGTGTCACCGGCGGCGAACGCCGCGATGATCGCCGCGAGCTCGTCACCGACGAGGTGAGCGGTCATGCTCACCAGGCCGACGGCGCCGACCGAGAGGAACGGCAGCAGCAGGCCGTCGTCGCCGCTGTACCAGGCAAGGCCCGTGCGGGCGATCGACCGCATCGCGCCCTGCACGTCTCCGGTCGCGTCCTTGACCGCGAGGATGCGCTCGTGGGCCGCGAGCCGTTCGAGCGTCTCCGGTGCGTAGCGCACGGCGGTACGACCGGGGACGTCGTAGAGCATGACCGGCAGGCCCGTGGCGTCCGCCACCGCGACCGTGTGCCGGTAGACGCCCTCCTGGGAAGGGCGCGAGTAGTACGGGGTGACGACGAGGATCCCCTGCGCACCTGCCTCGGCGGCCTGCTCGGCCATCCGGACGGCGTGCACGGTGTCGTTGGATCCTGCGCCGGCCACGACGATCGCCCGGTCGCCGACGGCGCCGACGACCGCTCGCACCAGATCGGCCTTCTCCGGGGCGTGCGTCGTCGGTGCCTCGCCGGTGGTGCCGTTGAGCACCAGGCCGTCGTGGCCGTGGTCGACGAGGTGCACCGCGAGCCGTACCGCCGCCTCGAGATCGATCTCGCCGTTCGCGGTCATCGGGGTGACCATCGCCGTCAGGAGCGCGCCGAACGGGCGCCGGGGGTCGTCCACCATGGGCGACAACCTACCGCCGTCCGTCGCGGCCGTGCCCCTGCCGCCCGCGACGGGCGTACCGGACGAACCGGTACCGCAGCCCTGTCGACGACCGGGCCCAGCCCGACGCGGGATCGACCGCGACGGCAGCCCACGACTCGTCGAGCGTCGGGGCCGACGCCCCGTCCTCGACGACGACGTCGATCTCGGTCACCTCGGCGACGTCCGCCGTGTCGAGGAAGGCGCGGTAGACCTGCGCCCCGCCGATGACCCACGCCCGCCGGTCACCGATCAGCGCCACCGCCTCGCGGGTCCCCGGGACCACGATCGCACCCTCGAGGGTGAGCCCCCGGTCCCGGCTGAGCACGACGTTGACCCGGCCGGGCAACGGCCGGAACCGCTCGGGCAACGACTGCCACGTCGTGTGACCCATGACGACGACCGCGCCGGCGGTCAGCTCGCGGAAGTGCGCCATGTCCTCCGGCAGGTGCCAGGGCAGGCCGCCGTCGACCCCGATGACGCCGTTGGCTGACTGCGCCCAGATGAGCGCGAGGCTCACACCGCCACCGGCGCCTTGATCGCGGCGTGGTGCTCGTAGCCAACCAGCGTGACGTCGTCCATCGAGTACTCGGTGATCGACGGAGCGCGACGGAGCTCGAGACGGGGCGGAGCGAACGGTGACCGCGAGAGCTGCTCGGTGACCTGCTCGCGGTGGTTGTCGTAGATGTGGCAGTCACCACCCGTCCAGACGAAGTCGCCGACCTGGAGATCGGTCTGCTGGGCGACCATGTGCGTGAGCAGCGCGTACGAGGCGATGTTGAACGGGACGCCGAGGAAGAGGTCGGCCGAGCGCTGGTAGAGCTGGCAGGACAGCCGCCCGTCGGTCACGTCGAACTGGAAGAAGGCGTGGCACGGTGCGAGCGCCATGCGCGGGAGGTCGGCGACGTTCCACGCGGAGACGATGTGGCGTCGCGAGGACGGGTCGCGGCGGATGCCCTCGACGAGCTGGGCGATCTGGTCGACATGCCCGCCGTCCGACGTCGGCCAGGAGCGCCACTGGATGCCGTAGACCGGGCCGAGCTCTCCGTCGGGCGCCGCCCACTCGTCCCAGATGTGCACGTTCTTCTCCACCAGGGAGCGCACGTTGGACTCCCCGCGCAGGAACCAGAAGAGCTCCTCGGCGACGAGCCGCAGCGGGACGTGCTTGGTGGTCACCAGGGGGAACCCGGCGGACAGGTCGAAGCGCATCTGGTGCCCGAAGACCGAACGCGTCCCGGTCCCGGTGCGGTCGGCCTTGGGCGTCCCGTGCTCGAGCACATGACGCAGCAGATCCTCGTACGGCGTGGGGACGGACATGTCGGCCATCGTAGGCACCCCGGCCACCCGCTGACCCGCCCGGCGGACATTCCGCTCACGCGCCGCGGGCGACATACTGACCGGCATGGCCACCATCAACTCCCCTGTCCCCCCGACGCTCGCAGCCCACCTGCCCACGGAGCTCCTCATCGGAGGCCAGTGGCGGCCCGCAACGGGAGGCGGGACCTTCGCGGTCCACGACCCGGCGACCGGGGCCGAGCTCTTCGACGTCGCCTCGGCCACCCCGCAGGACGGGTCCGACGCGCTCGCGGCCGCGCACGAGGCCTGGCCGGTCTGGCGGGCCGTCGCGCCCCGGGTGCGTGCCGAGGTGCTGCGCTCCGTCTTCGAGACGGTGATGGCCCGGATCGAGGACTTCGCGGCGCTCATCACCGCGGAGGGCGGCAAGCCGCTCGCGGAGTCGCGCGCCGAGACCGCCTACGGCGCGGAGTACATCCGCTGGTACTCCGAGCAGGCCGTGCGGATCAACGGGATGGTCCGGACGGCGCCGAGCGGCACCAACCGGCAGATCGTCATGCACCGCCCGGTCGGCCCAGCCCTGCTCGTCACGCCGTGGAACTTCCCGCTGGCGATGGCCACCCGCAAGATCGCCCCGGCGCTCGCGGCCGGCTGCACGGTCGTCATCAAGCCGGCCGGTTTCACGCCACTGACGACGATGCTCTTCGCCGAGGTCGTCCGCGCGGAGCTCGAGTCCCGCGGCCTGCCGACGGGAGTCGTCAACGTCGTGCCGACTGCCTCCTCAGGGCGGCTCGTCGGGCCGCTCCTGGCCGACCCGCGGCTGCGCAAGCTCTCGTTCACCGGCTCGACCGAGGTCGGGCAGATCCTGCTCAAGGGCGCTGCGGACGGCGTGCTGCGGACCTCGATGGAGCTCGGCGGCAACGCCCCCTTCCTCGTCTTCGAGGACGCGGACATCCCCGCGGCCGTCCAGGGCGCGGTCGCAGCCAAGATGCGCAACGCCGGGCAGACCTGCGTGGCCGCCAACCGTTTCCTCGTGCACGAGTCCGTCGCCGAGGACTTCTCGCGCGGGCTCGCCGCCGCGTTCGGCGAGCTCGTGGTCGGCGCGGGCTCGGCGCCAGGGACCACCGTCGGCCCGCTGATCGAGGAGGCCGCTGTCGCGAGCGTGGAGGCGATGGTCGCCGAGGCGATCGACGGCGGGGCACGCGTGCTCGTCGGCGGCGACCGCCCCGACCGCGCGACGCATGCCGGGCACTTCTACAACCCCACGGTCCTCACCGGCGTCGCACCCGATGCGCGCGCGGTCCAGGAGGAGATCTTCGGCCCGGTCGCGCCCGTGGTGACCTTCGGCTCCGAGGCCGAGGCGCTCGCGCTGGCGAACGGCACGCCGTTCGGCCTCGTCGCCTACGCCTACACGCGCGACGTCGACCGGACGTTCCGGCTGGCCGAGCAGGTCGAGGCCGGGATGCTCGGGATCAACCGGGGCATGATCTCCGACGCGAGCGCGCCCTTCGGCGGCGTGAAGATGTCCGGGCTGGGCCGCGAGGGCGGCGAGGCAGGGATCGAGGAGTACCTCGAGAGCATCTACGTCGCCCTGTGAGCGGCAGCGGTGACGGGCAGCTCGCTGCGGCTCGCAGGTCCGCCGTCCGCCAGGCGCTCGGGGTCTCGGTCGCGACGGGGCTGTACGGGATCTCGTTCGGGGCGCTCGCCGTCGTCGCGGGCCTCGACGTCCCGCAGACTGTCGCGCTCAGCGTGCTGATGTTCACCGGCGGCTCGCAGTTCGCCTTCATCGGCGTGCTGGGCGCGGGTGGCTCGCCGGTCGCTGCCGTCGCGACGGCGGGTCTCCTCGGCGCGCGGAACGCCCTCTACGGCGCCGTCGTCGCACCGCTCCTGGCCGTGCACGGCCCGCGACGCTGGGCCGCCGCGCACCTGACGATCGACGAGTCGACGGCCGTCGCGGTCGCGCAGCGGACCCCGGCGATCGCCCGGGTCGGCTTCTGGCTCACGGGCCTCGGCGTGTTCGTGCTCTGGAACCTCACCACCCTGCTCGGCGCGCTCGCCGGGACGCAGCTGGGCGACCCGACCCAGTGGGGGCTCGACGCGGCGGCCGGGGCCGCGTTCCTCGGACTGCTGTGGCCCCGGCTGGCCTCGCGCACGGCCCAGGGCGTGGCCGCCGCCGCCGTGGTGGTGGCGCTCGGCCTCACCCCGTTCGTGCCGGCCGGGATCCCGATCCTCGCCGCCGCGGCAGTCGCCGTCGTGGTCGGCTGGCGCACGCCGGCGGCGAGGCGCGGTGCCGGGAGGATGAGCACGGCATGACCTGGCTGGCGATCCTCGCGGCGGCCGGCACCTGCTACGCGATCAAGCTCCTCGGGCACCATGTGCCGACCCACCTGCTCGAACGCCCTCGACCGGCGCGCATCTCCGGGCTGCTCACCGTGGCCCTGCTGGCGGCGCTCGTCGGCGTCCAGTCGGCGACCGCGCACGGCTCCGTCGTCGTCGATGCCCGGCTCGCGGGTCTCGCGGTCGCCGCCGTCGCCCTCTGGCTCCGGGCGCCGTTCATCCTCGTCGTCGTCCTGGCTGCGCTGACCGCTGCGGGTCTGCGCGCCCTCGGCGGGTAGCCTGCCGCAGTGTCCCTCTTCCACGACCACGCCGACGTCTCCGTCCGCCCCGCGATCCCCGGCGACGAGATCGCGATGACCGCCGTGCAGCTGCGTGCCTGGCGCTCGGGCATCGGCGACCTCGTGCCCGACCTCGTCGAGCAGCTGGACGTCCCCGCGATGACGGCGCAGTGGGCGGCAGCGATCACCTCTCCCCCGACGCCGGGTCATCGGGTCCTGGTGGCGCTCGACGGCGCGCGCGTGGTCGGCCTCGCCGCCCTCGCACCGGCGCCCGAGGGGGTCGAGGTCATCGCGCTGGAGGTCGAGCCGGACCACCGGCGCGGCGGGCACGGCTCGCGCCTGCTGGCCGCCTGCGTCGACCTCGGCCGGCTGGACGGTGCCGCGCACGTGCTCACCTGGGTGCTGGGCGACGACGAGGCCAGGGCCACCTTCCTCTCCTCGGCCGGCCTGGGCCGCGACGGTGCGTCGCGCACGCTCGTCGAGGGCGGCGCCGGACAGCCGGAGCTCACCGAGCAGCGCTGGTTCGCGGAGATCTGAGGGCACGGGCGCGCGCCCAGAGCTCAGTCCGCGCGTACCTGCCGCCGGAGGCGCACCGCCGTGCGCAGCGCCGAGCGGGCGCGCGTCCGGTCGCGGGCGGCGTCGTAGGCGAAGCCCAGGCGGAACCACGCCGCCCAGTCCTCCGGGTCGCTCTCGACGTCCTGCTGGGCGCGGGCGAACGCGGCATCGGCCGCGGCGCGATCGATCCGACCGCCGGGGCTGCGCGGCAGGTCGTCGACCGCGAGGGCGCCACGCGCCGCGAGCGCGTCAGCCATCCGCTGGACCTGGACCGCCATCCACCACTCCCGCGCGAGCAGGGCCACGCCGAGGAGCGGGACGAGGAGCACGGCGAGACCGAGCACCACCCCGACGGTCTGTCCCGTCGCGATGAAGCCGACGGCGCGGCCGCCGATCGCCACGACGTAGAGGATCGTGAGCGCCGAGATGGTGACGGCGAAGAGCATGCCCTTGCGCATCACAGGTCCAGGTAGCCGTCGAGCCCGACGGTCAGGCCCGGCCGCGAGCCGACCGTGCGGACGGCGTGCACGACACCGGGCATGAACGAGACGCGGTCGAAGGAGTCGTGCCGGATCGTCAGCTGCTCCCCCGCGTTGCCGAACAGGATCTCCTCGTGAGCGACCAGGCCACGCAGGCGGACGGCGTGCACGCGGATCCCGTCGACGTCGGCGCCGCGCGCCCCGTCGATCCCGGTGCTCGTCGCGTCCGGGACCGGGCCGAGCCCGGCCTCGCGACGGGCAGCGGCGATCCCCGCTGCCGTGTGGCGCGCGGTGCCGCTCGGCGCGTCGACCTTCTCCGGATGGTGCAGCTCGACGACCTCCGCCGACTCGAACCACGGGGCGGCCTTGGCGGCGAAGGCCATGGCGAGCACGGCGCCGATGGCGAAGTTGGGGGCGATGAGCACGCCGACCGACGGCGCAGCACCCAGGTGCTCCCGCACCCGGGCGAAGGACGTCTCGTCCCAGCCCGTCGTTCCGACGACGGCGTGAACGCCCGCGTCGATCAGGGCGTGCACGTTGGCCTCCGTGGCGGACGGGACCGTGAAGTCGACGGCGACCTCCGCGCCGGAGGTCGCGATCTCGGCCAGGTCGTCACCCGCGTCGAACCGGGCGACGATCTCCAGCCCCGGTGCCGCACCGACCGCCGCGCACACCGCCGTGCCCATCCGCCCGGCGGCACCGAGCACGGCGACCCTGATCGTCGTGTCTCCGCCCGAGGCGGGAGTCTGCTCGCTCACGATCGCCGAGCCTAGCCGTTCACGTCCCGGTCGCTCGTGGTCGATGCCGGGGGAACGACCCACGACGGTGCTCGGGCGGCCACCGGCCAGCGCCGTGCACGACGTGGCCGGGGCGAGGCACCCGGCACCCACGGCGAGCGGCGGCGGTCCGGTCCTGACCGGGCTCGTCGTCACGTGGACGGTCTCCGGATCGGTCGCAGCACTGCTGCGGCGGATGTCCGCCTGAGCCCTGGCCGCTCGCTCAGGCGCCGAACGGGCCGACCTTGACGATCGACCGCGGGCGGCCGGCCAGCTCGATCGCCAGCTCCTGCACCTGCTGGGCCGTCACCGCGCGCACCCGCTCGAGCGCCTCGGACTGGCTGAGCAGCTCGCCGTGGACGAGCTCGGCCTTGCCCAGCCGGTTCATCCGCGAGCCCGAGTCCTCCAGGCCGAGCACCAGACCGCCGGAGAGCTGGCCGATGCTCCGCTGGAGCTCTGCCGCGCTGATCGGCTCCTGCGCCATCCGGTCCCAGCCCTCGGCGAGCAGCGCGAGCACCTGGTCGACGTTCTCGGGGGCGCACCCTGCGTAGAGACCGAACAGTCCCGTGTCCGAGTGCCCGCTCGCGAAGGAGTAGACCGAGTAGGCGAGGCCTCGCTTCTCGCGGATCTCCTGGAAGAGCCGGGAGGACATCCCGCCGCCGAGCACCGCGCTGAGGACGAGCAGCGGGTAGCGACGGTCGTCGGTGCCGGTGAGGCCGACCCCGCCGAGGATGACGTTGGCCTGCTCGGTGGAGCGGCGCACGACAGTCTCGACACCCGAGGCGGAGATCGGCGCGGGGGTGTCCGGACGGCGGTCGAGAGGGTGGGTGTCGTCGAGGGGCCAGCCACCGGAGGCGAGCGCCGAGGTGACCTGGGCGCACAGCGCGTCGTGGTCCACGCCGCCGGCGGCGGTGATGACCAGGCCGGCCGGGACGTAGTGCTCGTGGTAGTGGTCCAGGACCGCGTCGCGCGGGACCGCGCGGATCGTTCCCGGGGTGCCGCCGATGGGGCGGCCGAGCGGGTGCGCCGCAAGGACCGCAGCGGCGAACTGCTCGTGGACGACGTCGCTGGGGTCGTCGTCGTTCATCGCGAGCTCTTCGAGGATCACGCCGCGCTCGAGCTCGAGCTCCTCTGCGTCGAGCGTTGCGGAGGTCACCATGTCGGCGATGACGTCGACCGCCATCGGCAGGTCGGCGTCGAGCACCCGTGCGTAGTAGCAGGTGTACTCCTTGCCGGTGGCGGCGTTGGCCTCACCACCGACGGCGTCGAACGCCTCGGCGATGTCCATCGCCGAGCGTCGCGGGGTTCCCTTGAAGAGCAGGTGCTCCAGGAAGTGCGTGGAGCCGTGGTGCCCGTCGCGCTCGTCGCGCGAGCCGACACCCACCCACGCCCCGACCGTCGCGGAGCGCAGACCGGGCATGGACTCGGACAGCACCCGGACCCCGCCGGGCAGGACGGAACGACGCACGATGGCGCCGCCGTCCTGCCCGGCGGTGAGCTCGCTGCCCGGTCCGGCCAGCGGGAGGGACAGGGGCACGTCAGGCCTGGTCGCCCTCGGCCTTGTCGCCCTCGGCCGGCTCGTCGACGACCGCGTGCAGCGAGAGCTTGCCGCGCGGGTCGATCTCACCGATCTCGACCTGGACCTTCTGGCCGATCGACAGGACGTCCTCGACGTTGTCCACACGCTTGCCACCGACGAGCTTGCGGATCTGCGAGATGTGCAGGAGTCCGTCCTTGCCGGGGCTGAGCGAGATGAACGCACCGAAGGTCGTCGTCTTGACGACGGTGCCGACGAAGCGCTCGCCGACCTCCGGCATCATCGGGTTGGCGATGGCGTTGACCATCGCGCGTGCGGCCTCGGCCGAGGGGCCGTCGGTCGCGCCGATGTAGACGGTGCCGTCGTCCTCGATCGAGATGTCGGCGCCGGTCTGCTCCTGGATCTGGTTGATCATCTTGCCCTTGGGCCCGATGACCTCGCCGATCTTGTCGACCGGGACGTTGACCGTGATCACGCGCGGGGCGTTCGGCGACATCTCGTCCGGGACGTCGATCGCCTCGTTCATGACGTCCAGGATGTGCAGGCGCGCCTGGCGGGCCTGGGTCAGCGCGCCGCCGAGCACCGAGGCGGGGATGCCGTCGAGCTTGGTGTCGAGCTGGATGGCCGTGACGAACTCGCGGGTTCCGGCGACCTTGAAGTCCATGTCACCGAAGGCGTCCTCGGCACCGAGGATGACGGTCAGCGCCGCGTAGCGCATCTCGCCGTCCACGTTGTCCGAGATGAGGCCCATCGC
>JBBSAL010000056.1:0-19702 GCA_038252305.1 Actinomycetales bacterium | reverse complement strand
GCCGCCCCCGCCCGCGGGGTCGCGGCCCCCTGCCCCCACCCCTTCTGCGCCCCCCGCGGGGGGGCCCCCCCCTGCTGCGCGCCCCCCCCCCACCCCTTCGTCCTGTGCGATCAGCGAGAGCCTCAGAGGGAGAGTGCTGCACCCGTGTCGGCCCACACGTTGCCGGACTGCGTGATCGGGACGTTGACACGCGAAGGGCCGTAGGAGGAGTGCCGGCCGAACTTGTTGCCGAGGAACTTCATGTTCCCGACGAGGTACTGCCCGTTGTTCCCGTCGACGCAGAAGAGCGTGTAGTTGCCGCCGTCGAGCCAGTTGCCCTCGATCGTGACCGGGCCAGCCGTGCTGGGGCCGAGGTCCGGCGCGAGGAAGAGCGCAGCGTTCGCGTTGGGGGTCGACGCGAGGTCGATCACGTTGTTGCGAACGACGAGGTTCGTCACGCCGCTCTGCATCTGCCCGCCGTCGGAGTGGGCACCCGCCGCCGGGGTGAGGTCGTGGATCCAGGAGTCCTGCAGCGTCACGTTCGAGCCGAGCTTCACCCCGTCACCGTAGGTGCCGTGGATGTTCACCCTGACAGCCGTCCAGTTGTCGAAGCCGATGGCGTTCTCGAACCCGTAGATCTCGCTGTCGTAGATCGTGACGCTCCCCGACTGGGTGTACACGCCGTACGAGCCCGTCCCGTGGATCCGCGAGTTCTTGATGACCACGCCGGACGCTCTGACCGTGATGCTGCCGGAGACGTCCATCCCGTCGATCACGGTGTTCGCCTGGGTGACGACGATCCCGCCGGAGGGGGACAGCGACGTGCCGGCCGGCACGCCCGTGGAGCCCGCACCCGGCATGCCCGTGCTCACGACCACCGGCGCCGGCGCCGGCGCCGGCTGGGGAAGGTCGGGCGCCGGGCTGCCGTCGCCGACGAAGTACCCCTGCACGTCCGCGATGAGCTTCGTCGCCCCAGCGTTGTTGTACAGCGTGACCGTGTCGCGCTTCGCGCCGCCGAGCTTGACGAGCACGGTGTTGGCCGTGTCGGCTCCCGGCCGGGGGTTCAGGGTCGAGGACTTGCTGCACGTCGACGTGGACGTGCCACCCGGGCACGTCGAGACGAAGGAGACCGCCGTGCTGCCGGTCGCCGTGACGTTCAGTGCGACGGACGTCGCCCCGGCGGGGACGCCGGACAGCGCGAAGCTGTACGCGCTCCGCTGAGCCATGGGCTTGCGGTCGACGGCCCGGACGGGCGTCGTGGCCTGCAGGTACCCCGAGCCGGCAGGGGCGGAGGCCGCGTCGACGAAGAAGCCCGACACGTCCGCGATCACCGAGACGGTCGCCGCGTTGTTGTAGATCCGCACCTGGCGGTTGTTGGTCCCGCCCAGCTTCACCACGGCTGCGTTCGGCATGTCGATCCCGGGCGCCGGGTTGAGGACGGAGGTCTTCGTGCAGGTCGCGAGGGCCTGCCCACCGGGGCAGACCGAGACGTAGGAGACGCCTGAGGCACCGGTCGAGGTGAGGTTGAGGGCGACGGCGGTCGCGCCGGCGGGCGCTCCCGGCAGGTCGAGCGTGAGGTTCGACTGGCTGCCCATGGTCCTCGCGGCAAGCGCGCGGTACGGCGTCACCGGGATGAAGACGGAGCCGCCGGAGCTCGCCGGGACGTAGTAGCCCTCGACGTCGGCGATGAGCTTCACCGATCCTGCGTTGTTGTAGAGCTTGACGGTGTTGCCCTGCGCACCGCCGAGAGCGACGAGCGCCGACGCCGGGGTGTCGACCCGGGGCGCGGGGTTCAGCGCCGAGGTGGTGCGGCAGGCCGCCAGCGCAACGTCGCCCGCACACGCGGAGATGTAGGTGATGCTCGTGGCCTCGGTGGCGGTGATGTTCAGCTGGACGGCCTCCGCGCCGGACGGCACACCCGGGATCGTCAAGGTGTAGATGCCGCCTGGGCCGATGGCTACGCGATTCATCACTCGGACGGGTTCGACTGCCCGGTAGACCGTGCCGAACGGAGCCGGGGCCACCGTCGCCACCGTCCCGGCCGCCGCTGCCGGCGAGGCCAGCTGGACGAGGCCCGCCACCAGCGCGCCGACAGCCAGGACCGCACCGCGGCGCCGCTGGAGCCACGTCGGACGTGCAGGCGCAGCCGTCGAGCGTGGCGACAGCTGCAGGGCGGGGAGGGACATGGTCATCGATTGCTCCGTCGTTTCGGCGGCCTGGCGGACCTCAAAGGAGGCTCCATGGCTTTGCGTCCCCGCCTCTCGGCGGGTTTGCCCTTCTCGTCTTCGGCGCGACCCACGGTGAACAACGCATTCGGCGTTCACCGGCAGATCGCGACATATCCCGCCTTCGCGGGAGGTGCGCGTTACACGCTACCCGCGGTCACCGGGTGAAAATCTGGACCTGTGAGACACCTCACAATGGCATTACGGGCGTGAGAATACATTTCGGACATCATGGGAACTTGCGACGTATTGTCGATCATCGAAGTCTCACCATGTGGACGCTGCGGCGAGTCCTGGCGCGGGTCTCTAGGCCTTGGGGAGGCGCACGGCTAAGGTGCGCGCCCCTGGGCGGAGCTCCCGGATCAGTTCCCGGCGACCGACTGCACGACGGCAGCGACCTCACGCGCCGCCCGCGCCCACCTGAAGTGCGCGCTGCGTCCGGCCGCAGCGCGGGCGCATGCGTCGTACAGGGCGTCGTCGGCGAGGGTGTCCACGACCAGCTGGGCCAGCTCCCCCGGATCGTCCGATCGCACGAGGCGACCTCCGGAGACCGGGTCGATGATCTCCGGCATCGCGCAGTCGTCCCGACCGATGCACGGCAGCCCACGGACGAGGGCCTCCACGAAGGCGATGCCGAAGCCCTCGAAGCGGGACGGCAGGACGAAGAGGTCGTGAGCATCCAGCAACGCAGGGATCTCGTCCGCAGGTCGCCTGCCGAGGAAGGTGATGCCCTCGGGGATCTCGCCGCGCAGCGGCCACTGCGCGGGTCCCGCGATCGTCAGCTCGATCGAGGCCCCCAGGTCCCGCCGGAGGATCGCGAAGGCGGCAACGACCTGGTCGCCCCCTTTGGTGTCGAAGTCCTTGCCGATCATCAGAAGCCGTCGCACCGGGCCGGTGCGGCGCACGGGCGGGGAACCGAGGCCATCCATCGGCACGTTGACAGCGGGATTCACGACGTGGATCCGATCGGCGTCCACCCCTGCTCTCCGCAGGTCACGTGCGAGCCACTCGCTCATCGGCAGCAGACCGGCCGCCGAGGCGTAGACCTCCTCCTGGCGACGACGGAGCATGTCGAGCCGCCGACGGCCCAGTGCCCGGAAGTGGGGAACGCCGTCAGGCCCGAAGCGCTCGAGGAGCAGGCTGTAGCTCAGGTCCTGCATGACCACGTACGGCACGGGAAGGACAGCGAGGTCGCCGATCTCGAGGACGACGTCAGGACGCCCGGCGGCGACGCGACGCCGCACGTCGTGCTCGAGCAGTCCGATCGTGGTCGACGAGTAGCGCCAGACCGACCTCCGACCCGCGCCTCCACGTCGCAGGCCCGCGACCTTGAGCGCCCGCACGACGCCCGTGGAGAGCTCAGGGCCGACATCGGTGACCTCGATCTCCTCGCGAAGCGCCTCGCGCAGGTGCCACGGCGTCCCCGACCAGGTCGACCGGGCCGGACTCTCCCAGAAGCAGGCCATGCCCAGCTGAAGCGTCATCGGACTCCCGTGGTCTGCGGCATGCGTCGACGGGAGCCTACCGAGCGGCACCGGGCGGAGGTGCCGGCGCAGCGATCAGCTCACCGCCGAGCCGTTGTCAGCGAAGACGTTCCCGGACACCGTCGCCGGCACGTTGACCCTCAGCGGTCCGTACTCGAAGTTGCGGCCGAAGCGGTTGTTCGTGACGGAGATCGAGTCGATGAAGTATCGCCCGTTGTCGCCGTCCAGGACGTAGACCGTGTAGTTGCCGCCATCGAGCCAGTTGCCCGTGATGACGACCGGACCGGGTGAGCTCGGGCCGAGGTCGGGAGCGATGAAGAGCGCGGAGTTGCCGTTCTGGCGGGTCGAGGCGTTGTACGCGGAGATCGTGTTGTGCTCGACCCGCACGTTGACCACGCCGCTCTGCAGCTGCATCCCATCGGCGTGCGCGCCGGCGGCCGGTGTCAGGTCGTGGATCCAGCTGTCCGCCATGGTGACGTTGTCGCCGAGCTTGGCGCCGTCATCGCTGACCGCCGTGATCTCGATACGGCGAGCGGTCCAGCCGTCACCGGCGATCCCGTTCTCGAAGCCGGAGATCGTCGAGTCCTCGATCGTCAGGCTCCCGGAACGCACGAGGACCCCGTACGTCCCGTTGCCAGAGATCCGCGAGTTGCGGATGACGACGTTCGGCGCCGCGACGGTCACGGTGCCCGAGATCGCCTTGGCATCGATCACGGTGTTCGCCTGAGTGATGGTCATCCCGCCGGACGGGCTCAGGGAGACGCCGTCCGGGACGCCGGTGTTCGACGGCCCGGGCTGGCCCGCGGCGGGTGCCGGGGGCGCGGGCGCCACCGGCGCCGGCGCCGGCTGGCTGGAAGGCCTCGGCGCCGAGGACGGAGTGACGGGTGCCGGGGTGGCCGTCGGGGTCGCCGTCGCGGTGGGCGTCGACGTGGCCGTCGGGGCCGGTGCCGCGCTCGTCGAGCGGGTAGGGCTCGCCGAAGGCGTCGTGCCGCTGCCCGCGGCAGTGCGGCCGGAAATGCCTCCCCGCCGGTCGAAGAGGACCTCGAACCTGCTGGAGTCCTCGGTGCAGCGACGGGGGTCGCCAGAAAGGCTCGACTCGGCGATGGAGCTCCCGCCACGGTGCCACGTTGCCGAGGCGCTCGAGTCCTTCGCTGCGTAGCTGGACCCGTTCGGGACCTCTTGGGCCCCGACCTGATAGGTCGCGCTGGCCTCGACCGGGACCGCCTGCGTGAACGCCACGGTGCGCCAGCCGACCTGCGAGCCGACCAGCACCGAGGCCCGGGCGAGGACGGTGCCGTCGGACGAGCGCAGATCGACCTCCTGCCGTCCCGAGCCCGATCGGTCGCTCCAGACGCGGACGCCGAGCACATGACCGGGAGAGGGGCTCACGAAGGCTGCCGTCGGGCCGTCCTCGGAGGTCCGGAGCACCTCGACGGATGAGGTGGCGGAACGCGTCTGGGCGATCGCGATGCTCGGGACGGCGATGCCGCCGCTCACCAGCACGACGACTGCGCCGAGCATGAGCGAGCGCTGCGGGGACCCCGGCCGACGCGTCGCGACGGACTCGGCATGACGCGCACGGCGGGGGGGAACGGGGGTCGCTCTGGAGAGTCGTCGCATCGGTGGTCCAGTCCTGGTGTCGGGGCCGTCAAGCGCGGCGCGAGGCGATCGCGCGTCGAGGGGAAACGCGCCGCCGTTATCTTTCTGTGACCTGTCTATCACTCGTTCGGAGCAATGCCATCCCCCCAGTTACGTGAGATGGGTCACATTACCTGCCGAGGACCCGCCCCCGGGGCTGAGGCGGCGGCACCCGGAATCGGGGCGCGCCCGGTCGCCAGCGCACGCACCGCTGCGATGTGCACGGACGACCGACGGGCGCACCGCACCAGCTCACCCATCAGGAGGGCCCACCGGAAGGCCCGGGCCCTCGCGGGGTGGGTCTTGCGCACCAGGCGCACCCGGTTCAGCGCCATCAGCGCGTACAGCGGCGCAGAGGTCAGCCGGTCCCCGCCCGCATGAGTCCCCTCGGCTGCCGGCTCGTACCGGAGACGGTAGCCGGCCGCTCGGGCGCGAAGAGCGTAGTCGGTCTCCTCGGAGTAGAGGAAGAAGGACTCGTCCCATCGACCGACGGAACGCAGGCAGTCCGGTGCCATCAGCCACGCCGCACCGGTGGCCCAGTCGACGTCGTGCGCGCGCTCGTAGTCCGCCGCGCGCACGACGAGCTCGCCGACCCCCCACCGTCCCGCGCGGCGACCGCCGAGGATCGCCTCACCCCAGGCCCGGAGCACGCTGGGGTCGCGACGCAACGAGTGGGCGGTCCGGCCGTCGCTCTCCAGGAGCCGCGGCACGACGACCCCGATCCCTGCGCCCAGCGCGTCGAGCATGCTCCGCACCGACCGCGGCGCGAGGCGGACGTCGGGGTTCAGGACGAGGACGGGGACGTCGACAGGCCCGATGGCCTCGAGACCCCGGTTGATCGCCCCGGAGTAGCCCAGGTTCGCCCCGGTCCGAACGACACGGGCGCCGGGCGCGTCCTGGTCGACGATCTCGAGCGTGTCGTCGTCCGAGTCGTTGTCGACGATCAGCAGCCCGACCGGACCGCAGCCCTCGAGGGCCGCCGGCATCGCCTCCAGGAGGTCACCGATGACCTCGGCCGATCGGAAGGTGACGACGAGGACCCAGAGGTCGGGCGAGCCTGACGTCCAGAGCACCCCGGGACCTCCTTGGATCCGTCATCGACCACCGCCCGCCCCGGACCGTGACCCGACGTCTCGGCTCGTCGCGCGGCACAGGCCCGCCGATCAGGGATGCTAGACCACGGGTGGCAGACGACCTCCCGCACCACCGGCACGAAACGGAGATCCCGTGCTCTCGAACGTCCACTGGCGTGCCCGCGCACTGCTCGGCCCGGCGGCGCGTTCCTCGGCCCGCACGATCGCTGACGCGGTGCTGGCCCCCCTGTGGGGATCCGTGGTCGGGAGCCACGCGACGGATCGAGTCGCTCTCACCCTCGACGACGGGCCCGACGCGGAGGTGACCCCCGGGATTCTCGACCTCCTC
This sequence comes from Actinomycetales bacterium, assembly GCA_038252305.1. GTDB lineage: Bacteria > Actinomycetota > Actinomycetes > Actinomycetales > Cellulomonadaceae > Actinotalea. Next base: position 12,954 of record JBBSAL010000056.1, on the reverse strand, counting down.
GAGGAGCGCCAGGCACCCTGCACCTTCTTCGTGCTCGCCCATCAGGTACGCGACCACCCGGAGCTGACCCGGCGGATCGTCGCCGGAGGGCATGAGCTCGCCCTCCACGGCTGGGACCACCGGCGCCTCACCGACCTGCCGTCGGCGGCGGCGACCGCCTACGTCCGCGATGCCCGCAGGCTCGTCGAGGACATCGCGCAGGTCGCGGTCCGGTGGTACCGCCCGCCGTACGGCGCCCAGTCGATCACGTCCTACCGCGCCGTCAGGCGAGCGGGGCTCGACGTCGTCGTCTGGAGCGCCGACGCCGACGACTGGACCGACGGTCCGGTCGAGCTCGTGGCGGGCAGGGCGTTCGAACGGCTGCGCGGCGGGGGGATCCTGCTCCTGCACGAGAGGCTCGAGCCCGGTCCTCTCGGCGAACGCGTCGAGACGACCTTCGACCGGGTCGAGATGCTGCGCGGCGTGCTCGCCGGCTGCGGGGAGCGAGGCTGGGCTGCAACGACCGTCGGCAGCCTCGTGGCCGACGGCGCACGTCGCACTGCCTGGCTACGTCCTTGACGGGAGCGCGTCCCGGTCGCGGACCGCATGAGCCGGTGCTCGACCGGGTTCGGGGGTAGCGCCGGCTCCCTGCACACGCTGGGCGAGGGCATCGGCCCCCAGCATCACGCCGATGAGGGCGAGGAGGCCGATCAGTCCCGACGCGGCGACCGCGCGGATCCGACTTCCGGACTGCAGGGTGATCACGGGCCTCGCCGGGCTCAGCTGGACCCTGATCCGCATCCGGGCGGGGACCGTCTTCTCGTCCTGGATCTGCGCCAACGTGGAATTGATCTCGTCGAGCGCGGTGCCGAGGGTCGCTGCAGCCGAGTCGGGCGACGCTCCGGTCGCCTGGACGTCGAGCACCGGCTCCTCGTAGCGGATGTCCCATTGACCGCCTGCGTTGGGTTGCCGCATCGCGTATCCGGACATCACGCCCTGGCTCGCGAGCGAGACACCGGCGTCGACCGTGAGATTCGACTCCTCGAAGCCGCCGATCTGGCGCGCGACGACCCCCGTCATCCCGACCAGCGATGCCGTGGTCGTCACCAGGGCGTTCCCGGGAGTGGTGACGGGAGCGAGGAGGACGACGCGCTGCTTGGCGAGATAGACGTGCTCGGGCTGGGCGGCCCAGAACATCCCGGCGCCGACGGCGAGCACCATGACGGCCGCGAGCGCCCGATACCGACCCATGAGGGTGAATACGTGCCAGATCGTCACGAACTCACCCCCACTTCACCCGAACTGCCGCCGAAGAGCGGCGAGAGTCAAGCATACGATGGGCCTTCGAGCACAGGCGGGCGACCTGAGGGACGGTGCGATGTACCTGGCGGACATTCTCGCGGGGCTGGGCAGGCGGTGGTGGGCCGTCGTGCTCGGTGTCCTCGCCACTGCAGGACTCGCTGTTGCGGCCTTCGTGCTCGTGCCCACGTCCTACACCGCCCAGGCCTCGATGCTCCTGCTCCCGCCCGGCGACACCCCAGACGGCGCCACGAACCCCTTTCTCGACCTCGGCGGCCTGCAGCCGGCGTCTGACGTCCTCGCCCGCGCGCTGAGCGACGGCACGGTCCACGACACCATCGCCCCGCCCAACGGGCCGGCGACCTTCACCGTCGATCGCGACACCACAAGCAGCGGGCCCCTGGTCCTCATCCAGGTGAAGGACAGCACGCCGACGGCAGCGATGCAGATCCTCGACGCCGTGGTCACCCAGACACCGAAGACGCTCGACGCGCTCCAGAACGACCTGTCGGTCAAGGCCCAGTCACGCATCCAGATCGTCGAGGTCGTGCGATCGGACGTGCCGAACGCCGACTCGAAGAGCCAGCTCCGCGCGATCCTCGTCGCTGTCGCCGGCGGGTTGGCCGCCACCCTCTTCGGCACGAAGCTCCTCGACAGCTTCCTGCTGCGGCGGTCGGCAGCTCGCCAGCAGCGAGATGGTGCGCCGTCGAAGCCGCAGGAGGAGGACGCCCTCGCCTTCCTCGACGACGTCCCCGACAAGGACGAGCCACGTGAGGCCCTCCGTGTCCCGGTGGGCCGCGTGCCGACGACCTCGGCGAGGGCCACGCACACCCAGGTCGAGCCCACCGAGCCGATGTCGGATCCCGCGGTCGCGGAGGACCTCGCGGAGCCGGCCGGCAAGAGCGGCCGCTGAGCCGAGGCCATGACCTCCCTCCAGGCGACTGCCGCGCCGGTGCGACGCCGTCGATTCGACGCGGGATCGCTGCTTGTCGTGTGGGTGGCGCTGCTCATCCTGGTGCCGGCCAACCTCGTCGTGGCACCCCTCGGTGCCGCGGGGTCGCCCGCACAGCTGCTCGGCCTTGCCGCACTTGCCTGGTGGATCGCCTTCCAGCTCGACAAGGCCCAGAGCACGATCACCCCGTCACAACCGATCCGGACGGCGATGCTCTTCTTCGTCGTAGCGATCCTCCTGAGCTACGTCGCCGCCGCCACACGGCCCATCGAGGCCATCGAGCTCAGCGCCGCTGACCGCGGGCTCCTGCTCGTCTTCTCGTGGCTCGGCATCGTGCTGCTCGCCAGCGACGGGCTGCAGAGCCGGGCACGACTCGACCGTCTGCTGCAGATGCTCGTCGGCGCGACGGGCGTCGCCGCGACGCTGGGCCTCGCGCAGTTCTTCACCCGAGCGTCGTACGTCAACCTCATCCACATCCCGGGGCTCTCGGCCAACACGGCTCTGACCAGCATCTACGACCGCAACGGCTTCGCGCGGGCAGCGGGGACGTCGACGCACCCCATCGAGTTCGGCGTCCTTCTCTCGATGGTCCTTCCGATCGCGCTGCACTACGCCTTCGCCGACGAGACCCGCTCCAGGTTCCGGCGTTGGGCACCCGTGATCGCCATCGCAGGGGCGATTCCGATCACGATGTCCCGCTCGACGATCCTCGGACTGGTCATCGTGCTCGCCATGGTCCTGCCGACCTGGCCGACGGTGCGGCGGCGGTGGGCCTATCTGTGGATCGTCGTCGGCGTGATGGTCGTGTACGTCGCCGTCCCCGGGCTGCTCGGCACGATGTTCCGCCTGTTCACCGGGATCTCGGAGGACAACAGCGCGCAGTCGCGGGTGGACAGCTACACGTTCGCCCTGCACTACGTCGCCGAGCACCCGGTCTTCGGCCGGGGCTTCTCGACCTTCTTGCCCCGCTACCGCATCCTGGACAACCAGTACCTGGGGCTGCTGGTCGAGACGGGTGCCGCGGGAGTCCTCGCCTTCCTCGCCCTGCTCGTCACGGCCGTGGCACTGGCAGCCCGGACCCGACGCACCGTCACCGATCCGGCGAGCCGCAGTCTCGGGATCGCCCTCGCCGCCGGGGTCGCCTCTGGCGCCGCTGCCTGCGCGACGTTCGACGCGTTCGGGTTCCCTCAGGTCTCCGGACTCCTCTTCATGCTCTTCGGCGCGATCGCCGCGCTCGCCCGCACGACCGGTCTCGGTGCGCACCGGGGCCCGTTCCGTCTGGCGCACGAACGATGAACACGGCGGGGTTCGCGCAGTCGTCGTGGGACGAGGTCGTCGTCCTGGTCGCGGGCGTCTCCTGGGACGACGCGTGGCTCTCCGAGAAGCACCTGGCGATGCAGCTCAGCCGCCGGGTGCCCGTCCTCTTCGTCGACCCGGCGATCTCGTTCCTGACGCCGCTGCGCAAGCCTCAGCTCCGCGAGTCGGTCACCGGTCCGCGCCTGAGGGAGGTCGCGCCGAACATCGCGCGACTGACCCCCCTGGCACCGCCCGGGATCAGTCGCCCGCTGCTGCGCGACCTCGCGCACGCGACGACGAGAGTCGCCATCAGGGACGCGCTCAAGCGGCTCGGCGCGCGTGCCTCCGCCCTGATCGTCGCATCGCTCGACCCGTTCCTCGACGCATGTCCGGCCGACGTCACCGCCATCTACGGCACCGACGACTGGGTCTCCGGCGCCTCGCTGATGGGTCTGTCGACCCGCTGGCTCGAGCGTCGCGAGCGGGCGCAGCTGGCGGCAGCTGATCTCGTCATCACGGTCTCCTCCACGCTCGCCGAGCGCTGGTCGCCGCTGAACAGCTCGGTCACCGTCATCCCGAACGGCTGCGACGTCGAGGCGTTCGCAGCGACCGACTCCACCCCCGCAGCGGCGGACGTGCACCTGCCCGGTCCGGTGGCCGGTTTCATCGGCCACATGTCCGAACGCATCGACCTCGACCTCATCGATGCCGTCGCCAGGACCGGGCACTCGGTCCTCCTCGTCGGCCCCCGACAGCTCACCTTCGACCCGTCACGCCTCGACGCGCTGCTGGCCAGGGAGAACGTCCAGTGGACCGGCCCGCGACCGTTCCCCGAGCTGCCGTCCTACATGCGTCACATCACCGTCGGGCTCACCCCGTACACGAACTCGGCGTTCAACCGGAGCAGCTTCCCGCTGAAGACTCTCGAATACCTGGCGGCGGGGCGCGCCGCCGTCGTCACCGACCTCCCGTCGGCCAGGTCGCTCCCGGAGGATCTCGCCGTTCGCTGCGATGATCCCGCCTCCTTCGCCGCCGCCACCGTCGCCGCACTCGAGGCACCGCCCGACCCCGAGCTCGCCGCACGTCGGCGCGCCTTCGCCGCGACACAGAGCTGGGCGGCCCGCGCGGACGACGTGGCGCGGCTTCTCGGGCTCCCCGGGTTGCCGCCGACCGACGGGGGCACGGTCGCCTGAGCCCGCACCCACCGGACCGCAGCGGTTCACGAGTCAGCCCAGATCGCACGACACGGGACGGAGAGACCATGCGCGTCGTTGTGTATCCCCATGAGCTGGCGATCGGTGGCAGCCAGATCAATGCGATCGATCTCGCCGCTTGTCTCCGCGATCGCGGCCATCACGTGGGGGTGTACTCGCAGCACGGCCCGCTCGCCGACTACGTGGTCAGCGAGAAGGGGCTCACGTTCGTCCCGGCGCGTCGGCTGCGGTACCGGCCGGCCCCGAGCCGCATCGCCCAGCTCGCTCGTCTCGCGAGGCGCGAACGGATCGACGTCATCCACGGCTACGAGTGGCCACCCTGCCTCGACGCCTACTTCGGAGCCCGGCTGCTGCTCCGAGTTCCGCTCGTGTGCACCGTGCTGAGCATGGGCTTCACCCCGCTCGTCCCCACGACCGTGCCCCTCCTGATGGGGACCCAGGAGCTCGCCGAGCAGGTCGCCACGCAGTGGGCAGGCCAGGTCGGCGTGATGGAGCCGCCGATCGACGTGCTCAAGGACCACCCCTCGACCGACGGCTCGGCCTACCGCGCCCAGCTCGGGGTCGGTCCGGACGAGGTGCTCGTCGTGTCCGTCAGCCGACTGAGCGTCGACCTCAAGCTGGACGCCCTCAAGGATGCGATCGACGCGACCGCGCTCGTCGCGCGCGAGCTCCCGATCCGGCTGGTCCTCGTGGGCGAGGGAGATGCCTCAGCCGAGCTCAGCACCCGGGCGGCCGCGGTGAACGCCGCCGCCGGGCGGATCGTCGTCGAGGTGCCCGGCCCGCTGTTCGACCCACGCCCCGCCTACGCCGCAGCCGACGTCGTCGTCGGCATGGGGAGCTCGGCGCTGCGAGCGATGGCTCACGGCAAACCCGTCATCGTCCAGGGGGAGAACGGGTTCGCGCGGGTGTTCGACCGCGAGAGCGCGCCGTTCTTCCTGCATGCCGGCTTCTACGGCGTCGGCACCGGGGGCTCGGCAGCTCCCGCTGTCGCCGACGGTCTGCGCCGTCTTGCAGCCGATCGGGCAGAACGAGCCGACCTCGGGCGGTACGGACGGGAGGTCGTCGAGCAGCGGTTCTCCCTCGAGGCCGCGGCGGACCGGCTCGAGGCGCTCTACGAGCAGGCGCGCGACTCGCTCCCGAGCAGGAGGGCCGACCTCGCGCAGGCCGCCGTGATGGCGTGGCGGGCTCTGCTGGCCGAGCTCCGGCTGCACGACCCGCGCCTCAAGAAGACCCGGAGAGCAGATCGCCACGCCCGGCTCGCCGCCGCCGCGTCGCACCCCGGACCCGACCAGGGGCGGCCCACGCGCAACGACCTCTGAGGGGTCCCTGCCCGGGCGGCTCGGCTCCCCGACGAGCCACGACCGGGTCAGCTCACCCCTGGAGACCTCCGCCGGAGACGATCGAAGAGCGCCCGCAGCCGCAGACCTCGGACGACGTCGTCGAAGACGGCCGGGGCGACGAGGCGGACGAGCCCGATGTGCACGAGCGCCATGGCGCCCCCGATGCAGGTGATCGAGAGCAGCGCGGGCCAGCCCTCGGTGAGCCGTGCGATCCCGAGGCCGGCCACGCCGACACCCGCCATCACGGGCAGCAGGCGCGCGAAGGGTTGGGCGATCTCCGGGACGCTCGCGCTCATCGTCCTGGCGACGAGCACCCATCTCATCGTCGTCGCGACGAGCGCGACCCCGAGGAAGCCCCATGCCACGCCGGACAGCCCCCAGCGGACGACGACGGCTGTCGTCCCGACGGTGAGCGCCTCGACACCCACGGCGTAGGACAACCATGCGCCGGGCTTGCCGAGCCCGTAGAAGAGCCCGTGGTCCAGCATCGCACCGAGCGTCAGGACCCCGGCGAGGGCGAGCGCCTGGGAGACCGGGACGCTCGGTTCCCAGCCCGTCCCGAAGACGAGCGGCAGCACGATCGGTGCGGCCACCGCCACGAACGTGAGCGGGAGGCTGACGGTGCCGTACGACGCGCCGAGGGCGCGGAGGTAGGACGAGCGCAGGCGATCCCCCGTGTCCCGCACCTTGGCGAAGACGACGGTCGAGACGGGAAGGATCGCTGCGGCGCTCATGTCGGAGGTGGTGTCCACCAGGCGCCGTGCGATGGTCAGGTACCCGAGCGCCGAGGCGCCGAGCACGTTGGAGATGATCGCGGCCTCAACCCAGCCCCGCAGGGTCGCGACGAGCTCGACGGCGACCACCTGGCCGCCGAACCGTGTCATCGCCGCGAACTCCGGGCGGGAGAAGCTCAGGGTCGGCCGCCACCGGGCCGAGACCCAGGCGATCACGCCGCTCACACCCTGCGCGACGAGCTGCTGGACGACGAGCGCCCAGACCCCGGCCCCGGTCAGTGCCAGGACGACGGCGACGATCTGCGCGAGGAGTGCCGCGACGGCCGTCTGCGCCGCGAGCTTCTTGAACTGCATCCTTCGTCTGAGCAGGGCCACCGGAACGCCCTGGAGAGCCACGAAGACGATCGAGGGAACGAGGCCACGGAGCACGGGCGTCGTGCCGTCGATGCCGAAGACGTCGGCGAACAGCGGGGCCGCGAGGAAGAGTCCGCCGCCGAGCACGAGCGCTGCGATGCAGGAGAACCAGAACGCGGTGCTGAGGACCCGTTGGTCGACCGACCGGCTCTGCACCACGTACGTCGAGAAACCCAGGTCCGAGAGCAGGTAGACGAACGGGATCACCGTCATCGCGGCCGCCACGACGCCGAACTCGGCCGGCGTGACGAAGCGGGTGAGGATCGCGACCGTGACCAGTCCACCGATCCGGGTCATCCACTTCTGCGCGGTCATCCACAGGACGCCGCGCGCCGCGTGGGCGCCGAGGCCCTCCTGAGTGTCGCTCTCCTCCGGCTCGGCGGGCCGGGTCGGCCCGTCGGTCACCGCAGCTCCACCAGGGGCGTCCCGAGGCAACCGGGTCCCGCTCTCGCGGACCGGACCGGTCGCGTGCTCACAGCGCTGCTGCGAGCACGTCCACGACCCGCTCCTGCTGCGCCCGGGTCAGGTGCGGGAAGATCGGCAACGACAGGATCCGGTCGGCTGCGGCCTCCGCGACCGGGAACGAGCCGCCGGCGAAGCCGAGCGAGGCGTAGGCGCCGGTGAGGTGGATCGGCGTCGGGTAGTGGATCCCGGCGCCGATGCCCGCGGCGTTCAGCACGCCCAGGACGCGGTCCCGCTCCTCGACCTGAACGACGTAGAGATGCCACACGTCCTCGTTGCCCTCGGCGCTCGTCGGGGCGACGACGCCGTCGACGCCCGCCAGGAGCTCGCCGTAGTACGCGGCGGCCGCACGGCGCCGCTCGTTCCAGCCGGCAAGGCGCGCGAGCTTTGCCTCCAGGACGACGGCCTGGACGGTGTCCAGCCGGGAGTTCATCCCGATGACCTCGTGGTCGTACTTGCGGGCGCTGCCGTGCGCGGCCATCACCCGCACCCGGCGCGCCACGTCCTCGTCGTCGGTCGTCACGGCTCCCGCATCCCCGGCGGCACCGAGGTTCTTGCCCGGGTAGAAGCTGGTCCCCGCCGCAGCGCCGAAGGACCCGGCGGCCTTGCCGTGCCGACGCGCTCCCTGGCTCTGCGCCGCGTCCTCGACCATCGGGATCCCCGCCTCGGCCGCGATCCGGGCGATCTCCTCGACCGGGGCGACCTGACCGAAGAGGTGGACGGGGACGATCGCCTGCGTCCGTGAGGTGATCGCAGCACGCGCCGCCGCAGGGTCGATGAGCAGGTGGGCCGGGTCGACGTCGACGGGGACCGGCACCGCCCCGATCCGCGAGGCCGCCTCCGCCGTGGCGATGAAGGTGTTCGCGGGCAGGACGACCTCGCCCCCGGCTGTCACCCCGACCGCACGCAGCGCCAGCTCGAGCGCATCGGTGCCGTTCGCGACGCCGACGCAGAAGGCGACATCGGTGAACGCTGCGTACGCCTTCTCGAAGCGTCCGACGGCAGGCCCGCCGACGAAGGCGGTCGCAGCGAACACCTCGGCGAGGCCAGCTCTTACCTCGTCGTCGATCTCGGCCTGCTGCGCCGCCAGGTCCACCAGAGGGATCGTCATCGTCAGTCCGTCCTCGTCGCTTCGCGTTCGCCCCGGTCCGGGGCGCTCATCGTGTCAGAGCCTGTCGTCGGTCGGTCCGTGACATCCGCGAGGCGACGGGCCGGGACCCCGGCCCACACCTCACCGTCAGGGACGTCCTTGAGCACCGCTGCACCCATCCCGATCGTCACGCGGGCCCCCACGCGGACACCTTCGCGCACGGAGGCGTTCATGCCCAGGTACGCGGCCCGGCCGATCCGGACGCCGCCTCCGAGGCTCACCCCGGCGGCGACGGTGGCGAAGTCCTCCACGACGTCGTCGTGGGTGAACGTCGCCTGCGGCATCACCACGACGTGCCGACCGATCCGCACGGCCGTCGTGAGCACGACTCCCGCGAGCAGGACCGATCCCGCGCCGATGCTCGAGCCGTCCGGTACCCGGACGGACGGGTCGACGTACGTCGCGTACCGGTCGGCGGTCACGCCCGCAGCAGCGAGCCGTTCGACGATCGCCTCGCGAGCCGCCCCACGGCCGGCGCAGACGACCACCTGGGTCCTGGGTTCCCGAGCCGCGACCTCCAGCCCGCCGAGGACAGGGACCCCGTCGACCTCACGGCCGCGCAGCTGCGGGGACTCGTCGAGGAAGCCTCGGACGTCGAGCAGGCCGTGCATCCGCGCACCCGCGAGCACCTCGCGAGCGAGGCCTCCCGCGGCGACGAGGAAGACCGGTGGCGTCACGGTCACCGGCCGCCCGCAGCCCGGAGCGCGTCGATCACCCGGCGCTGCTCGTCGGCCGTCATCTGGTGGAAGACGGGCAGGATGAGCGTGCGATCCGTGAGCGCCTCCGTGACCGGAAGCGGGGCGTGCGCGATGTCGGCGTGCGCCGGCTGACGGTGGGCCGCCATGATCCCCCGACGCGCGGAGATCTCGGCCTCTGCGAGCGTCGCCAGGAGCTGCTCGCGGTCCATCGGGAAGGACGGCTCGACCTCCACCCAGTAGGACTGGAAGTTCGAGGTCCCCCACTCGGGGTCGGCGACGGCGCGCAGACCGTCGATCTCGGCGATGGCGGTCGCATAGCCCGCGGCGATCTCGCGACGTCGGGCGACGATCGCGTCCAGCTTGCCGAGCTGCACGATCCCGACGGCCGCCTGGAGATCCGTCATCCGGTAGTTGTAGCCGACCTCGAGGTACTCCTCCGGCGGCGCGAGGACACTGGCGTGCCGAGCGGCGGCCGAGACGCTCATCGCATGCTCCCGAAGGGTCCGCGCACGCGAGGCCCACGCCTCGTTCGACGTGGTGAGCATGCCGCCCTCACCCGTCGTGAGGAGCTTGCGCGGGTGGAAGGACCACGCGGCGATCTCCGCACCCGCACCGACCGGGCGTCCGCGGTACGTCGAGCCCGCACCACAGGCGGCGTCCTCGATGACGACGACGCCGAGCGGATCGGTGACCGCACGGATCGAGGCGAGGTCGACGGGCACCCCGCCCTGGTCGACGACGATCACGGCTCTCGTCCCCGGCGTGAGCGCCGCCGCCACCGTCGCGCCAGTCAGGTTGCCGGTCATCGGGTCCACATCGGCGAACACGGGGTGCGCTCCGACGTAGACCGGAGCATTGGTCGTCGCCACGAAGGAGAACGAGGGCACGACCACGTCGTCGCCCGGCGTGACGCCCGCGACGACGAGGGCGAGGTGCAGCGCCGTGGTGCACGACGACGTCGCGACAGCGTGCTCGGCCTGCTGCCGCTCGGCGAAGGCCCGCTCGAACGCGGCGACACGTGGCCCCTGCGCTACCCAGCCCGACTCGATGACCTCGGTGACCGCCGCGATCTCCTCGGCGCCGAGCCATGGCTGCATCACGTTGATGCGGCTCATGCGCCCGCCTTCGTCGAGGTCGAACGTCCGGCGGCGATCTCCGCACGCTGGGGTCGCCACCACGACACGAGCTCCCGCAGCCCCTCCTCGAGACCGATCGTGGCCTCGAAGCCGAGATCGGTCCGGGCGGCCCGGGTGTCGGCGAGCCGACGGGTGACGCCGTTGACGGCTCGTTCGGGACCGAACTCGACGTCGAGGTCCGAGTCCATGGCCCGCAGCAGGGCGTGCGCGAGCCCGAGCAGGCTCGTCTCCGTGCCGCTGGCGACGTTGTAGACGCCCTCCACGACCTCGGAGGACGCCGCGAGGATGTTGGCGCGCGCGATGTCGCTCGTCACGACGAAGTCCATCGTCTGCAGACCGTCACCGAAGATGATCGGTGGCTTGCCGTCGGCGATCCGCTCCATCCATCGCACGAGCACCTCGGTGTACAGGCCGTGCACGTCCATCCGGGGCCCGTAGACGTTGAAGTACCTCAGCAGCACGTAGTCCAGCCCGTACATCGCGCGGAACGAGCGGACCATGCCCTCGTTGAACGACTTCGCAGCGCCGTAGAGGGTGTCGTTGTTGTGGTGGTGGTGACGCTCTCCGGTCGGGAACTCCTCGGCGAGCCCGTACACCGAGGCGCTCGAGGCCGCGACGAGCTTCTGGACCTTGTGCTCGACAGCCGCCTCGAGGACGGTGAACGTCCCGTCGACCAGCACCTCGAGCGCGAGGCGCGGCTCCTCGGCGCACTGGGTGATCCGGATCGCCGCCTGGTGGAAGACCACGTCCCGACCGCGCGTGACGTCGTGCACGAGGTCCCGATCACGCAGGTCCCCGACCACGAGCTCGACCCTTCCGTCGGCAAGCGCGTGAGCGAGGTTCTCTCGCCGGCCACGAACGAGGTTGTCGAGGACGACGACCTTGGACGCACCGGCCACCAGGAGCTGGTCGACGATCGTCGAACCGATCGTCCCCGCTCCGCCCGTCACCAGGACGTCAGCGCCCTCCAGCGACGTCATGCCGTCGCCTCTGCTTCGCTGAGCCCGACGAGACGCCCGCCGTCGGCGAGGCTGCGCGATGCAGCCTCCAGGACCTTGAGGACCCTGAGCCCGGCCCTGCCGTCCGTGCGCGGGGCACGGCCCTCGCGGATGGCGGCCGCGAACTCGGCGACCATCGCACCGAGCGCCTCCTTCTCCGGGAGCGCAGGAGCCCAGGCATCGCCGAGCCGGTAGGAGATGTTCGTGATCGCCTTGTCGGCCTGTCCCGAGCCGAGCTCGACTCCGCGGTCGTAGACGGTCAGCCGCTGCTGCGGCTGGAGGTCGTCCCAGACGACCGTCTGCTTGCTCCCACCGACGACCATCTGCCGGATCTTGGTGGGGCTGAGCCAGTTCACGTGCACGTGCGCGATGGCCCCCGAGGCCAGGGGCAGCGTGAGGTAGCCGACGCAGGCCTGCCCGGCACCGATCGGGTCGGCGCCCTGGGCGGCGATCCCGGCCGGCTCGAGGCCGCCGGGGAGCACGAAGTCGAGGATCGACAGGTCGTGCGGGGCGAGGTCCCAGAAGACGTCGACGTCCCGCTGGACCAGGCCGAGGTTGATCCGCACCGAGTCGATGAAGTGCACGTCGCCGAGCGAGCCGTCGGCGATGAGCTCACGGATCTTGATCACCGGCGGCGTGTAGCAGAAGGTGTGGTCGACCATGAGGACGAGCCCACGCTCGTCCGCGAGGTCGATCATGGCCTGCGCGTCCGTGCTGCTGTCGGCGATCGGCTTCTCGACGAGGACGTGCTTGCCTGCGCGCAGCGCGGCCATGGCGATCCGCGCGTGCGTGCTCGCCGGGGTCGCGATCGCGACGGCGTCGATGTCATCGCGCGCGAGGAGGTCCTCCGTCGACGTCATGACCTCGACCGTGCTCCGCGCGCCGACGACCTTGCGCGCCTTGGCCTCGTCCAGGTCACAGACCGCGGCAAGATCCCAGTCGGGGCTCGTCCGCAGGTTCCGTGCCAGATTCGGCCCCCAGTACCCTGCACCGATCACGGCGGCGCGGAGCGGCTCATTCATTCTCGGTCCTCACTGTGGTCGGGCCCCCAGTCTGTCAGCGCGAGGCGGACATATCGTCCCCTGCGAGACTTCTTCACCCTGGGGTCACCCGGCCAGAGCCAGAATTCACCCGGCCGGAACGAAGATGACGTCCACGAAGTAGTTCGTCGCGTTCCACGTCGAGGTCGGGAAACCACCGCCGTACTTGTAGCGACCGTTGCTCGCAGCCGGAGCCGTCAACGGACCGACCGTGCTCGCCGTCGAGAAGTACCCCGACGTCG
>JBBSAL010000055.1:0-19968 GCA_038252305.1 Actinomycetales bacterium | reverse complement strand
TCCCCGCTGACGAGGTCGGGCACGCCCTCCATGGAGTGCTCGCGCTGGTCGCTTTCGTGCCCGCCGTCGTCGCCGCCGCCGCGCGGCGCAACGTGCTGGCCGGGACGGCATGCGCCGCCCTCGCCGGGGCCGGCGTGTTCACCGGCGCGATGGCCGTCGCCGGCCACCAGGGTTCGCTGGCACTGCGTACCGCACTGCCGATCTCGCCGCTCACCCTGGCGCCCGACCGCCTCGGTGGGGTCTTCCTGCTCGTCGCCGGTGGAGTCGGGGTGATCGCCTCGGTGTATGCGATCGGCTACGCGCACGGCGCCGCGGCCTCGCGCAGCCAGTGGGTGGCCCTCGCGCTCTTCCTGCTCGGGATGCAGATGGTCCCGGCGGCCGCCGACGTCGTGACCTTCCTGCTGGGCTGGGAGGTGATGGCGGCCGCCTCCACGGTGCTCGTCCTCGCCGAGCAGGCCCACCGGGCCGCGACCCGCGAGGCGGCCCTCTGGTACGCCGTGATGACGCACCTGAGCCTGGTGGCACTCCTCGCCGGGTTCGCCGTCCTCGCCGGGCAGGCGGGCGGCACCGACTTCGCCGCGCTGGCTACCGTCGACCCGACCTCGGCCGCGGCGAGCCTGGCGTTCGCCCTGCTCGCGCTCGGCTTCGGGGCCAAGGCCGGTGTGGTGCCGCTGCACGTGTGGCTCCCGCGCGCGCACCCCGAGGCGCCGAGCCACGCCTCGGCGCTGATGAGCGCGGCGATGGTCAAGATGGGCGTCTACGGACTGCTCCTGGTCACCCTTCATCTGCTGCCGGGCGGACCGACCTGGTGGGCACTGGTCCTGGTCCTCGTCGGCGCGGGCTCCGCGCTGTACGGGATCCTGCAGGCCTCGGTCGCCTCCGATCTCAAGCGTCTGCTGGCGTACTCCACGAGCGAGAACATCGGACTGATGGTCCTCGCCCTCGGGATCGCGGTGCTGCTTCGCGGGGAGGGCATGACCGGGCCGGCCTCGGTCGCCCTGATCGCCTGCCTGCTGCTGGTCGTGAGTCACGCGGCCTTCAAGACGACCCTCTTCCTCGGTGCCGGCGCCGTGCTGCACGCGACCGGTGAGCGTGACCTCGACCGCCTCGGTGGGCTGATCCGCACGATGCCGTGGACGGGCGCAGCGTTCGCAGTGGCGGCGATGGGTGCGGCGTCGCTGCCCGTGACCGGTGGCTTCGTCGCCGAGTGGGCGCTGCTCCAGGCGCTCATCCACGGCGGTCGTCCGGAGGACCGGCTCGTGGCCGCGACCATCCCGCTCGCGCTCGCGGTGATCGCGTTGACCGCAGGCCTTGCCCTGCTGACCTTCGCCAAGGCCTTCGGGATCGCCTTCCTCGCCCGGCCCCGCTCCGCCGGTGCGACCGGCGCTCATGAGGTACCGACGACGATGCGGGCGGCGATGGTCGCCGGCGCCGTCGGGGTGGTCGCCCTCGGGTTCGCGCCCGGGCCGATCGCGGCGGTGCTGGCCACCGCGGCGGGGGTGCAGGGTGCCGACTCCGTCGGGCTCGGCGGGCTGCGGCTCGCCGGGGTGGGCGCCGTGCTCGACCCGGTCGCCCTGACCCTGCTCGGCGCCCTCGTCACCCTGCCCGCCCTGGTGGCAGCCGTCGTGCTCGCCCGCCGTCGGCCCACGGTGCCCGGCGTCGACGCCTGGGGGTGCGGCGGCCTGCGCACCAGCCCGCGCATGCAGTACACCGCCACGTCCTACGCCGAGCCGCTGATGCGGATCTTCGACGACGTGCTGCAGCCTGCGCGCGACGTGGAGGTGACCCATGTCGCCGAGTCCCGGTACCTGGCCGAGCGGGTCCAGTACCGCCAGGCCGTCGACGACGTCGTCGAGGTCCGCGCCGATGCCGGGCTCATCAGGGCGGCGAACCGGCTCGCCGACCGGGCACGCAGCATCCAGAACGGCTCGATCCACCGCTACCTGGCGTTCTCCTTCGCTGCGCTCCTCGGCGTGCTGCTGGTGGTCGCACGATGACCGGCGCGCTGCGCACCGCAGGCCACCTCCTGGTGGTCCTGCTCCAGGTGGCGGTGATGGTCGGGCTCGCGCCGCTCGTCGCGGGGATCACGCGGCAGGCGCGTGCGCGGCTGGAGGGTCGCGCGGGCGCCGGACTGCTCCAGCCATGGCGGGACGTGCGCAAGCTCCTGGGCAAGCGACCGGTGCACGCCGCCGGGGCGAGCGTGGTGACCCGCGTCGCACCGATGGTGCTGCTGGCCTCCGGCCTGGTGGTGGCGGCGCTCGTCCCGCTCGTCGCTGCCAGCCCCCTCCCGCTCGTGCCCGACGACCTCTTCGTCGTGGTCTCGGTGCTCCTGGTCGGCACGGTCGCGCTGGCGCTCCTCGGTCTCGACGTCGGATCGGCGTTCGGTGGCATGGGCTCGAGCCGGCACATGATGATCGCGGCACTCGTCGAGCCGACTGTGCTGATGGCGGTCTACGCGCTGTCCATCCCCGTGGGCAGCTCGACGCTCTCGCTCATCGTGGCCGACCGGCGCGCCGACCCGACGAGCATCGGCTCACCAGCCGGCGTGCTCGCCGTCGTCGCGCTCGTCGTGGTGATCCTCGCCGAGACCGGCCGGCTCCCGGTCGACAACCCCTCGACCCATCTCGAGCTGACCATGGTGCACGAGGCGATGATCCTCGAGACGTCGGGCCGCGACCTGGCCTGGGTCGAGCTCGGGTCCTGGCTGCGGCTGGCCGCCCTGCTCGGGCTGGTCGGCAACCTCGTGCTGCCGTGGGGGGTGGCGACCGATCTGTCCGTCGGCGCCGTGGTGCTCGGCGGGGTCGCGATCGTCGCGAAGATCGCCCTGCTCGCCGGTCTGCTCGGCGCCGTCGAGGTCGGGATGGCCAAGCTGCGCCTGTTCCGCGTCCCCGAGCTGCTCGCCGGCTCGTTCGTCCTGGCCTTCCTCGCCGTGACCGCCTCCTACCTGGTCGCCTGAGGAGCCCCGATGACCCCCACGACCGTCGCCGACCAGCTGCTCGCCCTGAGCACCGGGGCGCTCCTGGTCACCACGGTGCTGTTCGTCTGGCGCCGCTCGCTCAGGGCAGCCACCCGGCTCCTCGCCCTCCAGGGCGTCGCACTTGCCGCGCTCGTCGTGACGATCGCGATCACCGAGCGTGCTCTCGAGCTGGTGCTCGTGGCTGCCATGGTGCTCGCGCTCAAGGGCGTGGTGATCCCCGTCGTCCTCGGGCGCGCCGTGCGGGCCGGTGGGGGCGGACGGGAGAACGCGCCACGGCTCAACCCGACGGCGGGGCTGGTCACGGTCGCGCTCCTCACCACCGTGGCGTACCTGGTCAGCCGACCCCTCAGCGTCGCGACCGGCGGGCAGGGCGGGGGCGAGGCCGGCCCCGGTGCCTTCGCCGTGCCGATCGGGATCACGATGGTCCTCGTCGGCTTCCTGCTGCTGGTCACCCGTCGTCGAGCGATGTCCCAGCTCGTGGGCTTCCTCGTGCTGGACAACGGGATCGCGACCGTCGCGTTCCTCACGGCCGCCGGCGTCCCCTTCGTCGTCGAGCTCGGGGTCTCGCTGGACGTGCTGCTGGTGGCGCTGATCCTCGCGGTGCTCTCGGGGCGGATGGGCGCGCTGTTCGGCTCCGCCGACGTCGCCGACCTGACGGAGCTGAGGGACTGATGGGTGCGCTGATGATCGTTCCCCTGCTGGCGGCGCTGCTCCTCGCGGCAGCGTCGGCCGGCCTGAGCCGTGCCGTCGTCTCCCGGTACTCCGGGATCGTGGTCAGTGCTGTCGTCCTGCTGTGCGGGATCGGTCTGCTCCTCGACGGCCCGCGGGTGGTCACGGTCGGCGACGGCCTGCTGCGCGCCGACAGCCTGTCGGCGTTCATGCTCACCGTGATCGGTGCGGTCGGGCTCACCTCGACCTGGGGTGGGCTCGCCCCCGGTGACGGACGCGCGACGGCGACGGCGGCCGAACGTCGCTACGCGACGCTCATCTGCGTCTTCCTCGGCTCCATGTCCCTCGCGGTGCTGACGGACAACCTGGGCGTCCTGTGGATCGCGGTCGAGGCCACCACGATCGCCACGGCCTTCCTCGTCGGGCACCACGGGACCCGCCGCTCGCTCGAGGCGGCCTGGAAGTACGTCGTCCTCGGCTCGGTCGGTGTCGCGATCGCGCTGCTCGGCGTCGTGCTCCTGTACGCGGCCAGCCGCAGCGCCGGCGAGGCGACGCTCTCCTGGACGGCGCTGGTCAGCGGACGCCTGGCGCTCGACCCGAGCCTGGTGCGGGTGGCGACGGCGCTCGCGGTGCTGGGCTTCGCGACCAAGGCGGGGCTGGCGCCCATGCACTCCTGGCTCCCCGATGCGCACAGCCAGGCGCCGGCACCCGTCTCCGGCCTGATGTCCGGGGTGCTGCTGGCCGTCGCGCTCTACGCGATCCTGCGCATCCAGGCCGTGGCCGACACGGTGCTCGGGCCCGGGCTGATGCGCGGGCTGCTGCTCACCGCAGGGCTGGGCTCGCTCACGGTCGCGGCGCTGCTCATCCTGCGCCAGCGCGACTACAAGCGGCTGCTCGCCTACTCGAGCATCGAGCACATGGGGCTGATCGCGATCGGCGCCGCCGTCGGCGGCCCGCTGGCCCTGGCGGCCGTCCTGCTGCACGTGCTGGGTCACGGCCTCGCGAAGGCGACGGTGTTCGTCGTCGCCGGTCGGGTGCTCGCCGCTGAGGGGACGACGCAGATCGACGACGTACGCGGGCTGCTCGTCCGGCGGCCACGGCTGGCGATACCGCTGGTGGCAGGGATGGCGGCGCTGCTGGGGTTCCCGCCGTTCGCGCTCTTCTTCTCGGAGGTGGGGATCGTGGTGGCCGGATGGCAGGCAGGGCTCGCCGTGGCCATGGGTGCGGTCCTCGTGCTGCTGCTCGTGCTGTTCGCCGGGCTCGCCAGGGCGACGGCTGCCATGGTGCTCGGCCCCGGCGGGGACCCCGTGCAGGACGGCGAGTCGCACCGAGCCGCCGCCGGGCCGACCACGCCGCTGGCGATCGCGCTGGGCACGACCGCCGTCGCCGGGCTCCTCGTGCCGGTCGGCACCGTGCTCGCGCAGGCAGCAGCGGCGGTGGCGCGATGAAGCGCGTGCCACGGACCCGGCCTGACGGGACGAGCGAGCTGCCGGTCCCGGCGGGGGGACTCCTGGCGGCTGCCGGCGAGCTGCTCGCCTCCGGGCACCGCCTGACCCTCGTCGCCGCGCACGACGACGGCCCCGCCGGGTTCCACGTCGTCTACGCCTTCGCCCACCCCGGGACCGATCAGCGCACCGAGCTCGTGGTGCTGGTAGCGCGTGAGGCGCCGACGGTGCCGTCGCTCGCCGGCCTGTCCTTCTCGGCCGGACGATTCGAGCGCGCCGTGCACGATCAGTTCGGCATCGCGCCGACGGACCACCCCCGGCCGCGCAGGCTCGTGCTGCACGACCACTGGCCTGAGGGCTGGTTCCCGATGCGGCACGACGCCGGTCCTGCCGACTTCGGCCAGGACGACGGGACCTTCTCCTTCCTGCCCGTCGAGGGGGAGGGGGTCTACGAGATCCCCGTCGGCCCGGTGCACGCCGGCATGATCGAGCCAGGGCACTTCCGGTTCTCGGTGGTCGGCGAGACCATCCTGCGGATGAAGGCCCGCCTGTGGTTCGTGCACCGTGGGATCGAGAAGCTCTTCGAGGGGCAGACCCCGGCCGACGGGATGGCGCTCGCCGAGCGGGTCAGCGGGGACACCGCCGTCGGGCACGGACTGGCGTACGCGATGGCCGTCGAGGGCGCACTGGGCCTCGAGGTGAGCGAGGAGGACCGCCTGGTGCGGGCCCTGCTGCTCGAGCTCGAGCGGCTGCACAACCACGTGTCCGACCTCGGCGCGATGGCGAACGACGTCGGCTTCGGGATCGTCAACGTCCACGCGCAGCGGCTGCGCGAGACCCTCCTGCGGCACAACAAGGCGGTCACCGGTCACCGGCTGCTCCGCGGTGGGGTGGGCATCGGCGGTTCCGGGATCCTCGCCGCGCCCGATGCCGACCTCGTGGCGCGGGTCGCCGCCGAGGCCGCCGAGCTCGTCGCGATCGCCCTCGGCAGCTCGGTCGTCCTCGACCGGTTCACCGGGACGGCGGTCCTCGCCCGCGAGGAGGCGGAGACGATGGGGGTCCTCGGCCCTGTCGCCCGTGCCTCGGGTGTGGACGTGGACGCCCGGCGTGACCACCCCTTCGTCGATCTGGGGCCCGGCTTCCGGGTCTGCGTCCGCGACGGCGGGGACGTGCTCGCGAGGTTCGGGGTGCGCGCCGACGAGGTGGCGGTCTCCGCGGGGCTCGTCGCCGACCTGGTCGCCCGGCTCGGGGGACGGACCGGTTCGCTCGCGGGCTCGGCTCCGGCGCGACGGGGGGACGACGCGAGCCCGGGCGAGGGCGTGTCGAGCGGTCTCGCGCTGGTCGAGGCATGGCGGGGGACGGCGTGCCACCGCGTGGAGATCGATGCGGACGGCCGGCTCGCACGGGTCGCCGTGGTGGACCCGTCCTTCTTCGGATGGCCGGCGCTCCCCGTGGCGCTGGCGGACACGATCGTCCCGGACTTCCCGCTGGCCAACAAGAGCTTCAACCAGTCCTACGCGGGCAACGACCTCTAGCCGCAGCTCGGACGCGCCGGAGGCGCCGGCCCCGCGTGCGAGCGGTTCCGGCGCCTCCGGCGTCGTGCGGGCAGGTCAGCCGATCAGAGGTTCTTCGCCTTCAGCCAGTCCGTCGCAGCCTGGGCGGCGGAGGCCTTCTCCGACCCCTCGACGCGGTCGCGCAGGGCGATCAGGTCAGCGGTGGTCAGTGCGGCCGAGACCTTGTTGAGCACCGAGGCCAGCTTGTCGGAGTAGATCCCGTCGGCGAGCAGCGGCACGATGTTCTGCGCCGAGATGAGCGCCTTCGGGTCGTCGAGGACGACAAGCTTGTCGGCGGTGAGCGCGGGTGACGTCGTGTAGATGTCGGCCACCTGGACGCTGTTGTCGACGAGCGCCTTGACGGTGTCGGGGCCGCCGAAGTCCTCGATCGGCAGGAAGGTCACGTCGCCGGGCTTCACGCCGACGCCGTAGGTGTCCTTCAGGCCTGGGATCCCGTAGCCGAGCGTGGCGAACTGAGGGTTGGCACCCAGTGTGAACGGCACGACCTTCGCGAGGTCGCCGATCTGCTTCAGACCGTTGGCCTGGGCGAACGCCTCGGTGACGACGTAGGCGTCCTTGTCCTCCGCCGGTGCCGAGTTCAGGACCCGCAGCTTGTCCTTGGCCACCGCGGCGCTCAGCGAGGCGTCGACGTCCTTCGTGGTGCGCTCGGTGTAGGAGGGGTTGTAGTAGGCGAGCAGGTTCCCGTTGTACTCCGGGATGAGGTTGATCGAGCCGTCCTGCAGAGCGGGGATCGTCTGCTGCCGTGGCCCGATGTTGAACTTCGTCGTGACGTCGAAGCCGGCGTTGGTGAGCGACTGGGCGTAGATCTCGCCGAGGATCTCGCTCTCCGGGAACGCGAACGAGCCGACGACGATCGCCTGGTTGGTCGTACCGCTCGAGGTCCCGGTGTCGCCGGCACTTGTGGCGGTGCCGGTCGGATCGGCGCTCGAGCACCCTGCGAGGGCCACGAGCGCCCCCACCACGATCGCCACGCCAGCGATGCGGCCTCTCCCACGTGCTGTGAACATCCCTTCTACCCCTCTTGATCGGTGGCAACGGCCACTGACACGACGCGCCCGGATGGCGTGCCCCGTCGGTTCCTGCGGTTCTCGCGACGCCCGGTCGTCAGGTTCGTCGCGGTGAGCTTCTGCACGATGGCGAAGACGCCGTCGACAGCCAGAGCGAGTGCCGTCACGAGGAAGGCGCCCGCGAGGATCACGGTGAAGTTGTTGAGGCCGATGCCCGAGGTGATGACCCGCCCCAGTCCGCCGAGCCCGACGTAGGAGGCGATCGTCGCCGTCGCGATCACCTGCAGGGTCGCCGCCCGGATGCCGCCGATGATCAGCGGGAGGGCGAGCGGGATCTCGACCTGCACGAGGATCTGGAGCTCGGTCATCCCGTTCGCACGGGCGGCGTCGATCGTCTGGCGGTCGACGGACTCGAGCCCCGCGTAGGCCCCCGCGAGGATCGACGGGATGGCCAGGAGCACGAGGGCGGTGAGCGAGCCGACCGTGGCGGCCGTGAGGTAGGACACCCGGTAGCCGGCCACCATCGTGAGGAAGAACAGGACGCCGAGGGCGGGCAGCGCTCGCATGGCGCCGGTGAAGCCGATGACGAGCTGTCGGCCCCGGCCGGTGTGGCCGATGAAGAACCCGAGGGGGAGCGCAAGGAGAGCGGCGATCGGCACGGTGATCGCCGTGTACTGCAGGTGCTCCGCCAAGCGGTCGCCGAGCGGGAGCGGGCTCGTGGCGTTCGCCGCCCAGTGCGCCGGGTCGACGATGTACTGCAGGGCGAGCAGGACGAAGTTCATCGGCGGCCCGCCTCGGCGGCAGGGACGTCCCAGGTCGCGTCCGGCTTGGTCTTCACGGTCCAGGGCAGGAGCGCCCGGCCCGCCAGGACGAGGAGCACGTCGAAGACGAGGGCGATGAGGACGCTCGCGACGATGCCGACGCCGACCTCCTCGAGGATGCCGCGCTGCTTGCCGTTCTGGAACAGGTAGCCCAGGTTCGACGAGCCGATGATGACGCCGACCGACACCAGGGCGATCGTGCTCACCGAGACGACGCGCATCCCGGCGAGCAGCACCGGCCCGGCCAGCGGCAGCTCGACCTGCCAGAAGCGGGCGAGGGGAGAGAAGCCCATCGCCGTCGCGGCGTCGATCGTGTCCTGGTCGACCGCGCGCAGGCCGTCGGAGGCCGTGCGGACCATGACCGCGACTCCGTAGATGGTCAGGGCGACGACGAGGTTGGTCTCGCTGAGCACCCGTGTGCCGATGATGATCGGCAGGATGACGAAGAGCGGCAGGGACGGGATCGTGTAGAGCAGGCTGCCCGTGGTGATGACGATCGCGCGCAGGGTCGCGTTGCGGTTGGCGAGCCAGCCGAACGGGACCGCGATGACGAAGCTGAGCACGATGGGCACGACGGCGAGACGGACGTGGTCGAGCGTGAGTCCGCGGATGAGGTCGAGGTTGTCCAGTACCCAGCTCATGGGGCGGTGGACCCTTCGGGACGGCGGGCGTCCTCGGCGTCGGGCACGTGCTCGGGGCTCGGGCTCGCCAGCACCCCTGCCGGTCGACCGTCGTCGTCGACGACGAGCGTCGTCCCGTCGTCGCCCGCGCGCTGCTGCAGGTGCAGGCGGCGCCGGCCCTTGTCGGCCCCGATGAAGGTCTCGACGAACTCGTCAGCCGGGTTGGCGAGGATCTGGGCCGGTGTCCCGGCCTGGGCGATGCTCCCGCCCTTCTTGAAGATGATCACCTGGTCGGCGAGCGTGAACGCCTCGTCGATGTCGTGCGTGACGAAGACGATGGTCTTGCCGAGCTCGCGCTGCAGGCGGTTGAGCTCGGTCTGCAGGTCGGCCCGCACGATCGGGTCGACGGCACCGAAGGGCTCGTCCATCAGCAGGATGTTCGGGTCGCTGGCCAGCGCGCGGGCGACGCCGACGCGCTGCTGCTGACCGCCGGAGAGCTGTCCGGGGTAGCGCTGCGCGAGCGCGCGGTCCAGGCCCACCTTGTCCAGGAGCTCGAGCGCGGCGGCGCGGGCCTGCTCCTTGGGCACGCCCTTGAGCACGGGCACGGTCGCGACGTTGTCGATGACGCGGCGGTGCGGGAGGAGGCCGGCTGCCTGCAGGACGTAGCCGATGCTGCGACGCAGCTGCACCTTGTCCCGCGTCGCGATGTCCACGTCGTCGATGAGGATCTGGCCGGAGGTCGGCTCGAGCATCCGGTTGATCATGCGAAGGATCGTCGTCTTCCCGCAGCCGGAGGAGCCGACCAGGACGGTCGCCTGGTGGGCGGGCAGGACGAAGCTGAAGTTGTCGACCGCGACGGTCCCGTCTGGGAACTGCTTGGTCACCGATCGGAACTCGATCATCGTCGCTTCCTCGTTCTCGGGCTCACCGAGGTGGCCTGGTCGGACGTGCGCGTGCGGTTCTCTCGGGGGTCCAGGGGATGGTGTCCATCGAACCATCCGAACCGACAACCGGCCACGGGAGCGATTTAGTCCATTTCTGGGGAGACGAATGGACCACCCGGGCGTGGCCGACCGTCGATTGACACCGGGGGGAGTGTCAGCGTGTACTGAGATACTCGAACAGATGTTCGAACGATCTCGGAGGCGTGATGACCGCAGTGGCTGTGCCCGTCGACCGGGTGGCGCGCGCGCGTGCGGTGCTGGACCGGGCGGAGGCGCGCACCGGCACCCGTCGTCGGCCGTGGTCCGCGCCCGTCCCCGCCCTGGCCCCACCTGGTCCGGTGCCGTCCGCCCTTGTCCCACCTGTCCTGGTCCCGCACACAGGCGCCACCGGGCCGGCCGGGGTTCCTGGCGTGCGCGGGCACGGCCGGCCCGCCCTCCCGGTCGACCCTCGCCTGTCCGTGGTGATGCCCTCCCTCGATCGGGGCGCGACGGTGACGGTCGCCGGGTCCACCTCGCTGCTGCTCGCCCTGCTGGCCGAGGCCTCCGCCGCCGGGGGCTGGGTGGCCATGGTGGGCCTTCCGGGTGTCGGGGTGCTGGCCGCCGCGCAGCTCGGCCTGGCGCTCGAGCGCGTCGTCCTGGTGCCGGATCCCGGCCCCGACAGCCCTCGCGTGCTGGCCGCGCTGCTCGACGGGATGGACGCCGTCGTGGTGGGCGAGGTCGCCCTGACCGACAGCGACCGCCGTCGGCTCAGCGCCCGCGCCAGGGAGCGCACGGCCGTGCTGCTCAGCACCACTCCGTGGCCCGGGGCCTCGGTGGCGATCCACGCCACGGTCTCCCGCTGGGGTGGGGTGGGCCGCGGGGACGGCCGGTTGCGGGACGGGGTGCTCGCGGTCAGTCGCTACGGCCGGGGTGCGGCGGCACGGGGGTGGTCCGGCGAGGTCGTGCTGCCCGGCACCTGGCGCGAGACGGACCGCACCGGGCTGGTCGCCGGCCCGCTGCCCGACGCGAGCTCGCGTCCTGCACTCATCGAACCGGTCGAGCGGCGGGTCGGATGAGCACCCGGACCGCAGCGCTGTGGGTGCCGGACTGGCCGGTGCTGGCTGCCATGAGCGTCGAACGGGTGCCGGTGCACGCCCCGGCAGCGGTGCATGACGGCCGACGGATCACCGCGGTCTCGGCGCCGGCCCGTCGTCAGGGCGTTCGGCGGGGGATGCGTCGGCGCGCCGCCCAGCAGTGCTGCCCTGAGCTCGCCCTGCTCTCGGCGGACCAGGGCCGTGACAGTCGGGAGTTCGAGCCGGTCGCCGTCGCGGCGGAGGGTGTGGTGGCCGGGATCGAGGTGGCTCGGCCGGGGTTGATCCTGCTGCCCGCTGCCGGCGCCGGCAGGTACCACGGCTCGGAGCAGGTGCTCGCGGAACGACTGGTCAGTGCCGTCGCCGAGGTGGGGTGCGAGGCGCAGGTCGGGATGGCCGACGGCATCGGGGCGGCCGTGATCGCCGCACGCGCCTCGACACTGGTCCCCGTCGGGACGACGCGCCAGTTCCTGGCCGGCTGGGGGATCGGCGAGCTGCGGCACCTGACGATCGGCGCGGCGACCGAGGTGGACGCCCTGGTGGACCTGCTGATCAGGCTCGGGGTCCGCACCCTCGGCGACCTCGCCCGGCTGCCTCGCGCCGATGTCGCTGCACGGTTCGGTCCGGGGGGCGAGTGGGCGCACCGGGTGGCCTCCGGCGAGGACGACCGCCCCACCGCCTTGCGTCGTCCCGAGCCGGACGTCGCCGTCGCCCAG
Organism: Actinomycetales bacterium; assembly: GCA_038252305.1. Classification (GTDB taxonomy): domain Bacteria; phylum Actinomycetota; class Actinomycetes; order Actinomycetales; family Cellulomonadaceae; genus Actinotalea. The sequence continues at coordinate 8,125 of JBBSAL010000055.1, read as the reverse complement.
GACTTCGACCCCCCGGTCGAGCGGCTCGAGGCGACGGCCTTCGCCGCGCGATCGCTCGCCGAGGGCCTGAACGCGGCGATGGTGGCTGCCGGGGTGGGGTGCGGACGGGTGCAGATCTGCGCGACCACCACCGAGGGCGCCGAGCTGGTGCGTACCTGGCGCACCGACACCGCGCTCGGTGGGCTGTCGGTCCCTCGGCTGACCGACCGGGTGCGCTGGCAGCTGGACGGCTGGCTGACGGCCCGGAGCCTCGGCCGGACCGGCCTGGGTGACGATCCCGAGCCCGCCCCGCTCGTACGGCTCGCGCTGCGTGCCGAGGAGGTCGTCGCGGTCGGGGCCGAGCAGGGCCGGCTCTGGGGTCAGGCCGCCGGGGCCGATCTGCGCGCCCAACGTGCCGTGCACCGCGTCCAGGGGCTGCTGGGTGCCGAGGCGGTGCTCAGCGCCCGGGTCCAGGGCGGCCGTGAGGTCCGGGACCAGGTGCACCTGGTGCCCTGGGGTGAGGACGTGCCGCCGGCCAGGTCCGTGGACGCACCGTGGCCCGGGCGGCTCCCCGCCCCGGCCCCCGCGACCGTGCTCGTCGCCCCGCAGCCCGTCCAGCTGTGCGGGACGGACGGGCGTCGGGTCCAGGTGGACGCGAGGCTGCAGGTCAGCGCCGAGCCGGCGATGGTCTGGTGGCCGGACGGCACCTCGCAGAGCGAGGTCACCGGCTGGGCGGGGCCGTGGCCGATGGTGCAGCGCTGGTGGGGCACCGCCGGGTCGGCATCGCGCTCGGTCTACCTGCAGGCCACCCTCGGCGACGGCCGGGCGGTGCTGCTCGCGCTGGCCGACGGGGTCTGGACGCTCGAGGCCACCTATGACTGAGCGAGGCCACGCCGACGCCGCCCCGCAGTACGCCGAGCTGCACCTGCACTCCGCCTACAGCTTCCTCGACGGCGCCAGTCAGCCCGAGGCCCTGGTCGCCGAGGCCGATCGGCTCGGGCTGTCCGCCGTGGCGCTCACCGACCACGACGGCCTGTACGGCGTGGTCCGGTTCGCCCAGGCGGCCAGGGCACATGGCCTGCCGACGGTGTTCGGTGCCGAGCTGCACCTGGCCACCGGCGACGGCGTGCTGGACGCGCCGACCGGTACCCCCGACCCGCGCTCGAGCCACCTGCTGGTCCTGGCCCGCGGGCCGGACGGCTACCGCTCGCTGTCCAGCGCGATCGCCGACGGGCACCTGGCCACCGGGTCCAAGGGCGCGGCCGCCTACCGGCTGCCCGAGCTGGCCGCCGCAGCGGACGGTCAGTGGCTGGTGCTCACCGGTTGCCGCAAGGGGGCGGTGCGTCAGGCGCTGGAGGGCACCGGCGCGGCCAGGCGGCGGACCGGGCGGCCCGTCGAGCGTCGTCTCGACCTGGCTGCGGCTCAGCTCGAGCTCGACCGGTTGACCGCACTGTTCGGGCGGGACAACGTCGCCGTGGAGATCACCGACACGGGGGACCCGCTCGACTCCGAGCGCAACGACGCCCTCGCGGAGCTGGCCGGCCGCACCGGCCTGTCGCTCGTCGCGACCGGGAACGTGCACTACGCCCGCCCGGCCGATGCCGATCTCGCTGCGGCGCTCAGTGCCGTCCGTGCCCGATCGAGCCTCGACGAGATCGACGGCTGGCTACCGGCCGGCCCCGGTGCGCACCTGCGCTCGCCGTCCGAGATGCTCGCACGTCATCGGCGGCACCCGGCGGCGGTGCGCACCGCCGCCGAGCTGGCGGCCGAGTGCGCCTTCGACCTCGCCCTCGTCGCGCCACGCCTGCCGCCCTACCCGGTCCCGCCCGGTCACGACGAGGCGAGCTGGTTGCGCGAGCTCGTCCGCCGTGGCGCCCTCGACCGGTACGGCCCGGAGCAGGCCGAGCGGGTCCCGGGGGCGTGGGCCCAGCTCGCCCACGAGCTGGACGTGATCATCGCACTCGGCTTCTCCGGGTACTTCCTCATCGTCCACGACCTCGTCTCCTTCTGCCGTGGGCGGGGGATCCTCTGCCAGGGCCGTGGATCGGCCGCCAACTCCGCGGTCTGCTACGCCCTGGGGGTCACCGCCGTCGACGCGGTCCGGCACGGCCTGCTGTTCGAGCGGTTCCTCGCCCCGGAGCGCGACGGGCCGCCGGACATCGACGTGGACATCGAGTCGATCCGGCGCGAGGAGGTCATCCAGTACGTCTACGAGCGGTTCGGCCGTCGGCACGCCGCTCAGGTCGCCAACGTCATCTCCTACCGGCCACGCTCGGCGGTGCGGGACGCCGCCAAGGCGCTGGGCTTCGACGTCGGCCAGCAGGACGCGTGGAGCAAGAGCATCGAGCGGTGGGGATCGCTGCGCGGACCGGAGAAGCCGAGCTCCTGGTGGACCGTGACGAGGGCGCCGGCGGTCGGGCCGGCCGGCCAGGTCACCGAGGACGGGCACGACGTCGTCCCGACGCACCGTCCGCCCTCGGCCACCGAGCTCGCCGAGATCCCCGAGCAGGTCATCGACCTGGCCGAGCGCTTCCTGCGGCTGCCCCGGCACCTGGGCATCCACTCCGGGGGCATGGTCCTGTGCGACCGCCCCGTCATCGAGGTCTGCCCCGTCGAATGGGCCAGGATGCCCGGTCGCACCGTGCTCCAGTGGGACAAGGAGGACTGCGCCGACGCGGGCCTGGTGAAGTTCGACCTGCTCGGGCTCGGCATGCTCTCGGCCCTGCGGATCGCCTTCGAGCTCATCGCCCGCCACGAGGGTGTCGAACTCGGCCTGCACGACCTTCCCCAGGAGGCCCCGACCGTCTACGACCTGCTCTGCGCCGCCGACACCGTCGGGGTCTTCCAGGTCGAGTCCCGCGCCCAGATGGCCACGCTGCCCCGGCTGCGCCCGCGGTGCTTCTACGACATCGTCGTCGAGGTCGCCCTCATCCGGCCCGGCCCGATCCAGGGCGGGTCGGTGCACCCGTACATCAACCGGGTGCGCGGCCGGGAGCCGGTCACCTACCTGCACCCGCTGCTGGAGAGCTCGCTGGCCAAGACCAAGGGCGTCCCGTTGTTCCAGGAGCAGCTCATGCAGATGGCCATCGACGTGGCCGGGTTCAGCGGCGCCGAGGCGGACCAGCTGCGCCGGGCGATGGGGTCCAAGCGGTCGAGCGAGCGGATGGAGGCGCTGCACGCCCGGCTGATGGACGGGATGTCCGTGCGGGGCATCACCCCGGAGATCGGTGAGCAGATCTTCGACAAGCTCAAGGCCTTCGCCGACTTCGGCTTCCCCGAGTCGCACGCCTACTCCTTCGCCTACCTCGTCTACGCGAGCTCCTGGCTCAAGGTGCACCACCCGGCTGCCTTCTACGCCGGGCTGCTGGCCGCCCAGCCGATGGGCTTCTACTCCCCGCAGACCTTGGCGGCCGATGCCCGCCGGCACGAGGTCACGGTGCTGCGGCCCGACGTCCAGCACTCCGAGGTCCAGGCCGGCCTCGAACGCGTCGAGGCCCCGGCCGTGGCGGGGCCGGGGCCGTCGGTCGGCACCGAGGTGAGGCCTGGCCAGGTCGTCCTCGACGTCGACCCGACGCTGGCGGTCCGGATGGGGCTGACAGCAGTGCGGGGGATGGGCGTGCCCGTGGTCGAGCGCCTCGTGGCCGAGCGGACGGCGCACGGCCCGTTCGCCGACCTGCGCGACCTGGTCCGCCGGGTGCGGCTGAGCACCGTCCAGCTCGAGGCGCTGGCCACGGCAGGGGCGCTCGCCTCCCTCGGCGTCGAACGCCGCGAAGCGTTGTGGGCGGCGGGTGCCCTGGCACAGGAGGGGCCGGACACCCTGCCCGGTGTCTCGGTCGGGGTGCAGTCCCCGATGCTGCCCGGGATGGACGTGGTCGAGGTGGCGATGGCCGACGTCTGGGCGACGGGGGTCTCGGTCGACTCCTACCCGACCGAGTTCGTCCGGGAGGGGCTGACGGCGGCCGGGGTGCTCACGGTGGCCCAGGCCGTCGGCCACGAGGTCGGGCGACGGGTCGCGGTCGCGGGAGTGGTCACCCACCGCCAGCGGCCGGGGACCGCCGGGGGAGTGACGTTCCTGTCCGTCGAGGACGAGACGGGCCTGCTCAACATCATCTGCAGCGCAGGCCTGTGGCAGCGTTTTCGTTCCGTCGCCCGTTCGTCGCCCGCGCTCGTGGTCAGGGGGCGGCTGGAACGGGCCGACGGTGCGACCAACCTGCTCGCCGAGCACCTGGCGCCGTTGTCGCTGCGGATCCCCACGGTGTCACGTGACTTCCGCTGAACCGCGATCCGTGCGCCGGGACGACCGACGTCCCGGCGCCCTCGCTACGACTCCGAGGCTGCGGGCGCTTCGCTCTCCGGGACCATCTCGACGCTCACCGTCGGGGGGTCGATCGTGCGCAGCCGTGAGAAGACGGACCATGCCACCGCGATGAGCGGGACGGAGATGACCGCGCCGAGCACTCCCGCGACGAGCGCGCCGGCCGTGACTGCCAGTGCCACGACCACCGGGTGCAGCGAGACCTCCCGCCCCATGATGAGCGGCTGGAGCAGGTGGCCCTCGATCTGCCCGATGAGCGCGATCGCGACGCCCACCAGGATCGCGTTGACCACGCCGTTGGCCGCCAGTGCGACGACCATCGCGACGACCATCGCCAGCGGGGCGCCGACCAGCGGGATGAACGCCCCGAGGAACACCAGGACGGCGAGCGGCGCGGCGAGCGGGACGCCGAGGACGATCAGCGCGATCGCGGCGAGCATCCCGTCCGACGCCGCGACGAGGAAGATCCCGCGGGTGTAGCCGGAGAACGTCTCCCAGGCCGCGCCTCCGCCGGTGTACCAGGACGGGCGCATCCGACCAGGCAGCTGGTTGAGGAACCACACCCACATCTCGCGCCCGCGCAGGAGGAAGAACACCGTGAAGAAGGTGGCCAGTGCGACCGCCGTGAACACCTCGAGCACCGAGCCGGCACCGGTCAGCGCCTGGCTCGCGATCGTTCCGCTGTTGTGCGAGATCCAGGCCTGTGCCTGGACCAGCCAGCCCTGGACGCTCTGGTCAGCGACGTTCAACCGCAGCGGGCTGGCCTTCAGCAGGTCCAGGACCGCCGTGATCCCCTGGGTGAACTGATCGACGAGTGTCGTCCACCGGCCCGCGACCGAGAAGCCGACGTAGGTGAGCAGCCCGGCGATCGACAGGAACCCGAGCACGATCGACAACGCCGTGGCCAGGGCGCGCGGCATGATCCGCGAGAGGAGCTCGACGAGGGGACGCAGAACAGATGTGAAGACCATCGCGAGGAAGAGCGCGACGAAGAGCAGCAGCACCTTCGACGTCGCCCAGAAGACCAGCGCCACCGTCAGGACGACCACGAGCACCCGCCAGGACCAGCCCGCCATCGTGCGAAGCCAGCCGGGAGTCACCTCCTGCTGAACGACAGCCGCGGGCCTGCGCGCGCCGGCGATCCTCGTCGTCGACGTGGGTCCGCGTCGTCCGGAGCTGACGGCACGCCGTGCTGCCGCACCGAGCCCGGCCAGCCCCGCGATGCTCCCCGGCGTCGTGACGTCGTCGTTCACTGGCTGATGCCTCCTGTCGTACGCCCGCTGGTCGCGGGCGCTGAGCCGAGCCGAAGGGCTCGTCAGCCGGTGTTGCCGGCCCGGCGGTGCCCAGTCTGCCGTAGGCGATCGGTCAGGGCGGCCTGCCGCGCCGTGCTATCTTTGCTGCCGCACTTGAGGCGGCCAGGACGGCGCCGCAAGACACCTGTCCGGGTGGCGAAATGGCAGACGCGCTAGCTTGAGGTGCTAGTGCCCTAACGGGCGTGGGGGTTCAAGTCCCCCTCCGGACACTCGTTGAGACAGCGAACAAAAGCGCCTCTGACCTGCGGAAACGTGGTCAGGGGCGCTTTCGTTTCGCCGGATGAGGTGAGCACATGTGCTCACCACTCGCCTATGGGGGATCTCGCCCCCCTCCGGACACCCCTTGAATTGCGCGGGAGCCTACGCTCCGGAACCGGTGAGCACATGTGCTCACCGCTCGGGGACGGGGTTCTCGCCCCCCACCGGACACCCCTTGAACTGCGCAAACGCCTACGCTCCGTCTCCTCAGGGAGTCTCAGAGGCGGAGGATCGCATGGCCCAGATCGTCGCCCACAAGCGGGCAGACGGAGGTCGGTCATACCAGGTTCGCTGGCGGCTCGGAGGAGCCCGAGGTGGCGCCTGGCAGTCCGAGACGTTTCATTCGCAGGGCAGGGCCGAAGCCTTCAGGCTCGACGTGGAGAAGGCGGGCCACCTGTGGCCTCGCGGCTGGATCAAGGGTGAAGGGTACGTTCGGCGCAGCGTCGACGTGAAGACCCTTGCCGACGTCGTCCAGGACTACCTTGCCCTCCAGGACCGCCGCGTCGCGCTCGGCCGCGTGAAGGCGTACACCGTCTACCGCTACCGCAGGAACTGCGAGCTGCACCTGCTGCCGACCCTGGGCGACATCCCGTTCTCCGACATCACCGATGCCGAGGTCTCCGACTGGGTCGACACGCTCCTCGAAGCTGGCCTCGCGCCGAAGTCGATCCGCAACTACCACGGCACGCTCTTTTCCGTCATCGCCCACGGCCAGAAGCGGATGCGTCTGCGCCGAGACAACCCCTGCGAGACCTCCGAACTGCCCCAGGCTGACGCCCGTGAGGCACGTCAGGTTCGCTTCTTCCAGCATGACGAGTGGGCCCTCCTGCGTGCCTGCCTCAAGGCTGACGTCCTGCTGCTGGTCGACGTCTTGCTCACCACGGGCATCCGCTGGGGCGAGATCGCCGCTCTCCGAGCTGGAGACGTCACCTTCAGCGACGACGGCATCGCCAGCCTTCACATCGTGCGAGCGTGGTCCCAGCGCGCCCCGGGAGACACCAGCCCCATCCTCGAGGACCAGTCCGAGTCACCGAAATACAAGCTCGGACCGCCGAAGAACAAGCGCGCACGCTACGGGATGCTCGTCGGATCCGTCGCGCGTCGGCTCCAACTAGCGGTGGCCGGCATGGCACCTGGGGAGTACGTCTTCAGGACCCGGTACGGCAACCCCTGGCGCTACACCGAGTTCCATGCCGACCGCTGGCGGCCCGCCGTCGCCGAGGCCATGCAGCGAGGTCTGGAGAAGCGGGCGACCCCGCACATGCTGCGCCACACGACCGTGGTGTGGTCCCTCGCGGGTGGAGTCCCGATCCAGGTGATCTCGGAGATGCTCGGGCACGCCAGCATCCAGATCACCTACGACGTCTACGGCGGGCTCATCGACCTGCGCGACCCGGCATTGGCTCAGGCGATGACGAAAGCCATGACCACCGTGAAGGCGGCGATCGTATCCGTCCCTTCACGAGAGGAGGTCGAGGCGCGACCGCTGAGGCCTGGGAAGCGTGGCGAGACGCGGAAGCGGTCCGGTCCAGCGGGGTTCCGCACTTGACCCTTCTCCGCACTGGGCTCGACGTACCCGCCGCCGTCTTCGAGCAGGTGTCTGGGGCGCAGTCGAACGATGAGCGCCAGACGGAGCGGTAGGGCGACATCGCCGCCCCTGGAAGGAACACCCTCGGCGAGCGCTCGCCGTGATCGCGCTCGCGGGAGCCGTGCGGGCGCTGAAAGCGAGGCACCCCTGGTCCTTGTTGCCGCGAGCGAAGTGCTGGCACACCTTGCGCGCTGCCTCTGCCGCCGCGTCTCCGGCGCGACGCCGAGAGGCTCGCAAGCGACGCGCTAGCTCTGGTCCTGTCGGATCGCGTGTCCGCTACCGATGTTGGCGGCCGGGTCGCGCAACCGCAAGCGCATGGCCACGACCGGCAAGTCCGCCACGCGCAGACTGACTCCGTGCTACGGAGGCGCGCCCTTCAATCGCCGATGGAATGCCGGTGGCATGGTGCAGAATGCGACCCTGACGACTTGGGCATGTCAGAGCGCTTTGGATCACACATGCATACCAGGGAGGGTCTCGTGGCGGACGAGGTTGCCGTGAACCTTGGAGCGGCGACTCCTCGCCGTCTCCTTGGACTGAGGGACAAATTTCGGACCGTGTTATTGTCTGATTTTCATGCTGCTTTCTGGGTGCTGTACCACTCGTTCTCGACTTCATCGGGTGTGCGGTAGCCCAGTGCCGAGTGCAGGCGCTTGTGATTGTAGCGCAGTT
>JBBSAL010000054.1:0-21626 GCA_038252305.1 Actinomycetales bacterium | reverse complement strand
CTGATCACCGCACGACGAACGGCGGGGCCGCGCCGGGGGTCCGGCCCCCCCGTAGTGGTGCACCACGAAGGGGGTGGGGAAAACCCCTTCCAACGGCCCCGCGGGGCCCCGCCCACCCGCGCCCAGGGCGCCGGGGGGCGCGGGCCCGCCCGAGCCGGGCCACGGGTCTTCCGCCCCCCCTTTGTGCTGCCGTCCCACCGGGGGGCCGGCCCCCGGGCCCCGCCCCGCCGTTCGTCGTGCGGTGATCAGCCGAGGCCGTGCGCGACGCGGCTGCGCTGCTCCTGGGCCTTGAACTGGCCGAACCGGGGCAGGAACTTGTCCCAGTCGATCAGGTGGGCGTCGATCTCCGGGCCGTCGATGCAGGCGTGCTTGCGTACCAGCTTCCCGTCGATCACGACGGGGACCATGCATGCCCCGCACATCCCGGTCGCATCGACCATGATCGAGTTCAGGCTCGCGACGCAGTGCACGCCGTAGGGACGCGTGAGGTCGGTGACGGCACGCATCATCATCGGCGGGCCGATCGTGACGACCTCGGCCACCGTCCGACCCTCGCCGCGGCGGTTGGCCTCGAGCAGCTCCTCCAACGGTCCGGTGACGAAGCCCGGAACCCCGAAGCTGCCGTCGTTTGTCGTGTAGATCACCTCGAGCTGGTCGCCGTACTCCGCCTGGAGACGACCCACGCGCTCGTCCTCGCCCGTCCAGAACATCAGGCTGCCGCTGCGGAAGCCGGAGATGAGCGTGACATGGTTCCCGATGCGCAGGTGCTCGCGCATGATCGGGTACACCGGCGGCAGACCCAGCCCGCCGGCCGTGAACACCACGGTCGAGCCCTCGGGGTACTCGACGAGGTCGCTCGGACGCCCGAGCGGACCGGCGATCCCCGCGAAGGCCTCCCCCACGGCCATCTGGTTGATCTGGATGCTGCTGGTCCCCATGCCCTGCACCACGAGGCAGATCGTGCCGGCCTCGGTGTCCCAGTCGGCAAGGGTCAGCGGGATGAGCTCCCCGTCCGGCTGCGGCAGGAGCCGCACGAACTGCCCGGCACGTGCCGCAGCCGCGATGACGGGTGAGTGCACCGTGAACTCCCGGATACCGTCGCTCAGCTCCGCCGTCGCGAGGATGCGCTGGCTCGTCGAGGCGACGTCCGTGTACTCCTTCGCAGTGGCGACCATGCTGCTGATCTGGTCGGCGGGCAGGTCGATCGAACCGACGATCTCCCTGGCAGCCGCCTGTCCGTCGCCGGCCGCCCGGATCGCGGTCGACCCACCTCTGGCCGCGTCGCCCCCGGTGTAGACGCCGTCGAGCGTCGTCTCCTGCGAGCCGTCGTGGTCGAGGTTGATCGTCCCCCACTTCGAGGTGGCCAACCGTGGCTCGGAGTCCTTGATGATCGGGTTCGCCGCGTTGCCGAGCGCCATGATCACCAGGTCGGCGTGGATCGTCTCGGTGGCCCCGGTCGGGTTGGGGCTGCGTCGTCCGGAGGCGTCCGGCTCGCCGAGCTCCATGACCTCCAGCGTCGTGGCGGTGACGAAGCCGGTCGCCGTGTCACCGAGGAACTCCGTCGGAGACCGCAGGACCTTGACGGCGATGCCCTCCTCGATGGCGTGGTGCAGCTCCTCGACACGGGCAGGCATCTCGGCCTGGGTGCGCCGGTAGACGATCGTCACGTTGCCGCCCAGACGCCGCGCGGTCCGTGCTGCATCCATCGCCGTGTTGCCGCCGCCGATGACGAGGACCTCCTTGCCCTCGGTGTCGGGCAGCGGCGTCTCGTAGTCGGCGCGCAGCCCCTGCATGAGGTTGACGCGGGTGAGGAACTCGTTGGCCGACATCACGTTGAGCAGGTGCTCGCCGGGGATGTTCATGAACCTCGGCAGGCCGGCACCGGTGCCGACGAAGATCTTCCAGAAGCCGGCGTCCCGCAGGTCCTGCAAGCTGGCTGACTTGCCGACGACGAAGTTCGACACGAATCGCCCGCCGAGCAGCTGGATCTTCTCCACGACGTCGTCGATGAGCTCGTTCGGCAGCCGGAACTCCGGGATGCCGTAGCGCAGGACGCCCCCGAGCGCGTGGAACGCCTCGAAGACCGTCACCGGGAACCCCTCGGCGGCCAGGAGGTAGGCGTTGATCAGCCCGGACGGGCCGGATCCGACGATGGCGACCGGTGGCTTCGTCGCGCGCTCCCACGGGTCGGGGAAGCCGGCGAACTTCGCAAGGACCCCGTCCGGGTTCACGAGCTTCTCGCGCGCGGGCAGGAACCACTCGAGCTGACCGATCTGGATCGGGTTCTCCTTGTGCAGGCACACCCCCTGGCACTGGAGCTCCTGCGGGCACACCCGGCCGGTCACCCCCGGCAACGGGTTGCTGCCCTCGATGAGCTCCATGGCTTCGCGGAAGCGCCCGTTGCCGATGAGGTCGAGCATCACCGGGATGTGGATCTTGACCGGGCAGCCGCCCACGGGTTCCTTGTGGTTGGCCAGGAAGATGCCGAGCTCGCAGGGCTTCTCGGCGCACTGCTTGTCGCGCAGCGCCTCGAGCCAGACGAACATGTCGATGTCCCCGCGGGTGAACCCGAGGTTCATGTAACCGAGGTAGCCCTGGTTGACGAGCTCGAAGTCGTGCGAGCGGGACTCGGCGTCGCGCACGTACGGCGGGATGGTCGTCGCGGTGGGCCAGCCCTGCGAGAGACCCGCGAACATCGGGTACCGCTCGGACAGGTGCGCGTCGATCGCCCGGATGAAGGTGCGCTTCTTGCCGAGCGGCAGGTGCCAGATGAAGCGCATGAGCACCGCCGAGCCGCCGTCCCCCCGACCGAGCATCTCCCACAGGGTCTGGGTGAACTCGGCGCCGAGCTCCGGCTGACGGAACTCCCAGGCCACGGCCGCCATGCCCTCGGAGATGAACATGTCCCTGAAGGCTTCCGGGTCCGCGAGCAGACGGCGCTTGAGCAGCTCCAGCTGGTGCTGGAACTGACCGACGCCCGCGGAGTGCTGGAGCTCGTCGACCTCGCTGCGGCTGGTCTCGAGCGTGCTGGACGCGTCGAGGTAGCGCAGGAGGTCCTCCCGGTCGGAGGCCGTGGCGTCACGGCCGGGCGTCTGGGTGCTCACTTGATGATCTCCGCGTCGCAGGTGGCCCGCACCCGATCGATCCGTGCCTGGATCTCTGGGGTGACCTCGAGCTTCTCGAGCGCCCCGGGGATCATCCGCGCCACGACCTTCGCCGCTCCGTCGACGACGACCGTCGTCTTCTCGAACACCTGGGGCAGCTCCTGGTAGCAGGTCCCGCAGTCCGTGCACTTGGACTGGTCCTCCGGGTCCAGCCAGACCGCGTGGTCGGCGACGGCGACGCTCGACGTGGCGGGAGCGGCGGCGGCGGCGGTCCCGTTGCCGCCGACTGCCGAGGACCGCGTCCCGATGGTCGACCCGAGCCCGACCGGCGCCGTGCTCGAGGACGCCAGCTCGGTCATCGCCTGGACGATCTCGTCCAGCGAGGACTCGCGCTGCGCCATGACCTCGTCGTACCGCTCCTGCAGGGCGTCGATGTCCTCGCGGTGCAGGGCGGAGAGCTCGGCCTCGTGGCCGCCGGACAGGTACTGCAGGACCTGCCAGTAGCGCCGCCGGTCCTCGACGAGCGCGACCACCTGGGTCGAGCATGCCACCTTGATGAGGTGACGGTCGTCGTCGGTCGCGTAGACGAAGGGGATCTTGTCCCCGCGGTCCGCGCGTGGCAGCTCGAGGTAGTCCGCGATCGGGACCCCGCGATCTTCCAGATCCGGTGCCAGCCGACGGAACTGCTTCTTGAAGCGGACCTCACCCAGCGCGAACTCGGCCGGGGTGAGCGCGGTGGTGAGCAGCTGGATCTCGCCGTTCTCGTCGAGGTACTCCAGGGTGCTCGTCGTCCACGTCTTGTCCGCGTCCGGGTTGCCGTCGAGCGAGAACCAGTCGTGAAGGTGCTCGCCCTTGCGGGGGTCGTGCACGAACAACGGGCTCATCCGCGACTCGACCGCGAGTCGCGACCGCGCCGCCGAGGCGGCCTCCGCGATCCCGTTCTCCGAGCCGCACGGGGTGTAGACGTCCATCACGGCCGGCGCTCCGCCGTACTCCAGGAAGTCCATGCTGCACTTGAGGAAGTGCCCGTGCAGAGCCGTCGAGGTCGAGGCGACGTAGACGTTCGGGTGGAAGGAGGCGAGCAGGCCGAGCTCCTTGCGGGACTCGTGCTTCCCGTCGTGCGCCCCGCCGAACCGCGAGAGGTCGGAGTCCTGGCCGGTGAAGCTCGCCGTGGAGGTCTGCCCGCCGGTGTTGGAGTAGGCGCCCGAGTTGAGCACCATGACCTTGATCGGTGTCTGACTGGCCAGGATGCGCGACATGGCACCGAAACCGATGTCGTAGCTCGCCCCGTCACCGCCGATCGTCATGATCGTCGGCATCAGGGAGAGCTCGGCCGGGGTCAACCGCTCCCAGGTGAGCCGCTTGAGGACCTTGCCCTGGACCGCGGGGTCGTAGGCGTCGTCGAGCTCGAGCTGGGCGATCCGCTGGTCCCGCATGTCAGCCACGAGAGAGGCCGCGACGCCTTCGAAGATTCCCTTCGCGAGCGGCTGGGCGTCCTGGAAGAGGCTGTTGACCCACGGGTCGAGGTAGGAGTTGTACGGGAACGTCGACGCGTAGACGCTCGAGCACCCGGTGGAGTTGGCGATGATCGTCGACGCCGGTCCGTTGCCCGTCGGCCCGCTCTCGAGCTGGTAGAGCCGACGCTCGAGCGAGCCGATCAGCCCACTGATCCGCTCTCGGCGCTCGGTCTCGCCGGCGTCCAGCCCGGCGAGCTTGTCCTGCATCCGGCCCAGCAGGTCCTCGAGCTCTGCCTGGTGCGCCGTGCGACGCCCGTCACCGAGGGCATGGCTCATCGACATGACGAGCCGGATGGCGGTCACCTCGCCACAGCCACGGCAGGCGCCGTGGCCACCGGTCGTCGCGTAGTAGTTGTCGTGGTCCAGGAGGAGCCGCTTGAGGTCTCCCCCGGCCGTGGTCGACCCGGCGAAGTACTTGGTCGGCGTGTTCGGTGCGGCAGACATCAGGGCGAAACGATCCTGAAGACTGGCCAGCACCTCCTCGTCCTGGACGACAGCCGTGAGCGCGCCCGGGCCACAGACCTCGGTGCACTCCAAGCAGCCCGTGCACTTCCACGGGTCGATCGTCGCGGTGAAGAGGCCACCGGAACCAGGGACCGTCTTCTCCATCGCGTCGAAGTAGGGCCGGGTGCGTGCGACCGGGTAGTCGGACAGCACCCCGACCAGCGCGTCGACGTGCCGCCGGAAGGTCGCGTTCGTGGGGTCGAGCGCGTGCCCCGCCTGGCCGACGAGCTCATGGAACTTCAGCTCCGTCGCACCCTGCCGGTAGGTCTCCCGCACGCTCTCGGAGATCGCGAAGACCTTCGAGCGCAGGACCGCACGCTGCGCCTCCGGCGCGTCGACCTGGTCGATCGCCGTGAGCAGCAGGTCGGGCAGCTCGTGCACCGTGTTCGGGATCGCCGCGTCGGGGCAGACGAGCGCGCACTCGAGGCAGCCGGTGCACAGATCGGGGTTGAACTGCGGGACGGTCCGCCGGAACAGTCCCTTGTCCTTGCTGGCCGCCGAGCCCGCGGGCATGAACAGGCCGATCCCCGGCATGACCGGGGCCTCGCCGATCGTGCCCTCACGGAACGGGCGCGCTGCGATGTTCTCGTAGTAGGCCGGGTCGAAGAGGCCGCTCGCGGTCGCGGCAGTACTGCTCGTGCACATGTCGGCGGAGATCGACACCGGACGAGCGAGACGCCGCGGCGACTCCTCCTCGTCGATCGCCACGAGCTCGGGCAGGTCGTAGTCGACCGCGACGGTGGCGTCGATGCCGTCGTGGATGACCGCCATGTTGCCCTCGACGACGGCCACGCCCTTGCTGCCGAACTTCTTGGAGATCTGGGCGCGCACCTTCTCCTGGATGGCCTCGACCGTTGCTCCATCCGAGACGCGGTCGACGTGCCCGGCGACGGCGCCGATGAAGGCGATGCCCATCATGCGCAGCTCGAGCTCGGGCGACGGGGCGTGCATCTTGGCGACGCGGAAGGCGTCGATGACAAGGAACCGGATGTGCTTCTCGCGGATCGTGGTCCTGGCGTACTTCGGCAGGTGGCGCCAGGCCTCTGCCGGCGACAGGTCGGACTGGAGGATGAACGTGCCACCCTCGACGAGGCCCTTGAGCGGGTTCGTGTGGATGAAGGCCTTGTGGTCCGGGGACAGCACGACCTCGACGTCCTCGAGCTCGGCGTTGGTGATGAGCACCGGCTCCGGGCTCAGGGTGATGTAGTAGTTCGTCGGCGCGCCGCTCTTCTCCGAGCCGTACTTGGGCGCGGACTTGGAGTGCATGTCGAGCACTCCACCCAGGATGTCGGTCAGCAGCTTGCCAGTGGCGATCGTGCCGTAGCCACCGACCGAGTGGAACCGGATCCGGATCGCCGAGGGCGGCAGGAGCGCGGGGTTCTCCTTGGTCTGCAGGGCCATGTGCTCGGTTGCCGGATAGGCGGCGCGCAGGCGGGACTCGATCTCGGCCATCTCCGGCGAGGGGTCCTGGCTGAAGAACTGCGAGCCGAGGTAGATCAACGGCGCGTTCGCCCCGCTGACCATGTGCTCGAAGGCTGCGACGAGGTGGCGCGGCTGCACGTCGTGGCCACCCAGACCGAAGATCGCGGTCGTGAGTCGGGGAAGGGCCGTGAGGGCCGGGACGTCGTGCCCGGCACCGTCGGCGTTCGCCCGGGCCTTGAACAGTGCGGTGGTGACCAGGCTGGTCAGCGAGGTCTGGTCCGAGCGCTCCAGGACGATGACTGCCTTCTTGCCGGCCAACGCCTCGACGAGCTCGGCCTCCGGGAAGGGCTGGAGCATCTTGACCGACACGACGCCGGCCTTGATCCCCTGCGACCGCAGGTAGGGCAGCACGGCGCGGACGTCGTCGGTGATCGAGCCGAGCCCGACCATCACGTACTCGGCGTCCTCGATCTCGTAGCTCTGGATCGGGCCGTAGGAGCGGCCGGTCAGCTCGCTGTACTCAGCCATGGCCTGGCGCGCGAGACGGGGCACCTCCGCCGCGAAGTGGGTGCGGTGGTCGACGGAGCCGGCCTGGAAGTCAGGCTGGTTCTGGACGGGTCCGGTCAGGCCGGGGTTGTCGAGGTCGACGAGGGCAGGCACGAGCTGGCGCGTGCCCTTCGTGGAGGCGTTCATCCACTGGCGGCGCCACTGCGCCTGCAGCTCTGCGGGCACCCATCGGACGGTCTCGGCGACGAGCTCGCCCGCACGGTCCTCCTCGATCTGCGCGGAGGTGCCGTCGAGGTAGCCACGCAGTGCGTCGAGGTCGCTCGGGCTGAGGTCGTCCGCGTGGCGGTCGAGCCAGCGGCTGAGCTGGTTGACGCGGCCCTTGGCGCCGAAGAGCAGCTCCTGGGCGACCGTCGGGCAGGGGATCTCGCCGGTCGGGTCCCCGAGGTAGGTGCGCAGCAGCTCCGGCTCAGGCAGCAACATCTCGCACAGCATGTGGCTCGTCGCGAAGCCGTCCATCGCGTTGGTCACCGGCACCAGGGACAGGGCGGAGGTCCGGTAGGAGATCGCCGCGAGGTCTGCCGCCTCCTGCGGGTTGGAACCGAAGAAGATGGTGTAGCCGGAGGGCAGGAGGGCGTAGACGTCGTCGTGCCCGGCCATGACGTTCAGGGAGTGCTTGGAGACGACGCGCGCTGCGACCTGCAGCACGAAGCCGCCGATCTTCTTGCCGACCGTGACGAAGTGCGACTCGAGCGCGTAGAGGATGCCCTGGCTCGAGGAGGCGTTGGAGACGAACTGGCCTCCGGTCAGGGCTGCGCCCAGGGCTCCGCTCTGCGCGGAGTGCTCACCCTCGGTCTCGAAGAAGAAGGGGTGGCGGCCCCAGACGTTCATCTGGCCCTCGGCGCGTCCTGCCTCGAAGATCTCGGAGATCTCGGTCGATGGCGTGATCGGGTATCCGATGACACCCCCGCAGACCTGCTTCATGACGTGGGCAACGGCACCGTTGCCGTTGAGTACCACGGGAGTGCCGGGGAAGGGGGGCTGCTGAGCGGTCATCGGTGTCTGTCCCTGGGTGCGCGGTCGAGTGACTGACGCGGACACGTGGTCCGAACCTGCAGCATCCGACGCGGCGGCGCCGGTGGCGTCGGGGCGGAAGGAGGTTGCGTCGTCGCGTTCCTCATGTCCGTGCAAAAGACACTTGCAGGTTAGGTCGGCGATCGGGGCCCAGCCTGCGCCGATGGTCCCGTGTGGGGGTCAGAGCAGGTCGGATATACGCGGCCGGTCGCGCGCATCGACGGCTCGAAGTCGGATCCGGGCCCCGGGGGCGAGCTGGGCCAGCACGTCCAGGTCGTCCGGCACGACGACGCCGATCACGGGGTATCCCCCGGTCACGGGGTGGTCGCGGAAGAGCACGACGGGCAGGCCGGACGGGGGAACCTGGACAGCGCCCGGGACCATCGGCTCACTGGGCAGCTCGCCCGTCTCGAGCCTTCGCAGCGGTGCACCCTCCAGGCGCAGGCCCACCCGGTTCGATGTCGCCGAGACGGTCCAGTCCTGCTCCACCAGGGCGCGGACACCGGCCGGTCCGAACTGCTGCTCGCGCGGACCGACGACGAAGCGGACCTCCGTCGAGGTTTTCCCCGGTACGGCGGGCGCCTGCTCCGGAGCGCCGACGGGGGTCGTCGTGCGACCGAGCTCGAGCACCTGGCCCGGCCGGAGTGCCGGCGGTCCCAGCCCGGCGAGCACATCGGACGCCCTGCTCCCGAGCACGGGCGCGACCTCGACGCCGCCGCGCACCGCGACGTACACCCGAACCCCGCGCCTCGGGTGCCCGATCGCGAGGACCTGGCCCGTGGCGACCGCCCACGGGGTCCTGGCCGGAACGGGGCTGAGGCCCGCACCGTCCGGTGAGGCAGCGGGCCCCGGCTCGATCGTGGCCTCCACCTCCGCCCCGCTGACGGCCACGACCAGGTCCTGCTGTGCCCGTAGCCGCAGGCCGCCGAGGGTCTCCAGGACCGCGGCGGACCGACTGTTGCCGACGAGCCGGTTGGCCTGTCGCGCCGCCCGGGTGTCGGCGGCCCCGGACGCGCAGACGCCCAGGTGCTCCAGTCCGGGCCGGCCCTCGTCCTCGATCAGGGTGAGCAACCCGGGGTCGAGGATCGTCATGGCGGCGACCGGGGCCGAGAGGTTGCTGCCGGAGGGGACCGGAGCGGGCAGTGGCGCCGACGACGCGCCGGACCGCCGGTCCGAGGCACCGCTGACCCGGGGCCGGACGGCCCGCCAGCGGATCCGGTCCCCCGGCGTGAGCAGGGCGGGCGGGTCGCGGTCGATGTCCCAGATCGGCGCGTCGGTGCGCCCGAGGAGCTGCCACCCGCCCGGGGAGGCTGTCGGGTAGACGGCGCTGAACGGGCCGGCGACCGCCACCGACCCCGCGGGGACGGCCGGACGTGGCGTGTCGAGGCGCGGGACCTCGAGCTCCCACCCCCGCAGGTAGGCGAAGCCGGGGGCGAAGCCGCAGAAGGCGACGCTCCACTCCTGGTCCTGGTGGCGCGCGAGGACCGCGTCGACACTGATCCCGAGCTCCTGTGCGAGCCGCTCGCGATCGTTCCCGTCGTAGACGACGTCGACCAGGTGCACGGCGCCGGGCTCGGTGTCGGTGTCAGCCGCGGCGACCGTCCGCGTCGCCAGCTCGACCCTGGCCCGCTCTGCGGTACCCGCGAGGACGGTCACCAGCACGGTCGCCGCGCCGGTTCGCACGGCCGTCTGGCCCGGCACGGGCCGGGACCGCAGCTCGGCAGCGAGCGCGGCGACCTCCTCCGGCGAGGAGTCGACGAGCCATGCCCTCGGGCCCATCGGGCGGACGCGCCTCAGGCTCACGGCGTGCTCGTCACCGTCACGCCCGCGTCGTGGAGCGCGGCGCGGACCCGGCGTGCGATCTGGACGGCACCCGGGGTGTCGCCGTGCAGGCACACGCTGCGCGGTTCCACCCGCAGCAGCGTGCCGTCGATCGCCTCGACCTCTCCGCGGGTGACCATCCGGACGACCCGTTGCGCGATCCCCTCGGCGTCATGGAGCACGGCGCCGGCGCTCGACCGCGGCACGAGGCTTCCATCAGCCCGGTAGGCCCGGTCGGCGAAGGCCTCCGGGACGGTCCGCACGCCGCGCGTCGCGGCGATCTCCTCGACCCTGCTGCCCGGGAGCACGACGAGGCTGAGGTCGCCGTCGAGCTCGACCATGGCGTCGACGACGGCTGTGGCCTGCGCCTCGTGCCCGACGATCGCCGTGTAGAGGGCGCCGTGCGGCTTGACATGCCGGACGGCCGCACCCGCGGCGCGCGCGATCGCCATCAGGGCACCGACCTGGTAGAGCACCTCGTCGCGCAGCTCGGCCGGCTCGATGTCGAGGAAGCGCCGGCCGAAGCCGGCCAGGTCGCGGTAGCCGACGTGCGCGCCGACCAGGACGCCGAGCTCAGCGGCCCGGGCGCAGGTGCGGCGCGCGGTCGGCGCGTCGCCCGCGTGGAACCCGCACGCGACATTCGCGCTCGAGACCAGGGTCAGCAGCATGGCGTCGTCGCCCATCGGCCACGGGCCGAGCGACTCGCCGACGTCGGCGTTGAGATCGATCCTCACCTTGCGCGCCGCCACGGGGCTCGCTGCGTGCCTGGACCAGGCATATGGCCTCCTCGGGTCATGGGACGGACAGGTGCTCCATCGTCGGCCCACGCCCTCCTCGGTGCAACCACCGGTCTGCCCGGCCGGTCGGTCTCGCAGCATCGTGTGGCACGGTGACCCCGTGAACGAACGACTCCTCTCGCGGCGCGCCGTCCTCGGGGGGCTCGGGGGAACGGTGGCCGTCGGCCTGCTCGCGGCCTGCGCGGGCCCCACCAGCGCCCCGACGACCTCGCCCGGCACCGCCTCCGCCACGCCGGCGCCCGCAGCGAGCCCGTCCTCGCCCGTCGCCTCGCCGTCGCCGACCGTCGCCGTGCCCGATGTCGACATCGAGGTGATGATCGGCCGCATGATGGTCCTCGGGTTCCGCGGGACGACGCTCGAGGGCGGGAACCCGGTGCTGGGCGACCTCGTCGATCGGCACGTGGGCACGCTGCTGCTCTACTCCCACGACGTCCCCTCCGGCTCGGCCGTGCGCAACATCACCTCCCCCGCCCAGCTCACCGCTCTGTGCGCCGCGGTCCAGCGGGCTGCGCCCGGTCCGGTCCTGCTGTGCACGGACGAAGAGGGCGGTGAGGTCGCGCGACTCTCACCCGCCAACGGCTTCCCGGCCACCACGTCAGCGGCCTCGCTGGGTGCGCAGGGCTCGGTGACTCTCACGCGTGCGGCCTCGGCCGCGATCGCCACCACGCTCGCGGGCGTGGGGATCCGGTTCAACCTTGCGCCCGTCGTCGACGTCGACACCAACCCCGACAACCCGATCATCGGGGCGCTCCACCGGAGCTTCTCTGCGGATCCGGCGGTCGTCTCCGCCCAGGCCGAGGCGTTCGTCCAGGGGCATCGTGACCACGCCGTGCTGACCTCGATCAAGCACTTCCCGGGTCACGGCAGCTCGACCGGGGACACCCATCTCGGCTTCGTCGACGTGACGAAGACCTGGCAGGACCTCGAGCTCGACCCCTACCGGGCGTTGCTCGCCGCCGACGCCGTCGACTCGGTCATGGTGGCGCACGTGTTCAACGCTCGTCTCGACCCGCTCTACCCGGCCTCGCTGTCGACAGCGACGATCTCGGGGCTCCTGCGCGAGAAGCTCGGGTTCGCCGGGGTCGTCGTGTCCGACGACCTGCAGATGCGCGCGATCACCTCGCAGTGGAGCAGGAGGGAGGCGATCCGCCGAGCGGTGCTCGCCGGGAACGACCTGCTGACCTTCTCCAACAACATCGACGTGTTCGAGCCGGGTCTCGGCGCTGACGTCCACGCGACGCTGCTCGGGCTCGTCGCCGACGGGTCGATCTCCGAGGATCGGATCGCGGAGTCCTATCGCCGCGTGAGCGAGCTCACCGCGCGGGTGGCCTGAGGACCGTGCTTCGGCGCCGGTCATCGCGCCGCGCGGTCGGGGGCCACGAGCCAGCTGACCGAGCGCATCACGTCGGCGGCGCGCAGCCAGACCCAACGTTCCGCCGGTCGTGACGTCGCCCGGCCATCGGGAACGGCGCCGGCGGGTCGCCGGCCGAGAGCCGACGGGTTGCCCTCGGGCTCGGCATCGTCACGCCAGCCGACCATGACGTGCGTACGTGTCCAGCGGACCGCGCGGGCCGGACGCCACTCCTCCGTGCCGTCCGACCACAGGACGTGCACGATCACCGCGACGTCGCCCATCGGCGCGACCGGGACGCCAGGCGGCTGCTCCGTGTTGCGCACCTGCCGGGCGGCCGAGTCCATGGCGTCACTCTATCGAACACCTGTTCGATCCGGCGACGCTCGCTCGGGGCCGGCGGTGGGACCGACCCCGAGCGCGAGCATCAGGCGCCGGTGATCGCCTGCGCGAACTCGTCGAAGCAGGCGACGTAGGCGTCGACGGCCTCGTCGGTGTGGGTGACCGAGAGCGTCCACTCCTCCTCGCGCCCCGGCGTCATGAAGATGCCGCGGTTGAGGTTGAACAGCCAGGCCAGCGTCGAGAGGTCTTCGTCCTGGTTCGCCTTGAAGGACTCGTAGTCGACGATCGGCGTCGGCGAGAACGTCACGCACCCCTTCGAGGCGATGCCGACCGCGTAACCGGGCAGGCCGTAGCGCTCGACGACCTCGGTGCAGCCGGCGAGGATCCGGTCGTTGAGGTGGTCGAGGTGCCGGTAGGCCTCGGGCGTGAGGACCTCGGTGAGGTTCGCGCGGGCGGCGGCCATCCCGAGCGGGTTCCCGTTGTAGGTGCCGACCTGGTAGACGCTGCCGTCCTCGACGACCTGCATCACCTCGGCGCTGCCGCCGATCGCCCCGGTCGGCAGTCCCCCGCCGAGCGCCTTGGCGAGGGTCACCAGGTCCGGCGTCACGCCGAAACGCTCGGTCGCTCCCCCGGCGGCGATCGTCAGACCCGTCTTGACCTCGTCGAAGATGAGCACGATCCCGTGCCGGGCCGTGATCTCCCTGACCGCCTCGAGGTAGCCCGGCTGCGGGAGCACGATGCCGAGGTTCATCATCGCCGGCTCCATGATCACGCAGGCGGGCTTGCGGCCCTCGGCGGTGAGCCGCACGATCCGCCGCTCCATAGCGCCCGCGTCGTTGAAGGGCACCGGGACCGTCATCTCGACCGTTGCGGCAGGGATGCCCGCTCCGTAGGCGAGCGACTCGAGGTTCTCGCGGTCGCCGATCCTGTCGTACTCGACCCCGATCGAGACCATCACCGTGTCGTGGTGCCCGTGGTAGGACCCGAAGATCTTGATCACCGTGTCGCGGCCCGTGTAGGCGCGGGCGATGCGGATCGCGTCCATCGTCGACTCGGACCCGGAGTTCGTGTAGCGCCACTTCGGCAGGCCGAACCGGCGGGCGAGCTCGTCACCGACGACGATCGCATCCTCGGTGGGGGCAGCGAAGTGCGTGCCGCGCGGGTACCGCTCGGCGATGGCCCGCCCGATGGCTGGGTGGGCGTGGCCCTGGACCATCGAGCCGAAGCCGTTGTGGAAGTCCCACATCCGGTTCCCGTCGACGTCCCAGACGACGGGCCCGTCACCACGCTCGAGATAGATCGGCCAGGGGCTGCGCACCTGGTAGGACGAGGCGACGCCGCCGGCGAGGTGCACGCGGGCGCGCTCGTACGTCGCTCGCGACCCCTGGGTCCGCTCGTCGAGGCGTGCGGCTTCCTGCTCGGTCAGCTCGAGGACCCGCTGGCGGTCGATCTGGACGGTCGTGTGTCCCATGACTCTCCTGCCCGGCCGACCTGGCGCCGGGAGTGCGTGCTGCCGTGGGCCCCTGGCCGGCCTGGCGCCAGGGTCTGTCCCGCGCGACCTGCGAAGTTCTCGCGCCGGTTCCCGCTCCTGAGCGGGCGTCACCAGCGTAGGGGACGACGGTCGTTCGCGGACGTTCGTGCGGCGTCCGCCGGGATCCACGGGTGTGGTGCATGTCACACATTCGGGTGACGGCGCTCTGTAGGGGTGAGGGCGAGCGTCCATGGCTCGTCCCGCACCGACCGAAGGAGTCACCATGTCCACCGCCATCCCGCGGTCCAGAAGCGCCTTCCGCTCGCTGCTGACCGCGAACCCCAACTACTTCGGCACCCTCGCCGGGGCCTCGTTCGCCGAGAGCTTCCCGCTCGTCGAGGCCAAGCAGGCTGACACCGGTTTCGAGGAGATCGGCTGCGTCTCCTACTCGCCCGAGCACGACCGGCTCGAGGCCACCGTCGTCGTCAAGCGCTCGTCCGGCTACGGCGGCGGACGCTGCACGACCGGGACCCGCGAGTGGGTGCGCTTCTACGTCGACCACGGAGCCGGCTGGGTCGATGCAGGCTCGGGCTCGGCACGGGTCTTCGACCTCCCGACGGGGAAGGACTGCGCGGGGTCGGCGGACCACCCCTACGTGCTGGTCGTCGGCGTCGCTCTGGGTGCGTTGCGCAAGTTCTGCGCCACGCCCGTCCTCCCGCGCGTCCGCGCGATCCTGTCCTGGGAGCACGAGCCGACGCCCTCGACCCCGGGCTACCTGCCCGTCTGGGGCGAGGTTCAGGAGGACACCGTCCAGGTCGCTCCGCGCCGCAGCTTCCACCCGGCCGACCTCAGCGACCTGCTCGCCCCGCTGAAGATCGACCCGGACGTCCTGCACGGGCTGCTCGAGGAGATCCACCTGCCGATCCCGGTGCCCGAGCCCGGCCCGATCGACCCCTACGGTCCGGTGGCGCTCAACCCGCAGCCGTTGCCCCCCGTGGCAGCGCCCCCCGTCCCGCTCGCCGTCTCGACGCTCGCACGGCTCTATGCGCCGGAGAAGCTGAAGGTCCTCGCCACGCATGCCGTCGACCGGTCGGTCGCCAAGCTGGCGAGGATGGCGGTGCCCGCGCACCGGTTCGCCGCCTCCGAGGTGAGTGCCGCTGCGGCCGGTGCGCTCGCCCCTGCGGCGATCGCGACGCAGTCGGCAGCCTTCGCGGCGGCCGGTCTCAGCTGGGGCAAGGTCCTCGGCGCGCTGGACGAGGGCAAGGGCGACACCACCTACGAGCAGCTGGAGTGCCTCGGCCTCGACGACGCTGCGGGCCAGCTGGTGGCGACCTTCCGCGTGAAGCGTCCGACCGGGTTCTCCGGCCCGCCGTGCAGCGCCGGCTCCACGGAGCACGTCGCGTTCTGGGCCGATCTCGGTGACGACTGCCGCTACACCTACCTCGGCACGGCGCAGGTCTCGTCGCACGACTTCATCACGATGCCGGCCGGTGGGCTGTCCTACGCCGCCGTGCTCCCCGTCGACCTGGGCACCTACCGACGCCTGTGCGAGGAGCCGGGCCTGCACCGGCTGCGTGCGGTCCTGTCCTGGAACACGCCGCCGTCGACCATCGACCCGGACGCGGTCCCGCACTGGGGAAACCGGCTCGACACCCACGTGCACGTGCTGCCCGGGCGGCGCTACGACGGCACCGCGCGGATCGCGCTCGTCGGTGACGTGGCCACCGGTGACCTCGACCCGGTCACCGGGATCACGCTGCCAGGAGCGCACCTGGCGCACAACGGGGCGAGCCTCGACATTCGCGGCTGCCCGTTCGCCGGGCGTGTCACCGTCCAGGGCCCGCTCGACCCGGCGCTGGCGGGTGCGACCTACCGGCTCCTCGTGCGCGACGTCGATGCGGGCGGGAGCGCCGTTCCGGTGATGTCGCCCCTCTACGTCGTCGACGGGAGCTTCCACGGCAGCGGGGTGACCCCGGCAGCCGACGGCTGGCTGCCGTGGCCGGTCTGGAACACGAACCTCCTGGGCACGCTGGGATTCATCGAGTCCAGCGGCGACCACCTCTGGAACGTCGATCTGGAGGTCCAGGGCCTCGGTGTCGTGGACAGCCGGCGCTTCCAGCTCGACAACACCCTGAACGCCGGCTCGGCAGACCCGGCGAACGCCGCCCACCTGGCGATCGACCCGAACCAGCTCTCGCTCCAGGGCTGCGGGAAGTTCACTCAGGGCATGACCATCCACGGGACCTTCGATGCCCGGGACACCTGGTTCGGCTCCTGGGGCTTCTCGCTCCTGCCGACCGGGCTGCCGTCAACGGCGCTGACGACGTCGGTCTCCTCGACGGTGCTCGAGGCTCCCGTCGGCTCGACGTGGTCCCTGAGCACCGCCGGCCTGACGCCGTGCGGCTACGTCCTGCGCCTGAGGTCCGCGGACCGCGCGATCGTCAACTCGGCGTGGACCGGGAGGTCGGTCACCGTCGACGTCGGCTTCTGCATCGAGTGAGAACGGCCCGGTGCCCCGCAGCCCCGCTGCGGGGCACCGGCGCGTCAGAGCCGTGCCGCAGCGGCGACCTCCGCCCACAGGTCGGCGTAGGCAGCGGCTGCCGTGCTTCGCGGGGCGAACTGACCGATCGGTGCGCGCTCGGTGCCCATCCGTTCGACGGTGGTCGAGTAGGGCACCACGACGTGCACCAGGTGGGCCGGGGCGCCGGCGAGGCGCTCGACCGCCTCGCGATGGATCGTCTTGCGCCGGTCCACCATCGAGAGGAAGCCGACGATGCGGGGCTTGCGGCTGCGCATCGCCGAGACGAGCTCGACGACCTGGTCGAGGGACCGGGACGACAACGCACCAGGGACGACCGGCACCACGATGACGTGCGCGGCCGCCAGGACCGCCTCGGCAACGAGCGACATCCCTGGTGGGCAGTCCAGGACGGCCACCTCCACCTTGCCGCCGACCGATCCGAGCGCCGCGCGCAGGCGCTCCCGCGGGCGCCGGACGGCGTCGAGCTCCAGGTCGAGGGCGCCGAAGGTCCCGTGGGCCGGCACCACGGCAAGTCGCTTCTCGTCGGTGCCCCGTGCCAGGTGCTTGAGGCCGGCCTTGCCACGCACGACGGCGCGTGCGCTCCCGCGCGGCCGCGGGTCGACGTCCATGAGGTAGCTGGCCGATGCCTGCGGGTCGAGGTCCCACAGCACGGTCCTGTGCTCCCGGGACGCGCTCCAGGCGAGGTTGACGGCAGCCGACGTCTTGCCGACGCCGCCCTTGACGCTGAACACCGCGATCGTCCGCATGCGCCACCCCTCCGTCGTCGCCACCCTACTGACGCCAGAGGCCTCCCCGTCGCTGCGCGGGCCGTGCACTACGCTCCCGAGAATGCTCGAGGACCCGTCGCCGACGCCGCTCCGGGTGGGCCTGGTGCTCGACGACTCCCTCGACCGGCCCGACGGCGTCCAGCAGTACGTGCTCACCCTCGGCGCGTGGCTCACGGCCCAGGGTCACCACGTCTGCTACCTGGCTCCGTCGACGACGCGGACCGACCTGCCGCGCCTGGAGGTGCTCGGGTCCTCGATCCAGGTCCGCTACAACGGCAACCGCCTGAGCACACCGCGTCCCGCGAGCACGCGACGCCTGCGGCAGATCCTGAGGTCGGAGGACTTCGACGTCCTGAACGTGACGATGCCCTACAGCCCGTTCATGTCCGGTCGGCTCCTTGCCAGGGCGGAGGCGCGCACGGCGGTCGTCGGGACCTTCCTCATCCTTCCCGCCTCGCACTGGGTCGAGACGGCGGCCCGCGTGCTCGGTCTGCTCCAGCATCGGCGGCTGCGCCGTTTCGACCGCGTGCTCGCGGTCTCCGCGCCGGCGCGGACCTTCGCCCGCACGGCCTTCGGGCTGGAGAGCAGCATCGTCGCGCTCCCGGTCGACGTCGGCGCCTTCGCGCGGGCGGCGGAGCACGCCGACCTTCCTGGTCCGAGTGCTCCCGTGCACCTGGTGTTCCTCGGCCGGCTGGTCGAGCGGAAGGGGCCGGGTGAGCTCATCGCCGCAGTGGCAGCCCTGCGAGCCGCCGGCCGCGCCCCGTCGTCACTGCGCGTGACGATCGCGGGCACCGGTCCTCTGGCAGACGGACTGCGGCGTCAGGCGGACGAGCTCGGCGTCGCCGACCTGATCGACCTGCCTGGCTACGTCGCCGAGGAGGAGAAGGCCGCCCTCCTGGCATCGGGCGACCTCGTCGTGCTCCCGTCCATCAGCGGAGAGAGCTTCGGGATCAGCGTGGTCGAGGCACTCGCCGCTGCCCGGGGGGTCGTCATCGCCGGGGACAACCCGGGATACCGCGCGGTGATGGGCGACCTGTCCGACCAGCTCGTCGACCCGACCGACACGGCCGCGTTCGCCCAGGTGCTCGCCCGGTTCATCGACGAGCCCCATCTGCGGTCGGCCGCGGGCGTGCGCCAACGTGCCGTCGCGTGGCGCTACGACATCGAAGCCGTCGGTCCGCTGATCGTCGCCGAGTACCGCGACGCGGTGGCACGCCGGCGGGAACGGACCCGCTAGGACCGCCTGCCGCGAGCCCGCGAGGGTCGGACCAACGGGCCTTGGCGCCGCCGTTCGTGGCGCTACGCTCAAGACTTCCGGAAGGAGCACCGTGACCGAGACGAATGAGATCGTGACCGTCCTGACCGACGAGGACGGCTGGGACTTCCTGCGGCGCCACGAGTTCGGCCGCCTGGCCTATCGCGTCGGGAACGCGACGGACATCGCCCCGGTGAACTACGCGGTGGACGGGCACCGGCTGGTGTTCCTCACCGCGCAGGGCAGCAAGCTCGCCGGCATCACCATCACCCAGGACGTCGCCTTCGAGGTGGACGAGATCGAGCCCGATCGCGCCTGGAGCGTCGTGGTGCACGGCATCGCCCGCCGTCTGGAAGGTACCGAGGCCGATCATGCCTCGACCCTGCCGATCAACGCCTGGGTGCCCACCGAGAAGAGCGAGTACGTGTCGATCGAGGTGACCCGGCTGTCCGCACGGCGCTTCGTGCTGCGACGTCCGGACGGCAGCGACGCCGACCAGCAGGCCTGAGCTCCTCCGGCCGCGGCCGGAGGCCTCCGGGTCCCGCCCCGGTAACGTGACGGGGTGTCTCCTCACGCACCCTCGCTGCCCGGCACCGACCTCGGTGGTGTGATCGCGGCTGTCGTCGTGGTCTCGGACCGTTGTGCGCGCGGCGAGCGGCCGGACCGCTCGGGGCCCGTGGCTGTCGAACGGCTGCGCGCCGCAGGGCTCACGGTCGCTGCGGCCACGATCGTGCCGGACGGTGCCGACCAGGTGACGGCTGCTCTCCGCTCCGTGCTCGTCGGCCCTGCGCGGCTGGTCGTGACCAGCGGAGGCACCGGGCTCGCCCCACGTGACCGCACACCGGAGGGCACGCGACCGCTGCTCGCCACCGAGCTGCCGGGGCTCGCCGAGGCGATCCGGCGCGCAGGCCAGGCGCACGTCGCCACCGCGGTCCTCTCGCGAGGCCTCGTCGGGGTGACGTCCCGCGGGCAGATCGTGGTGAACCTCCCGGGCAGCCCGAACGCCGTCACGCAGGGCCTGGACGTCGTCCTGCCGCTGCTCGGTCACATGCTCGACCAGATCGCCGGCGGGGACCACGGATGAGTCTCGTGTCCGTGACGGACGGCCCGATCTCGGTCGACGCCCACCTCGCGGCGGTCACCCACCCGGGAGCCGGGGCGGTCGCGCTCTTCGTCGGCCGGGTGCGCGACCACGATCCCTCAGCCGTCGGGGAGGTCACGGCACTGGAGTACACCGCGCACCCGGACGCCGAGGACGTGCTCGCCCGGCTCGTCGCCGCCACGGCATCGACGGCCGGGGTGCTCGGCGCGGCGGCGACGCATCGGCGCGGGCTGCTCCCGGTCGGTGAGATCGCCGTGGTCGTCGCCGTCGCGACCGCGCACCGCACGCTCGCCTTCCGCCTGTGCGAAGAGCTCGTCGAGACGATGAAGCGGGAGCTGCCGATGTGGAAGCGCGAGATCCTCGTCGACGGCAGCCACGTCTGGGTGGGCCTGGAGTGAGCGCACCGTCCTCGTCGCCGGGCCGGGTCGACCGGTTCGGGCGCGTGCACCGCGACCTGCGCATCTCCCTGACCGACCGCTGCTCCCTGCGGTGCACCTACTGCATGCCGGCCGAGGGCGTGCCGTGGCTGCCCGGCGAGGCGATGCTCAGCACCGCCTAGCTGGTCCGGGTCGCCGCCGTCGCCGTGGGCCTGGGCATCCGCAGCATCCGGCTGACCGGAGGTGAACCGCTGCTGCGCCCCGACGTGGTCGACGTGGTCGCCGCGTTGGCCGATCTCGGTGAGCCGGGCGAGCGAGCCGAGATCTCGCTGACGACCACCGCGCTGCGACTGCCTGAGCTGGCCGGGCCGCTGAAGGACGCGGGGCTGCGCCGGATCAACGTGAGCCTGGACACCCTTGACCGCTACCGGTACCAGCAGCTGACCCGTCGCGACCGGCTCGAGCAGGTGCTCGCCGGCCTGGAGGCCGCACGGGCCGTCGGCCTCGACCCGATCAAGCTCAACGCGGTCGCGATGCGTGGTGTCAACGATGCCGAGGTCGTCGACCTGGTGCGGTTCGCCGTCGCACGGGGGTACCAGATGCGCTTCATCGAGCAGATGCCTCTGGACGCCGGCCACACCTGGGACCGCACGCAGATGGTCAGCCAGGATGAGATCCTCGACGCCCTGCGCGCCGAGCTCACGCTCACCCCTCTTCCCGGGCGGGGAGCTGCCCCCGCGCAGACCTGGCTGGTGGACGGCGGGCCGGGGACGGTCGGGGTGATCGCCTCGGTGAGTGCGCCGTTCTGCGGGTCGTGCGACCGGCTGCGGCTGACCGCCGACGGACAGCTGCGTGCGTGCCTCTTCGCGCAGTCCGAGACGGACGTCCGCTCGGTGCTGCGCGCGGGTGCGGACGACGAGGCGATCGCGGTGGCCCTGCGGGCCTGCGTCGTCGGCAAGCGACCCGGTCACGACATCGACGATCCGGGGTTCCTCCAGCCGGTCAGGCCGATGAGCGCCATCGGCGGCTGACCGGCGACCTCAGCCGCCGGCCCCGCGACCTCAGCCGCCGGCGAACGGTGGCAGGACGTCGACAGTCGTCCCGTCGACCAGGAGCGTGCCGTCGCCGTCGAGCCGCCGGCCCTCGGCCAGCAGCGAGGCCTGGCGCAGGACGCGCACCATCGCCGGGCCGTGCGCCGCCAGGACCGCACGCAGGTCACCGACGGTCCACGCCTCGACGCTCTCACAGTCCGTGCCCGCGGCCTCTGCCGCGGCGGCGAAGTGCCGGACGGTGATCATCGGCCCGGCTCCGTCGACGGTCGCACCCAGTCCCCGGACCTCCCGCCGGACTTCGCCTGCAGCCGGACCTGGTCGATCTCGACCGACCGGTCGAGCCCCTTGACCATGTCGACGACGGCGAGGCAGGCGACGCTCACGGCGACCATGGCCTCCATCTCGACCCCGGTGCGGTCGGCCGTGCGCACCGTCGCGCTGACGGCGACCCCCGCGTCGACGACCTCGAGGTCCACCACGACGCCGTGCACGCCGATCACATGGGCGAGCGGGAGCAGCTCGGGGGTGCGCTTGGCCGCGGCGATCCCCGCGACGCGCGCCACGGCGAGCACATCGCCCTTGGGGACCGCTCCGGAACGCAGCGCCGTGACGACCTGCTCGCCG
>JBBSAL010000053.1:0-22313 GCA_038252305.1 Actinomycetales bacterium | reverse complement strand
TCATCCTGGACCACCTCGGTCAAGACACCCTCACCACGCAGCAGCAACCGGCGGCACCACCACAGACGCCTCGAGCTCACGAACCTGGTCAAGAACCACGTCCACGACCGAGCCCTGCGCCGCAAGGTCAGCGTCGAGCGCGCACGCGGGTACGGTCCCGCCTGACCGTTCGCCGCGGCCACCTCGTGCGCGGCCAGCTGCTCACGCTTCTGCGCCGAGGAGAACGACCTCCTGGAGGGGCAGGCCCCCGGACTCAGGCACCCTGGATGACCGCCTCCATCGCCTCCTGAGCCTCGTCCACGATGGCGCGCATGGCTCGCTCCGCTGCGACAGAGTCGCCGGAGGCAACTGCCTCAGCGACGTCGGCGTGCAGGCGCGTCGCAGCCGGATTCGGGTGAGCAGGCATCATGTCGTGACGCGTTCGCCCCGCGAGCACCTCTCCGACGACCGACGCGAGCGACGTGAACATCTCGTTGCCCGACGCCTCAAGAAGCACGCAGTGGAACGCCATGTCGTGCTGCAGGTAGACCTCGAGGTCGCCTTGCCTGCCCGTCACCGACATGCCGATCACTGCGGCCGTCAGCTCGCCCACGTGCTCCGGGCGCGCGTGCAGCGCGGCCAGGCCGGCGGCGACGGGTTCGACACCGCGCCGCAGCTCGCTCAACGAGCGCAGCTGATCCGCACGGTCGGGCCCGGCCAGCCGCCATCGGATCAGACGGGGATCGAAGAGGTTCCACTCGCGACGCGGCAGCACGGTGACACCCACCCGTCTCCGCGTCGTCACGACCTGGAGCGACTCGAGCACCTTCACGACGTCGCGCGCCACAGTGCGCGAGACGTCGTGCTGCTGGGCGATCTCGTCGATCCGCAGGACCGCTCCCTCAGGGAGCTCGCCTGAGACCAGCGCGGGACCAAGCGTCGCGAGCACTTGCTCGTGCAGTCCAGCCAGAGGTACGGCCACGTTGTCGCTCACACGTGCCATCCTGCCCGACGACGGTGTCGAACGATAGATCACATCATTCACGGGACTCTGCTTGCTTTCGTAGCATGATTGGTCCATCGTAGCGGAGTGGCCACCGTCGACCAGCGCTCCGCCTCAGGGCGCAAGCCCAGAACGCCTGCGAATCCGTGCGATCGCCGGGTGCCGCGATCCCACCACCTGACTCGACCCGCGGACGTGAGCGCTGTCGACGGCGCCGGCCGCGGAGGCGGAAAGGAGAGGCCGCTCGCGATCGCCGAACCTGGCCCCTAGCCGGAACACGCGCCAACCACGCACCCCGATTCACCGCACGACGAGACTTGACCCAGACGATTGGAGACACAATGAAGCGTCATTCAGTTGTGAAAATTGCTGCCGTCGCGGCCGCGGCCTTCCTGGTCACAGGGACGCTCAGCGCCTGTGGCGGCTCTGCCGGCGCCGCCGGCTCCCCGAGCGCCGGCGGTGGTTCCGACACGATCCGAGTCACCCTCGCCAACCACGTGTGGACGGACAGCATCAAGAGCAAGCTTCCCGAGTTCGAAGCGGCGACCGGTCTGAAGGTCGAGCTCAGCCAGTACGGTGAGGACCAGCTCTCCGACCAGTACAACGTGAAGCTCAACGCCGGCACCAACGAGATCGACGTGATGATGTACCGGCCCCTCCAGGAGGGAAAGCTCTTCGCCAAGAACGGCTATCTTGCGGACCTCTCGTCCGACGTCACGTCGAACAAGGCCTGGGACTGGTCGGACTTCCAGGCCGGCCCGGTGGGCTCCACGACGTACGACAACCAGGTCGTAGGGGTTCCGATCATCACCGAGCAGGAGGTCCTCTACTACCGCAAGGACCTCCTGGCGAAGGCCGGCCTCGGCGTCCCCAAGACGATGGACGAGCTCGAGGCAGCAGCCAAGGCGATCAAGGAGCAGAACCCCGGGGTGGCCGGGTTCGTCGCCCGGACGGCGAAGTCTGCCGCGGTGACGCAGTTCTCCAGCTTCCTCTACAGCTTCGGCGGCGACTTCATCAATGCTGACGGAACCTCCGGCGTGTCCAGCGACGCGGCGAAGAAGGCCTACGCCTTCTACGGCCGTCTCATCCACGACTACGGCCCCGCGAACGTCAGCACGGACATGAGCTGGCCGGAGGCGATGGCGATCTTCACCCAGGGGAACGCCGGTCTCTACACCGAGGCGGACAGCCTCTACAAGAACGCGACCGACCCGACGAAGTCGAAGGTCTCCGACACCGTCGGTTTCGCGCCGATGCCGGCCGGCGCCGACGGTTCCAAGGCCTACAACGTCCCCTCGTGGGCCCTCGGCGTGAACGCCGCCTCGAAGAACCAGGCGAACGCCTGGAAGTTCATCGAGTGGGCGACGAGCAAGGACATGACGCTGGCGATTCAGAAGGCGGGTGTCCCCGGAGCCCGCGCATCCGTCTGGAACGACCCGGCCGGGATCTCCACCTACCCTGCCGACCTCGCGGCCGCCATCGCGGTCAGCACCAAGAACGGCGTCGGGCACGACCGGCCGCTCGTGATCAGCGTCCCGGAGGCTCGCGACATCGTCGGTGACCCGATCGTCGTCGCGATCACCGGCGGGGACTCGGCAGCCGCCGCCGACAAGGCGAGCGCCGCGTTCCAGCAGCTCCTCGACAGCGAGAAGTAGCGGACGGGCTGGTGGCCGGCACGTGGGCAGATCAGTCTCCGTGCCGGCCGCCAACTCGCCAAGAGACCCGAGCAATTCCCGTACTCAGAGTGTGAGGTAGACGTGAGCGGCACAGTCACCGTGGGCCGGACCACGTGGGCGAGGTACTCGGCGTGGGCGAACCGTCATCGCAAGTGGCTGTTCGCCGCTCCTGCCATGGTCTTCGTCGGCCTGCTGATCGCGGTCCCGCTCGCATGGACCGTGTATCTGAGCCTGACCGACTCCCAGGGATCGGTCCGGGCCAAGGCCTCCTTCGTCGGGCTCGCCAACTACCTCTCGGTCTTCCGCGACACCGAGCGGTTCTGGCCGTCCGTGCTGCGCACGATCACCTTCACCGGTGGCGCGCTCGGCGCGGAGCTGATCCTGGGGATGGGCATCGCCCTCCTGTTGTGGCGCCCCTTCAAGGGCGAGAAGTGGGTCCGGGTCGCGATCCTCATGCCGCTGGTCGCGACCCCCGTCGCGGTCGGCATGATGTGGCGGCTGATCTTCGACCCGAACATCGGGTTCGCCAACCAGCTCCTCGGCTGGTTCGGCATCGCCCCGCAACCCTGGCTCTCCGGCGAGTCCACCGCTCTGCCGACGCTGATGTTCGTCGACGTCTGGCAGTGGACTCCGATGATCGTCCTGATCTTGCTGGCCGGCCTCACCTCTCTCTCCGAGGAGCCGGACGAGGCCGCCCGCATCGACGGGGCGAACTCGTTCCAGCGGTTCCGCTACGTCACTCTCCCCCTCCTCAGGTCGACGGTGGTCGTCGCGATCGTCCTGCGGGGGATCGACGCGCTCAAGACCTTCGACATCCTGTATGCGACCAAGGGGAAGGGAGGCGGATCGTTCCACGAGGTGGAGACCCTGAACGTGTACGCGTACGGGTTGAGCTTCGACTACAACAAGTA
This sequence comes from Actinomycetales bacterium, assembly GCA_038252305.1. Classification (GTDB taxonomy): domain Bacteria; phylum Actinomycetota; class Actinomycetes; order Actinomycetales; family Cellulomonadaceae; genus Actinotalea. The sequence continues at coordinate 18,744 of JBBSAL010000053.1, read as the reverse complement.
CGGGATCGCCTCGACCGTGCTCGTCATCTTCTTCCTGCTCATCATCGCGATCATGTGGATGGTCACCTTCCGCCGAAAGGGACAGCAGTCATGACCGACACCATGACGAGAAGCGCAACGGGGCGGGCGCGCCCGGTAGCCGCACGGCGGAGGAAGCGCACCGCCTACTCGATATTCCGGGCCGCGATCCTGACGCTCACCGTCCTGCTGTTCATCGCGCCGCTGGTGTGGATGGTGATCGCTTCGCTGAAGACCAACGTCGACATCTACGACGCGAGCAAGACCTTCGTCTTCAAGCCGACCTTCGAGAACTACAGGAACGTCCTGGACCGCAACAACTACTTCAGCTTCATCTTCAACAGCTTCTGGGTCGCCTTCTCGTCGACCGTCCTGTCGCTGATCCTCGGGGTGCCCGCGGCCTACGCGATGAGCAGGTTCGCGATGCAACGCTCGTCGATGGTGGTGCTCCTCGCGCGCATCATCCCCGGGGTCAGCCTGCTCGTCCCGTGGTACTTCATCTTCGCGAACCTGCACCTGGTCGGCGGCTTCGGCGTGCTGATCCTCTCCCACATGTTCGTCGCGCTCCCGTTGATCGTCTACATCATGATGTCGTTCTTCGACTCGCTGCCGCTCGAGCTCGAAGAAGCGGCGCAGGTCGACGGCCTCACGCCGATCGGGTCGTTCTTGAGGATCACTCTGCCGCTGTCCGTGCCCGGGCTGGCGACGGCGGGGATCCTGTCGTTCATCTTCTCGTGGAACAACTTCATGTTCGCTCTCGTGCTCTCAGGGGCCGACACCAAGACCCTGCCCGTCGCGATCTTCAACTTCGTCTCCTACGCCAGCATCGACTGGGGAAGCCTGATGTCCGCGGCGGTCGTCGTCACGGTGCCGATCATGGTGATCGCGCTCTTCACGCAGAAATACATCGTGTCCGGCCTCACCGCGGGCGCGACGAAGGGTTGAGGAATGGCGACAGGATCGATCCCGCCGATGATCATCATGGGGATCCAAGGTTCCGGGAAGTCCACGATCGGCACGCTTCTCGGTCGACGCCTCGGCGTGCCGTTCATCGACGGTGACGTCCTTCACTCCGCGGAGAACAAGAGACGGATGGCGTCGGGCCAGGCGCTCTCCGACGCGGAACGGACCCCGTGGCTCCACGAGATCGGCGCGCGCCTCGCTCTCGCCGAAGTCACCTCGGAAGGGGTCGTGATCGCCTGCTCCGCACTCAAGCGAAGCTACCGCGATCTCCTGCGGTGGCACGCGCCGTCCATGCTCACGGTCTTCGCGCAAGGAGACGTCGCCCTGATCCACGACCGGATCGTGGCTCGACAGCACGAGTACATGCCGACCTCCTTGCTGCCCTCCCAGCTCCAGGATCTCGAGGAGCGCGGGGAGGACGAGCGCGGGTTGACGGTCGACGTCGCGAAGACCCCCGCCGAGATCGTCGACCTCATCCTGACCACCCTCTCCGAGATGGGCGCCGTCCATGAGCATCGCTAGGGTCGAGACGTTCATGGTGCCGCCGCGGTGGTTGTTCGTCAGGATCGAGACGGACGACGGCGTGGTCGGCTGGGGAGAAGCGAGCCTCGAGGGACACTGCGATGCGGTGCGCGCGGCCGTCGAGCAGTTCGCCGAGCACCTCGTCGGCGCAGACCAGGGGCGCATCGAGGACCACTGGCAGGTGCTCACCAAGGGCGGCTTCTACCGCGGCGGTGCCGTGTTCGGCAGCGCCGTCTCGGGTATCGACCAGGCGCTGTGGGACGTCAAGGGCAAGACGCTCGGCGTCCCGGTCCACGATCTGCTCGGCGGCGCGGTTCGCGACCGCATCAGGATGTACGGGTGGGTCGGGGGCGACGACCCCAGCGGGATCGCCGAGGCGATCCAGGCGCAGATCGACGTGGGGCTCACGGCCGTCAAGATGAACGCGTCCGGCGAGATGTCACGGCTCGGGACGGTCGCCGAGCTCGACGGCGTCCTCGACCGGGTCGCGGCCGCGCGCAGCGTTCTCGGACCGGATCGCGACGTCGCTGTGGACTTCCACGGACGGCTGACTCTCGCCAACGCCCGCCGACTTGCACAGCTCCTCGAACCCCTGCGCCCGTTCTTCATCGAGGAGCCGGTCGTGCCGGAGAGCTCGCACCTGATCGGTCAGATGACGCAATCGACGTCGATCCCGATCGCCACCGGCGAGCGATTGTACAGCCGCCAGGAGTTCCTCCCCGTGCTGCAGGCAGGGATCGCGGTCGCCCAGCCCGACCTGTCGCATGCCGGCGGGATCTCCGAGGTGCGGCGGATCGCGGCCATGGCCGACGCCTTCGACGTCCAGCTCGCACCGCACTGCCCCCTCGGCCCGATCGCCCTCGCCGCCTGCCTCCAGGTGGGTTTCGCCACACCGAACTTCCTCATCCAGGAGCAGAGCATCGGCATCCACTACAACCGGGGAGCCGAGGTGCTGGACTACGTGGTCGACACGGAGCCGCTGCGGTTCGTGAACGGGCACATCGAACGCCTGACCGGACCCGGCCTGGGCATCGAGGTCGACGAAGGCGCGGTGCGCGCTGGCGACAAGCGGGGCCATACGTGGCGCACGCCGGTGTGGCGGCACCCTGACGGGGCGTTGGCAGAGTGGTGAACGCGGTGTCCGGACCATTCCTCAGCCGACTGGCACACGAACGGCTGCTCGCGATCATCCGTGGGACGGACTCGGACGCAGCTGTTCGCGCAGCCCTCGTGCTTCTCGAGTCCGGGATACGGATCCTCGAGATATCTCTCGTCACGAGCGAGGCCTCGCGCGTCATCGCCGAGATCGTGCGCCTCGCCCCCGACACCTGCGTGATCGGCGCCGGGACGGTGCGCACCCCGGACGACGTGGCCCGCGCCTCGGACGTCGGCGCGCGGTTCATGGTGACCCCGGCGATGACCGCGGGCGCCATCGAGGCGATCGCACGAGGCATCCCCGTGCTCGTGGGTGCGTTGACGCCGACCGAGGCTGTCGCCGCCCACGACCTCGGCGCTACCGCCGTGAAGCTCTTCCCGGCCTCGGTAGGCGGCCCCGCCTACCTGCGAGCGCTCCGCGAGCCTCTTCCCGACATCCCGTTCGTCCCGGTCGGCGGGATCGACGTGGCCAGTGCCGCCGAGTACCTCGACGGCGGAGCGGCGGCCGTCGGCCTCGGGGGTCCGCTCGTCGGTGACGCGGCCCGTGGTGGCGACCTCGATGCGCTCCGTACCCGGGCCGCGACCTTCCTCGCTGTTGCACGCGAGCCTCGGCGCCTGGCATGACCCGGCTCGACGTCGCCACCCTCGGCGAGACGATGGTCAGTCTCCGCACCGCCACTCCGTTGCGGCTCGGTGGCTCGCTCACCATGAACGTCGCCGGCTCGGAGTCCAACGTGGCGATCGGCCTGGCCAGACTCGGTCATACCGTCCGCTGGGGCGGACGGGTCGGGCAGGACGAGGTCGGCGACTTCGTCCTGCGGACGCTGCGGGCCGAGTCGGTCATGGTCGACACCGTCGCGGTCGACGCAGACCGCCCCACCGGCCTCATGCTCGCGGAGCGACGGGTGGGTGACGTCTCACGCGTCAGCTACTACCGGACGGGGTCCGCGGGGTCGCGCCTGTCGACGGCGGACGCCGCCGCGTGCCTGGCCGAGGCGCCGCGCATCCTGCACGTCACGGGCATCACCCCGGCCCTCTCGGCCTCGGCGGCAGACGCCGTGGTCGAGGTGGTCCGTCTGGCACGTCGGGCCGGAGCACTCGTGAGTGTCGACGTCAACTACCGCTCACGGCTCTGGAAGGTCGATCAAGCCCGCCCGGTGCTGTCAGCACTCGCCCGCAGCGCTGACATCGTCGTCGCCTCCGAGGACGAGCTCGCCCTCGTCGCGCAAGGGCCCGAGGCCGAGGCGGCCGCCGAGCTCGCCGAGGCGGGGGTCGGCCGGCTCGTGGTCACCCGGGGCGCACGGGGGGCAAGCCTCCTGCTCGACGGCGAGACGCACCACTGCCCCTCGGTCCAGGTCGCGGTGCGGGACACGATCGGCGCCGGCGACGCTTTTGTCGCGGGCTTCCTCTCCGGGGTGCTCGACGGGCTCTCCCCGCAGCGGTGCCTGCACCGCGGGACAGTGACCGGAGCGTTCGCGGTCGCGACCGTCGGCGACTGGGAGGGCCTGCCCTCGCGCGCCGAGCTGGGCCTGCTCGACACCGAACCCGGCGCCACACTTCGGTGACTCAGGGTTGCGGGCCGCGGGGCACTCGCCGGTAGCGCGCGCTCGCCAGGCTCGACGTGCGCGGCGCTGACCTCAGGACCCGGGCCCAACCCCTTCAGGGCCACCAACCGGTGGCGGCCGCCGCCGGTCCATGCCATCGCGGTGCGGAGGCCCGACCGGGCCGCCGCGAGGGTTGCTCCTTCACGTCTGCCCATGTCCCCCCGGGTTCGGTGTCCTGGGGTGAGATCTCAAATGCGCGCCGTCGAGCACCCAGGCCCGGCTGGTCGAGCGCGGCACGCTGCCCGACGAGGCTGATCGGGCCGAGGCACAGCACCAGCGAGGTCGGGACGGGCCTCGGGCACCGGGTCGAGCGGGTGCGCACAGATGCCGCCGCGCGCGTGACAGCGACTCGGCGCGGGCGGTGGCGGTGGCGACAAGGTTCACCACGACGCCCGGCGGCGTGTCACCATCGGTGTCAGCACGGGTCAGCGGGCGGCGCCGGGAACGGGACGCTTGCACGTGGCCCGGCGCCGGATCCAGGCGCACGAGCCTGGGTCGCCCGCGACGCGGGGCGCCGGGTCTTGGCGCCATGACCGGATCCGGGCAGCTGCGGTCCGGCCGACGTCAGGTGCGGTCGAGCCGCGGCATGTCGCGCCGCGATCGCGGTGCGGATGCGTCGAAGGAGGAGCTCGTGACACGACCAGGCCGTCGCCGGTCCGGCAGCGCGCGCACAGCCACGTCCGCCGCCGGCGCGCCACGCCGAAACGCCTCGCGTCCCGCCGAGCGGGGGATCGTCCCGGTGCTCGCGGCGATCGCCCGCGAGGTCGACAACGCGGTGCAGCGACCACCGACGCGCCCGGCGGTGCGCACGAAGTTCCAGGTCGTCGCGCTGCTGGTGCGTGAGGAGCGGGTCCGGGTGATCGCCGACGGCAGCCTGAACGAGCGCCGGCGTGCCGAACAGCTCAAGCGACTCGACGGTGTGGCGACGCTTCTGGCCAGGACCGCCGCCCGGGACACCTCGCTGCTCGCGCTGCTCGCCGAGGACGCCCGGGTCTCGGACGCGGCGCGCGCCTTCAGGGCTGCGACGATGCGCGCCGGCGGGCTGGAGCCGCCCGAGGAGCCCGCGCCCGCCGCGCCGGCCGTACCCCCCGCGCAGGGGCTCGGCTCCGAGAAGCAGGTGGTGCCCCGGTCGGTGGTCTCGCGCCAGCTCGCGAACCCGTTCCTGGCCCCTGACTTCGAGGCCGCGGCCGCGCGGACGGCCTCGAAGGCCCGGCGGCTGGCTGGCTGGGAGCTGCTCGAGCCGCTCTTCCGGTCCTTCGAGTACGGCGCCACGGGCGCACCCGCCTGCATGACGCTGCCCGAGCCTCGCACGGTGTCCGTTCCGCAAGGCCTGGAGCTGATGCCGCACCAGGCCAAGGTCGTCGCGGCCACGGCGCGCGGCCATCGCACGTTCCTGCTGGCCGACGAACCAGGGCTCGGCAAGACCGCCCAGGCCCTGCTCGCCGCCCAGGCGGCTGACGCCTACCCACTCCTCGTCGTGGTGCCCAACGTGGTCAAGACGAGCTGGGCTCACGAGGCCAGGCTGTGGACCCCGCTCCGCAGGCCCACGGTGGTCCATGGCGACGGCGACCGGGTCGACGGGTTCGCGGACATCGTGATCGTCAACTACGAGCTCTTGGACCGGCACGTCGGCTGGCTCGGCGACCTCGGTTTCCGCGGCATGGTCGTCGACGAGGCGCACTTCATCAAGAACAAGGGCTCCCAGCGCTCCCAGCACGTGCTCGCGCTCTCCGAGCAGATCCGTGTCCGCACCGCCCGCCCGCTGCTGATGGCGCTGACCGGCACCCCGCTGATCAACGACATCGAGGACTTCCGCGCGATCTGGCAGTTCCTCGGCTGGATCGACGAGACGATGCCGCTCGGCGCGCTGATGGCCGCCCTCGAGGAGACCGGGCTCACCCCGGCCGACCCGGGCTTCTACGCCGCAGCGCGGACCAGCGTGATCGACATGGGCATCGTGCGCCGCCGCAAGGTCGACGTGGCCGCCGACATCCCTGCACGCCGGGTGGCGGACCTGCCGGTCGAGCTCGACGGCGCCGTCGGCCGCTCGATCCGCGACGCCGAGGCCGAGCTCGCGCGACGGCTGGTCGGGCGCTACCGGTCCGCCCTCGAGCTGCGGAGGGCCGGCGAGGTCGTCGACGGGATCGACCACGAGCTCGTCCGCCGGGTGGCGGCGGGGGCGCTCAAGGACTCGAGCTCGCAGAGCGGTGGCGAGAACGTGTTCACGATGGTCCGGCGGATCGGCCAGGCCAAGGCAGGTCTTGCTGCCGACTACGCCGCGCAGCTCGCCCGTAACGTCGGCAAGGTGGTGTTCTTCGCCAAGCACGTCGACGTCATGGATCAGGCCGAGCACACCTTCGCCCAGCGCGGTATCCGCTACGCCTCGATCCGTGGCGACCAGACGCCCAGGGCGCGCGAGAAGAACATCAAGGCGTTCGTCGAGGACCCGGAGGTGTCGATCGTGGTGTGCTCACTGACGGCCGCCGGCGTCGGGCTGAACCTGCAGGTCGCCTCGAACCTGGTGCTGGCCGAGCTGTCCTGGACCTACGCCGAGCAGACCCAGGCCATCGACCGGATCCACCGGATCGGTCAGACCGAGCCCGTCACCGCCTGGCGGGTCATCGCCGCGCAGACCATCGACACCCGGATCGCCGAGCTGATCGACAGCAAGTCCGGGCTGGCAGCTCGGGCGCTGGACGGGGCGCTGGAGGAGGACGTCTCAGCGTCCACGGACGTGCAGCTCGAAGCCCTGGTCGGGCTGCTCACCGACGCCCTTGCCGCCGAGGGGGTGGCCTGAGCCCGCAGCAGCGCGGCGCCGACATCGGACGAGGTGAAGGGAACACCAGGGACGCCGTCCACGCCCGTCCCGTCCGTCAGGGCGACTGGCGGCCTGAACCGTCGCAGGCCTGATGCCGCTTCCTCGTGACGAAGGTGGCGACATACCCCGGCGACGACACAACCCCTCGCCGGGGCGCGCGACATGTCGTGGAGCTCCGGCAACCGCGTCTGACGGGAGACGCCACACCTCGTGGACCTGCGGAACGGACTCCGGGTCGTCGGCGACACGCGTCGAGCGGGGGACCTGACCGCGAGCGGACCTGGAGGTCGCCCGCGGCTACGGGGCCGTCTGGGGACGTCAGGACATCGACGCGATCGGTGCGTACCTCAGTGACCAGGAGCTCGGCTGCACCGAGCCGGCGCAGAGCGACATGCCCAAGACGTGGTTCCGTCGTTCATGTGCGTGTCTCTCGGCGGCGTCGGGCAGGTTCTGACCGGTGCCACGGCGGCCTCCCGACGTCGGTGGTCCTGCTCGGTGACCATGGGTGGGCACCCGCGCCGGACGTCGCTGCCGGAATGCTCCTCCGAACGGTGGGGTCGCTGTCAGGATGGTCCGCATGACATCGCCGTTCGAGGGCCGGACCTTCGGCGTCCTCCTGCACCCCTCATCCCTCTTCGGGCGTGACGACATCGGCACGCTGGGCGACGAGGCGCTCCGGTTCGTCGACTGGCTCGCCCAGACCGGTGCGGGCATCTGGCAGATCCTCCCGCTGACGCTGAACGGGCAGTACGACTCGCCCTACTTCAGCTACTCGACGTTCGCCGGCAACCCCTGGCTCGTCGACCTCCCGCACCTGTCGGCGCACGGGCTCCTGCCGGATCCGAGGCTCCACGACCGAGTCATCGATGATGCGGTGCCCTTCGGCGAGCTGCCGGCAACCAAGCTCCCGCAGCTCCTGTCAGCGGCGGGGGCGTTCCTGGCCGACCCAGCCCACGCCTGGCACCAGGAGTTCGCACAGTTCCGCGCGACGCAGACCTGGCTGGCGGACACGGCGCACTTCTTCGCGCTCAAGGAGGAGCACGACGACGCCCCATGGTGGCTGTGGCCCTCCGCCCTGCGGTCACGCGAGGTGGACGCCATCCGGGACTCCCGGGCGTCGCTGGCGCAGCGCATCGCGGTGTGGGAAGCGGTGTTCTTCTTCGTGGATCTCCAGTGGGCCCGGGTCAAGGGCGCCGCCAACGCCAGGGGCCTGAAGGTTCTCGGCGATCTGCCGATCTACGTCAACCACGACTCCGCGGACGTCTGGCTGAACCAGGCGCAGTTCCAGCTGGACGAGGTCGGCCGCCTCACCGCCCAGTCCGGTGTGCCCCCGGACTACTTCAGCGAGACCGGCCAGCTGTGGGGCAACCCGCTGTACCGGTGGGACGTCATGGCGCAGGACGGCTTCACCTGGTGGGTCGAGCGCCTGCGCCGGTGCGTCGAGCTCTCCGACATCGTGCGGATCGATCACTTCCGCGCGCTGTCCGCCTACTGGGAGGTGCCGGCCGACGCCGAGGACGCCCGCGGCGGCAGCTGGGTGTCCGGCCCAGGGCAGGCGTTCTTCGACGTCCTGGAGCGGGAGTTCCCCGGCCTGCCGTTCGTCGCGGAGGACCTCGGGACGCTTGACGACGACGTGTACCGGCTCCGGGACGAGAATGGCCTGTTCGGCATGCGGATCCTGCAGTTCGGGTTCGACGGCACGCCGGACAACCCGCACCAGCCGCACACGTTCCCGCGCGAGTGCATCGCCTACACCGGCACCCATGACAACCAGACCGTCGTCGGCTGGTGGGCTGGGCTGGACGAGGACACGCGCCGGCAGGTCGCCGCCTACTACCAGCTCGAGCCGTGGGCCGACGACGGCCGCGTGGTCTGGTCGTTCATCGAAGCCGTCATGCGGTCGCGGGCGGACGTCGCCGTCGTCCCGATCCAGGACCTCCTCGTCCTCGATGACCGCGCCCGCATGAACGACCCCTCGGTGTTCGTCGGCAACTGGTCATGGCGGATGCCGGAGAACGGGCTCAGCGCGGAGCTCGCCCGATCTATCCGCGTCCTGGCGGAGAAGTACGGTCGACTACCGCGTGAGTAGGCGGCCAGGTGTGAGGGTGACCGGAGCGTTGGTGGGCAACGCACGGGGATCCGGGCCTGGATCCTCGACCTCATCCGCTCGGCCAGGACTGCCATGTCTCGCGGCCTCGGGCGCCGTGGGAGCCTGGCCCGCGACCTTCGGCGACAGGCGCGGGAGCCTGACCGCGCCATGAGCAGGCCAAACCTGCGGAGATGGTGTCTGATCTCGTGCTCGCCGGGTCGCGGCGAGTGGACGACCTTCGGGTCATTCATCCGCGGCTTCGGGGCTCGTTGCCGATGATCGACATCGCTCTGACCTGAGCAAACGTGGGCCCCGTGAGATTCGAACCCACAACCTACGGATCAAGAGTCCTTGGCGCGGGTGGAGGGCTGGTCTGGTCGAAGGGCGTTCCTGCTGGTCAGGTGACCTTCGGGTCTCGGTTGGCGTCTGTCGGCACGGGGTTGTTCCGGAACAGGATGGCTGCCAGATGGCTGCCACCGGCCGGGGATTGTCGGCCAAGGTTTCCTGGGCGCGCCGGCGGAGTATCGCGGCGAGCTCGTGCCGTTGAGTGGGGACACCCACATCGCGCCACAAGGATCCTCGTGCGCCTCTGCCTGGGCAGCGGCGACGCGGACGTCGCTCACCGGACGGGTGTCGAGAACCACACCGTCGTCCCAGGGGAAGGTCCGGCGGACGAGTAGCCGCCAGCCCGCGCCGACCCCGACCTGAGTAGGCGTCGACGCTGAGCGAGCACGGGAGTGCCGCCGGGAAGGACGGCGGCGGTCCGGTCGACGACCGCCGCCGTCCTTCCCGCGCGCCGTCGGCGCGGCGGGACATGCGGGTCGGTGCCTGCGAGTCACCCGAAGGCGTTGAACTCCTCGATGCCCAGCAGCGGCTTGATGGCCTGCCGGATCGGCCCGCGCACGACGTAGCGCTGGACAGCGTCGTGGCGCAGCTCGTTGCCGATCGCTGCCATGACCATGCCCTGGTCGAGCGAGAGGTAGCGCTCGGCGACCGTGCCGCTGCGGACCGCGACCGAGTCGTAGAACCCGCCGGGGCCGTAGGCGCCGAGCTCGGTGCGCATCTTGGCCAGGTTGGCGAGCGCCGCGTCGTGCGCGAACGGCAGGGCGAGGAAGGAGGCGTGCGGGGTGACGACGCCGTCACCGTAGGTGGCCGGCTCGACCGGTGCCCGGAAGCAGGCCGGGTCGTCCCAGCCCGACTCGACCGAGGTGCGCTCCTGGTCGGACGTGTAGCCGGTGGGCTCCATCCCGATCGGGTCGACGCCGTACTCGCGGTATCCGCCGTCCGGGTTGCTCGCGGGGGAGAAGCCCCAGTACCCGTAGCCGGCCTCGATCATGCCGTGCTCGATCTGCGCCCTGACCGTCAGCGGGTGGTTGACACCCCAGCTGCGCGGCCCCCACTCCGCCTCCGGCACGAACAGGTCGACCATCAGCGCCTCGAACATGCTGCCGCCCCAGGTCGGCACGAGCTGCATGCCCCGGTAGCGGTACGCACCCTCGAACACGGGCACGCCCAGGTACTCCTCCCACTGGCCGACGGGCTTCTGCTCGGGCCAGCTCCAGTCACAGGTGTCGGGGAAGGTCCGGAACAGGGCGAAGTAGTGCTCCGGCGGGATCTGTCCCCAGGCGATGCCGAGGTAGCTGGCCATCCGCGGCTCGGTGTTGAGGGTGCCGTAGTGGTGACCGGTGTACCAGACGTCGGGACCGCGGTCACGGTAGTTCCCGAGCACGGCCGCCGGATCGGCAGGAGGCTCGTCCCAGAAGCCGCCCCGGAGCTGGCGGACCTGCGGGTCGTAGTAGAAGCCGAAGTCCATCGTCGCGGTGATGGCCTCGGCCGCGTCGCGGAGGTGCGGTTCGGCGTTGCTCACCAGCACGAGGGCGGTGGCCAACCAGGCGTTGTCGACGCTCGACAGGAACGGGTAGACGGCGCTCCCGTCCGCCGGCCAGGTGGTGAGCTTGGTCGCCGTCGCCTCGTCGTACCAGTTGTAGAACATGCCCGAGTCCTCATGGCGTTCCATGCCGGCGACCGTCGTGAGCGTCCTCGTCAGGCGGTCGCGCGCGTCGGAGCGCGTGATGATGCCGAGGTCGCGGGCGACGACGGTGCTCCACAGGTAGGCGCCGATGTTCGTGGGCGACGTGTAGCCGCTCCGGCTCGCCGGGGCCAGGTCGCCGGCGACGTTGTCGGCGGGCAGGCCCGTTGCGGGGTCGACCATGGCCTCGAACGAGGCCCAGGTGTCCGTGGCGTACTCCAGCAGGGTCGCCCGGTCGGACCGGGGCCCTCCGGCGACCGCGGGGGCCGACTGGGCCACCAGGCCGGTGGTTGCCAGTGCCGCGACGGCAAGAGCCGTCAAGCGGCCGTACGGGTGTCGTCTCACGGTGCTGTCCCTTCATCGAGGATCGTCGGCCGGGTCGCTCTCCGGGTCAGATGCGCACCGTCTCCAGGCCGAGCGGAGTGTCGGAGACCGTCGAGTCGGTACCCGCGAGCCTCGGGCGTGTCCACCCCTTCAGATCGAGCAGCTCTCCGGAAGCCGTGGTGCCGCCGCCGGCGTACGCGGCGATCCGGACGGTGAACGCACCGGGTTCCAGGCACACCTCGCCGCGTGCGTCGTGGTAGGCAAGCATCTTGGCGTCGATCTCGAAGGCGACGTCGGCGGCCTGCCCTGGCGCGAGATCGACGACCTGGACACCGGCCAGCTCGCTGACCGGACGCGAGATCCGGGCGACCGGGTCGCGCAGGTACAGCTGGACCGTCTCGACCGCTCGTCGCGTCCCGGTGTTCGCCACGCGGGCCTCGGCCCGGACTGTTCCTCCGGGCCGCAGCCTCGACGAGGAGAGCGTGACCTGGCCGTAGGCGACCTCGGAGTACCCCGCGCCCCAGCCGAAGGGGTACTGGGGTGTGTCCCGGTGGTCGCGGTAGCGCCCGACCGTGCCGTCCGGATCGAGGGGGCGGCCCGTGGGCAGGTGGTCGTGGTGCAGGGGGACCTGGCCGGTCGAGCGGGGCAGGGTGACCGGGAGCCTGCCGCGGGCCGGTGAGTCCCCGCTCAGGACATCGACGATGCCGTGACCTCCTTCGACCCCGGGGTGGAAGACCAGGACGAGGGCGTCCCCGAGGTGATCGAGGCGTTCGAGGGCGAGGGGCCGTCCGGTCAGGACGACGACGACGAGCCGCCGGCTCACCCGCGCGAGCGCCTCGAGTGCCTCGACCTGCCCGGGTGGCAGATCGATCGAGGTCACCGAGTTCGCCTCCCCGCTGCGCATCGGGTGCTCTCCGACGCAGGCCACGACGACGTCGGCGGCCCGCGCCGCGATCAGCGTCTCGTCGAGGAAGCGTCCGTCGTCGACGGTCACCGTCGTCTCGTCGTCGGCCCAACGTTCCCGGACGGCGTCGGCGATCGTGACCACGTCCTCCGGGCGGCCGTCGAGGGTCCAGGTGCCGAAGAGCTCGGCCCGTGCCGTGGCGAAGGGGCCGGTGACGTGCAGGCGCCGGGCGTCGCCGGGGCCGACCGTCAACGGCAGCACGCCGTCGTTGCGCAGCAGGACGGTGGCGGCCGCCGCTGCCCGGCGGGCAAGGGCGCGGTGCTCGGCGGTGAGCTGGACGGCCGCCGCCCGGCCGGTGTCGGTGTACGGCCGCTCGAAGAGCCCGAGCCGGAGCTTGAGCGCCAGCACCCGGGCGACGGCGTCGTCGACCAGGTCGAGCGGGACGACGCCGTCCCGGACGAGGCCGGCGAGGTGTACCGCATACGCGCCGGTGATCATGTCGATGTCGACGCCGGCCCGGAGCGCAAGGGCCGCAGCGTGCCGGGTGTCGCCGGCCACGCCGTGCAGGACGAGCTCTCCGACTGCGTCCCAGTCGCTGACGACGAGCCCTGCGAAGCCGAGGCCGGCCTTGAGATGCTCGCGCACGAGGCCCGTGTGTGCGGTCATCGGCGTCCCGTCGAGGGTGTGGAAGGCCGTCATCACGGTCGCGACTCCTGCATCGACGGCCGCGGCGAACGGCAGCAGGTGGCGGTTGTGCAGGGTGACTGGACCGACGTCGACCTCGGCGTAGTCGCGCCCGCCCTGGGCCAGGCCGTAGCCGACGTAGTGTTTCGCGCAGGCCGCGAGGGCCTCCGGATCGGCGAGTCCTCGCCCGCCAGGACCGCCTTGGAAGCCTTCGACGGCAGCCGCGCCCAGGTGGGCCGAGAGCCAGACGTCCTCGCCCCAGCTCTCTGCCACTCGGCCCCACCGGGGGTCCTGCGCGACGTCGACCATGGGCGCGAAGGTCCAGCGCACCCCGTCCGCGCTGGCCTCCCGCGCTGCCGCACGGGCGCACTGGCGGACCAGGTCCTGGTCGAAGGAGGCGGCCTGTCCGAGCGGGATGGGGAAGACGGTCCGGTGCCCGTGGATCACGTCCCGCGCCACGACGAGCGGGATGCCGAGGCGCGAGGTCTCGACCGCCACCCGCTGCAGCGCGTTGACGGCCGCGGCCTGGGTCCCGGCGTCCCGGACGTTGCCCGCGTGCTCTCCGCTGGCGATGATGCAGGTCCCGAAGGAGCCGGCGGCCAGCCCGGCGGCGTCGCGGACGGGGTCCGGGTTGGCGACCTGGTTGAGCTGCCCGACCTTCTCCTCGAGGGTCATCTCGGCAAGCAGGGCTCCGACGCGCTGCGCCACCGTGCGGTCGGTCCGTGCCCATGGTCGCGTGGTCATGGCAGGTGTACCTCCAGCTCGGGTCCGCCCGGGCGCAGTGCCTCGGCGAGATCGCCCAGGTCCACGGTGAGCCCGCCCGGACGGTAGGGGTTCTGGATGCGGGTGGACGGCAGGACCTGGCCGGCCAGGCGCACATCGGTCGGTCCGTGCCCGCGGGGTCCGACCCGGTACCGCACCCCGAGCAGGCCGTCGCCGAGGGGCACCTCGACCCTCAGGCCGTCGAGCCGCGCCGGCAGGACCGGGTCGATCAGCACGGTGGACCCCCGGCGCCGGATGCCGAGCAGGGACTGCACGATGACCCGCACGAGCACGCCAGGACCGGAGGAGTAGATCCGCCAGCCGCCCTCGAGGCCGGTCTGCCCGGTGAGGACCTCCGGGTAGCGACGGGCGAAGTCCGCCCGGTCGAGGACGGCGGCGTCCGAGCTCGACGGGTACGTGTTCGCCTGGCGGCGTCGCGCGCCGGGGACCACCTGGATCGTCGCGGGCGGGAGCACCTGGCTGATCCCGAGCCACAGTGCCTCGGCGTCACCCCAGTGCGCCATCGCCTCGCACCACCGCACGTGGGCGTGGACGTACATCAGCCCGATCTCCCGCCCCACGAAGGTCGCGGTCTCCGCGCGCTGGAAGTGCCGCATCGGGCCGCCGTGGTAGGCGGGCGGACGGTCGAAGAGGCGCACGCCGTCGACCCCCATGAGGTGCTCGCGCACCAGGGCGACGTGGTGAGCGGCCTGGGCCGGGTCGAACAGGCTGCTTCCGAGCGCGTGGATCATCTGCAGGGACCCGTGACTCAGGCCGGTCTCGGTGTCCCGGGGGTGCACGAGCAGGCGCCGGACCGCGACCTCGCCGCGGTCGTCCGGCGGGTCGAGCTGCGCGTACCCGGCGAGCTCGCCGTCGACGACGAGATACCGATGCAGGTCTGCCGCGACGTCCGCCGCCTCGGTCCGCAGGGTTGCCGCCAGGTCCCCGTGGCAGCCGCCGACATCGAGGCCGTCGGCCAGCGTGGAGAGTGCCTGATGGTGCAGGGTCACCGTCCATGCGCTGGTCAGCGTGCGGGCCATCGCTGGGTCGGCAGGTTGCAGCGAGTCGTTCCAGTCGCCGTGGCCGTAGGCCACGAGCCGGGTACCGGGCAGGACGCCTGCGCGGGCCAGGTCCAGGGCCCGCTCGAGGTGGGCCAGGACCGTCGAGGCAGGCTCAGCAGGTTCCCCGGCCGGGGTGTACCAGGCGACCGGCTCCTCGAGCAGTGCGGCGTCACCGGACGCCTGGAGGTACCGGCCGACGGCGAGCACCGGCCAGTGCACGACGTCGCCGTGCGGTGGGCCCATCCGGAAGTGCTCGTGGCCGGGCAGGAAGCCGAACGCCTGCGGCCACGAGCCGTCAGGCTCCTGTGCCGCGAAGATCGTGAGCAGGAGGTCGCGGGCGTCCTGCTCACGATCGAGTGCGAGCAGCAGCTCGAGCGGCCCCTGGGCCACGTCCCGGGTGCCCCAGGCGCCGCCGGTGTACTGCTCGAGGCCGCGGGGTGCCAGGAAGTGCACGAAGGCGTCGCGCATCAGCCAGGGCAGGCTCACGGCGAGCGGATCGATCTCCGTGCCGTCGATGACCCGCAAGGGTGCCCCGCCCGGCCACCACACCGCCCCTGCTCCCGCGAGCTGTGGCACCCGTCGAGCGCGACGCCCCGGCGCGTCCGACGGTGCGTCGTCGTCGGTCCCGGATGCAAGCCGGAGCTCGAGGGCGAGGTCCGACGTTGTCGAGGTGAGCAGAGTGACGACGGTCGAGCTGCGAGGGCGTCCGTCGTCGAACAGCTGCCCGTCGTCCGCGACGGTCATGGTGTCCGCCGTCCGCAGGGACAGCACCGGACCGTCGTCGTGACCGGGCCGGGCCAGCCGCACGACGACGCCGTCCGCCGTCCGCTCGACCCGGGCGACGTCGGGCGCGCAGCTCTCGGCACCGGGCAGGGGGTCGGCGTCGGTCGCCAGGTGCAGGGCCAGCATCATGCGCCGAGGCGCCCCCGCGGGCACCTGCACCCGAAGGTCGATGCGGTGGGCCTGTGGCGGGGCGACGGTCGAGACCTCGACCACTCCGGCCGTCTCGTTGCCGACCGCTGCGAAGGCGTAGACCCACCGCGCGGAGTCCGGGGTCATCGCGAACGCGGACGGCAGGTCCAGCAGCTGCCATGCCCCCTGGACCTCGACGAACACCCGCAGCCCGTAGGCGCGGTGCAGCCCGAGGTAGCCCCGGACGGTCGTGAGCACCGGATCGCTCGACGCGTGCCCGCGGGTCAGGTAGGACAACGGCGAACCCGTCATCCAGGCCGTTGTGGTCAGCGAGCTCGGGTCAGGGGACGCCAGGTCGCCGGTGCGCAGGATCGTGCCGTGCGGCCGGAGGACGGCGAGCTCTTTGGCCATGGTCACGACGTGCGTGTCGCCGGCGGTGAAGAACGAGAGGAGATCGCCGTCGTCGCCGCGCTCGACCGCGAGCCAGGGCTCGGGCCACCGGGCGCGCAGCTCGTCGTCGGTCAGCGGACGGACTGCCAGCTCCCGACCGCGGTCGTACACGCCGGCCAGGGCCGGCTCGGCCGGTGCGCCCGCGACCGGCGTCGTGAGGTGCCCCGTTCCGGTCCCGGACCAGGGGGCGCCGGTGAGTGCGACGGTCAGCGCCTCGGCGACCAGGGGCAGGTCCGCGTCGGAGGTGGCCGCCGGGTGGTCGTCGACCAGCAGGCCGGCGAACGACGTCCGGAGCGACTCGCCGGGATCGAGGTGGACCCGAGCGGTCTGCAGCGTGACCAGAGTGTGCTCGTGCTGCCGCCGCCGCGACGGCAGGTCACCCGGCGGTCCCCCGGCCGGCCGGCCGGCCCGGGCGGACCACCCGTGGACGTCGATCGCGTCGGTCGCCCAGGCGACCACGGGGGAGGTGGCTGCCAGCACGCACCAGGGGTGCAGCCCGGCCTGCGGGAGGTTCTGCCGCACGGCCAGCGCCGTGCCGAACCCCTCGCCGTGCAGCGGCGTCACGTCCAGGTACTGGCTGACGTAGTACTCGTTGGTTCGCAGGGCGCCTGGTGCGGCGAGCGCGACGTCGTGCCCGTGCACGAGGTCGACGTCGCGTGGCGCGGGGCCCTCGTTGACGACCTCGACGTGCCATGCCCACGCGGGCCGGTCGCCGACCAGGGTGAGCGTCACGTGCCAGCTGAGGGCGCCGTCGTGGTCGACCGCGCCCCCGCGCACGACGAGCGCACCGCCCTCGAGACCGGCCCGTGAGCCGGACCCTGCCCCGAGGACCGGCCAGGAGCCGCCCGAGCCGCGGTCCCTGACCCACAGCTGCAGCAGGCCGGCCTCGAAGGCCGAGGCGGCGTGCTGGACCAGCTCGAGCCGGTCGGTCCCGAGGCTCGCCAGCGCGCCGCCGTCGACGACGATGGCGCGCAGCCCGCCGTTGGCCGCGAGCACCCACGGCGGGCCGGCGGGCGCACCGGTCACTTGATCCCCGTCATCGCGACGCCCTGAACGAAGTACCGCTGGAGCAGCAGGAAGACGATGAGAACGGGCACGACGACGACCACGGCGCCGGCGAGCAGCAGGCCGTAGTCGGTCTGGTTCTGCCCGGTGCTGTAGAGAGCCAGCGCCACGGGCAGCGTGTACTTGTCCTCGGTCGTGGCCACGACCAGCGGCCACAGGAAGTTGTTCCACGACCCCAGGAACGTGAGGATCGCGAGGGTCGCCAGAGCGGGCTTGGCCAGCGGAATGACGACCTGCAGGAAGATCCGGGCCTCGCTCGCCCCGTCCACGCGCGCGGCGTCGATGAGCTCGTCCGGCATGGCCAGGAAGAACTGCCGCATGAGGAAGACCCCGAACGGGGCGGCCAGGAACGGCAGGATCAGGCCCCCGTAGGTGTTGACCAGGCCCATGTTCGCCACGAGCACGAACAGCGGCACCAGGGTGACCATCCCGGGGATCATCAGCGTGCCCAGCACGAGCCGGAAGAGCAGCTTCTTGCCCGCGAAGCTGAACTTGGCCAGGACGTAGCCGAGCATCGAGCAGAACACGAGGTTGCCGAGAGTCACGGCGACAGCGACGAGGGCCGAGTTCGCGAAGAACTGCGGGAAGTCGAGCCGGTCGAAGAGCTCGCGGAAGTTGTCGAGCGTCGGCGCCTCTGGCCACCAGGTCGGGGGCACCCGGCGGATCTCGCCCCCGCTCTTGACCGAGCTGAGCGCCATCCAGATGAAGGGGCTCATGACGATGACCAGGCCGAGCCCGAGGATCAGGTAGGCAAACACGTTCGGCCTGGCCTCGCCGAGGCGGCGTTCTTTGGTCTTGTGCGGCCGTGGGCGTGCCGACTCTGCTGGTGGGCTCACGTGGTCGGCGCGTGTGCTCATCGTCCGTTCTCCTTGCTGGCGACGGGCGCCCGCTTCCGCCGGCGGCGCTTGGGCTTCGGGTCCCGCTCACCGAGGAAGCGGAACTGCACGAGCGTCAGCACGACGACGGCGAGGAACAGCACGTAGCTCATGGCGGCCGCGTACCCGTAGTTGCCGAAGCCGAACTGGTTGTACGTGTGGAACGCGACGGAGAGGGTGCTGTTGAGCGGCCCCCCCTGTGTCATGACGAAGGGCTCCTCGAAGAACTGCACGTAGCCGATTCCGGTGATCACGGCGCCGAAGAGGAGCGTCGGGCGCATGGTCGGCAGCGTGATGAACCGGAAGCGCTGCCAGGAACCCGCGCCGTCGAGGGCGGCGGCCTCGTGCAGGGAGGTCGGCACACTCTGCAGGCCCGCCAGGAAGATGATTATGAGCGTGCCGATCGACCGCCAGGTCGCCATCGCGATCATCGAGGGCAAGGCCCAGGTGGTGCTGCCCAGCCAGTTGGGGCCCTCGATGCCGACGAGGCGGAGCGCTTCGTTGATGAG
>JBBSAL010000052.1:0-23126 GCA_038252305.1 Actinomycetales bacterium | reverse complement strand
TTGATGCCCTACGGGCCCCTGCGCCCTTAATTCTGGGGGGTCCCCCGCCCGCCGGCCCGCCGGGGGTCGGGGCGGTTTGGGCCCCCCCGCCCGGACGTATACCCCCTGGGGTATAGTCACCGCATGATGCGATCGACTCTCCGGGCCGGCGTCGCCGCCCTCCTGCTCGCCGGCGCCGCGCTGCTCGGCCTGACAGCCTGCAGCTCCTCGCCCGACACCACGGCGTCGGGCGGGCCCACCGCCCTGGAGGTCACCGCCTTCGGCGAGCGCGTGAGCACACCGGGGATGATCACCATCGACGTGCGCACCCCTGCGGAGTACGCGGCGGGCCACCTGCCGCACGCGGTCAACATCGACGTGGAGGCGTCCGACTTCACGCAGAAGATCGACGCGCTCGACCACCAGGCGGCCTACGCGGTCTACTGCCGCTCGGGCAACCGCTCCGCCCAGGCGCTGGCAATCATGCAGGGTGCCGGGTTCACCGACGTCGCGCACCTGCTCGGCGGGATCGCGGCGTGGCAGGCGGCCGGGGGCTCCGTCGTCCAGTGAGGGCCGCACCCACCACGGGCGACAACCCGCTCGCAAGGGGGACGCACGTGCGCGGTGACGTCCACCACGTCCCGCTCTCTCGTTACGCAACGGACCCACGGGACTGGCACTCTTGGCCCATGCACACTTGGCCAGGCAAGCCCTATCCCCTCGGCGCGACCTTTGATGGGACCGGTACCAACTTCGCCCTCTTCTCCGAGGTCGCCGAGCGTGTCGAGCTGTGCCTCATCTCGCCAAGGGGCAAGGAGACCCGGATCGAGGTGCCCGAGGTCGACGCGTACGTGTGGCACGTGTACCTGCCCGACATCCTGCCGGGCCAGCGCTACGGCTATCGGGTCCATGGTCCTTTCGCCCCCGAGCACGGACACCGCTGCGACCCCTCCAAGCTCCTGCTCGACCCGTACGCCAAGGCGATCCACGGCCAGGTCGACGGCTCACCGTCGTTGTTCTCCTACGACTTCGACGACCCGAGCCTCCCGAACCACGAGGACTCCGCCCGGCACACGATGAACTCGGTCGTCATCAACCCGTTCTTCGACTGGGGCCACGACCGCCCGCCGAGCCACGAGTACCACGAGAGCGTCATCTACGAGGCGCACGTCAAGGGCCTGACCCAGCTGTACCCCGCGGTGCCGGAGGCCCTGCGGGGCACCTACGCGGGGCTGGCGCACCCCGCGATCATCGAGCACCTCGTCGAGCTCGGGATCACCGCCGTGGAGCTCATGCCCGTGCACCAGTTCGTCAACGACCCGAGCCTGCAGGAGAAGGGCCTGTCGAACTACTGGGGCTACAACACGATCGGTTTCTTCGCCCCGCACAACGGCTTCGCCTCCTCCCAGACCCCCGGCCAGCAGGTCCAGGAGTTCAAGCAGATGGTCAAGGCGCTGCACGAGGCGGACATCGAGGTCATCCTCGACGTGGTCTACAACCACACGGCCGAGGGCAACCAGCTCGGCCCGACACTGTGCTTCCGCGGCATCGACAACGCTGCGTACTACCGCCTCGTCGACGAGGACCTGAGCCACTACTACGACACCACGGGCACGGGGAACTCCCTTCTCATGCGGCACCCGCACGTGCTCCAGCTCCTCATGGACTCCCTGCGGTACTGGGTCAACGAGATGCACGTCGACGGCTTCCGCTTCGACCTCGCATCGACGCTCGCGCGTCAGTTCCACGAGGTCGACCGCCTCTCGGCCTTCTTCGACCTCGTCCAGCAGGACCCGATCATCAGCCAGGTCAAGCTCATCGCAGAGCCGTGGGACGTCGGCGACGGCGGCTACCAGGTCGGCGGGTTCCCGCCCCTGTGGAGCGAGTGGAACGGCAAGTACCGCGACACCGTGCGCGACTTCTGGCGCGGCGAGCAGGCCACCCTCGGTGAGTTCGCCAGCCGGCTGACGGGATCCTCCGACCTCTACGCGCACACCGGCCGCCGTCCCATCGCCTCGATCAACTTCGTCACGGCGCACGACGGCTTCACGCTCAACGACCTCGTCTCCTACAACGACAAGCACAACGAGGCGAACGGCGAGGGCAACGCCGACGGCGAGAGCCACAACCGGTCCTGGAACTGCGGCGTCGAGGGCCCGACGGACGACGCGGACATCATCGACCTGCGCTGGCGCCAGCAGCGCAACTTCCTCGCCACCGTCCTGCTGAGCCAGGGCGTGCCGATGATCGCCCACGGTGACGAGCTCGGCCGCACGCAGTCCGGCAACAACAACGGCTACTGCCAGGACAACGAGACCACCTGGGTCGACTGGGACCTGGACAGCAACGAGCAGGCACACCTTGAGCTGACCCAGACCTTGGTCCGGCTGCGCCGCGACCACCCGGTCTTCCGCCGCCGCCGCTTCTTCCACGGCGTCGCCGAGCACGGCGGCGAGTCCGAGCTGCGCGACATCTCATGGTTCACCACCTCCGGGGAGCACATGACGGACGACGACTGGCGGCTGGGCTACGCCCAGGCGGTCCAGGTCTTCCTCAACGGCGAGGCCATCGCCGAGCCGGACACCCGGGGCGAGCCGGTGTTCGACGACAGCTTCCTGCTCCTGTTCAACGCCGCGTCGGCCGGCGTCGACTTCACCCTGCCGAGCGAGGAGTTCGGCGATGCGTGGACCTGCGTCCTGGACACCGACCACAGCCTCCTCCCCGGCCAGGAGCTGCCCGCAGGGGCCACGCTGACGATGAGCGGGCGCAGCACCCTCGTCCTGACCCGGCTACTGCGTGAGGCGTGAGCGAGAGGATCCCCCGGTGAGCACCGACACGAGCGACGCACCCTACCTCGAGCCGACACGCTCGACGCGCACCGGGCCGGCGGGCCGTCGCGTGGCCGACGGTGCCCGCGTCCCGGTCTCGACGTACCGCCTACAGCTCGGCCCGGACCTGTCCTTCGACTCCGCTGCCACCCAGGTCCCGTACCTCGCACGGCTCGGGGTCACCCACCTGTACCTGTCTCCGGTGCTGTCGGCGGCGCCGGGATCCACGCACGGGTACGACGTCATCGACCACGGGTCGATCTCGCCCGTTCTCGGCGGTCGTCCGGCGCTCGAGCGCCTCGCCGCGGTCGCGCACGCCGCCGGGATGGGCCTGATCGTCGACGTCGTGCCGAACCACATGGCCGTGCCGACCCCGGCCTCGCACAACCGGGTCCTGTGGTCGGTCCTCGCGGAGGGTCCGCAGTCGCCGTACGCGCGCTGGTTCGACGTCGACTGGTCAGCGGGCGAGGGCTCGCTGCTCATGCCGGTGCTCGGCAAGCGCATCGGCGCGGCACTCGCCGACGACGAGCTCCACGTCGAGGAGGTCACCGTTCCGGGGCAGGAAGGCATGGGCCCCCAGACGGTGCTGCGCTACTTCGACCACCTCTTCCCCGTCCGTGAGGGGACCGAGCACCTGCCGCTCGCCGACCTCGTCGCCCGGCAGCACTACCGGCTGGCCTACTGGCGGGTCGCCGACGAGGAGCTCAACTACCGCCGCTTCTTCGACGTCGGCTCGCTCGCGGCCATCCGGGTGGAGGACCCCGAGGTCTTCGACGCGACGCACGCCCTCATCGCCTCGCTGATCGCCGACGGGACGGTCGACGGGCTGCGCATCGACCACCCGGACGGGCTGGCCGATCCGAAGGGCTATCTCGACCGGCTCGCCGCAGCGACGGGTGGGGCATGGGTGGTGGTCGAGAAGATCCTCGCCCCCACCGAGGAGCTGCCGGACGACTGGGCGACCGCCGGTACCACGGGCTACGACGCGTTGTGGCGACTGCAGCAGACCTTCGTCGACCCGGCCGGTCAAGGCGAGCTGGGGTCCGTGCTGCACCGTCTCACCGGCGACGCCCCGGACGCGCTCCCCGGCCTGATCGAGGAGGCGAAGCGCCAGGTCGTCGCCGGCCCCCTCTACACCGAGGTCGCCCGGTTGACGGACCTCGCCGCAGACATCTGCCGCGACGACGTGCGTCTGCGCGACCACACCCGACGTTCGCTGCACGACTGCCTCGCCGAGCTGCTCGTCGCCGCTGACCGCTACCGGTACTACGTCGTCCCGGGCTCGCCCGTGCACCCGGACGTGAAGGCCGCGTTCGGCCACAGCGTCCAGATCGCCCGGTCCCGCCTCGAGGAGGACCGCGGGGAGACGCTCGACCTGCTCGCCGAGATGCTCATGGGCAAGGAGATCGGCTCGGCCGGGCGCACCGGCGAGGCGCGGCGCGGCGAGCTGATGGTGCGCTTCCAGCAGGCCTGCGGCGCCGTGACCGCCAAGGGCGTGGAGGACACCGCCTTCTACCGGTGGACCCTGCTCACCAGCCTGTGCGAGGTCGGCGGCGCCCCCGAGCGCTTCGCCATCACGCCGGACGAGCTGCACGCCTGGGCGACGAGGGCGCAGCAGTACGCGCCGCTCGCGATGACGACGGGCTCGACGCACGACACCAAGCGCAGCGAGGACGTCCGGGCCCGCCTCGGCGTCCTCTCCGAGCTGCCGCTCGCCTGGTCGGAGCTCCTCGACACGGTCCGCCAGGCCACCGCCGACCTCCGCCCGGTGTCGCTGGACGGTCGCACCGAGCAGCTCCTGTGGCAGACGGTCGTCGGCACGTGGGACAGCGGCCCCCTGGCCGCCGACCGCCTCGTCGGCTACCTCACCAAGGCGATGCGTGAGGCGAAGGACCACACGAGCTGGACGGCGCCGAACGCCGACTACGAGAGCGACGTGCTGACCTTCGCCGGTGCCGTCCTGGAGCACCCAGCAGCCCTCGAGGCCCTGGCAGCCTGGGACCGGCTCGCCGTCGGCGCGATCCGTGCTGCCACCCTCGGGACCAAGCTCGTCCAGCTCACCCTCCCGGGCGTGGCCGACGTCTACCAGGGCACCGAGACCCTCTCCCTCACGCTGGTCGACCCGGACAACCGTCGCCCGGTCGATGCCATCGGCCTGGATGCGCTCCTGACCCGGCTCGACGAGGGTCAGTCCCCGGCCGATCTCGGCGCCGAGAAGCTGCTCGTGACCTCCCGCGCCCTGCGGGTGCGCCGCGAGCACGCGGCCGCGTTCGTCGGGCAGGAGGCCGGGTACCTGCCCGTGCCGTGCTCGACGGGGTCCGCGCTCGCCTTTGCGCGGACGGACGCCGGCGCGCCCGTCGCGATCACCGTGGCCACCCGCCTCGCCGCCGGGCTCGAGCGGTGGGGCGGCTGGGGCAGTCACAGCGTCGTCCTCCCGGAGGGCACCTGGCGCGACGTCCTGACCGGTCGCGAGCGCCCGGGCGGGGTGCTGCTCCTCGCCGAGCTGCTCGACGACTACCCGGTGGCGCTGCTGGTCCGCGCGGGGACGCAGGAGTGACGACCCGCCAGGGCTGGACCGACGTCGGCTGGGTCCCCCGTGTCTGGGCCCCGACGGCCTCGCGCGTGGAGCTGCACGCCGGCGAGATCTCGCCGATGCACCGGGTCGAGGACGGCTGGTGGCAGGCCGCACGCGCCCTGCCGCACGGGACGGACTACGCGTTCGCCGTCGACGGCGGCCCCACGCGCCCCGATCCACGCAGCCCGTGGCAGCCGCACGGGGTCCACGCCGAGAGCAGGACCTTCGACACGACGCGGCACGTCTGGCGCGACGGCGACTGGTCGGGCATGGACGTCCGTGGCGCGGTGACCTATGAGCTCCACGTGGGCACCTTCACGCCCGAGGGCACGCTCGACGCCGCGGCCGAGCACCTCGGGCACCTCGTCGACCTGGGCATCGACCTCGTCGAGCTCATGCCGGTGGCAGCCTTCCCGGGGCGCCACGGCTGGGGCTACGACGGCGTGGCGCTCTACGCCGTGCACGAGGCGTACGGCGGCCCGGCCGCGCTCCAGCGCTTCGTCGATGCCGCGCACGTCCACGGGCTCGGCGTCTGCCTCGATGTCGTGTACAACCACCTCGGTCCCTCCGGCAACTACCTCGCGGTGTTCGGCCCTTACTTCACCGAGACGCACCACACGCCGTGGGGGGCGGCGGTCAACCTCGACGCGCCGGGCAGCGAGGGCTTCCGGACGTTCGTGATCGACAACGCCGTGCGATGGTTCGAGGAGTTCCACCTCGACGCGCTGCGGCTCGACGCCGTGCACGCCCTGGCCGACGACTCGCCTCGCCACCTGCTCGCCGAGCTCGCCGACACGGTCGACGGACTCGCCGCTCAGCTCGGTCGTCCACTCGGGCTCGTGGCCGAGAGCGACCTGAACGACGCCACGATGGTGACCCCGACGGCCGAGGGCGGCCTGGGGATGACCGCTCAGTGGGCCGACGACGTGCACCACGCGCTGCACGCCTGGCTCACCGGCGAGCAGCACGGCTACTACGTCGACTTCGGGGGTGCCGAGGTCCTGGCGCACGCCCTGACCAGGGTCTTCGTCCACGAGGGCGGCCCCTCGACCTTCCGTGGCCGGCCATGGGGCGCACCGGTCCCGCGCGGCACGGACGCACGTCGCTTCGTCGTCTTCGCCGCCAACCACGACCAGATCGGCAACCGTGCGGTCGGTGACCGGCCCGCCCTGCGGTTGCCCGACGGTGTCCTCGCGGCCGGCGCTGCCGTGCTCCTCACCTCGCCGTTCAGCCCCTTGATCTTCATGGGCGACGAGTGGGCGACACGGCAGCCGTTCCCGTTCTTCAGCGATCACCAGGAGCCCGAGCTCGCCGAGGCGATCCGGACCGGCCGGACGGCGGAGTTCGCCGGGCACGGCTGGGCCGAGCTCTACGGAAGCGAGCCGGAGGTCCCTGACCCGCAGTCCCCGACGACCGTCGCGAGCGCCCGGCTGGACTGGACCGAGACCCAGCAGGCGGACCACTCCCGCATGCTCTCCTGGTACCGGACCCTCCTCGCCCTCCGTCGTCTGGTCCCCGGTCTGACGGACGGCGACCTCGATGCCACCCAGGTCGAGCACGACGAGACCGGGCGATGGGTCCTGGTCCGACGACCGGGCGTGGTCGTCCTCGCCTCGATCGCCGACGGCCCGGTCACCGTCCCGCTCGCCGGGGCCGGGTCAGCCACCGTGCTGGCATCCTGGGACCCGGTCTCCACCACCGCGACGAGCCTGACCCTGCACCGGGCCGGGGCCGTCGTCCTCACGACGACGAGGGAGCAGTCATGACCGCAGGCCGCTGGCACGACCCCGCCCACGAGGTCCTCCGGGTCCGCGCCGGCTTCGACCTCGCCACCCTCGACCCCCGGGCGACCCCGGGCTGGAAGAAGGGCCGCAAGACGGGGAAGAAGCGCCTGGTCGAGCAGGGCGAGCGACTCTCGGACCTCCAGGAGCGACTGTTCGCCGAAGGCCGCTCCGGCGGAACCCGGTCCGTTCTCCTCGTCCTGCAGGGGCTCGACACGGCCGGCAAGGGCGGCATCGTCCGACACGTCCTCGGCATGGTCGACCCGCAAGGGGTCACGCTGCGCTCGTTCGGGGTGCCGACCCCGGAGGAACGCTCCCACGACTACCTCTGGCGGATCCGCAACGCGCTGCCCCGCCCTGGCCAGATCGGCGTCTTCGACCGCTCCCACTACGAGGACGTGCTGGTCGTCCGGGTGAACGAGCTCGTGCCCCGCGCCGTGTGGGAGACCCGCTACGACGAGATCAACGCCTTCGAGACCGAGGTGGCCGCGTCCGGGACGACGATCGTCAAGGTCGCCCTCGTCGTGTCCCGGGCCGAGCAGAAGGAACGGCTCGCCGAGCGGCTCGACCGGCCGGAGAAGCACTGGAAGTACAACCCGGGGGACCTCGACGTGCGCGCCAAGTGGCCTGCGTACGGCGAGGCGTACCAGGCGGTGCTCGACCGCACGTCCACCGAGGTCGCTCCGTGGTACGTCGTCCCCGCTGACCGCAAGTGGTACGCGCGCCTGGCCGTGACCGAGCTGCTGCTCGACGCGCTCGAGTCCCTTGACCTCGGCTGGCCCCCTGCCGACTTCGACGTCGACGTCGAGAGGGAACGCCTGGACGCGATGCCTTGAGCGCCGTGGTCAGACCCTCGACGCACCGCTGTCGGGCTCGGCCTGCAGGCGGCGCTGCTCCCCCTCAACCAGGGCCGTGAGGCGGGACAGCGCTCGCAGGTACTTCTTGCGGTAGCCACCGGCCAGCATCGCCGGGGGGAAGAGCTCAGTCGTTCCGTGCCCGCCCAGCACGACCGGGACGTCGTGGTCGTAGAGCCGGTCGACGAGCACCACGAGCCGCAGCGCGTCCGCCTGGTCGACCAGCGGCCGGACGCCGGTGAGCCCGAGCAGGCTCACCCGGTCCAGCAGGGCACCGTAGCGACTCGGGTGCACCGTGCGCAGGTGAGCGAGCAGGACGTCGAACTCGACGCACTCCCCGTCCTGTGCCTCGACCTGCGTCCGGACGAGCGCGTCGGGCAGACCCTCGGTGGGCGACGGCGCCCCGCGATGCCGGTAGTCGTCACCGTCGATCCGCAGCACCTCGAACCTCGCCGCCAGGGCCTGGATCTCCCGCAGGAAGTCCTCGGCGGCGAAGCGGCCCTCCCCCAGCGACCCCGGGAGCGTGTTCGACGTCGCCGCCAACGTCACCCCGGCGTCGCCGAGCTCACGCAGCAGGCGCGCCATGAGGAGCGTGTCACCGGGGTCGTCGAGCTCGAACTCGTCGATGCACACGAGCCTGCGGGTGCGCAGCGCCTGGACCGTCGGCACGAAGCCGAGCGCACCGACCAGGTGGGTGTACTCCACGAAGGTCCCGTAGGCCGTGCGCTCGGTCCCGACGGCGTGTGCCAGGGCGGCGAGCAGGTGCGTCTTGCCCACCCCGAACCCGCCGTCGAGGTAGACCGCCGGCGCCCGATCGCGCCGCGCCGGCCCCAGGAGGCGGCGGCGCGGCGGCGCCAGCACTCCAGCCGCCAGCTCCTCCAGGCGTGCCCTTGCCTGCTGCTGGCTGGGGTGCACGGCGTCCGGGACGTACCCGTCGAAGCTCGCGTCGACGAAGTGTCGCGGCGGGACGAGACCGGCGAGCAGGGCGTCGGCCGGGACGTGCGGGTGACGCAGCAGCGAGGCGCTCACAGGCGGATCCGCGCCTCGGAGCCCGGGTCACCGATTGCGTCGAGCACGGCGCGGGCGACGGCGTCGGGCTCAGCCGTGCTGCCCGGGTCCTCGTTGCGCTCGTCCCCGACCACGGCGTGCATCACGCGGACCTCGTGCAGCCGGACCCGCGCGCCGATCGCCTCGGCACGCAGCACGTCGAGCAGCATCGCCTGACCGGCGCCGGTGACGTTCACCGCACCGGAGCCCGGCATCGGCTGCTCGGCGGCAGCACCGTTGAGCATCACGTGGACGGGGTCCTCGCCGACGAGCACGGGCAGCAGCGCCCTGGCGACGAGGAAGTGCGCGGTGAGGTGGCTCTCGATCATCTGACGCCAGCGAGCCACGGGGAGGTCGACGAGATCGACCCCCTTCGACCAGCCGCCGACCGCGGCAACCGCTGCGTGCGGCGTCCAGCCCCGCTCCGCGAACGCGGCGTGCAGCGCAACAGGCTCCTCCCAGTCCGCGAGGACGACACGCCGCGCCCCCTCGGGGACGTGGGCGTCCGCACGACGCGTCGGCACGATCACGCGGGCCCCGCGCCGCAGGAGCTCCTCGGCGATCGCCGAGCCGACGACGCCGGTCCCGCCGGCCACGACCACCACGCGTCCGGACATGTTCGGCTCCTCCACGGGCGCCATCGTAGGTGCGCCGGCCATGAGCCGCCGCACGGGCGCCGGTGTGGAGTCCACCCGTCGATCAGTACGCTGAGTCCATGACGCGGATCGTGGTACTCACCGAAGAGGCGCTCGGCGCGAGCGACGTCGAGCACATCGTCGGGCTCCACCCCGATGCCGGGTTCCAGGTGCTCGTCCCCGCGGACACGAGCCGCAACCTGCTCGCGTCGATCGTCGACCACCTCAGCCTCGGCGAGCTGCGTGCTGCGCTCGACGAGGTCATGCGTCGTGAGCCTGCGGTGACCCCCGAGCTCACCGCGGCCCAGCAGCTCGAGCAGTCGCTCGCCATGTTCGCGGCCGCCGGCGTCGAGGCCTTCGGCTCCGTCGTCGACGACGACCCCCTCCCGGCGCTGCGCGAGGCCGTCGGCCAGGCCGACGAGGTCGTGGTGGTCACGGCCCCGCACGCCCTCGAGGACACCTTCCACACGGACTGGGCCTCCCGGGCGCGCGCCGAGCTCCACCTTCCCGTCATGCACCTGTACGTCGGCACCAACCAGCTCGGCTGACGCGCCACCCCGCTGCGTCCCGGTGCGGCCAGCGGTCGGCGACCTGGGTCAGGAGCCGCGTACCCGGTGACCGGCGAGCTCGATCGTGCGCCGCGCCAGGACGTCGAGCGAGTCGACGAGCGACCGGTCCTTGGCGAGCAGGTCGAACTCGGCCGCGACGAGGGAGAGCTCGGTGCAGCCGAGCACCACGACCTGCGCGCCCGACTCGTGCAGGCTCCGCACGACACCGGAGAAGGCCGCCAGGTCGACCGGTCGACCGGCCTTGACCGGGTCGTAGATGATTCGCATGACGGTCGCCTGGTCGGTGTCGTCCGGCACGAGACAGGTCATCCCGCGTCGCTCGAGCGCCTCGTGGTAGACGCGCGCCGCGAGCGTCCCGCTCGTCGCCAGGACGCCGACCCGCGCGAGCCCGGGGACACGGCGCTGCGCGTCGTCCACCGTCTCCTCGACGATGCTCACGACGGGGACCTGCACCGCGTCGACCACCTGCTGGCTGAAGTGGTGCGCGGTGTTGCACGGCACCACGAGGAAGGCAGCGCCGAACTGCTCGAGCCGACGGGCGTCCGCGGCCATCACGGGGCCGGGATCGTCCGCGGAGGTCCCGAGGATGAACGCCGTGCGATCAGGGATGGTCGCGTGGTTGAGCACCACGAGGTCGAGGTGGTCCTGGTCGCGCTCCGCCTCGGTCAGGCGCACCACCATGTCGAGGAAGCAGACGGTGGCCCCCGGGCCGACCCCGCCGATCACGCCGACCAGCGGGTGGCTGCCGTCCGGCTCTGCGAGGGAGGAGGTCACGCCTCATGGTAGGCCGCGGAGCCCGGTCCGGGTGGCCGTCGGCCGGGCGGCGCCGCCGGATACGATGACCCGACCCGCCAGCGCCCCAGCCAGGAACGGAGCCCGCAGCCGGATGAGCTACGGAAACGACGAGTTCGTCCCGATCATGCTGGGGACCAACATCAACACGTACAACATGGCGCGCTCGCTGCACGAGGCGTTCGGAGTGCGCTCCCTTGCCCTCGGCCGCTACCCGTTGCGCGAGACCGCCCACTCGTCCATCGTCGACGTCCGCGCGTATCGCGACTTCGACAAGCCGGAGGTCATCGTCTCGACCCTCCAGGCGCTCGCGGCCGAGCTCCCCGGACGCACGTTGCTGCTGCTCGCGAACATCGAGTACTACGCGGGCGTCGTCCTCGAGCACCGGGCCGAGCTGGAGGAGCACTTCCTCATCCCGCTCGTGGACGCCGGGCTCGCGGCCCGGCTGATGAACAAGACCGACTTCGCACGCACCTGTGCCGAGCTGGGGGTCCCGCACCCGGAGACGGTCGTCGTCACTCCCGGTGCACCGCGCGAGGCGCTCGGGTCCGCGCTCCCCTTCCCCTACCCGGTCATCCTCAAGCCGGCCGACACCGACTCCTATCCCCGCATCCCGTTCGAGGGGAAGCAGAAGGTCTACCTCGTCCAGGACGCGGAGGAGCTGCGCACCCTGGTCGACCGCGTCTTCACCGCCGGCTACGTCGGCGACCTCATCATCCAGGAGTACCTCGAGGGCGACGAGACGGTGATGCTCGTCGCGAACACCTACTCCGACCGGCACGGACGCATGCGGTTCTGCTCGGTGGGCCAGGTCGCGCTGGCCGACCGCAACCCGAGCGCGGCGGGCAACTACGACGCGATCCTCACGGTCGACGACGAGCGGCTCACCGCATCGATCCGGCAGCTGCTGGACGGTCTGGGCTATGTCGGCCCGGCGAACTTCGACGTCATGGTCGACCGGCGCACCGGGACGAGCAAGATCCTGGAGATCAACCTGCGCCAGGGTGCGTGCAGCTACTACACGATGGCCGCCGGGGCGAACCTCACCCGATGCTTCGTCGACGACCTCGTCCACGGCGAGGAGCTGCCCGAGGTGGTCACGACGGCCGAGCGGTTGTGGATCAACGCTCCGTACCCGGTCGTCCTCGCCTTCGCCCCGCCCGCTCTCCGGTCCCGGATCCGGGCTGCCGCGCGCGCCGGCAGCACGCACACCCTGCGCTACCGCGGGGATCGAAGCCTCGCGCGCCTGCTGGACGTCCTCCGGATCGACCTGCGGCACACGCTGGAGTACCTGCGGTACTCGGCGGTGCGGCTCAACCGATAGCGGCCAGCACGACCTGCGCGGCGCGACGAGCGGTGGGCAGGTCGACGATGGTCGGCAGGTTCACCACGCGTGCGACGAGGTCCTCGGAGACCGTGAGGCCGTCGTCACCGGGCACGTAGCCGTAGACCGCGGGGTCCTCGACCCCGGGGAACAGCGCCGGCCGGTACCACCGCCCGACGTAGACGCCCGCCACGGCCAGTGCGCCGATGACCCGCTCGGCCGAGTCGGCGTCCGGGGCGAAGAGCGGGAAGCGCACGAGCGGACCGCCGGCCAGGGCCGCCCCCGGCATCTCGACCGCGCCCGCCAGGACTCGCAGGTACTCGGCGACGACGGCGGACCGTCGGCTCTCCTCGGCGTCGAGCGACGGAAGGGCATCGGCCATCCGACCCACCGTCCACGCGGACGGCGCCATCGGCGGGTGGCCCAGCCCGCCACGACTCTCCACCGCGGCGATCGCCGGCTCGAAGAGCCCTGCGCGTGTGAGCCCCTCGCGCAGGCGGACCGAGAGCGCGTCCGGGATCCGAGAGAGGATGCGGAGCTCGGTGCGGTACAGGCGCAGCGCGAGGTCGAGCCGGCGCCCGACGGGGGGAAGACCCGCCAGCTCGCGGACGATCCTGGCGCGCAGCCCCGCGTCACGCATCGCGGGGTTGACCCAGACGGCGCCACCGAACGTCGTCGGCAGCACCTTCTCCACGCCGAAGGAGTGGATCGAGACATCGGCGAGCGGCATGCCGTCGCCCCCGCGCGCCACCCGGCCGACGCAGTGCGCCGCGTCCTCCACGAGCAGCGCGCCGGCCGCCTGCGCGGCCGCCTGGACCCGACGGGCGGCGGCGGCGTCGACGATGCCGAAGGTGTGCTGGAGCACGACGGCGCGCGTGGCGGGCCCGACCTCCAGGAGGTCGGGGTCGATCGAGATCGTCGCCGCCGAGACCTCGGCGTACACCGGGCGGAGACCGGCGACGAGGATCGGGTCGACGGCCGTCGAGCAGGTGAACACCTGGGAGACGACCTCCCCCGGTCCGCGCTCGTCCCGGAGCGCCTCCAGGACCACCTGCATGCCGTAGCGGGCCTTGAGGACGAGGAACCAGTCGTGCGGGTCGGTCCCGGTCCGCTCGGCGAGCATCCTCGTCACGGCTGCGGCGTTCTCGCTGGTCATCTCGCTCCGGCTCACGGGGATCGGGTTGCTCCCGGGCGGTCCCGGTCGGCGTCCCCACGCTAGCCGCAGCCCGTGGGCGTGGTCGACCGACGGCTCCTGGTGCCCGGACCACGCTCCCGCCCGACCGGGGTGCCGGCACGCCGGTCGGTAGCATGAGCAGGTGCCTGCTGCTGCGACCGGACCGCTCGACGTCGAGACCATGACCGACCCCGCGACCTGGGACGCACTGGTCGACTCCCTCGGCGGGCACCCGCTGCAGCTCTGGGGCTGGGGTCAGCTGAAGGCCACGGGCGCCTGGCGCGCCCACCGGCTCGCGATCAGGTACGCCGGGCGCACCGTCGGCGTCGCGCAGGTCCTCGAACGTCGGCTCCCGTTCCCCTTCCGCGCGCTCTCCTACGTGCCCCGCGGTCCGGCCGTCGCTCCGGCCGAGCCCGACGGCGACATCGGTTACGGCGTCGGTGACGAGACGCTCCGCACCGCCGTGTGCGCAGCCGTCGTCGAGTGGTGCCGGAGCAACGTCGGTGGGGTCGGCGTGACCTTCGAGCCCGACTGGCCGGCCGGGACGACGCTCCCGCTGCCCGGCCTGCGCACCGATGGCCAACGGATCCTCTACCCCGGCACGCTCGTGCTCGACCTCACCCGCAGCAGCGACGACCTGGCCAAGGCGATGAGCAGGTCCACCCGGTCCGACGTCCGCAACGGGGGTCGTGACGTGGAGATCCGGCGGGTCACCACCGAGGACGAGGTACGTGCCGTCCTCGAGGTGTACCGCGCGACGGCCGAGCACGCAGGGTTCGCGCTGCACCCCGACGAGTACTACCTCGCGGTGCATCGGCTGCTCGGCGAGGCATCCCTGCTGGTGGCCGCCTTCCGGGACGGCCGGCCGTGCTCGTTCGTCTGGGACGCGGTGTCCGCCACGACGGCGTTCGAGCTCTACGGCGGCGTCGACGAGATCGGTCGCAAGGCTCGCGCCAACGCACCCGTGAAGTGGCACGCGGTACGACTCGCCCAGGAGGCCGGCCTGATCCGCTACGACATGAACGGCCTGCTGAACGACGGCATCTCGACGTTCAAGCGTTCCTTCGCGCAGCACGAGGACGAGCTGGTCGGCACGCTCGACGTGCCGTTCTCGCCCCTGTACACGCTGTGGGTGCGCGCGGTCCCCCTGGCCAAGCGACTCATGGGGGCGCTGAGCCGCGGCTGAACGCGCGCGGCCGGCTCAGGCCTCGCGCTCGGTGCGGTCCCCCGACCAGTCGGTGTGGAAGACGCCCTCGCGGTCGACCCGCCGGTAGGTGTGCGCGCCGAAGAAGTCCCGCTGCGCCTGGATGAGGTTCGCCGGGAGCCGCTCGGCCCGCACGGCGTCGTAGTAGGCGAGCGACGAGGAGAACGCCGGCGTCGGGACCCCTGCTCGGGCCGCCAGTGCCACGACTCTGCGCCACGAGGCGAGCCCTGCACCGACGGCGTCGCGGAAGTAGTCGTCCGCGAGCAGGAGGGGGAGCTGGGGGTCGCGCGCGTAGGCCTCGGTGATCCGGTCGAGGAACTTGGCGCGGATGATGCAGCCTCCGCGCCAGATCCGGGCCATCGCGCCACGGTCGACGTCCCAGCCGAACTGTGCCGACGCGGCGGCGATCTGGTCGAAGCCCTGGGAGTAGGCGACGACCTTCGAGGCGTAGAGCGCGAGACGGACGTCCTCGATGAAGGCTGCCTCGTCCTCGACCGCGATCGGCTCGACGACGTCCGGTAGGGCGCCGCGGGCCGCCTCACGCTGCGGGACGGAGCCGGACAGGGCGCGCGCGAACGTGGCCTCGGCGATGCCCGTCACGGGGACGCCGAGGTCGAGGGCGCTCTGGACCGTCCACCGTCCGGTGCCCTTCTGCTCCGCCTGGTCGAGCACAACGTCGACGAAGGCCGCGCCGGACTCCGCGTCGA
Organism: Actinomycetales bacterium; assembly: GCA_038252305.1. Classification (GTDB taxonomy): domain Bacteria; phylum Actinomycetota; class Actinomycetes; order Actinomycetales; family Cellulomonadaceae; genus Actinotalea. The sequence continues at coordinate 7,657 of JBBSAL010000052.1, read as the reverse complement.
CGTGGGCGAGCACGTCGGCGGTGATCTCGATGAGGAACGACTCGAGGTCGCCGCTGTTCCACTGCGCGAAGATCTCCGCGATCCGGCCGGCCGGGGCACCGAGGCCGTGGCGCAGCAGGTCGTAGGCCTCGGCGATGAGCTGCATGTCGGCGTACTCGATGCCGTTGTGGACCATCTTGACGAAGTGCCCGGCCCCGCCGGGGCCGACGTGGGTGCAGCAAGGGGTGCCGTCGACCTGCGCGGCGATCGTCTCGAGCATCGGGCCGAGGGTCGCGTAGGACTCGGCAGAGCCGCCCGGCATGATCGACGGGCCGAGGAGCGCACCCTCCTCACCGCCGGAGACCCCGGTCCTGACGAAGTGCAGGCCCCGCTCGCGCAGCGCGGCCTCGCGCCGGACGGTGTCGGGGAAGTGGGCGTTACCCGCGTCGACGACGATGTCGCCGGGCTCCAGCAGCGGGACGAGCTCGTCGATGACGGCGTCCGTCGGCCCACCGGCCTTGACCATGATGATGATCGTGCGCGGCACCGTCAGCGAGGCGACGAAGTCCTCGACGGACTCGGCCGGGACGAAGTCACCCTCGTCCCCGTGGTCGGCCACGAGTGATCGGGTGCGTTCGACGGACCTGTTGTGCACGGCCACGATGTAGCCGTGGCCGGCGAGGTTGCGTGCGAGGTTGCGTCCCATCACCGCGAGACCCGTCACACCGATCTGAGCGCGTGGCGCCATGGCGTTCTCCTCATCCGACGACGTCCGATCAGCCTAGCCCGCCCCGCGCGCCGCTCCACGCCAGCGTCACCGCCCGGCCTTACGCTCCCTTGGTGATGACCGCCGAGGACGTCCCTGCACCGTTCGTCGAGGCGCTGCACGCCCTGCGCGACCGCCGCCTGCGCAGCGAGGTCCGCCTCACCGAGGTCCCGGCACCGGGTCGGGTCGCCCCCTACTCGGTGGCGCTCAGCGCCGAGATCGTCGGGCCCGAGGCCGACTCCGAGCTCGCCTCCGGTCGTTTCGTGCTCCTGCACGACCCCGCGGGCCAGGAGGCGTGGGAGGGGACCTTCCGTGCCGTCACCCTCGTCCGCGCGACGCTCGAGGCAGAGCTCGGCGGCGACCCCCTGCTGTGCGAGGCGGCGTGGACGTGGGTCGAGGAGTCCCTGCAGTCGACGGGCGCCCGGTACCAGGCTCTGGGTGGCACCGTCACGCGCGTCGTCTCGCAGTCCTTCGCCGCCCTCGCGGAGCGTCCGCCGGAGGTCGAGGTCGAGCTGCGCGCCTCGTGGTCGCCCCTGGGTGACCTCGGGGACCACCTCGAGGCCTGGGCGACCGTGCTCAGCACCGCAGCCGGGCTGCCACCGCTTCCCGACGGCGTCTCGGCCATCGGACGACGTCGCTGACCAGGCCTTCGGGACCGCCACGTGCGGGTGAACCATGGCCGTGGGGACCGAAGAGCCCTCAAGACCCCCAGGTGCACTGCCGATAGGAGCGGTGACAGACAGCGCCTCGCATGGGAGTCCACGTGACCGTCGAGCAGATCAGCACGGCACCACCACTGCGTGGTGCCCTGCGCCCGGCCGTGCGTCCGGCGATCTACCCCCCCTCCCAGCGCACGGCACCGCGCCTCGGCGCGCCGATGTGCCTGATGGTCTCCGAGATCCCCGAGGGCGAGGCTCAGGTCCTGGTCAGCAACCTCCGGCGCCGCGACTCCACCCGTGCCGTGGTGCTGGCGCGCAGCGCCGCACGTCGCGACCTGGTCACCCTCCTCGGTGGCGGGGTCCGCGGTGCACTGAGCACCACGCCCGTCTCCTCGACCTCGCACGACGGACCCGGCTCGACCGTCGCCGTCCGCGGTCCCGAGCTCACGGCCCGCGAGCTCGGTGTCCTGCGACTCGTGGCGGACGGCCGCTCCAACCGGCAGATCGGCGAGACGCTCGCGCTGTCCGCCCTGACGGTCAAGAGCCACCTCGCGCGGATCTCGCGCAAGATCGGCACCGGCGATCGCGCCGAGATGGTCGCCTACGTCATCCGCAACGAGCTCCTCGCCTGAGCCCGGAGCGCCTGCACGACCGCGCCCGGACCAGGGCCTAGCCTGAGGGCATGTCCACGCCGCCCGAGACCTCTCCCGAGGCGGACGCCCAGACCGAAGCCCCCGTCACTCCGCTGACCGAGCCCGTCGACGGCATCCCCCCCGTCCTCACCACGCCCGACGACCTCGCCGACGCCGCGCGCGCGCTGGCCGCGGGCAGCGGGCCGGTGGCCATCGACGCCGAGCGCGCCTCGGGCTACCGGTACGGGCAGCGCACGTACCTCGTCCAGCTCCGTCGCGCCGATGCCGGCACCTTCCTCATCGACCCGATAGCGCTGCCGGACCTGAGCTCGGTGAGCGAGGCCCTGCGCGGAGTCGAGTGGGTGCTGCACGCCGCCTCGCAGGACCTTCCGGGCCTCGCCGAGCAGTCGATGCACCCGGACGCCGTCTTCGACACCGAGCTCGCCGCGCGCCTGCTCGGCATGCCGCGCGTCGGACTCGCGGCCGTCGTCGCCGATGTCCTGGGTCTCGGCCTCGCCAAGGAGCACTCGGCGGTCGACTGGTCCACCCGGCCGCTCCCCACGGACTGGTTGCGCTACGCAGCCCTCGACGTGGAGGTTCTCGTCGAGGTACGTGACGTGCTCGCGCAGCGGCTCGTGGACGCCGGCAAGGACGACTGGGCGCGTCAGGAGTTCGAGGCCGTCCGCCTCGCCCCGCCACCAGCACCCCGGATCGATCCCTGGCGACGCACCTCGGGCCTGCACGCGATCCGCGGGACCCGCAACCTGGCCGTCGTCCGCTCGCTGTGGACGGCGCGCGACGAGGAGGCACGCCGTCGGGACATCTCCCCCGGCCGGATCCTCCCCGATGCCGCCATGGTGGCAGCCGCCGTGTCGCTGCCGCACTCGGCACCCGAGCTCGCCGCGCTGCGGCAGTTCTCCGGCAAGGGCACGCGTCGGCGGATCGACCTGTGGTTCGCGGCGATCGCTCAGGCGCTCGCGCTGCCCGAGTCCGACCTGCCGCCCGTGCGGGGACCCGGCCTGGCCGGCCCCCCGCCGCCTCGCGTCTGGGCCGATCGCGACCCCGCAGCGGCCGCGCGGCTCGCAGCGGCAAAGGAGATCGTCGCCTCGGTGTCGGCCGAACGCGCCGTGCCGGTGGAGAACCTCCTCCAGCCGGACCTGCTCCGCCGGCTCTGCTGGTCCCCGCCGGAGGTGCTCGCCGCGACGAGCGTCGCAACGGCCCTGCGCGCCGGATCGGCGCGCGAGTGGCAGATCGAGCTCTTCGCCACGCCTCTCGCGGAGGCGCTTGTTACTCTCGCGTAACCACGGACAAGGCCGTCCACCGGGAGTCTCGATGAGCCGCGCACCCCACCCGCTGCACGACGTCGTCCTCGTCGATGCCGTGCGGACCCCGTTCGGCCGGGCCCGTCCCGACGGACTCTTCGCGCACACCCGCGCCGACGACCTCGCGGTGGTCGCGCTGCGCGAGCTGCTCCGCCGCCACCCCCAGCTTCCGACCGAGCGGATCGACGACGTCGTGCTGGCGGCCACGAGCCAGGTCGGTGACCAGGGCCTCGACCTGGGTCGCACGGTCGCCCTCCTCGCCGGCCTGCCGCAGTCGGTACCCGGTTTCGCCGTCGACCGGCTCTGCGCCGGTGCGCTGACGGCACTGACCTCGGCCGCGGGAGCGATCGGCGTCGGTGCGCAGCAGGTGGTCGTCGCCGGTGGCGTCGAGCACATGGGGCGGCATGCGATGGGCGCCCATGCCGAGCCGAACCCACGATTCGTCACCGAGCGTCTCGTCGACCCGTCAGCCCTCGTCATGGGCGCGACGGCCGAGAACCTGCACGACCGGTTCCCCGCGCTGACCCGGGAGCGCGCCGACGGCTGGGGGCTGCGGAGCCAGGCCCGCTTCGCCGCCGCGCTCGCCGCCGGGGACATCGGCCAGGAGATCGTGCCCGTCGCCACCCGGGACCCGCAGCGGGGCTGGGGCCTCGCACGGCAGGACGAGCCTCCCCGCCCGGGCACCACGCGCGAGCAGATGAGCACCCTGCCGACCCCGTTCCGGCCGGGCGGACGTGTCACGGCAGCCACCTCGGCGCCGTTGACCGACGGCGCGGGCGTCGCCCTGCTGGCGCACGCCTCCGTGGCCACGGAGCTCGGGCTGCCGGTCGCGATGCGGATGGTCAGCTACGCCGTCGCAGGGGTCGCCCCCGAGATCATGGGCACCGGCCCTGTCCCGGCGACGCGACGCGCCCTGGCGCTGGCGGGCCTCTCGATCGACGACCTGGGCCTCGTCGAGATCAACGAGGCGTTCGCCGTGCAGGTCCTCGCCTTCCTCGACGAGTTCGGAATCGACGACGAGGACCCGAGAGTCAACCCCTACGGCGGGGCGATCGCGGTCGGCCACCCGCTCGCAGCCTCGGGCATCCGGCTCGCCGCCCAGCTCGCCCGGGGATTCGCCGCACGACCCGAGGTCCGCTACGGGGCGACCACGATGTGCGTCGGCCTGGGCATGGGGATGACGGTGATCTGGGAGAACCCGCACCACGACGGAGGACGACGGTGAACGCATCGCACGACCCGCAGGACGGCCCCCCGGCCCGCGTCGAACGGGTGACCCACTCCCTGGTCCGTGACGTCCTTCTCGAGAACGGTGACGTCCTGGCCCTGCTGACCCTCGACAACGGGGAGGACCACCGCCGGCCGACGACCCTGGGCCGCGCCGGGCTGAGCGAGCTGCGCGGCGCGCTGCTGGTCCAGCAGGAGCGCGCCGTGGCCGGCGAGATCGTCGCGCTGGCGGTCACGGGGAAACCCGGCTACCTCGCGGCCGGTGCCGACCTGGGGACGATGGCCGAGATGACCAGCAGTGACCGGGCGCGCGAGATCGCCACGCTCGGGCACGACGCCTACCGCCTGCTCGGCGAGCTGGGCGTGCCGACCTTCTGCTTCATCAACGGCGTGGCGCTGGGTGGCGGTCTCGAGGTCGCCCTGCACTGCACCTACCGAACGGTCGCTGCCGACGTGCGCGCGCTCGCCCTCCCCGAGACGATGCTCGGCCTCGTCCCGGGCTGGGGCGGTGTGACGCTGCTCCCCCGGCTGGTCGGTGCGCAGGCCGCGCTGAGCATGATCGTCGAGGCACCGTTCGCCGGGAACCGGATGACGAACGCCGCCACGGCCGTGCAGATCGGGCTGGCGGACGTCTCCTTGCACCCGGCCGACTTCCTCGAACGGTCCATCGCCTGGGCGGGTGAGGTGCTCGCGGGCACCGTCGTCCCCGCACGCCGGCCCCTCGACGACGCCGAGACGTGGGATCGGGCCGTCGCCGCCGTCCGCGCTCAGGTCGACCTGCGGTTCGCCGGCGCGACGCCGGCGCCGTTGCGCGCGCTCGAGCTCGTGGCCGAGGCCAGGACGGCGGACCTCGACACCGCCTTCGCCGCGGAGGACGAGGCCCTCGCCGACCTCCTGCTCTCCGACCAGCTGCGCGCCGGCCTGTACGCGTTCGACCTCACCAACCGGCGGGCACGCAGGCCGGCCGGCGCGCCCGATCCCTCCCACGCCCTGCCGATCCGTTCGGTCGGCATCGTGGGTGCCGGCCTCATGGCCGTCCAGCTGGCCGTCCTGGTGGCTCGCCGGATGCGCGTCCCGGTCGTCATGCGCGAGATCGACGAGGAGCGCGCGGCGCACGGCCGGGAGACCCTGCGGACCTCCGTCGACGGCCTCGTCGCCAAGGGCCGCATCGGTGCCGGAGAGGCCAACCGGCTCGTCGGATCGATCTCCGTCGGCACGCAGCTGGCCTCCTTCGCCCCCTGCGACCTCGTCATCGAGGCGGTCACCGAGGTCCTGTCGGTCAAGCAGCGCGTCTTCGCCGAGCTCGAGGACGTCGTGCGCGCGGACACCGTCCTGGCGACCAACACCTCGGCCCTCTCGGTGACGGCGATGTCCGAAGGGCTGCGCCGTCCCGAGCGGGTCGTCGGCCTGCACTTCTTCAACCCGGTCGCCCAGATGCCGCTCGTCGAGGTGGTCCGGACGGCGCTGTCGAGCGAGCAGGCCGTCGCGACGGCCTTCGCCGTCGCCGTCGCCTGCGGGAAGTCGGCGGTGGGCGTGGCCGACCGCCCGGGCTTCGTCGTCAACCGGCTCCTGCTGCGTGAGCTCGCCGAGGTCGCCGCCGCCGTGGAGCGCGGCACTCCGGTCGAGGTGGCCGATGTCGCGCTGCGGCCGCTCGGACTGCCGATGGGGCCGTTCGCGCTGATGCAGCTCGTCGGGCTCCCGGTGACGCTGCACGTCCTGGGCACCCTGCACGCCGCCCTCGGGGACCGGTACCCGCTCTCACCCGGCCTCGAGGCCCTGGCTGCCGCCGGCCGCCGTGTCGTGCCGGCACCGGACGGCAGGGGCAGCGAACGGGCCGTCGACCCGGGCGTCCAGGACGCCTTCGGCGCGCCCGGTGGCCCCCAGGCTCTCGATGCGGCCGGGGTGCTGGATGCCGTGCTCGCGGGCCTCACCGAGGAGGTCGGGCTGATGCTCGAGGAGGGCGTCGTCTCGACGCCGCAGGACATCGACCTGTGCATGATCCTGGGAGCGGGTTTCGGCTTCCACCTGGGCGGGCTCGTGCCCCACCTGGACCGCACCGGGTGGACGACGCGACTGCTCGGCCGACGACTGCTCCCGGCCGGTGTCGCCTCGCTCACCTGATCAGGCGTCGCACCCGGTGGCTACGGGTCAGACGGGTACCGGCGCCGCACCGGACACGCGCTGGTACACCGGGAGCCCCGCGGCGCGGAACTGCTCGCGCACCCGGTCCAGGAGCTCCTCGTCCGGCGGTTCGGTCATCTCGAGGCGGTAGTCCTTGCCCATGCTGTGCCACAGCTGGCGCCCGCTCTGCTCGAACGGCACCACCTCGACCCGCTCGATCGTGCGCAGGGGCGCCAGGTGCTCAGCGACGGCGGCGACGTTGTCCCACGCGTCCGTCAGACCCGGGACGACGACGAAGCGGGCCCAGACGGCCGTCCCGCGATCGTCGAGGCGACGCGCGAACTCCAGCGTCGGGGCCAGGTCGCGCCCGGTGACCTCCTGGTACACCTGGGGCAGACCCGACTTCACGTCGAGGATCACCAGGTCCACGTGGTCGAGCAGGGCGTCGTCGGCCCGGCGACCGAGGTAGCCCGACGTGTCCAGGGCGGTGTGGATGCCCTCCGCATGGGAACGTTCGAGCACGGCGGCGACGAAGGTCGACTGGAGCAGCGGCTCGCCGCCCGAGATCGTCAGCCCACCGCCGCCCGCACGGAGCAGGGGGGCGTCACGCACGATCCGGGCGACCGCCGCGTCGACGGTGTGCAAGGTCCCGTCGCGCAGGAGCCACGAGTCGGGATCGTGGCAGTACTGGCAGCGCAGCGGGCAGCCGGACATCCGCAGCACGAGCCGTGTGCCCGGTCCGTCGACGTCGGTCGACCGGTGCCAGCTGTGCACGGCACCGATCTCGCCGGATCGCAGCGCAGCGATCTGCGTGCCGCGACCGTCCTCGCAGCACCTGGTCGGAGCCAGGACGCTCATCTCTCCTCCGTCGGTGGGCAAGGGGTGGTTGTCGGTCGTGGGGGGCCGAGACGTGGGGCCCGCGGACGGCGGTGGGGGGGGGGCCCCGCCCCC
>JBBSAL010000051.1:0-23815 GCA_038252305.1 Actinomycetales bacterium | reverse complement strand
TCGCGTTAGCGTGGGACACGAAGGCCTCCAGGGTGTGAAGCGGTTCCTCGACAGCTCCACTTCACATCTGGGGGCCTTCACCTGTCAGCCCGACTCACCGCCATCGGGCGGGACAACCTCCCTGGACATCACAGCTAGGCTCTGCGCATGGTTGATGTGGAGCGCACCCTCGTCCTGGTCAAGCCCGACGCCGTCCGTCGAGGTCTGGTCGGTGAGGTGCTTCGCAGGATCGAGGCGAAGGGGTACTCCCTCGTCGCGGCCGAGCTCCGCACGGCCGACACCGCCCTGCTTGCCGCCCACTACGCCGAGCACGACGGCAAGCCGTTCTACTCATCGCTGCTGGAGTTCATGAGCTCGGGCCCGGTGCTCGCCGTCGTCGTCGAGGGCCAGCGCGTCATCGAGGGCTTCCGCTCGCTCGCCGGCGCCACGGACCCGACGACGGCCGCCCCCGGCACGCTGCGCGGGGACCTCGGTCGCGACTGGGGCCACAAGGTCGTGGAGAACCTCGTGCACGGCTCGGACTCGACGGACTCGGCCGCCCGCGAGATCGCCCTGTGGTTCCCCGGTCTGTGACCGGGGAACGGACCCCCCTCTAGGCTCAGCGCGTGCACCTCAAGACGCTCACCCTGCGCGGGTTCAAGTCGTTCGCCTCCGCGACGACCTTGCACCTGGAGCCGGGCATCACGTGCGTCGTCGGGCCCAACGGCTCCGGGAAGTCGAACGTCGTCGACGCGCTCGCCTGGGTGATGGGGGAGCAGGGCGCCAAGTCGCTTCGGGGCGGCACGATGGAGGACGTCATCTTCGCGGGCACCGCCGGGCGCCCGCCGCTGGGCCGCGCCGAGGTGGCGCTGACGATCGACAACTCCGACGGGGCGCTGCCGATCGACTACTCGGAGGTGACGATCTCCCGCACGCTCTTCCGCAGCGGCGGCTCGGAGTACGCGATCAACGGCTCCTCCTGCCGACTGCTGGACATCCAGGAGCTGCTCTCGGACACCGGCATGGGCCGCGAGATGCACGTGATCGTCGGCCAGGGACAGCTCGACGCCGTGCTGCGCGCGACCCCGGAGGACCGCCGCGGGTTCATCGAGGAGGCCGCAGGCGTCCTCAAGCACCGCCGGCGCAAGGAGAAGGCCCTGCGCAAGCTCGACGCGATGCAGGCCAACCTCACGCGGCTCGCTGATCTCACGGCGGAGATCCGGCGGCAGCTCGGCCCGCTCGGCCGCCAGGCCGAGGTGGCGCGCAAGGCGCAGACCGTCCAGGCGGACCTGCGCGACGCCAAGGCCCGGCTGCTCGCCGACGACCTCGCCCAGCTCACCGCGACGCTCGAGCAGGAGATCGCCGACGAGACCGCCGTGCGGGAACGGCGTGCCGAGGTCGAGGCGGACCTCACGGCCGCGAGGACGGCACTGAGCGAGCTCGAGGCGCGTGCCGCCGCTGCTGCCCCCGAGCTCTCTGAGGCGGGCGAGGTCTGGTACCGCCTGTCCTCGGTGCGCGAGCGGTTGCGTGGCACGGCGAGCCTCGCCGCCGACCGCCGTCGTCTGCTCGGTGCTGCCGAGGAGGACCGCAGCCCGGGCCGCGACCCGCAGGACCTCGAGGCGCAGGCCGAGCGGGCCCGCGCCGCCGAGGTGGAGCTCGCCGCCGAGGTCGACATGGCCCGGGTCGCGCTCGAGGCCGCCGTCGCCCAGCGGACCGAGCTCGAGCAGCGTGCCCAGGCCGCCGAACGGTCGGTCGCGGACCTGCAGCGCAGTGCCGCCGATCGCCGCGAGGGCCTGGCCCGCCTGGCCGGTCAGGTCGCCGCGCGGCGCAGCCGCCTGGAGGCCACCGAGGCCGAGATCGGCCGGCTGCGGGAGACCGTCACCGAGGCCGAGCGTCGCGGCCACGAGGCCACCGTCGCCTTCGCAGCGCTCGAGTCGAAGGTGGCCGGGGTCGAGGAGGGCGAGGAGGGGCTCGACGCCGAGCACGAGGCAGCCGTCGCGGCCCTCGACGCGGCCACCGAGGCCCTTGCCCGGCTGCGGGAGACCGACCAGCTCGCCGATCGTGACCGCGCCACCTGGACCGCGAAGGTCGAGGCGCTGCAGATGAGCCTGGAGCGCAAGGACGGCGCCGGGGCGCTGCTCGCCGCCGACGACCTGCCGGGCGTGCTCGGCTCCGTGGCCGCGCTCCTCGGCGTTGCCGCCGGCTACGAGGACGCGATCGCCGCGGCGCTCGGTCCCGTCGCCGACGCGGTGGCCGTCACCTCGGTCGACGTCGCTGTCGATGCCGTGCGCCGGTTGCGCACCGACGACGCCGGCCGGGCCTCGCTCCTCGTCGGCAGCGCCGAGAGCGTCGGCGTGAGCCTGCCGGCCGACCTGCCCGGTGACGCCGTCCCGGCCGCGACGCTCGTGCAGCCAGCCGCGGCCGTCGCCGGCGCCGTCGCGGCGCTGCTCGCCGACGTCGTCGTCGTGGAGGACCTCGCGAGGGCGCGCGCGGTCGTCGAGACGTATCCCGGCGTCGTCGCCGTCACCCGCGCGGGCGACCTGCTCGGCTCCGCGCGCGCCTCGGGCGGCTCGGCGAGCGCGCCGAGCGCCCTGGAGCTGCAGGCAGCGCTGGACGAGGCCCGCTCCCGGCAGTCGCAGGCCGTCGCGACGATCGAGCGGACGCGCTTCGAGCTCGTCACGGCCCGCGAGGTGGCGCAGGCCGCCGAGGCCCGGCACGCCGCGACCCTCGAGCGGCTGCACGAGTCCGACGCCGCCCTGGCGGCGGTCGCCGAGCAGCTCGGTCACCTCGGTGCCCAGGCGAGGTCGGCCCGGGCCGAGGTCGAGCGCGCGACGGCGGCTCTCGACGCCGCGACCGCGCGGCTGACGACCGACCAGTCAGAGCTCGGTGAGCTCACCACCCGCCTGGAGCAGGCGCAGGCCGACCCGGTCGAGACGGCCGACCTCCTCGAGGCCGCCGTCGCCGAGCGTGATGGGGCCGCGACGGCGGCCACGGCGTCACGGGCACGCGAGACCGAGGCACGGCTCACCCTGCGCACCGGTGAGGAGCGTGCCCGGGCGGTCGCGGGCCGAGCCCAGTCGTTGGAGCGGGCAGCTGCGGCCGAACGCGACGCCCAGGCCCGTGCCGCCGCCCGGGCCCGCAAGCGTGAGGAGCAGTCGCGGCGGGCCGCAGCGGTCCAGGTCGCTGTCGAGCACACGCTCGGGCTCCTCGACCGCTCGCTCGCCGAGGCAGGCCGGGCCAGGGAGGCGGCCGAGGCGGCCCGTGCCGAACGCGACGTCGCCCTGGTGTCCGTGCGGGCAGAGGTCGACCGCGCGGCCGGTGAGCTCGCGCAGCTGACGGACGTGGCCCACCGCGACGAGGTGGCCAGGGCGCAGCAGGCGCTGCGGATCGAGCAGCTGCAGACGCGGGCCATCGAGGAGCTCGGGATCGACCCCGAGGTCCTCGTCGACGAGTTCGGGCCCGACCAGGCGGTGCCGGTCGCCGCGACCGACGACGCGCCCGAGTCGAGCACGCCGTACGTCCGGGTCGACCAGGAGAAGCGCCTGCGCGCGGCTGAGCGGGGGCTTGCGCTCCTCGGGCGCGTCAACCCCCTTGCCCTGGAGGAGTTCTCCGCGCTCGAGGAACGGCACACCTTCCTCACTACGCAGCTGGCCGACCTGCGCTCCTCGCGGGCGGACCTGTTGCAGATCGTCAAGGACATCGACGAGCGCGTCGAGCAGGTCTTCGCCGAGGCGTACGCGGACACGGCCGAGCACTTCACCGGGGTCTTCAGCAGGCTGTTCCCCGGCGGTGAGGGGCGGCTCGTGCTGACCGACCCGAGCGACATGCTGACCACCGGCATCGAGATCGAGGCGCGGCCGGCCGGCAAGAAGGTCAAGCGGCTCTCGCTGCTGTCCGGCGGCGAGCGATCGCTCACGGCCGTGGCGCTCCTGGTGGCGATCTTCAAGGCCAGGCCCAGCCCGTTCTACGTCATGGACGAGGTCGAGGCGGCGCTGGACGACGCCAACCTCGGCCGGCTCCTCGGGATCTTCACCGAGCTCCGTGAGGACAGCCAGCTCATCGTCGTCACGCACCAGAAGCGGACGATGGAGATCGCCGACGCCCTGTACGGGGTGACCATGCGCGGTGACGGCGTCACCACCGTCATCAGTCAGCGCCTGCACGAGGAGTGACGGCGCGTCGGATGCTTGCCGACTCGTCCCGGGCCGCGGTGTGAAGATCCTGTGGCGATACGCGAACGGTCCGGCACGCAGGGTTCAAGTCGTCGGATGACCGGGTGATACTGGCCGCATGGTGCTAACTGTGGTGTGGGTCGCCGTCGCTCTCGTGGCCGCTGCCGGAGTTCTCGGGGTGGCCGGTCGGCTCACCGCGGACTCCGCCTCCTCGACCTTCGTCACCGACCTCCTCTCCGGCCTGCGTGCGGTCCGCGACCGCCGCGGCACCCGGGGCTCTCGCGGCCTGGGCATCGTCGCGAGCGCGCGCCGTGACCACGCGGACGTGGCGGACGTGGAGAGCACCTCGGTCGGCGACATCTTCCACGTCGGGCACCCCGCCGACAGCGACTACCTCGACGGCGAGCGACTGACCGCAGGTCTCGCCCGGACGATCGGTCGCGTCACCCACAGCCACTGACGGTCCGCGGGGCTGACCCCGCGTAGGACCTCGTGTCCTCGGCTGGCAGACTGACCGGGTGACTCATCTGAACGACATCCTGCTCCTGGCCGTCCCGCTCCTGGTTGCCGCAGGCGTCGGCGTGACGCTGCTGCGTCGTCGGGGCGCAGCGCCCACGGGCCGGCCGATCGGCGAGCAGCAGACCCAGGCTCCCGGCACGGCCGAGGCCACGGCCGGCACGCCGACCGACGTCGTCGCCGAACCCGTCGTTCCGGCGCTCGACCAGCCCACCCCGGTGGCCGGTCGGATGGTGCGGCTGCGCGAGCGGCTCGCCCGCTCCGGGTCCCCGTTGGGCGCTCGCCTGCTCGCCGTCCTCTCGCGCGACCACCTGGCCGAGGAGGACTGGGAGGAGCTGGAGGAGATGCTCCTGCTCGCCGATGTCGGTGCCGGTCCGACCGGGGAGCTGGTCGACGCGCTGCGCGAGCGCGTGCGGGTGCTGGGTGTGCGCGAGCCCGTCTCCGTGCGGTCGATGCTGCGCGAGCAGCTCCTCTCGCTCGTCGACCCGACGATGGACCGTTCGCTGAACGTCGTCCCGAGTGTGATCACCGACGAGAGCGGTGCTCCTGGGGTGCGTCCCGCCGTGGTCCTCGTCGTCGGTGTCAACGGCACCGGCAAGACGACGACGGTCGGCAAGCTGGCCCGCGTGCTCGTCGCCGAGGGGAGGTCGGTGCTCCTCGGCGCCGCGGACACCTTCCGGGCCGCCGCCGCCGACCAGCTCCAGACCTGGGGTGCCCGTGTCGGCGTCACGACCGTCCGTTCCGACCGGGACGGGGCCGATCCGGCCTCGGTCGCCTTCGAGACGCTGAAGCAGGGGCTGAGCGACGGCGTGGACGTCGTCCTGGTCGACACCGCAGGCCGACTGCAGAACAAGGCCGGCCTGATGGACGAGCTCGGCAAGATCACCCGCGTGCTCTCGCGGACCGCCCCGATCGACGAGGTCCTGCTGGTCCTGGACGCGACGACGGGCCAGAACGGCCTGAACCAGGCGCGCGTCTTCGCCGAGGTCGCCGGCGTCACCGGGATCGTCCTGACCAAGCTCGACGGCACGGCCAAGGGCGGCATCGTCGTCGCCGTGCAGCGTGAGCTCGGCGTGCCGGTCAAGCTCGTCGGGCTGGGCGAGGGCCCGGACGACCTGGCCGTGTTCGAGCCGGAGGCGTTCGTCGACGGCATCCTCGGGGCCTGATCCCCTGGACGTTGTCCGAAGGGTGGCCCCGACTGTCTCGCCTCGTGAAACGTGCCGTTCACATGAACGCGCCTCTTGTCACCGCTCCGTAACGCGCGGCGCGTGGCGGCGAAACCTGAGGCCGCCAGAGTGATCGCGGACCAGCCGCCCGGCTGGTGGAGAAGAGGCGATCGCGTGGAATTCGCACTGGATTCAGGTAATACCGCTTGGATGATCACGGCGACCTCGCTCGTGCTGCTCATGACGCCGGGCCTGGCGTTCTTCTACGGCGGCATGGTGCGCGGCAAGTCCGTACTGAACATGATGATGATGAGCTTCGCCGCGATGGGCGTCGTCGGACTCATCTGGGTGCTGTGGGGCTACTCCGGTGCCTTCGGGCCCAACGTGCTCGGCGGCCTCGTCGGCAACCCCTTCACCTACTTCGGGGTCGACGGCATGACCGACGCCCAGAGCCTGATGGCGTCGGTCGGCGTCCCGGCCCTCGTCGCGGTCGGCTTCCAGGCGACCTTCGCGATCATCACCGTGGCGCTGATCTCCGGCGCCATCGCCGACCGCATGAAGTTCAGCGCCTGGCTGGTCTTCGCAGCCATCTGGGTCAGCCTGGTCTACCTGCCGATGGCACACATGGTCTGGGGCGGCGGCCTGCTCGGTGCCGACGGCATCACCAAGGGCCTGTCGACCCCGATCGACTTCGCCGGTGGAACGGTCGTCCACATCAACGCCGGTGTCGCCGGCCTGGTGCTCGCGATCCTGCTCGGCAAGCGCAAGGGCTTCGGCAAGGAGCCGATGCGTCCGCACAACCTGCCGTTCGTGATGCTCGGCGCCGCGCTCCTGTGGTTCGGCTGGTTCGGCTTCAACGCCGGCTCGGAGTTCGCAGCTGACGGCACGGCCGGGCGCGCCTGGCTCAACACGACGGTCGCGACCTGCGCCGCGATGCTCGCCTGGCTCCTGACGGAGAAGATCCGCGACGGTCACGCCACGTCGCTCGGTGCCGCCTCGGGCATCGTCGCCGGCCTGGTCGCGATCACCCCCGCCGCGGCCTCGGTCGACACGGTCGGCTCGATCGCCATCGGCCTCATCGCGGGTGCCCTCTGCGCCCTGGCCGTCGGCCTGAAGTACAAGTTCGGCTACGACGACTCGCTCGACGTCGTCGGCGTCCACCTGGTCGGTGGCCTCACGGGTACCGTGCTCATCGGGTTCTTCGCCCACGTCGCCGACAACGTCAACGGCACCTGGTACCCGGACGGGGCCATGAACGGCCTCTTCTACGGTGGCGGTATCACTCAGCTGATCACCCAGATCATCGTCGCCCTCTTCGCCGTGGTGTTCAGCGGCGTCATGACGCTGATCATCGGCTCGGCCATCAAGGCCACGATGGGTCTCAAGGTCAGCGACGAGGCGGAGTCCATCGGCCTCGACCTCGCGATCCACGGTGAGACGGCGTACGAGTCCCTCGGCGGCGCTCGCGTCTCGCAGGAGGTGAAGGCATGAAGCTCGTCTGCGCAGTCATCCAGCCCCACCGGCTCGACGACGTGAAGTCCGCCCTCGAGGCGGCCGGCGTCCGCGGCATGACGGTCAGCGAGGCCAGCGGCTACGGCCGGCAGCGTGGGCACACCGAGGTCTACCGCGGTGCGGAGTACACCGTCGACCTCATCCCGAAGGTGCGCGTGGAGGTCCTCGTCGGTGACGAGGACGCCCTGAGCGTCGCCGACGTGATCGTCGGCGCTGCCCAGACGGGCAAGATCGGCGACGGCAAGGTCTGGACGATCCCGGTCGACGACGTCGCCCGGGTCCGGACCGGGGAGCACGGCCCCGAGGCTCTCTGAGTGCGGTCCGTGGGGGTCCTGCGCCTCGGCGTGGGACCCCCGCGGTGCGTCCCGGTCCGGCCCGCACGTGGCGGACCGGACGACGACCCCGAGCGATCGGGGGAGGATGGCAGGACAGGCGAGCCGCACCGGCGGCTCACTGACCGGACGCGGGCCCGCCGTGGCCCCGCGCAGGTGGTGTCCGTCGCTCGTTCGACGGACCGGAGGGGACGAACATGAAGCTGGTCACCGCAATCATCCAGCCGCACCGCCTCGATGAGGTGAAGTCGGCGCTGCACGCCGCGGGCGTCCGTGGCATCACCGTGAGCGAGGCGAGCGGCTACGGCCGTCAGCGCGGACACACGGAGGTCTACCGCGGCGCGGAGTACGTCGTCGACCTGATCCCCAAGATCCGGGTCGAGGTCGTCATCGCCGACGAGGACGCCTCCACCGTGACCGAGGCGATCCTGGCCGCAGCGACGACCGGCTCGATCGGCGACGGCAAGGTCTGGACCGTCCCGGTCGAGGACATCGTGCGGGTACGGACCGGCGAGCACGGTCCGGACGCGCTCTGAGCAGATGACGGTGTCGACGCCCCCTGGACCCGCAGCCGAGCGGGCCGAGCCTGGGTCGACGGGCGCACAGCCCGGGAACCTGCGCGGCCTCAAGACGGACCGGATCGCCCTGGCGAGCCGGATGACGGGTCCAGGGGCCGACGGCGCCGTCCGGCGCACCGCCGTGGCGCACCTCGTCACCACCCGCCTCGCCGAGCTCTGGGACGAGGCGGTCGCTCCCCTCACCGAGCAGGAGGGCATCGCTCTCGGTGCCGTCGGCAGCCTCGGACGAGCCGACGCGAGCCCTGCCAGCGACCTCGACCTGCTGCTCGTGCACGACGGGCGCAGCCACTCGACTGCCGACGTCTCCGGCCTCGCCGACCGGCTGTGGTACCCGATCTGGGACGCGGGCCTCGACCTGGACCACTCGGTCCGCTCGCTCGCCCAGTGCCGGCAGGTCGCCTCCGCCGACCTCCCCGCGGCCGTCGGGCTGCTCGACCTGCGCGCCGTCGCGGGGGACCGCAGCGTGATCCTGCGCGCCCGCACGGCGCTGCTCACCGACTGGCGCTCGGCCGCGCGCCGTCGGCTGCCCGAGCTCTTGCAGACCACGCGGACCCGGGCCGAGCGCTCGGGTGAGCTCGCCTACCTCATCGAGCCGGACCTCAAGGAGGCCCGCGGCGGGATCCGCGATGCCGTCGTGGTCTTCGCGCTCGCGGCGACCTGGCTCACCGACCGCCCGCACGGTGCCGTCGACGAGGCGTACGCCCACCTGTTGGATGTGCGCGACGCGCTGCACGTCGCCACGAAGCGCCCGACGAACAGGCTGCTGCGCGCCGACCAGGACGAGGTCGCCGAGCTCGTCGGCGCCGGTGATGCCGACGAGCTCCTGGCAGGTCTCGCCGAGTCGGGCCGGATCATCTCCCATGCTCTGGACACCACCGTCCGGCACGCCCGGCAGGCGCTGGAGCGTCCGTCGTTGCGCCGTCCGGTGCTGATCCGAGGCCGGCGGGCGGCCCCGAAGCTGCGCTCGGTCGGGGAGGGCCTCGTCGAGCACGACGGCGAGCTCGTCCTGGCGGCGGGCACCCGGCCGGAGGACGACTCCGTCCTCGCGCTGCGTGCCGCGGCGACCGCTGCTCGCACGGGTCTGCCGCTCTCGCCGGTGACCGTCGAGAGCCTCGCGCGCACCCCTGACCTGCCGACGCCGTGGCCAGCCGTCGCCCGTGCCCATCTGCTCGCGCTGCTCGGCTCGGGCAATGCCCAGATCCCGGTGTGGGAGACGCTCGACCTCGCCGGGGTGGTGACCCGCTGGATCCCGGAGTGGGCGGCCGTGCGCAACCGTCCGCAACGCTCACCGATCCATCGGCACACCGTCGATCGGCACCTGATCGAGACCGTCGCACGCGCGGCGCGTGGTCGCCGCGGCGAGCAGACGGACCTGCTGCTGATCACGGCCCTCCTGCACGACATCGGCAAGCGTGCAGGCGCCGGCGACCACAGCGTCGAGGGCGCGTTGCTCGTCCCGGCGATCCTCGAAAGGATGGGCTTCACGGCCGCCGAGCAGCACGACGTGACGCTCCTGGTCAGGCACCACCTGACGCTCGCCGATCTCGCGACCCAGCGCGACCCGGAGGACCCGACCACCGTCGCCGCCCTGCTCGAGGCGATCGAGCACCGCGTCGAGCTCCTCGGGGTGCTGCGTGCGCTCACCGAGGCCGACGCCTCAGCGGCCGGTCCGACGACCTGGACCCCCTGGCGTGCCCGCCTCGTCGACGACCTCACGGCGCGTGCGAGGGCGGCTCTCGACCCCCGGTGACCTGCGCCGGGTACCCTGAAGGCTCTCTTCTGCACCCCTGCGTCTGGTGAGGTCCTGTGTTCGCCACCCTGTCCGACCGGCTCGCCTCCACGTTCAAGAACCTGCGCGGCAAGGGTCGGCTCTCGGAGGCCGACATCGACGCGACGGTCCGCGAGATCCGGCGCGCCCTGCTCGACGCCGACGTCGCCGTGCCCGTGGTCCGTGCATTCACCGCCGCCGTGCGGGAGCGCGCGCTCTCGAGCGAGGTCAGCGGTGCGCTCAACCCCGCCCAGCAGGTCGTCAAGATCGTCCAGGACGAGCTGGTCACGGTCCTCGGCGGCGCCCGTCGCCCCTTGGCGATGGCCAAGAACCCGCCGACGGTCATCCTGCTCGCCGGTCTCCAGGGCGCCGGCAAGACGACCCTCGCCGGCAAGCTCGCGCTGCACCTGCGCGAGCAGGGGCACACGCCCGTGCTCGTGGCCGCCGACCTCCAGCGGCCCAACGCCGTCACGCAGCTCCAGATCGTCGGCGAGCGGGCCGGCGTCCCTGTGCACGCCCCGCACCCGGGGGCCCGTGAGGGCTTCGAGGGCGCCGGGGTGGCTCCGGGTGACCCGGTCGCCGTGGCGCGGGAAGGTGTCGCGCTGGCCCGCAGCCGCCAGCACGACGTCGTCATCGTCGACACCGCCGGCCGCCTGGGCGTGGACGCCGAGATGATGGCCCAGGCGGCCGACATCCGCGACGCCGTCGAGCCCGACGAGATCCTCTTCGTGGTCGACGCGATGATCGGTCAGGACGCCGTCCTGACAGCGCAGGCCTTCGCCGAGGGTGTCGGATTCACCGGGGTGGTGCTGTCCAAGCTCGACGGTGATGCCCGCGGTGGTGCTGCTCTCTCCGTCGCGAGCGTGACGGGCCGCCCGATCCTCTTCGCCTCGACCGGTGAGAAGCTCACCGACTTCGAGGTGTTCCACCCCGACCGGATGGCCTCGCGCATCCTCGACATGGGTGACGTCCTCTCCTTGATCGAGCAGGCGGAGAAGGCCTTCGACGCCGATCAGGCCGAGGCGATGGCCGGCAAGCTCGCGAGCGGTGAGGACTTCACTCTCGACGACTTCCTCGTCCAGATGCAGAGCCTTCGCCAGATGGGCTCGATGAAGAAGATGCTCGGCATGCTGCCGGGCATGGGGCAGATGCGTGAGGCGATCGACAACTTCGACGAGCGCGAGGTCGACCGCGTCGAGGCGATCGTCCGCTCGATGACCCCGGGGGAGCGGGCCAACACCAAGGTCCTCAACGGCTCGCGCCGCGCCCGCATCGCTCGTGGCTCGGGCACCACGCCGAGCGAGGTCAACCAGCTGCTCGAGCGGTTCGC
Organism: Actinomycetales bacterium; assembly: GCA_038252305.1. GTDB lineage: Bacteria > Actinomycetota > Actinomycetes > Actinomycetales > Cellulomonadaceae > Actinotalea. Next base: position 12,462 of record JBBSAL010000051.1, on the reverse strand, counting down.
CGCCGCGCAGAAGATGATGAAGCAGATGGCGCGAGGCGGTGGCATGGGCGTGCCCGGGATGGGCAACCTGCCCGGGATCGGCAAGAAGGCGCGGGGCAAGGCGCCGGCGCGCGCCAAGGGGAAGTCGGGCAACCCGGCCAAGCGTGCCGAGCAGGAGCGGGCGGCGGCCTCCCGGCAGTCCGGCGTGCCCGCCTCGTCGGCTCCCGGCTCGGCCTTCGGCCTCGGGGCACCGCCGGCGGCGCCCGAGGAGCTGCCGCAGCTGCCGACTGGTCTCGGCGGGCTCTTCGGCCGCTGAGCGAGCCTGCGGTGGGCGTTCGTCGCCTGAAGTCGCCGGACATGGCACAATGACCCGCTGTACCCGGCACGGTCGGTCCCTCTACCCGTCCGCGTCGCGTCCTCGGTCACCTCAACCGCCTGCCCCACGGGTCGGGACGAGGGGCCACCCCACGCAGAACCAGGAGAGACCACCACTGTGGCCGTCAAGATCCGTCTGAAGCGCTTTGGCAAGATCCACTCGCCGTACTACCGCATCGTCGTCGCCGACTCGCGCACCAAGCGCGACGGTCGCGTGATCGAGGAGATCGGCAAGTACCACCCGACCGAGGAGCCCTCCCTCATGGAGGTCGACTCCGAGCGGGCGCAGTACTGGCTCGGCGTCGGCGCACAGCCGTCCGAGCAGGTCATGGTCATCCTCAAGGTCACCGGTGACTGGCAGAAGTTCAAGGGCCTCCCGGGCGCCGAGGGCACGCTGCGCGTCAAGGGTGTTGCCGCCGACACGGGCGCAGCGATCACTGCCGCCGCCGACGCCGCCGAGAAGGCGAAGTCCAAGGCTGCCGAGGCCAAGGCTGCGGAGGCGAAGGCTGCCGAGGCGGACGCCGCCGCTGGTGCTGCCGCCGCTGCTGCTCCCGCTGAGGCCGCTGCCGAGTCTGTCGACGAGGACGCGCCCGCCGCGACCGAGGACGCCGAGGCCTGATGCTCGCCGACGTGCTGGAGCACCTGGTCCGCGGGATCGTCGACCACCCGGACGACGTCCAGGTGGCCGCCCGCAACCAGCGTCGCGGTGAGGTGCTCGAGGTGCGCGTGCACCCGGAGGACCTTGGCCGTGTCATCGGGCGCAACGGCCGGACCGCTCGTGCGCTGCGCACGGTGGTCGGGGCCCTCGGTGACGGCTCCGTGCGGGTCGACGTCGTCGACGTCGACCGCCGCTGAGCAGCACTGCAGGAGTCGGGCACTGCCCGAGCCGCACGACCCTCGGGCCTCGCCCGAGCCGAACGATCCCGGTCAGGCCCGGACCCCTACGCTGGGTCCGGGCCTGACCCGTGCCCGAGGGAGGGACGCATGGAGCTGACCGTCGCCACGATCGGACGCGCGCGCGGGCTGCGCGGCGAGGTGGCTCTCGACGTGCGCACCGACACACCTGACCGCCGGTTCGCGCCCGGCATGCAGCTAGAGACCCGGCCAGACCGTGGCCCGCTGACCGTGCTGCGCACGCAGGCGGCGAGCGGCACCTGGTTCGTCGTCTTCGAGGGCCACGAGGACCGGACCGCTGCCGAGGGCCTGCGCGGCCTCGAGCTCGTCGTGCTAGAGGACTCCTCCGACGAGGAGGACGCCTGGTACCCGCACGAGCTCGCCGGCCTTCGCGTCGAGAAGCTCGACGGCACGCTCGTCGGTGAGGTGATCGGGCTGGAGCACATGCCCGCCCAGGACACCCTGCTGATCCGCGAGGTCGACGGAGCGCGCACCCTGATCCCGTTCGTCCGCGCCATCGTCCCCGTCGTGGACGTCCCGGGTGGGCGCATCGTCATCGACCCGCCGTTCGGTCTGCTGGCCGCCGATGGGGACGTCGACGACGAGGTGGACGGCGACGAGGGCTGACGTGCGCATCGACGTCGTCTCGATCTTCCCCGAGTACCTCGCTCCGCTCGAGCTCTCTCTCGTCGGCAAGGCTCGGCAGTCCGGGATCCTCGACCTGCGTGTGCACGACCTGCGCAGCTGGGCGACCGACCGGCACCACACCGTCGACGACTCGCCGCTCGGCGGCGGCGCCGGCATGGTCATGCGCCCCGACGTCTGGGGGACGGCGCTCGACGAGCTCCTCGCCGATGCCGATCCGGCCGAGGTCGAGCTGCTCGTCCCGACGCCGTCGGGCGAGGTCTTCACGCAGCGAACGGCCGAGCGGCTGACGGAGCGCGCGCACCTGGTGGTCGCCTGCGGGCGCTACGAGGGCATCGACTCCCGCGTGGCCGAGCACTACCGCTCGCGCGGCGTGGCCGTGACCGAGCTCTCGCTGGGCGACTACGTGCTCAACGGGGGAGAGGTCGCGGCGCTCGTCGTCGTCGAGGCGGTCGCGCGCCTGCTGCCCGGCGTCGTCGGCAACCCGGACTCGCTCGTCGAGGAGTCGCACGGGGCCGCCGGCCTGCTGGAGTACCCGGTCTTCACCCGTCCGCCCCAGTGGCGCGGGCTCGAGGTGCCGCAGGTGCTGCTCTCGGGCCATCACGCGAAGATCGCACGATGGCGCCGCGACCAGGCCCTGACGCGCACCGCGCTGCGTCGACCCGACCTGCTTGCTGCGCTCGACCCGCGGGACCTCGACCGCAAGGATCGGGAGCTCCTCGACTCCCTGGGCGCGCTCGACGAGCCCGGAGCGCCGACCTCGCGTGGGCCGGGCGGCCGCCCGGAGTGACACGTCGCGGGAAGCCCGCCGACTGTGGCAGACTTGTCCGTCGGTGTGCGTCGGCTGCGTCTCTGCCACAGGGGAGACGGCTACGGCCTGAGGACGCACCCGACCTCATGACCGACTGGCAGCCGTTCGCGGCACGCCCGATGACGTCCTGACCTGTGTGCAGGGCGAAGGAGACACATGCACATCCTCGACTCGGTCGACGCGGCCTCGCTGCGCGACGACGTCCCCGACTTCCGTCCCGGCGACACCCTCAAGGTGAACGTCAAGGTCGTCGAGGGCACGCGCTCCCGCGTCCAGGCCTTCCAGGGCGTGGTCATCCGTCGCTCCGGCGGCGGCGTCCGCGAGACCTTCACGGTCCGCAAGATCAGTTTCGGCGTCGGCGTCGAGCGCACCTTCCCGGTGCACTCTCCTTCGCTCGAGTCGGTCGAGGTCGTCACCCGTGGCGACGTGCGCCGCGCGAAGCTCTACTACCTGCGCAAGCTCCGCGGCAAGAAGGCCAAGATCAAGGAGAAGCGCGAGACGCACGTCGCCCGCTGAGCGACCTGTTCGAGACCTGCCGCACGGGCGGTCACCCTCCGAGGTGGCCGCCCGTGGGCGTCCCCGGGGAGTGCCAGGGGTGGGCTGGACATCCAGCCGGGCATGGCAGAGTGTCCGCGTGACTTCCACGCGCCGCCACGTAGCGCCCTCGACACCGGAGCACAGCTCGGCGGGGGGATGGTCGTCGATCTTCCGTGAGACGAGCATCATCCTCGTCAGCGCGATCGTGCTCTCCTTGGTGATCAAGACCTTCTTCGCCCAGGCGTTCTACATCCCGAGCGGGTCGATGGAGAACACCCTCCTCGTGGGTGATCGCGTGATGGTCACCAAGCTCGCCCCGGGACCCTTCGCCGTCCACCGCGGCGACATCGTCGTCTTCAAGGACCCGGGTGGCTGGCTCGACCCGGCGACCCCTGCGCCGAAGAGCGCCGTCCAGCGGGTCCTGACCGATGTGCTGACCTTCGTCGGGCTCCTCCCGCAGGACTCCGGGGAGCACCTGATCAAGCGCGTCATCGGCGTGGCCGGTGACAAGGTCGAGTGCTGCGACCAGCAGGGACGCCTCATGGTCAACGGTGTGGCGATCGACGAGCCGTACATCGCCCCCGGCTCGGTCCCGAGCCAGATGGCCTTCTCCGTGGTCGTCCCGGCCGACTCGGTGTGGGTGATGGGCGACAACCGCCAGAACTCCGAGGACTCGCGCTTCCACCAGGGCAACCCGGGGGGCGGGAGCGTTCCGATGAACGATGTCGTCGGCGTCGCGTTCGTCACCGTATGGCCCCTCGACCGGATCGGCCTGCTGCGCAACCCGGGCGTCACCTTCGCGCACGTGCCTGCCGCCGGGCCATGACCCCGGTCCGTCGCCCCGACCTGAGGGTCGAGCGCGGCCTGCTGCGGGCCGGCGCCCGCGTCGTCGTCGGGATGGACGAGGTCGGCCGTGGTGCCCTCGCCGGACCGGTGTCGGTCGGCGCCGTCGCCGTGGACCTGAGCACGCGCAGCTGCCCGCCAGGCGTCGCTGACTCCAAGCTCCTGCGACCCGCAGCCCGCCAGGCACTGCTTCCGGCGCTCGGTCGCTGGGGCCTCGCGCGCGCCGTGGGGCACGCCTCGGCCGCGGAGGTCGACGAGGTCGGGATCATCGGTGCGCTGCGTCTCGCGGGCCGCCGCGCCCTGGCGGCGATGGCCCTCGACGTGGACACGGTCCTGCTCGACGGCTCGCACGACTGGCTGAGCGCCGAGCAGACGCTCTTCTCCGCGGCAGACGACCTCGACGCGTTACGGGTGCACACCCTGGTCAAGGCCGACCAGCGATGCTCGTCCGTCGCCGCTGCGAGCATCCTGGCCAAGTGCGAGCGCGACGCGATGATGGCGGAGCACGATGCCCGTCGGCCTGGGTACGGGTGGGCCGGCAACAAGGGGTACGGCGCCCCGGATCATCTCGAGGCCCTCGCTGTCCTCGGGCCCAGCGAGCTGCACCGCCGCAGCTGGCGGCTGCCCGGCGTCGCCGTCGGCGCGACGGGACCGACGGGTCGGACCGGCTGACGGGCGAGGCGGGTCCGGGGCGCCCGGCGCGATGGTCCATGATGGACCGGTGAGCGCCGAGGACCTGGAGAACTACGAGACCGAGATGGAGCTCGCGCTCTACCGCGAGTACCGGGACGTGGTGAACCTCTTCGCGTACGTCGTGGAGACCGAGCGGCGCTTCTACCTCGCGAACCAGGTGGACCTGCAGGTCCGCTCCGCTGCAGGTGAGGTCTACTTCGAGCTCACGCTCGGTGACGCCTGGGTCTGGGACGTCTATCGCTCGGCGCGGTTCGTGCGGGCGGTCCGCGTCGTCACGTTCAAGGACGTGAACGTCGAGGAGCTCGCCAAGGCGGACCTGGACGTGCCCGACGGCGGCACCTTCCGTCGCTGAGTCGCTGAGTCGCTGAGGCCCGTGGCCGAGGTGGTCGGCTCGCGGTGACCGCGGTCGAGCCAGGGCTGCCGCCTACCGAGGTGCGCCGATCGGGCCAAGGCCGGTCGTCGACCGGTCTTCGGCCGGTGCACCCGGTCCCCAGGACGCGGTAGGACGCGTCCTCCCCAGGACCGCGGTGCCCGCGTGATCTCCCTGGCCCCCAGGGCCGACGGTGGTCGCCGGAGGTGGTCCCATGAGGGCGAAGGACGCGGTCGGCCGGTACGGCGAGAACGTGGCGGCGACGCACCTGACGGCTGCCGGGTGGCAGCTGCTCGACCGCAACTGGCGTGGCACCGGCGGCGAGCTCGACATCGTCGCGCTCGACGGCGAGGTCCTGGTGGCGGTCGAGGTCAAGACGCGTACCGGCGACGGGTTCGGGCACCCGGCGGAGGCCGTGACCGCGCGCAAGCTCGCGCGGCTGCGCCGGCTGACCGGTCAGTGGCTCGCCGACCACGAGGTCCGTCCGCGCAGCGTCCGCATCGACGTCATCGCGATCCGGACCGCACCGGCCGGCGCCGCACGGGTCGAGCACCTCGTGGGCGTCTCGTGACGGGCCTCGGACGCACGCTCGGCGTGTCCCTCGTGGGGCTCACCGGTCACCTGATCGAGGTCGAGGCGCACCTGGCCGCGTCCGTCCCGAGCTTCGCGCTCGTCGGGCTGCCCGACGCGTCTCTCGCCGAGTCGCGGGACCGGGTGCGCGCAGCCGTCCACTCGACGGGGATCGCGTGGCCCCAGCGGCGCATCACCGTGAACCTGTCCCCGGCGAGCCTGCCGAAGTCTGGCTCGGGGTTCGACGTCGCCATCGCGGTGGCGACGCTCGCCGGTGCCGGAGTCGTGCCCCCGGCGGCCGTCGCCGGTGTCGTCCACCTCGGGGAGCTCGGGCTCGACGGCCGGCTGCACCCGGTCAGGGGGGTGCTCCCAGCCGTCGCGGCAGCGGTCGCCGCCGGTCGGACGCGCGTCCTCGTCCCGGCCGCGAACGTCGCGGAGGCGAGGCTGGTGCCCGGTGCGGAGGTGGTCGGCGCCGGCTCGCTCGCCGAGGTGCTCGCCGCCCATGGCGCGCAGGTCGAGGTCCCTGACCTCCCACCGCCGGCCGTGGCAGCGCTCCCTCCCACGGCCTCGACCCTCGATCTCGCCGACGTGCTCGGTCAGTCGACGGCACGATGGGCGCTCGAGGTCGCCGCGGCCGGCGGTCACCACCTCTTCCTCGTCGGCCCACCGGGTACCGGGAAGACGATGCTCGCTGCCCGACTTCCCTCGCTCCTGCCGGACCTCGACGACCGCGATGCCGTCGAGGTCACCGCGATCCACTCGGTCGCCGGCACGTTCGACCCCGGCGGGGGGCTCGTGAGGCGCCCGCCCTTCGAGGATCCGCACCACACCGCGACGCCCGCCTCCGTCGTGGGCGGCGGCTCGGGGATGCCGCGTCCTGGCGCCGCGTCCCGGGCGCATCGTGGCGTCCTCTTCATGGACGAGGCGCCGGAGTTCTCCGCCGCCGTGCTGCAGACCCTGCGCCAGCCGCTCGAACGCGGCGAGCTCGTGCTGCACCGGGCAGCGGGAAGCGCGCGCTACCCCGCGCGCTTCCAGCTGGTGATGGCCGCGAACCCCTGCCCGTGCGGGCGGGGCTGGGGCAAGGCGTTGGGGTGCACGTGCAGCCCGCTCGCGCGACGGCGGTACTTCTCGAGGCTCTCGGGACCGCTGCTCGACCGGGTCGACCTCCAGGTCGACGTCCTGCCCACCACACGCGCCGACCGGGCCGGTGGACCCGGTGAGGCGACGCGCACCGTCGCGGCCCGCGTCGCCAGAGCCCGCGAGCGCGCGGCGGCACGCTGGGCGGGAACCCCATGGCGGACGAACGCCGAGGTGCCCGGTGCGACGCTGCGGGCGCTCGGCGTGCCTGGGCATGCCGGGTTGGAGCGCGCTCTGGACCAGGGAGCGCTCACCCTGCGGGGAGCTGATCGGGTGCTCCGGGTCGCGTGGACCCTCGCTGACCTTGCCGCCGCCGACCGCCCCACCGGCGCCGAGATCGGCCAGGCGCTGCTGCTCCGCACTCGGTCGACCGGTGTCGCATGAGTGCGCGCCACGGTTCGGCGCCGCTCGTGCGGGACGAGCGCATGGCGCGGGCCGCCTGGAGTCGGGTGGCCGAGCCGGGCGATCGCGTCGCGGCGGCCGTGGTCGCTGCCCTCGGCGCGTTGGAGGCCTGGGACTGGCTGCTGGTCGCCTCGAGGAGCGACGGGGAGCTGCTCGAGCCCGTCGCAGGTCTGTCCGCTGCGGCCTCCGACCGTCTCGCACGCTCGGTCGCGGGGTGGTCGACGCGGCTGCCGGATGTCGACCCACACCGCGACCTCGCGCACCTCAGGGCGATCGGGGGATCGCTCCTGATCCCGGGTGACCTCCAGTGGCCGCTCCCGGTCGAGGATCTCGGACCGGCGGCGCCACTGTGCCTGTGGGTCGTCGGCGACCCCGACCTCGCGCGGCTCACCTCGACGGCGGTCGCTGTGATCGGTGCGCGGGCCGCCACTGCCTACGGCGAGCACGTGACGTCGCTGCTGGCGGGAGGCCTGGCCGACGCGGGGCGCACGGTCCTGTCCGGCGGAGCCTTCGGTATCGACGCCGCTGCGCACCGCGCCGCGCTCGCCGGGGACGGTGCGAGCGTTGCCGTCCTCGCTGGTGGCCTCGATCGCCCCTACCCCGTGGGGAACGCCCGGTTGCTCGCCGCGGTCGGGGCAGGCGGGGCACTCGTCGCCGAGGTGCCGCCGGGCGCGGCCCCCACACGCTCGCGCTTCCTGCTGCGCAACCGGCTCATCGCCGCGCTCTCCGGCGCCACCGTCGTGGTCGAGGCCGCGTGGCGGTCGGGGGCGTTGAGCACCGCCGGTCACGCGGTCGAGCTGCTGCGGCCGGTCGGTGCCGTGCCCGGACCGGTGACGGCCGCCACGTCTGCCGGCTGCCATCGCCTGCTGCGAGACGGGCGCGCGGTCTGCGTGACCGACGTGGACGAGGTGCTCGAGCTCGTCGCTCCGCTGGACGCGGGCCGGTCCGAGGGGCAGGAGTCAGGCGCGGCGGTCCCCGACGCGGAGCAGCTGCGGGTGCTCGAAGCGCTGCCCCTGCGGGTCGGCGTCCTGCCGGAGGAGGTGACACGCCGGGCGGGTCTCCCTCTCGCGACCGTTCGCGCACACCTGGGTACGCTCGAACTCGCTGGGGATGCTCGTCAGGACGGCGGGCGCTGGAACCGGGCGACTCAGGGGACAGGGGGTCGGACACGTGCACTGGGGTCGAGCGACGTTCTGCTTCGGGCGCGGGGCCGCGGGTGAGATCGACGACCGCCCCCCGGTGACCCCCCGGATGACGGTGCACGGCAGTGGTCGTGGGTCGAGGTGGCGACGGTGACCGATGTCCCCACGGCCGACGACGTCCTGGCCGAGTTCGTGCTGCATCTGTCCGCAGCGCGCGGGCTCTCGCCGCACACCGTCCGGGCGTACACCGGCGACGTCCGTCACCTGGTGGCCTTCGCCCGTCGGCGAGGGGTCCGTTGGGACGAGGTCGATCTGGCCGTGCTGCGCGCCTGGCTGGCCGCCATGGTCGGCAGCCGTCTCGCCCGTTCCACGATCGCCCGCCGCGGCGCCGCGGTGCGGGCGTTCTACGCCTGGGCCACCGCACGAGGACTCCTCGAGGCCGACCCGGCCGTGCGTCTGGTGACGGCCCAGCCGGGCAGCACGCTGCCCACCGCGCTCGGGTTCGACCAGGCGACCCGGCTGGTCGAGACCGCGCGCGAGGACGCCCTCGGCGAGGACCCGGTCGCACTGCGGGACTGGGTCAGCCTCGAGCTGCTGTACGCGACGGGGGCGCGTGTGGCCGAGCTCGTCGGCCTCGACGTGGACGACGTGGACCTGGGCACCCGCCTCGTCCGGCTCCTGGGCAAGGGTGCCAAGGAGCGGGTGGTCCCTTTCGGCGTTCCCGCAGCGCGCGCCGTCGAGGCCTGGCTGCGTGCCGGACGACCGGCCCTCGCGATCCCGACCTCGGGCCCTGCCCTGCTCCTGGGCAGCCGCGGGGCACGGGTCGACCAGCGGCAGGTGCGGACGGCGGTCCATCGGGCGGCGGCCCGCGCCGGCGTCGACGACCTCGCCCCGCACGGACTGCGGCACACCGCGGCGACGCATCTGGTCAACGGTGGCTCCGACCTGCGCAGCGTCCAGGAGATCCTTGGCCATGCCAGTCTCGCCACGACGCAGCGCTACACGCACGTGACCGCCGATCGTGTCCGCTCCGCCTACCTCCAAGCCCATCCTCGAGCCTGACGGGATCCGCGATGTCGACCCAGGGCCGTGGTGGCCTTCCTGACCAGCCCGCGCATGACGTGGTCGCTGGTCGTGTGCCACCGATCCTCGAGACGCCCGTACCGCCGGCCACGCTCACCGCGGGTCACGACGGCGTCGTCCTGCCCGATTCTGGGACGGAGGCGGACGCCGAGCCTGCCATCTGGGACGATCTGGACATGGACGACGAGACCGCGACCGCCGACGGCGCTGCCGGCGCCCCCGAGGTGACCGTCGACCTTCCCCAGGGCGACCTCGCCCAGGGAGCGGTCCTTGGCCTCGTGACCGAGGAGGACGAGATCGGTCTCCCCGACACCGCGGCATCGTTCGCTGCGGTCACCGTCCCCGAGGTGCGGCCGTTGTGGACCGCCTTCAAGGACACCGACGACCGCGCCGCCCGCGAGGCGCTGATCCTGCACTACGCACCTCTGGTCAACATGGTCGCGAGCAGGGTGGGCGCTGGTCTTCCGGCGTCGGTCGAGCAGTCGGACCTCGTCTCCTACGGGATGTTCGGGCTGATCGACGCCATCGAGAAGTTCGAGCTCGACCGTGCCGTGAAGTTCGAGACCTACGCGAGCTCCCGGATCCGCGGCGCGATCATCGACGAGCTCCGGGCCATCGACTGGGTCCCGCGTTCCGTGCGGACGAAGGCGCGTGCGGTCGACCGTGCGTTCGCCGAGCTGGAGGCCGAGCTCCGGCGTGCCCCGACCGAGCTGGAGGTCGCGACCCGTCTCGAGATGCCGGTCGAGGAGCTGCGCGCGATCTTCACCCAGCTCTCGACGGTCAACGTCGCGGCGCTGGACGAGCTGCTCGGCGCGGGCGGCGAGCGCGGTGACTCCCTGACCCTGATCGACACCCTCGAGGACCCGGCGGCGATCGACCCGGCCGGGAACGTCGAGGGCCAGGAGACCAAGGCCCTCCTCGCGCGGGCGATCGAACGACTCGGCGAGCGGGACAAGATCGTCCTGGTCCTCTACTACTACGAGAACATGACCCTCGCCGAGATCGGCCGGGTGCTCGGGGTCACGGAGTCGCGGATCTCCCAGATGCACACCGCGGCGATGCTCCGGCTGCGCACGTTCCTCCAGGAGGGCGACCGGGACTGATCCCGGCCGGCAGCAGGACGACCGGCTCGCGCGCGAGCAGGCTCAGCGGGTCGACGTAGTCCGTACCGGCGCGCACACCCCAGTGCAGGCAGCCAGGGCAGTGCGCCCTGTCGGGGCTGACCACGCCGATCTCCTCGCCTGCCGTGACGCTCTGGCCGACGACGACGGTCGCGCTCACGGGTTCGAGACTCGTGCGCAGGCCGCCCGCGTGACGCAGGGTCACCACCCCGCGGTCGACGACGGTGCCCACGAAGACCACGACTCCGGGCCGCGGGGCGACGACCCTCGCACCGACCCTCGCGGCGATGTCGATCCCTCGGTGCCCGGGGCCCCACCGGATCGAAGGCGCCACGAACAACGCAGCGACCTCACCTGCTGCGGGCAGGCGCCACGTTCCGGCGGGCGCCGGCCGTGTGCCGGACACGTCGCCCGCGGGGGAGTCGACGGGCGCGACTCCTCCGGCTGCGGCGGTGCTCGTGGACAGGAGCCCCCAGCAGCAGAAGGCGAGAAGGGCGGCGGCCCGGCGGACCCAACGGCGAGCCTGCGGGCGGTCCGACGCCCGGCACCGCGCATCGATCCGAGGGCCCGTGCCGGCGGGTGTGCGGGGGAGTGTCGCCATGCCCGCGAGGATGCTGGAGCCCCGTCCCCGTGTCGGTGGGCGCCCGGACCGCCGGTGGACGGGTGGTCGTCCCCGACGGACCTCGACCTGGCTCGCGTCGGGTAAGATGGTCGCCGCACCCGGTCCGCCGGGTGACATCGCGTGCCTGTCTCCCGCCACAGCCCGGTTCTCCGGTCGGCGGGTGCGTGTCGGCAGCGGTCCGGCCCCTCGGGGTCAGGCGCCGGCCACGCAGGGCACCAGGGGCGAACGGTCACCCGACCGCCGCCGACAACCCGGATCCGGGGCAGGCCCAGGCCTTGCCCCGTCACTTGCGCGGCCCCCGCTGGGACCGCGCCGGAAGGACGTGCCATGGCCGTCGTGACCATGCGTCAGCTGCTCGAGAGCGGTGTCCACTTCGGACACCAGACCCGCCGTTGGAACCCCAAGATGAAGCGCTTCATCTTCACCGAGCGCAACGGCATCTACATCGTCGACCTCCAGCAGTCGCTGGGCTACATCGACCGCGCATACGAGTTCGTCAAGGAGACCGTCGCCCACGGAGGCACGATTCTCTTCGTCGGCACCAAGAAGCAGGCGCAGGAGCCGGTGGCCGAGCAGGCCGCCCGCGTGGGGATGCCCTACGTCAACCAGCGCTGGCTCGGTGGCATGCTCACCAACTTCCAGACGGTCAACAAGCGGCTCCAGCGCCTCAAGGAGCTCGAGGAGATCGACTTCGACGACGTGGCGGCGAGCGCCTTCACGAAGAAGGAGCTCCTCATCATGCGTCGCGAGCGCGACAAGCTCGCCAAGACGCTCGGCGGCATCCGCGACATGTCCCGCGTTCCCTCCGCTGTGTGGATCGTCGACACCAACAAGGAGCACCTGGCCGTCGACGAGGCACGCAAGCTCGGCATCCCGGTCGTCGCGATCCTCGACACCAACTGCGACCCCGACATGGTCGACTACCAGATCCCCGGCAACGACGACGCGATCCGCGCCGTCGCGCTCCTCACTCGGGTCATCGCCGACGCCGCTGCGGAGGGCCTCATCGCCCGCCACGCCGGCCGGACCGGTGCCACCGAGGAGGCAGCCGTCGCCGCCGAGCCGCTGGCCGAGTGGGAGCGCGAGCTCCTGGCCGGCACCGAGACGGCTGCTCCGGCCGTTGAGGTCGTCGAGGCTCCTGCTGCTGAGGCTGTTGTTGAGGTCGTCGAGGCTCCTGCTGCTGAGGCTGTTGTTGAGGTCGTCGAGGCTCCTGCTGCTGAGGCTGTTGTTGAGGTCGT
>JBBSAL010000050.1:0-25507 GCA_038252305.1 Actinomycetales bacterium | reverse complement strand
GGGGGTACCAGGGGTTCACCCGGCTGCGACCCGACCACCAGGGCTATGGGGTCGCTCCGTGGGTCCGGCGCACGTCGGACCTGCGTCACCGCCGCGCCGTGCTGTACGTCCACGGCTACGTCGACTACTTCTTCCAGACCCACCTCGGTGAGGCCTGGGCCGAGCAGGGCTACGACTTCTACGCCCTGGACCTGCGTGCCCACGGCCGCTCGTTGCTGCCCCACCAGCTGCCGAACGACGTGCACGACCTCGCGACCTACGCCGAGGAGCTCGATGCCGCCGCGCACCTGGTCCGCGAGGAGGAGGGGCACGAGCTCCTCGTCGTCCAGGGGCACTCCACCGGCGGCCTGGCGACGGCACTGTGGGCACACGCCCGCCGCGACCGCACCGGCGGCCGGCTCCTGGACGCCCTGGTCCTCAACAGCCCGTGGCTGGACCTGAACCGCCCGTGGACGGACCGCGTCCTGACCACGCGGGCGGTCGACGTCCTCGGCCGCCTCGCCCCGACGATGGTCGTCGGCCAGCTGGATCCGCACTACGGCGCATGGCTGCACGACCCGGCCGGCGGCGGTTGGACCTACGACCTCTCCTGGAAGCCCGTGAACGGCTTCGGCGTCCGTGCCGGATGGTTCCGGGCGATCCGCCGCGGGCACGCCCAGGTGGCCCGCGGGCTCGCCATCGACGTCCCGGTGCTCGTGTGCACCTCCACCCGTTCCGGCCCGGCCGACCGGTGGCACGACGCACTGGACCGGACCGACAGCGTCCTGTCGGTCGAGCAGACGCTCGACCGCGCCCCCTTGCTGGGCACCGACGTCACCGTCGTGCAGATCCCCGGCGGCGTGCACGACCTGGTCCTCTCGCCCGAGCCCGCCAGGAGCGGGTACCTGGAGGCGGTGCGCGCGTGGACGAATCACCGCCTCGGCCCGGCGCCGGAGTGAACGACGCAGGGCACACGGCCGACCGGTTCCGGCACGAGCGCGGGACGCTCGCCTCGCCGATCCGCACGTTCCACCCGCGGCGAAGCCCGCTCGGCCCGGCGCGCACCGACGCGCTCGACCGTCTCTGGCCGCGCTACGGCTTCTCCGTCCACGACGCCGCCCTGGGCTCAGCCCCGCTGCTCGCCGACGGGACGCTCGACGTCGCAGGACTGTTCGGCCGGACGGCACCGCTCGTGCTCGAGATCGGCTCCGGGATGGGAGAGGCCGTCGCGACGATGGCTGCGGCCGATCCGCGGCGCGACTACCTCGCCGTCGAGGCCCACCTGCCCGGCATCGCGCACCTGCTGACCCTCCTCGACGGCGACGGCCTCACGAACCTGCGGATCGGGCACGGAGACGGCCTCGACCTCGTCCGGACGATCACCCCGGGCTCGATCGAGGCGATCCACGTCTTCTTCCCCGACCCGTGGCCCAAGGCCAAGCACCACAAGCGCCGGATCGTCGCCGCACCGCATGTGGCGCTGCTCGCCTCACGCCTCGTCCCGGGCGGGGTGCTGCACCTGGCGACCGACTGGGCGCCCTACGCCGCGGTCATGCTCGAGGTCGTCGACGGCGAACCGACCCTCCAGAACCCGTACGGCGGGCCGGCGCCACGTCCGGCGCACCGCCCCGTGACCAAGTTCGAGCGCCGCGGGATCGCGCTCGGTCACACCATCGTCGACATCGTCGCCGTCCGCCGCGAGAGCTGAGCACGCCGCTCGCGCTCGGCCGAACGGGTGAAAGGCGAGCCCGCCCGGATTTCACCTGCTCGCACCCCTTGTCTGACCACCCCGGAGAGCCGAACTAGGAGGCATGGTGGACTCGCTGACTCCCGATGGCCTTGCCGAGGCGATCGAGCGCGCCCGCTTCGCCCTCCTTCGACAGGGCAGCTGGACCGAGCTCCGCGAGGGTGAGCGGCAGACGCGCGTCGAGATCCTGCGCAGCGCGATGGACACCGCGGGCGTGACCGTGCGCCTGCAGGCACTCGAGCTGCGCGCCGACCAGTCGAACGAGCTCGCCGACCTCATGGAGCGACGGGATGCCGACTTCAAGCGACGCCTCGCGGCCGACGACGCCGAGATCGTGCGCCTGAGCGACACGATCGCCACGCTCACCGCCCAGCTCGCCACGACGACGGCCGAGCGAGACGAGGCACGAGCGCTCGCGACCGAGAACAGCCAGAAGCTGGCGACGATCCGGGACGTCCTCGACGGCGTCCACACGCCCGCGGTCGAGGTGCCGACCCAGTCGCACGCGCCCGCGCCGACGTCCGCCGCCACGGCCCGCAACGCCTCTCGACGAGGCTCGTCGTCGCGGTCCGTCGCAGCGGGGCACTGAGATGACCAGCACGCCCGATGTCGACCGGATGGCCGAGGCCGTCGAGCGCGCCCGCTTCGAGAACCTGCGCCAGGGCGTCTGGGAGGACCTGCGGCCGGCCGAGCGGACCACCCGGGTCACCATCCTGCGCGATGCCATCCTGCACTCGGGCGTCGCCGGCGAGATCGACGCGCTCCGCGTCCAGGCGGACCGGACTGCGCTGCTGCTCGACCTCATCGAGCAGCGCGACCGCGAGGCCGCGCAGAGCCGCGAACGTCACGAGTCGGAGGCCGAGCAGGCACGCGCGCGGTACGAGTCGGAGATCGAGCAGACCCGCACCGGCTACGAGTCGGCGATCGACGAGACCCGCGTCGGCTACGAGCTGAAGATCGAACGGACCCGCGCACGCCACGAGTCGGAGAGCGAGCAGATCCGCTCGCGCCACGAGTCGGAGATCGCCCGGCTCGCCCACGAGGTCTCGGCCCTGCGAGCCAAGGTCGGCCACCTCTCCGAGGCGCTCGCCGAGGCGGAGACCCGCGTCAGCTACGAGCCGCAGGCAAT
Source organism: Actinomycetales bacterium (assembly GCA_038252305.1). Classification (GTDB taxonomy): domain Bacteria; phylum Actinomycetota; class Actinomycetes; order Actinomycetales; family Cellulomonadaceae; genus Actinotalea. Next base: position 22,652 of record JBBSAL010000050.1, on the reverse strand, counting down.
CCCGGGCCTGCGCTAGTCCCTCGGCTCACGCCTCGACGACCTCACCGTCCTTCACGGCGACCGCGACCGCCGGGAGCGGAACCACTGCCGGACCGCGCACCACTGCGCCGGTCGCGGCCTCGAAGACCGACCCGTGGCACGGGCAGAGGAGCTGCGTGCCGTCGGCCGAGACCGTGCAGCCGGCATGCGTGCAGACGGCGCTGAACGCGACCACGGTCCCCGCCTGCGGCTGCGCGACGACGATCTTGGCTCCCGACGAGGTCGTCGCCGCGACGGCTCCACCGACGGGCACCTTGCTCAGGGCGACCAGCCCGGCACCCGGCGAGGGCGTCCCCGCTCCCGGGGCGGGCGTCGTCGCGCAGGCCGCCAGCACACCCACGGAACCGACCGCTGTCACGCTGCCCGCCAGGAAGAGCCTCCGACTGACCATGACTGCTCCTCGAGTACGGCCCGCGCACGTGCAGCGGGCAAGGGCTCGATCGTGCCTCAACGGTCCCGATCTGGCGAGCCGGCGAGTCGGCGGCGAGGCGGCTCAGACGGCGTCGTCGCCGCGCTCGCCGGTGCGCACCCGCACCAGCTCCACGACGTCCTGCACCCAGACCTTGCCGTCGCCGATCTTGCCGGTGACGGCCGCTGCGACGACGGCGTCCACGACCGCCGGGGCGTCGACGTCGCTCACCACGAGCTCGATCCGGAGCTTCGGCACGAAGTCGATCTGATACTCCGCGCCGCGGTAGACCTCGGTGTGCCCACCCTGGCGGCCGTAGCCCTGGGCGTCCGAGACGGTCATGCCACGGACGTCGATCGCGGCGAGCGCGTCGCGGATCTCGCCGATCTTGAACGGCTTGACGATCGCGGTGATGAGCTTCATCGGGAGACCCTTCCCAGGCTGGACGTGGCGGTGAACTCGTACGCGGACTCGGCGTGCTGGCTGGAGTCGAGGCCCTCGGGCTCCTCCTCCGGGGTCACGCGCAGCCCGATGGTCGCGCGCAGCACCAGCGCGATGCCGTAGGTGGCGAGGAACGCGAAGGCCGTCGCGGCGAGGACGCCGACCACCTGCAGGCCGAGCTGCGTGAGGCCGCCGCCGAGCAGCAGCCCCTGGTGGGTGACGTCCGGGTTGACCGCCGCCGCCGCGAAGAATCCCAGGAACAGCATCCCGACGACCCCACCGACGTAGTGGACCGCGACGACGTCGAGCGAGTCGTCGTACCGGAAGCGGAACTTGAGCCGGATCGCGAACAGGCAGACGACCCCCGCCACCAGGCCGAGCAGGAGCGCGGGCAGCGGGGAGAGGAAGCCGGCGGCCGGGGTGATCGCGACGAGGCCGGCGACGGCACCCGAGGCCCCGCCGAGGGTCGTCGCCTTGCCGGTGAGCTTCTTCTCCATCGCGAGCCAGCTGAGCATCCCGCCGACCCCGGACATGTGGGTGGCCAGTGCTGCGCTCGCGGCGAGCTGGCCGGCGGTGAGCGCCGAGCCCGCGTTGAACCCGATCCAGCCGACCCAGAGCAGCCCGGCACCGAGCAGCGTCAGGGGCAGGTTGTGCGGCGCCATCATCTCCCCCGGCCAGCCACGGCGTCGGCCGAGGACGAGGGCCAGCGCGAGCGCGGACGCACCGGAACAGATCTCCACGACGGTGCCGCCCGCGAAGTCGAGCACACCGAGCCGGTGCAGCCAGCCGTCGGGCGACCAGGCCCAGTGCGCGATCGGCGCGTAGACCAGGACCGACCAGACCGCGATGAAGACGACGAAGGCGCCGAAGCGCATCCGATCGGCCGAGGCGCCGCTGATCAGGGCAGCGGTGAGGATCGCGAACATCAGCTGGAAGGCGACGAACGCGAGCGGCGGGACGCTGAGCTCGATACCGGGGACGGCCACCTCGGCGTGGGCGAGCCCGACGAGGTCGAGCCGCCCGACGAGGCCGCCGCCTGCGTCGGCGCCGAAGGCGAGCGAGTAACCGACGAGGACCCAGGTCACCGAGACGATCGCGATCGTCACGAAGCTCTGCATGATCATCCCGAGCGTGTGCTTGGCGCGCACCATCCCGGCGTAGAAGAAGGCCAGGCCTGGGGTCATGAGCAGCACGAGCGCGGTGCACACCAGGATCCAGGCGGTGTCGCCCGGGTCGACGGCTGCGGCCGCCGAGGCGGTCAGGGACATCGGTGTCCTTCCCCTCGCACCGCGTCGGACCTCGACGCGGGCCGCCAGTCAGGGTACTGGCCCACGGGTCCGCGAACGCGCGGGGTCGCATGGTGCCGAGCAGGCTGGCGGTCGTTCGGAGAAGGCGCCGTAGGCGTCAGCGCGCCAGCAGCAGCCGTGTCCAGAGGTCGACCAGGTGCGCACCGAACTGCTCGGCGTTCCACCCCCGCTGTGCGAGGAGGAGGAAGTACTCGGCGCTGTTCGTCGACCAGACGAGGTCGGCGACCTGCCGGTCGTCGAGGTCCTCGCGCAGCCGGCCCGTCGCGCGCAGGTCCCGGGCGAACAGCAGCATGTTCGCCGCGCGACGCTCGACCAGTCCTGACCATGCCGCGGCGCACTCGGCGTCCGTCCGGCCCGCCTCGCGCAGCGCCTCCTGGAGCGGGGCGACGACGGGCATCAGGTCGGCGAGCGCGCGGGCGTAGACCGCGATCTTCTCCGCAGCGGTCGCGGCCTCGCGGATCTCCCGGACGTACCCGCGGTCGACGGCCGCGATCGGCTGGTCGGCATCACCCAGGACCATGTCGATCACCGCGAGGACGAGAGCGGGCTTGCGGCCGACGCTCGCATACACCGTGTCGACGGCGACTCCCGCGCGCGCAGCGATGGCCGCGACGGTGCAGCCGTATCCCTCGGCGGCGAACAGGTCCCGCGCAGCCGCAAGGATCGCGGCGCGGGTGGCGTCTGCCCGCACCGCGCGGACGCGCGAGCGGTACTCCCGGGTCTTGACGTCGTCAGCCATGGGCCTATCCTATATTCATCCGAAGTCGTTTCGGGCGAAAGGATGTGACATGTCTCAGCCCGCGGGGAGTCGTCGTCCGGACGGATCGGCAGCCGAGCGCAGCGGGACCGTGGTGATCGGTGGTGGCCAGGCGGGGCTCGCCATGGGCTACCACCTGGCCAGGGCCGGGCGGCCGTTCGTCATCCTCGAGGCGCACGCCCGGGTCGGTGACTCCTGGCGGCGGCGATGGGACTCGCTGCACCTCTTCACGCCGGCCCGCAACGACGCCCTGCCGGGGAGCACCTTCCCGGCGCCGCCGTGGTCCTTTCCCTCCCGCGACGAGTTCGCCGACTACCTGGAGACCTACGCGGTCGAGCACGCCCTGCCGATCCGCACCGGCATCAGGGTGGAGCGACTGAGCCGAGCCGGCGAGGTCTTCCTCGTCGAGACCGACGCGGGGCCGATCGAGGCCGACGACGTCGTGATCGCCTCGGGCTTCGACCAGCTGCCACGAGTACCCGCCCTGGCCGCCGATCTCGACCCCACGATCGTCCAGCTCCACTCGGCCGACTACCGCGGTCCGCACCAGCTGCCCGCCGGCCCCCTTCTCGTCGTCGGCGCAGGCAACTCCGGAGCCGACATCGCCCTCGAGCTCGCCGGTGACCACCCTGTGCACCTGTCCGGTCGGCATCCGGGCCAGATCCCCTGGCGGATCGACCGGCCGTTCACCCGCCCCCTCGGCCTGCTCACGTTCTTCGCGTTCTCGCACGTGCTCACGATCGCGACCCCGATCGGCCGGCGGATGCGTCCGCGAGCTCTCGCGCACAGCGGGCCGCTCATCCGCGTGAAGACGAGCGACCTCGCAGCGGCCGGCGTCGAGCGCGTCCCTCGGACGACAGCCGTGAGTGGCGGGATGCCCGTGCTCGAGGACGGCCGCCGACTCGAGGTCGCCGGCGTCGTCTGGTGCACCGGCTACCGGCCGGACCACTCCTGGATCGACCTGCCGGTGCTCGACGCGGAGGGGCACCTGGCCCATGAGCGGGGCGTCTGCGCCGGCGCGCCGGGGCTCTTCGCCCTCGGCCAGCTGTTCCAGTACGCCCTGGCGTCCTCGATGATCCACGGGGTCGGGCCCGACGCCGCGTACCTCGCCGACCGGATCGAGGAGCGCGCCGCGAGCCGGACTCCCGATCCGGCGGCGCCTCCCGCAGGCGTCAGGCCGGTCGCACCAGGTGCCGGTCGTTGATCTCGCGCACCTTCGCGACCCGCCGCGCGTACTTCTCCTCGACCGCGCCCAGCCACTCGGTGCTCATCCACACCCGCACGATCTCCAGCGCGAGCGCCGAGCCGATGATCTTCCCGCCGAGGCACAGCACGTTGGTGTCCGAGTGCGAGCGCGCGAGGCCGGCGCAGAACGGGTCCTGGCAGACGGCCGCGTAGACGCCGAACACCTTGTTGGCGATCATCGCGCTGCCGTAGCCGACCCCGTCGACGAAGATCCCCCGGTCAGCCCTGCCCTCGGCCACCGCCAACGATGCGGGGTAGACGTGGTCCGGGAGGTCGGCGGCGTCGTGGGTGTCGGTGCCGAAGTCGATGACCTCGTGGCCCTCGTCGCGCAGGAGCGCCGCGATCTCGAGCTTGAGGTCGAGTCCGGCGTGGTCGCTCGCCATCGCTATCCGCATCGAGAGCTCCTTCGTCGTGCCGTGGGCTGACCCTTCCGACGATAGCGCCGAGGCATCGAGGGGCACCCGGTCCTCGCGCGGAGGAACCGTCGCTCAGCCCGGGGGGATGGCCGGCCGCTCCATCGCACGGCGCGCGATCCCCCAGAGAGCACCACGCCGCGCCTGCGCCGTCCTCGCCCACGCCCCGCCCGACCGCCGCCGTCTGGCGGCGCCGGGGCCGTCGGTCGGCGGCGGCCCGGAGCGCAGGCACGACGGTGCGAGGTCGGCGTCCTCTGCCGCGTGCTCGCGCAGCATCTCGCCCCAGAGCGGCTCGATGAGCTGGTACGTCACGGCCCGCTCGAGGTCGTGATAGCGGTCGTAGCCCCGCGCCGTGAGCCCGAAGCAGTCGTCCTGAGAGCGCAGGAGCCCGGCCCACCGCGCGGGTTCCAGCGTCGCCCGCGCGACTGCACCCACCGCAGCCCCGTAGGCCTCGGCGAGGGCGGCCGGGCTCACCGAGCCGGCGTAGGCCTGCCAGAACGCGTCGTAGCCGGCGCCCGCCCACCGTCCCAGGTGCTGGCGTCGAGCGACGGGCAGCCACCCCGCCTCGACCTGCTCCGCGTAGGTCCGCACACCGAAGTGGTCGACCAGGAAGTCATGGCCGGTGAAGGAGCTCGCTCCCGCGCCCGCCCCGAGGAACCGACGGCGGGTGATCGACGTGTAGGGCGCGCTCCCTCGCCGGTTGAACGTCCAGACGGACCGGCGCGCGTAGCCCCTGGCCCCCGCGAGGTCCGTCGCCTCGGCCAGCACCGCGTGCTCCCGGGCCCGCTGGTGCCGGGCGCGACCGAACGGCGTGTAGCCGAAGCGCATGAGCGGATACGTCGAGACCTGGTCGACCCCGGCTGCGAAGCACTCCTGGACGTCGGCCAGGAAGGCCCCCGCGGGTGCGACGCGCTGCGGGCCCGGCGTCTCGAACGCAACGTCCATGATCAGGTCGACGTCGACGAGGGCGAACCGTCCGACGGCGGCCAGCACCGCAGCGCGCGCCGCCGCAGCGTCGTGCGGCCGGCCGAGGCGATGCAGCACGCCGTCGTGGAAGGACTGGGCGCCGATGCTCACGGCGGTGACACCCATGGCGGCCAGGGCATCGAACATGTCGGGCGTGCCGTGGCCGGGCAGCACCTCGACGGCACGCTCGCCGGAGGTGGGCACCCGAGCGAAGAGCTCGCTCAGCTCCTGGGGATAGAGGGTCGGCGTCCCACCACCGACGTACACGGAGGTGACAGGGACACCGAACCGCTCGCGGTGCGCGGTCGTCAGGGAGTCGACCTCGCGCCCGAGGGCCGCGAAGTAGCGCTCGGCCAGGTCCTGCCTGGCGCGCACCTTGTTGTACGGGCAGAAGGGGCAGATCCACTCGCAGAACGGGACGTGCACGTACAGCCCCGCCAGCGAGTCGAGCAGGCCGACGACGGCATCCGCACCTCGGAGCAGTCCAGCTCCCACCGCCTCAGCATCCCGCAGCGCAGCCCGTCGGCGGGTCAGTTCTCGTCGGCGCCCGCAGCCACCGGCTCCACGAGCGCTCCGTAGCTGTCCGGACGCCGCGTGCGACGGAACGGGAAGAGGTCCGACCAGTCGCGGCCCTGGTCGAGGTCGAGCCGTGCGACCAGGACGGCATCCGCGTCCCTCGGCGCCTGCACCAGCACGCGGCCGTACGGGTCGGCGATGAACGAGGACCCGTAGAAGGTGATCAACCCCTCGGAGCCCCAGCGGTTGGCGGCCACCACGAAGAGCCCGTTGCCGATGGCATGCCCGATCATCACCTGACGCCACAGCGGCTCGGTGTCGAAGCCCGGGTGGTCGGGCTCGGAGCCGATGGCCGTCGGGTAGGCGAGCAGCTGCGCCCCGCCGAGACCGTAGGTCCGGGCGACCTCGCTGAACCACTGGTCCCAGCAGGTCGGCATCCCGATCCGCGGCCCACCGGGCAGGTCGAGGGTGACGACGGGGTACGGCTCGCCGTCGGCCGGGCCGGGCCGGAAGTAGTGGTCCTCGTAGTAGCCGGCCGTCACGGGGATGTGGAGCTTGCGCGTCCGCGCGAGGAGCCGGCCCCCGAGGCCGACGAGGATCGCGGTGTTGTACCCGCGCCCGTCGTACCCCTGCGGGCCGTCGGCCCGCTCGAAGAGCGAGGCGTGGACGAGGAGCCCGGTGCGCGCGGCGGCAGCGGCGGCGAAGCGGTGCGTCGGTCCTCCCTCGAGCGGTTCGGCGCTCGCGGCAGGCTCGCCGTCCGGCCGGACGTCGGCCGGGTAGCGCGAGAGCGTCAGCTCGGGGAGGAAGACGATCTGCGCGCCGGCGTCTGCTGCCCGGGCGATCCCCTCGTCCAGCACGGCGAGGTGCTCGGCAGGGTCCTCGTGCCAGCGGGTCTGGACGAGCGCGACCGTCAGCGCCGGGGTGCCACGGCTCGCGACCCGCGCGGGCGAGGTCAGCTCGGGCGCGATCTGGACCTTCACTGCCGGCCTCCGGTGGTCTCGGCGGTGCCGGAGAGCGGGACCGCGGGCTGCTGCTGGGTGATGCAGTGGATGCCGCCGCCGCGCGCGAAGAGCCGGCGCGCGTCGACGCCGACCACCTCCCGGCCGGGGTAGGCCTCGGCGAGCAGGCGCGCGGCCTGGTCGTCGGCCGGGTCGTCGAAGGTGCAGGCGATCACCGCGCCGTTGGCGACGAGATGGTTGATGTAGCTGTGGTCGACCCAGCCGACCTCGTCACGCAGGGCCCGCGGCGCGGGGACGCGCACGACACGCAGCGGCCGCCCGTCGGCGTCGACGGACCCCTCCAGGAGCGCGACGACCTCGGCCGTCACCGCATGGTCGGGGTGCGCCCGGTCACGCTGGTCGTGCACGAGCACGAGGCCGGGCTCAGCGAAGGTCGCCACGATGTCCACGTGGCCGCGGGTGCCGAAGCGCTCGGCGTCACGCGTGAGCCCACGCGGCAGCCAGATCACCCGCCGGGCGCCGATCGTGCGAGCGAGCTCGGCCTCGACCTGCGCGGCGGTCCAGCCCGGGTTGCGACCCGGGTCGAGCTGGACGGATTCAGTGACCAGGACGGTTCCCCGGCCGTCGGTGTGGATCCCGCCGCCCTCGTTGACCATCGACGAGGTGATCGGGACCGCCCCCGAGGCGGCGATGGCGACCTGCGCGGCGAGCGCGTCGTTCTCCCAGGTCGCCCAGTCCTGCTGACCCCAGCCGTTGAACACCCAGTCGACGGCACCGAGGCCCTCCTCGCCGAGGACGAAGGTCGGGCCGGAGTCGCGGTACCAGGCGTCGTCGACCACGGCCTCGTGCAGGGTCACGGCGGGGTCGAGCAGCCGCCGGGCAGCCGCGCGCTCCCGGGGGGTGACGAGCATCTCCACCGGCTCGAACCCGGCGATCACGTTCGCGACCGATGCCCAGGCGGCCCGCGCCTCGTCTGCCTCCCGCGCGGTCTCGCCGAGGGTGTACGAACCTGCCGGCCAGGCCATCCAGGTCCGCTCGTGCGGAGCGCCCTCGGCGGGCATCGTCCAGGTCACAGGACTCCTCGGTGTCTCGGGTGGGGACAGCGTAGGAGCCGCCGACGCCGTGCACCATGGGCGGCGGCGGGCGGTCAGCTGAGCACGACGGTGTACCCGCCGACCAGTCCTCCGTCCGGGTCGAGGAGAGCGAACCTCAGCGCGTGGAGCGCGCCCGGTGCACCGCCGAGCCGCGTGGCCACGCCCCGGGCGGTGACGTCACCGAGATCGAGCGCCCGCGCCATCCCCTCGACGAGCGCCTCCGCCATCGGCGCATCGGTGACGACCCCGAGGCGGTCCCACCGCTCCGGCCCGAGTCGCTCGAGCAGCCGTCGCGTGGCACCCGGCTGCTCGAAGCGGTGAGTGATGCCCGGCTGCTGGACGCGATGCGTGGCGACGACGCGACGTCCGGCCCTGTCCACCATGACCTCGCCGGCCTTCGCGAGGCGGTCGGAGGCCACCACGACCGTCCGGCCCCGCTCGCTGAACGCCGTGAGGAGATGGACCGATGTGCTCATCCGCACCCCGGCGCGGATCTGGTCGAGCTCGGGGACGAGAACCCTCTGCGCCTTCCCCCCGCGCTTGGCCCGGTGCCCGGCGCCGAGCGCCTGGAGCATCCCGCGCGCCGACGGGCCGGCGTGCGTCAGCTCGAGCGTGAAGCCCTCGGCCACCTGCGCACCGAGGATCGAGAGCATCGGCTTCAGCTGGGCTGGGCCCGCGAGCACCGTGAGGTTGCGCTGCCCGACGTGCCGGTCCGTGTTCGGGAGCAGCGGACCGCCGGCGAGGTCGAGCGGGCAGGAGACCTCGGCGATCAGGCAGTGATGGCCGACGTCGGCAGGGTCCGGCTTCCAGTGCCGGTCCAGCTCGACGACGGCGACGCAGCCCGGCCGGGTCCGATCGGCCAGCTCCACCCACGCCCCGCCGACGAGGTGCTGCTGGTAGTACGGGTCGTTCTGGTTGCCGGCACCGAAGAACCCCGGGTTGATCGCCCAGGCCTTGACGTGCACGCCCACCGCCGGCACCAGCCCGAGGTTCCAGACGCGGACGAACACCCGGTACGCCCTGCCGGCGGTCGGCGAGAGCACGAGCCGTGCGGGGTCGAACGGGCCGGTGTGGCTCGCGTCGATGAGCAGGAGGTCCGGCGACTCCCAGCACGGCACGGGCGGCCAGGTCGGCCGCTTGCCGCGGTCACCCGTGGCGAGCGCCCGCACGAGGAGGTACGGGTAGACGTCCTCGCGATGCGGGCGCCGCTCCTTGCCGAGCTCACCGAGCATCCCGCGCCAGACGTGCACGCGGTCCGGGTCGGGCTGCCACTGCGGGTCGGGGTCGGGCAGCGGCGGACGCTCCGGGTCCTTCCCGACCGGGTCGGCCGGATCGGTCCCGCGCTGGTCCGCGTCCTCCTGCGGCGTGAGCTCGGGGTGCTCCGGAGAGGGCGTCTGGCCCTTGGCGTCGTCCATCACCGGTCTCCGTGCCGCTCGTAGAGCTTGCGCTTCCAGTCCGTGCCGAGGTTCAGGTCGTGGTCGGGCGGCTTGCTCGCGTCGCACATCCCGTCACCGAGGTCCTCCGGCGGCGGGATGGGTCCCCTCAAGTAGTGCACCCGCAGGTCGACGCGCGGGTCGTACCGTGCAGGGACCAGGGGGTTGTCCTTGATCGAGAAGAACTGCGGAACGGTGCAGGGCTGCGCGTAGCGGAAGTTCGTCCTGAAGCCCGTGTCGAACGCCGGGATGCACTCCCAGGTGCCTCGGTCGTCCGGGGCCGCAGCGCTGCGGCCCAGGTGGTGGCGGTCCCAGTCCCAGCAGTGCCAGGCATAGCCGCGGTCGCTGTCGAGGTTGAAGTCGGGCACCTTCAGCGCGGGGAGCGCGCGGTCGCGCGCCATCCGCCCGACGAGGTACAGCGAGTAGTCGACCGGGCCGCCGAGGTGCCGATCTGCCCGCAGGTGGAAGTCGAGCGCCGCGGCCGTCGCCGCCGGGTCCTTGGCCAGCTCCAGCGCGTCCCGAGCGTCCTTGTCGCCGATCGGGCCGGGCAGGAGGACCGTCGACCGGTCGCCGACGACGTACGGCCCGACGTGCACCGGTGCGCCCTCCTGCGGCACGCCGTCCCCCGCCTGGTTCGTGAACGGGTACCGCCAGGGGGCCACCCACTCGCTCGGCTTCAGCTCGTCGGGCCCGTCGCCCGCGTAGACGAGCGGATGCGTGAGGCCGATCGCCGCGGCGAGGTCGGGGGTCGAGACGTTCGACGGCAGGTCCCGGACGATGTTGCGCGGGTAGGCGGGGTCGAGCCCGTCCGCCGACGTGCTGGTGAGCCGCCCGGACGGCTCGTCCATGACGAACGACGTCACCCCGATCCCCATCGGGTCGTCCAGGAGGCCTGCGATCGAGAACGGGCCTGAGCTCCCCAAGGTCGTGAGCCCGAGGTCGACCTCCTCAGGCTTCGGCATGAGGAAGCCGGACATGACCAGCGCCCGACGCGAGAGCAGGTAGAGGTTCCACGCCGGCACGACGACGGTCCAGTAGACGACCTCGCGGGCGGGGAACGTCGCCACGTCCAGGATCAGGCCCGGCAGGACGGTCGCGAGCCAGACGATCACCTCGGCCAGGTAGACCGCCCACGCGAAGAGGGCGAGCAGGAGGTCGAGGAGCGTGAACGAGTCGTCGTCGTCGACGCTCGCCCCCCGCGCGGGGTCGTCGTCGACACCGCTGCCGCCGCCTCCCGGTGGGGTCGGGAAGGAGTGGTCGGTGAAGACCGACGGCGGCGTCGGCTTGCGCGGCGAGAGTCCCTCGCGCCCGGTCATCTTCAGGTAGCCGTAGACGATCGCCCACATCTCGGCCATCGCATCGACGTTCGGGCGACCGTCCGGGTCGCCGGCCGCATTGGTCGCCGACCAGGTCGGGTCCTGCGTGAGGATCTTCGGCCCGTCCGGGTGCACCGTCGCCATCGCCTCGAGGATCGCGTCGGTGAGGTGCTCGGGGAGCCCGCCGGAGTCCAGGTCGAAGAAGTGCGCCCGTGCGGCCGCGGGCGTCGGCCCGTCGGAGTCGTCATACGCGGGGAAGCCCGTGAAGTAGTCGTAGGCGGGGGCGTCGTCGCGGCCGTCGTAGGGCGCGTCGTCACGGTGCCGGAAGGCGATCCAGAAGTGCAGGGCGCTGGTCCCGTACTCGCCGTACAGCGGCCCCGGGTGACGGGCGTCGTAGTTCTGCGCGTCCATGTGGTTCTCGACCAGGTGGTGGCGCTGCCAGTGGTCGCGGTACGGCCCGCCCGCCTTGGCGTTGGTGAACGGGTGCCCGGTCACGTCGGTGGCGCAATGGGTCATCCAGCCGACAGCGAAGGCGACGCGGGCCTCGGCGTCCTTGCGCTCGTCGTCGGTGCCCGCGTTGTCGAGCGCCGCCATCGCCTGGCTGAACAGGGCGAACGGGAACTGGTAGGTGCGCCGGTAGTGGAAGACGTCCGACCAGTAGAAGGCATCGTTCCCGAACCCCTGGGGCACCCCGGAGGTGAGCACGCCGAACCAGTCGCCCATCCCCGCGAGGAGGCCCTTGAAGGCGTTCATGATCGCCCCGCTGAGCTCGTCGAGGATCTGGCCGAGCTGGTTGGACAGCCCACCGGTCAGCTGCGAGGCGAGCTGGGAGGAGTTGGTGCTGATCGGTCCGATCCACTGCTCCCAGCGGGCGATGAAGGTCGCGTCGATCTCCTCCCAAACCTCGAGCGCCCACGACACGACCTGGCGGATGACGACCCCGGTGCCGTCCTTGAAGTCGGGCAGCAGGTAGAACAGGTCGGGGCCGAGGGCGCCGAGGGCGAGGTAGTTGCGCCAGGTGTGGCAGATCTCGCCCACCTGCGCCGCCTGCGCCGGGGTGAGGCCGGACCCTGGCGGGACGGTCCCTGCCCGGAGCCGCTCGGCGGTCTCGTGGGCTGATTCCATGTGCACGTACCAACCAGGCATGACGATCCCCGTTCGATCACGGTGGAGCCGAATGCAGGTGTCGGAGGGTCGGGGACAGCCACGTGTCGAACCCGACCGATGCAGTTCTTGGTGCAGTTCGCATCCTCGCCCTGCACCTCACCGATAAACAAGGGTTGCGCCGGCGAATGTCCGGGAGGCGACCGCCCCTGCCACGGCCACAGCGCCGGTGCGCCGGAGAATGGGCCTCATGACTGCCATGATCGAGCTCGACCTGACACTCCCCGACGGTGCGACGCTGCACGTCTACGACGCCGGCCTCGGTGGTCTGCCCCTGTTCTGGCACCACGGCACGCCCAACACCGGCGCACCCCCGGCTCCGCTCCTCGCCGCCGCCGAACGGCTCGGGCTGCGCTGGGTCTCCTGGGACCGTCCCGGATACGGCGGCTCCTCCGCCCGCCCGGACCGACCCGTCTCGTCCGCAGCCCGGTGCGCCGAGGCCGTGGCCGGGGCCCTGGGCCTGGGTCGGTTCGCCGTGATGGGCCACTCCGGCGGCGGGCCGCATGCCCTCGCCTGCGCCGCGCTGCTGCCCGATCGGGTCGTCGCCGCGGTGGCGGTCTCCTCCTTGGCGCCGTACGACGCCGAGGGGCTCGACTACACGGACGGCATGTGCGCCTCGGGCGTGGCCGCCCTCATGTCGGCCGCCGCAGGCCGACCGGCCAAGGAGGCCCACGACGCCGCCCACGGCGAGGAGTACGACCCGGAGTTCACCGCGGCGGACCTGGCGGCGCTCGGCGGGGAGTGGGGCTGGTTCGGCTCGGTGGTCAACGCTGCCGCGGCCTCCGGTCCGGCGCCCGCCATCGACGACGACCTCGCCTACGTCCGCCCGTGGGGCTTCGACCCCGCCGACATCGCGGCGCCGACCCTGCTGCTGCACGGCGGCCGCGACCGCATCGCGCCTCTCGCCCACGCCCGGTGGCTGGCCGACCGGATCGCGGGCGCCGAGCTCCGGGTCGGCGAGCAGGACGGACACCTGTCGATCATGCGCGGGGCCGAGGCTGCGCTGACGTGGGTCGCCGAGCAGGGGCGTCAGCCGCAGCGTCGGTGAGCACGCGCAGCGGGGCCCGCCCGGGACCCCCCCGGACGGGCACCGCCGACAGGACCGTTCAGGCGGTCGCGAGCCGCGCGCCGTCGCCGAGCCGCTTCGTCAGCAGGAGCCACACCCCGAGCCACCCTTCGCCGAGCATCGACGGGAGAGCGACGGCGACGAGGAAGAGGTTCGCGACGGCCGCGTAGTCCGGGAGCAGGGCGTGCGCGACCGTGTCCGCGACGTAGGCCGTGCCGGCGACGAGGAGGAGCACACCGAGCGCCCGCGGGACGAGCCGGCTGCGCAGCAGGAGGATGCCGAGGAGCACGAGGTGCACCCCGAACACCGCGAGCCCGACGAGCCAGGCGGCGTCGAAGGACCCGAGCGCGAGCATCACCTGCGCGTCACGCTGGTCCGCGCCGAGCACCGCACCGATCCCCGGGGCGGTGAGGAGCGCGATGACCTGGAAGAAGAACACCAGTGCGACGGCGAGCATCACCGTGTAGGCGAGCCGCGACCAGGCGGCGAGCACCGCGAGGTCGTGGTGGACCTCCCGGAGCACGACGAACAGGCCCCAGGCGACCACGACGTCGATCACGACGATGATGAGGAAGGCCACGAGGCCGAGCCGGAAGAGGCCCATCGAGCCACTGACGTTCGCGACGGTGGTCGCCGCGTCACCGTCGACGACGAGGCCGTCGAGGACAACGAAGTTCGCGAAGATCGCCAGGGCGAAGAGCAGGACGTACCCGACGCCGGCGATCCGCGCGGCGGTGCGGCGGCTCGTGCGCGGCGGAGAGGCGGGGACGGCAGTGGCGGATGCGGGCTGGGTGGTGAGCGTGGACATTCAGGCCTCCTTGACGAGGATGACGGACTTGCCGCGGGCGAGACCGGCGACGAGGTCGGCGAGAGCGGTCGGTGCCTGGTCGAGCGGGTAACGGCGGCCGACGGCGGGCACGACGTCACCGCGCTCCAGGTGCGCGGCGAGCCGCTCGAGCCGGTCCGGTCGCACCACGCTGAGGAAGAACGTCAGGCGCTGCGGCACGAACGCCGAGAGCATCCGGGCCCGGATCTGGCGGCCGATCCCGCCGGTCCACCGGTCGCCTCCCTCGCCGCCGACGATGACCAGGGTCCCCGTCCTGGTCAGCGCCTTGCGCAGGCGCCGGAGCGGGTTCAGACCGCCGATGTCGAGGATCAGGTCGTAGCGCGTGGATCCGTCGAGGTAGTCGGCCCCCGCGTAGTCGAGGACCCGCTCGGCTCCGAGCGAGCGGACCAGCGCGGCCTTGGCGCCGCTGGCCACCCCGGTGACCGTGGCACCGAGGGCGACCGCGAGCTGGACCGCATGGCTGCCCACACCGCCCGAGGCCCCGATGACCAGCACGCTCTGCCCGGCCCGCAGCCGGCCGACGTCGGTGAGCGCCTGGAGCGCGGTGACCCCGGAGGTCGTCGCGACCGCGGCCTCCTCGACGCCGAGCCCGGCCGGCCGCAGCACGAGGCTGCGCGCCTTGGCGACCGCGTACTGCGCGAACGAGCCCCGGGCGACGCCGAAGACCTCGTCTCCCACTCGGAAGCGGCGCACCTCGGCGCCGACCGCAGCCACCCGGCCGGCGACGTCGAGTCCGGGGACCGGCGAGGCCGGCCTGGTCAGGCCGAAGCCCAGGCGCACCAGGTACGGCCGGCCGGTCGTCAGGTGCCAGACCCCGCGGTCCAGCCCCGCGGCGGCCACCTCGACGAGGACCTCGTCTGCGGCGATCGACGGGATGTCGATCTCGGCGGACCGCAGGGTCTCGGGCGAGCCGTACGCGTGCTGGACGATCGCCCGCATGGTGCCGGCGGGCGCGTCCTGAGTCCGGGGCGTCGGGTCGGTCGGGGGTCGGTGGGTCGAGGTGCTCATCGTGCGTGCCTCCGTCGGGCTCTCGCGTGTCGTACTTAGTACGGGCTGATGTCGCGCTACGCTAGCCGTACTTAGTACGAGGAGTCAACCCCCTTCGAGGGACGGAGCGAGATGACGGTGCAGGACCAGCGACACCCGCTCACGAAGGAGCGCGTGCTGCGTGGCGCGCTCGCGCTGGCCGACGAGATCGGCGTCGAGGCCTTCACGATGCGCAGGCTCGCCGCAGCCCTCGACGTGAAGCCGATGACGATCTACCACCACGTCCCCGGCAAGGAGCAGATCCTCGACGGGATCGTCGACCTGGTCTTCGGCGAGATCGAGGTGCCGCCGGCCGACCTCGACTGGCGTCCGGCGATGCGGCGGCGCTGCCTCTCGGCACGCGAGGTGCTCAACCGGCATCGGTGGGCGCCCCCGCTCATGGAGTCACGCACCTCACCCGGGCCCGCATCGATGCACCATCACGACGCTGTCCTCGGCTGCCTGCGTGGCGGCGGGCTGTCCCTCGCGGCCACGGCCGACGCCTACGCGATCCTCGACGCGTTCGTGTACGGCTTCACGCTGCAGGAGGCCCACCTGCCGTTCCTCGCCGAGGCCGATCTCGGCGAGCTCGCGGACCAGCTCCTCAGGGCCTTCCCCGCCGGGGTGTACCCGCACTTCGTCGAGTTCACCACGCAGCACGCGCTCCGCCCCGGGTACGCGTTCGGGCACTCCTTCGAGGTGGGCCTCGACATGATCCTCGACGGGATCGAGCGGCGCGCCGCATCGCCGGGGTGAGGCGCGCACCGCATCCCCTCGCCGCAGCCGAGCGTGCGGTGCCCCGGGCAGGGTCCGCTCGTAGGGTGAGCAGATGAGCTCCGTCCACGGCGAGAACCTCGACCTTCCTTCCTGCGCACGGCTCGCCCAGGGCCCCGGCGGCCTGCCGGTGCTGCTCGTCCGGCACGAGCGCCACGGCGCTCTCGACGTCTTCCTGCACGGCGCCCACGTGACGAGCTGGGTGCCGCGCGGCCAGGACCCCGTCCTGTGGCTGAGCCCGGCGAGCACCTTCCGGGTCGACGCCGCGATCCGCGGTGGGGTGCCCATCTGCTTCCCATGGTTCGGCGGCGGGCCGGACGGCGACCGGAAGCCCTCGCACGGCTACGCGCGCCTGCGTGACTGGCAGCTCGGCTCGGTGTCGGAGGGCGCGGACGGCGTCGTGATCACGCTCGACCTCACGCCGGGACCGGGGCACGAGTCCCTGGCGGCGACCTACCGGGTGACCATGGCCGACACGCTGAGCCTCGAGCTCCAGGTCCGGAACACCGGCGACGTCGACGTCACGTTCGAGGAGGCGCTGCACACGTACCTCGCGGTCGGCGACGTCCGGGAGGTCACGGTGGCCGGGCTCGGCGGCGCCATGGTCGTGGACCGCCTCGGACGTTCCGCGCCGCACCACCAGGAGGACGACCGCCAGCGGCTGACCGCAGAGACGGATCTGATCTACCTGGGGACGCCGGCGACGGTCGTGACCGACGACCCGGGTCGTGGCCGTCGGGTCTCGGTCGAGAAGACCGGCTCGCTGAGCACCGTCGTGTGGAACCCGTGGGCGCAGGCCGCCTCGGCCATGGCCGACCTCGGTGACGCGTGGACGTCGATGCTGTGCGTCGAGACCGCGAACGTGCGCGACGACGCCGTCACGCTCTCCCCGGGTGGCATGCACACCATGACCGCGACGATCAGCCCACAGGTGCTGCCGCAGCGCTGACGGGGCGATCCGGGCCGGCCAGGACGACGCGGCCGGGTCCGCACGAGGCACGCGTCCGGCCGGCGGAGGACCACCGCCGCCCGATCGGCGTCAGGACGGCATGGCTCCGACTCGAGCTCCGGCGTTCGGCGCACCGACAGTGGCGACGGGTGCACGGTCGTCGCGCGCACGGCGGACCGGCACAGGTGCCGAGGCGTGCCGAGGTCGTGCCGGGCGGTCGACGGCACGCGGGAGCCCAGATCCCGCCGGCTCGGTGTCGTCCGCCTCGGTGTCGTCCGCCTCGGTTTCGTCCGGCTCGTCCGGCGGGAAGAAGAGCCCCCAGAGCAAGGAGAGCGCGAGCAGAGCCGTGACCACGGTGACGGCCCCGGTGGGCTGCTGGAAGAACACCAGCAGGTAACCGAGACCCGGGGCACCGGCGATGACGTGCCCGACGACGTGCGCCGGGGAGATCGTCCACGCGTCCGGTTCCGGGTTGGCGTCGCCCTTCGTGGAGTACCCCGCGGCCGAGATCGCATGCACGCGGTGGGTGACGAGACCGCTGGAGACCCGGAAGGTGATCACGTCCCCGACCGACGCCGTCCCGTCGGTTGCGGGGGCGTCGATCACGAGTGAGCCCGTGGGGTAGGTCGGGGCCATCGATCCGGTACGGACCGCGTAGAGCCGGTACCCCTCGTGCCACGCCACCACGGCGCCGACAGCCACACCGAGAGCGACGACGACGAGCAGGCCGGCGAGCACACGCCCGATGACTCTCCGCACCCTGCCCTCCCTGTCCCGTGCAGACGTGTCCGGGCGGTGAGACCCTCCTGCGGGCCCCACCGCCCGGGTACCGATCAGAAGTTCAGCGCGTCAGGCCGCACTCCGGCCTGCGTGGCGACGATCTTGAACGGCACGACCGGCGCCACCTGGTTCTGGATCGTCTGCCGACCGGTGAGGCCGAACGTGACGTGGACGGTCGCACCCTGGCCGCTGGTCAGGTTCGAGGAGAGCTTGATCGCGGTGGGCACACCGCAGTACGGCGGCGTGTCCGACGGGCTGGTTGCCTGCGTGGCGCTCCCGCCGTGGCCGTTGGCGTCGATTGCGCAGCCGGGCGTCGCACCCGATGCGAGGTTGTAGGACTGGAAGAGCGGGCCCCCGTTGTTGACCGAGACGGCGAAGTGGCCGTACCGGCCGAGTCCACCATCGGGGACGAGTGCCGTCGGGTCCTTGGGCCCCGAGAACGCCTGGTAACCCACGGTCGTCGGGTCGAAGACGAGCCACACGTCCGCGGGACCGCTCGTGTTGACGTGGTACGTGATGTCATTCGTCTTGTACGTGCCGGGTACCAGGTCGGCGAACGACAGGTTGGGGCTGGTCGTGCTCAGGGTCAGGTGACCCGAGTTCGCCGTCATCGTGCCTGATGCGCTGTCCGTGAAGTATGCGCCGGTGCCGGACACCGCAAAGCCGACGAGCGCTGCCGTCAGTCCTGCGGTGCCGATGAATCCACCGAAACGTGCTGCTCTGAGCTTGTTCACAGTTTTCCCCTTGCATTTCGTGCACGGGAGCGTCGGTCTCGCCTTTGGCTCGCCCCCCGGCACCGGCGACCGCATCCGCCGAGGGCATCATTGCCTCGCCCACGTCCCTCACATGCGGGACGCGATTTGCACGGTATGCCTGATATGTCGATGCGTCCAGCCGCATTCGGGTGAACCTTCGACGCCGCACGGCGACGCGCCGGGGGCGATCGTCGCGCGGGCCGCGCTCGAGCCACCTTGGCTCCCGGTGTGGCTCCGACGGGCCCGGGCCGGCCCTCTCACGCCCGCATGACGAAGGCCCCCGACCAGCGATCCGCAGGTCAGGAGCCTTCATCTACTGTGCGCCCGAAGGGATTCGAACCCCCAACCTTCTGATCCGTAGGTGGTTCAGCGCCCGTTCCGGGTTCCGGCCGACGTCGATCTCCGCAGCAACATCGTGTCCGAAGCCGTCCGTCGCGGACCGCTCGCATGCGTGGGGCTTGGCTCCCGGATCGGCTCCCAGCTCCCGATGTCGGTCACGCCAACCGAGACGTCGACTCTCCGACTTCTGCTCGCCAGCGCGTCGAACTCAGACCGCCTTGTCCTCGACGTCGGCCTTGAGGGCTGCCAGCATGCCCTCCAGGAACGGCTCGTGCTCCTTGATCATCATCCGCTCCACGGGCTTGCCTACCGCCGGAGCCTTCACGTGCCACTCGCCCTGTCCCGTCACCTCCGTGCCGCCGTCAGCCGGTTCGAACGTGAACGTCCAGGTCGGGTGCTCCATGAAGAAGGCAACCTCGATGATGATCCGCTTGGGACGCGCGACTTCCTTGTACTCCAGCCCGCCCTCGATGTGGAAGCCGAGGACGTGCGACCAGATGCGTGCGGAGGTCCCGACCCCGTCAGGCGTCACCACGACGTCCGCCAACGCGACGTCGGGCGCAGACGACCACAGCTTCCTGACGTCCAATGCGTAGTCGAACACCTTCTCGACCGGTGCGTCCACAGTGATCTTGCGCGTGAGCGTTGCCATCGAACTCATCTCCTCTCAACCTTGACTCTGTGGGTCTCGCCCGAAATGGGCCATCAACCACCCGTGATCGGCAAGCTCGACCGCGCCAGCGCCGGCCCGATGAGCGCGCAAGGGATGAGCGCCGCGGTGGCCGACGTGCCCGCGCCGAGTCGCCACGCCTTGACCGCCAGGGCCGCACCGACTGAACTGGGCAGCGGGACGACGAACAGGGCCACCAACACGTCCGCCAGCACCGCAGCGAAGCCCCGACCCTCGCTGCCTGCCGGCTCATGGCCGAAGACGTCGCCCAGCAGGCAGCCGAACGCGAGCATCGCAGGCAGACACAGCACGTAGCCCAGTTGCGTGATGAACGCTGCGATGACCCACGGGCCACCACGGCCGCGTCCGGCGATCGTGAGGCGGTCCGGCGCAGCAAGAACGACTGGAGTCGTCATCGCACGCACTTCCCTCCATCTCCCATGGTTCGCCTCGACGCGGTCCGGCGCAACCGCCCCGCTCACCGCGAGACCATCCACCTCGACGCGCCCCCACCGCTGGCGCACCCGCACCACATGCCAGGTGGTCCCCAGCACCACCGGGGCCACCTGGAGACACGTCCCGACTGCGGCAGCACCGCCCGCGACCTCGTCGAGCGACGCTGCCGGTCGACGCTCGACGGCCGTGTCGGGAGGCCCGCTGCCCGGACTGCGCGGACGTTCCGGGCACGACGCTGCCCCGGGCCGGTCGGCCCGGGGCAGTGATGAGGCGTGAGGTGACGTGGCCCGGGGGACTGGGTCCTGATCCGCGGACGAGGCACGGCGCCGGCACGGCGCGCCGTCAGTTGGCCAGGAATCGAGTCAGCAGAGGGTTCATTTGATCCGGCGATTCGTAGTGCGCCAGATGTCCGGCACCCTTGATCTCGTGGTATTCAATATCCGGCAGCAGCTCACGCAGCCTGCTCATTGATTCCCGTGGGATCTTCTGATCCAGCGTTCCCAGGGTGAGCAGCAACGGGATCCCCTGTTCCCCGACCATTCGGTAGCAGGGTGTCGCGTCCACCAGCGCGTCGCCTCTCACGTTGGCCAGGATCGCCCTCCGCTTTCCCCGATAGCGGAACTGTTCGGCGACCTGACGATCGAGTGCGGCTACCGTATCGACGGAGACAACTGCATCTGAGAGGTCGGCGAGCTTGCGGTCACTCATCAGCCTGAAGAGGAGATCGCCGACAAGTGGGGCTACGACCAGCCGGTAGGCCAGACTCTCTGAGCCGGGAAGTTCATCGAAGAAGGGCGCCAGCAGAGCGAGCTTGCTGACTGCCCCAGGATTCTCCGCAGCGAAGCAGGCAGCGATACTCCCACCTTGAGACGACCCCACCAGGCGGACGGGGTAGGGGACATCGAGGTGGCCGAGCAACTCCGCGAGCTGGACGTTGTAGACGAGGCGGTCATACCTCGGCAGTTTCGGCCGGTCCGAGAAGCCGTGCCCAAAGAGGTCGTACCGGAGCACGCGGAATCCGGCGTCGCACAAAGGCCCAATGGTCCTGTCCCACGTGACGTACGGTGCGGCATTGCCGTGGATCAGTACGACGCTCTCAGCGCCCGCGTCGCCCCGGACCTCGTAATGCGTGACTCCGGCGGAGAGCTTCACAAAACTCCCCGGCAATCCCTTTCGAGCCTCTGCCGTCAGATCCTGCCTTCTGGCACCAGACATCTTGACTCACTCCCGTCATCGGCCGACACCGGGCACAAGACGCCAGCTACCGAGAGTCCCTCAGCCAGGCAACTGACGAACCGGTGCTTCGATCGTACGCGTGTCGAGTGGGCCCTTGGGGGCACGTCGGAGACGCCCGTTCCGGAGGGAGGCGCATGGAATTCACATCCCCTGAGTGGAACGCCCTGGCGGCACCACGGTGCCGCGCAGGGGTCCGTCGACATCCAGCAGGAGCCGTGGTCTCACACCCTCCTTGTCCACGCGCCGGCTGTTCACCCCACCGAGTGACCACTACAGGGTGGCCGACCACCAAGGCTCGTCTTCGGTGATCTCGCTGGCGATCGTGACCTCGATCAACTCCATGGACCGATCTGTTCCCGGTTGAGCTCGTCGGCGAGCCGCCGCAGCAGGTGCGGACAGCAGCTCGGCCGGTCGTCGATCACGTCTTCGAGTGACAAGTGCCGGCACGTCCACTGATCGAAGGTCACGAGCCGCATCGTCGCGCGCCGGCATCGCGTTGCGCTCAACGCCGCCGCCGCCGGAGTGGCGTCCGGCGCGAAGTCAGGCGCTCGGGAGCGGTTGGATGTCGTCCAGGGTTGCACTGGGGTGGTGCAGGGCCTCAGCAGCGTCGAGCATCATCACCTTGCGCAGGACGGTCCGCTCGACTCGCGGGTCGAGCTTCCCGGTCCCTCGGCGTGACCACAGTCGCTCGGTCGTGGCGTCCCGAAACGACCTGCCCACTGGGCGAGCCGAGAACGGCGGCCTTCTGACCGCGTAGTGGAACGAGCCGGGTGGCGGGTATCGGCTAGGGCGGATCGGTGCAGGTCAGCAGCGACTCCGACTCCATACCCGTACGGACGGGGTCACAGAGACGCGTGCGACTTGGCTCCCGGTTTGGCTCCACAACGCCGCGCGGGCTCACCGGTGGTTGCGCCCCCGCCCCGACCGCTGGCCAGAGAAGCACGAGACGGCGGGCTCACAATCCGCTGAGCGAACACGTCGACGATGAACGCGACGTAGACCTGCCCGGCCAAGAGGTCCGCACATCGGTGAAGTCGGTGAGCCAGACGCGGTTGGATGCCGGGGCGCTGGGGTGCCGCGACGGCGCGGTGCTGGATGGGATCGTGTCCATGCCATGAGCTCCCTCGCTGTCCCGACCGTCGGTCTGCGACACCGTGCGCCTCGCTCAGTTCTGGCTCCTGCCGTGGTCGATCACGAGCGCCGCACCCGCGACGAGAACCGGACGGATGTCGTCGGACGACGCGTCATGCCGTGGCACCGGAGCCGTTCGTGCGCCCTGAGCCGCCGGCTGCGATCATCAGCGGGTCCGACGGGCGTGCCCGCAGCGCATTCTGGGCCGGCCCTTCGGGCAGTGACCGCTGGCGCCGCCGTGGCCGGCCGAGGACGAGACCGAGACGAAGGAACGACATGACCGGACCCGGATGGATGCGAGAGCTCGGACGGACCGGGATCTCGGTCTCGGCGATCACGGCGGGCGGCAGCCCGCTGGGGAGCATGCCGATGCTGTACGGCCGGGAGGTGAGCGCCGACGAGGGCATCCGCACGGTGCGCGCAGTGCTCGACAGCGACATCCGCACGATCGACACCTCCAACGGCTACAGCGACGGCGAGAGCGAGCGCCGGATCGGCGCGGGCATCGCGCAGGCGGGCGGCCTTCCGGCAGACGTCGTGGTGATCACCAAGGTCGACCCCAAG
>JBBSAL010000049.1:0-26906 GCA_038252305.1 Actinomycetales bacterium | reverse complement strand
GGTCGAGGTTCTGGAGATCGACATGGACCGCGAGCGTGTCTCCCTGTCGCTGAAGGCGACGCAGGAGGACCCGTGGGCCGTGTACGCGCGCACTCACGCCATCGGCCAGATCGTCCCCGGCAAGGTGACGAAGCTCGTTCCGTTCGGCGCCTTCGTCCGTGTCTACGACGGCATTGAGGGCCTGGTGCACATCTCCGAGCTGGCCGTCCGCCACGTCGAGCTGCCCGAGCAGGTCGTCAACGTCGGTGACGACACCTTCGTCAAGGTCATCGACATCGACCTCGAGCGTCGTCGTATCTCGCTCTCGCTGAAGCAGGCGAACGAGGGTCTCGACCCGCACAGCGAGGACTTCGACCCCGCGCTCTACGGCATGGCCGCCGAGTACGACGACAAGGGGAACTACAAGTACCCCGAGGGCTTCGACCCGGAGACCAACGAGTGGCTCGAGGGCTTCGAGGCACAGCGCGAGGTGTGGGAGACGCAGTACGCGGCTGCCCACGAGCGCTGGGAGGCGCACAAGAAGCAGGTGCTCGAGGCGGCCCAGGCCGACCTCGATGCCGCCAATGCGCCGGAGGTCACCTCGTCGTCCTCCTCCTCCACCGGCTCCTCGTCGTCCGCGTCGTCCAGCAGCTACTCCTCGGCCCCGGTCGAGGAGGCCGCCGGCACCCTCGCCTCGGACGAGGCGCTCGCCGCGCTTCGCGAGAAGCTCACCGGGAACTGATCCCGGGCGCTCAGGCGCCAGCACGTCCCGAAGGGCCGGCCACTCGTGGCCGGCCCTTCGGCGTCCTCCGGCTAGGGTCGTGGCGTGCGCGACACGTCTTCACCCGTCACGCCGACCGTGCTGCGCGTGGGGCTCACCGGGGGCATCGCCGCGGGCAAGTCGGTGGCTGCGCGACGCCTGAGCGAGCTCGGCGTCGCGGTGATCGACCACGACCTGCTGGCGCGCGAGGTCGTCGCCCCGGGCAGCGTCGGTCTCGCGGCGGTCGTCGCCTCCTTCGGCCCCGGGGTGCTCGCTGCGGACGGCTCCCTCGACCGAGCGGCGCTCGGCGCCCTCGTGTTCGCGGACGAGGCGGCCCGTGGCCGGTTGAACGCGATCGTGCACCCGCGGGTCAGGGCGGCAGCGCGTTCGCGGGAGTCGGCCGCGGTCGCGACGGGCGCGAGGTTCGTCGTCCACGACATCCCGCTGCTGGTCGAGACAGGCCAGTCCGGTGGCTTCGACGAGGTGGTCGTCGTCGACGCGCCGGCGGCGGTGCGGGCCGCGCGGCTGATGAGCGGCAGGGGGCTGAGCGCCGAGGCGGCCGCGGCGCGGCTGGAGGCCCAGGCAGGGGACACGGAGCGCCTCGCGGCCGCCGACCGGGTCCTCGACGGATCGGGCTCGCCGTCAGATCTCGAGGCCCAGGTCGACGCACTGGTGGCCACGTGGCGGGGCGACGACAAGGGGACAGTGAGATGACCAAGGGCGTGCTGATCACGGGATTCGCGCCGTTCGACGGGCAGGCGGAGAACGCCTCCTGGCTGGCCGCGCAGTTCGCGGCCGAGATCTGGAGCGGCCCGGGCACCATCGCCACGGCGCTGCTGCCGGTGTCCTTCGGCGGCGTCGGCGCAGCGCTCGAGCGAGCGATCGCCGAGCATCGTCCATCGGTGGTGCTCTGCACCGGTCTTGCCGAGGGGCGAAGCCGGATCGGTCTGGAACGCACGGCGATCAACGTCATCGACGCGCGCATCCCGGACGAGGACGGCTGGTCACCGGTCGACGAGCCCGTCGTCGTGGCGGGGCCCGTGGCCTATCTGTCGAGCCTGCCGATCAAGTCCTGCGTCGCCGAGCTCGGCGCGCGTCTGATCCCCGCCGAGGTCTCGAACACTGCTGGCACCTACGTGTGCAACGCGGTGTTCTACCGGCTCATGCACGGTCTTCGTCGTGCCCGTGGCGTGCGTGGCGGCTTCGTGCACGTCCCACAGGCGGCGGAGACGGCACGCGGGCAGGAGCCGACGTTGCCGCTGGAGACGATCGCGCAGGGGCTCGAGCTGATCGCACGGACCTCGCTCGCGGTGCGGCACGACGTGCGCCTGACCGGTGGTGCGGTGCACTGAGATCGTCGTCCGGCCCCTGATGGCTCAGCCGAGGCGCACGACCGTCTGATCGGTGGTCACACCGTAGAGCCGGTGATCGAGCACCGTGAGGAATGCGCCCGCGGGAAGCCCGTCCGGCCACGGCAGCTCGTGCAGGGAGCCGTCACTCAGGTCCACCGTGGCGAGGTGATCTGCGCCTCCCCGGTAGTCCGGCGTCGAGGCGAGCGCTGCGCTCGCGCCGGTGAGCAGCAGGACCCCGCCGGCGAGGAGCTGCTGCGGCTGGCCCACTCCGGCCCAGGTGGTCGACCAGGTGCGATCGCCGGTCCGCAGGTCGTGCTGCTCGAGCGTGACCTGCGTGCCGTCCGAGCCGACGAGGTCGAGCGAACCGCCGTAGCAGACGGCGCCGCTCATGCCGAGCTGGCCGACCTCGATCTGCCACCGCGGCGCGCCCGTCCGCGCGTCGACAGCGCGCAGCGAGATGCCGGTCGAGAGCAGGAGCGTGTCGCCCTCCGAGCCGCCGTCGGGTCGGCAGGCGAGCGGTTGGTCGGTGAAGGTGAAACGGGTCGCGCGGGTGCGGTCGATCACGACCCCGGTCCCGTTGCCGACACCGGGCCCGGGATCGACGGACATGCCCCAGAGTGCGGTCGCACCGTCGGGAAGGGGCAGGACGTCCGGGTACTGCCCGTCCACCCAGGCCGGAAGCTGGTCGATCGGCGCGCCGGTCGCCAGGTCGAGGATCGCGCGAAGACTCCCGCTGAGCCAGACGACCCCGCCCTGGACAGCGCTCACGAGCGCGGTGTCCGCGGGAGGAGAGCCCGGTCGGGGCAGGGACCGGGTCCAGCGCACCGTCCCGTCGACGGGCGATCGTCGGGTCACCGTCCCGGAGCCGTCCGGTGCGGCCTGCGCGAGGAGGACGTCCGCATCGTGGGTCGCGAGAAGCGTCGGCAGCGTCGTGTCCGGGAGCTCGACGCGGCTCAGCTCGGTGCCGTCGGACACTGCGTCGGTGACGAGGGCGAAGGCGGACTCCCCGTGCCCGATCAGGCAGGTGAAGGCCGTGCCGCCAGGCGGCGGGGCGACGCACTCGGGGTAGTGCTCCTCGGCGGGCAGGCTGTGCCGCCATGCGAGGGTGCCCGAGTCCGCATCGGTGGCCGCGACGGAGGTGCGGTCGTCCGACAGCTGCACGAGCATGCCGCCCGTGGCGGCGACCATGTTCTGGAACGGGGACGTCGGAGCGCGCCAGAGGACCGACAGCGCGGTCGGCGCGGAGAGGAGCGCCCCGTCGATCGAAGCCATGCGGTTCACGAGCGCCTGGGCCCGACCCTGGTCCTCGGCGATGCGTGCGGAGACGGCGGACACCGTGACGAGGGCAAGGCCGACGCCGACGGCCACAGCAGGACGTCCGTGGCGGCGCACGGCCGCGGCCGCCGAGCGGAGCCGCTCGCGTCGGGCACGCGGAGGCGGTCCCTCGCCGACCGGCGCCCGATCCACGTCGTCCAGGACGACGTCGAGCATGTCGTCGCGACCCCGTGCCCCCATGACGTGAGCCTACGCAGCGTGGGGCCGGTCACGGGCAACGGCATGGTGGGCCGGGACCCGAGGTGGCGGAACGCTCCGTCGGTCTGCGCCACGGCCTCGGACGGGTTGCTGTCGGTGGCGGGCCGTACCGTGGACGCATGCGTCCAGTGACTGACCTGCAGCGCCGGGTCGAGCCCTTCGAGGTGATCTCCGACTACGTGCCTGCGGGCGACCAGCCGACGGCGATCGCCGATCTCACCGCCCGGATCCAGGCGGGGGAGAAGGACATCGTCCTGCTGGGTGCCACCGGTACCGGCAAGTCGGCGACGACGGCCTGGCTCATCGAGAAGCTCCAGCGGCCGACCCTGGTCATGGCGCCCAACAAGACCCTCGCCGCCCAGCTCGCCACCGAGTTCCGTGAGCTGCTGCCGAACAACGCGGTCGAGTACTTCGTCTCGTACTACGACTACTACCAGCCCGAGGCGTACATCGCGCAGTCGGACACCTACATCGAGAAGGACTCCTCGGTGAACGACGAGGTCGAGCGGCTGCGGCACTCGGCGACCAACTCGCTGCTCACCCGGCGCGACGTCATCGTGGTGGCGTCCGTGTCCTGCATCTACGGGCTGGGGACCCCGCAGGAGTACGTCGACCGGATGGTCCGGCTCTCGGTGGGGGACCAGGTCGACCGCGACCAGCTGCTGCGCAAGTTCGTGACGATGCAGTACACCCGCAACGACATGGCGTTCACCCGCGGGACGTTCCGCGTCCGCGGGGACACGGTGGAGATCATCCCGGTCTACGAAGAGCTCGCGATCCGGATCGAGTTCTTCGGCGACGAGATCGAGGCGATCACCACCCTGCACCCGCTCACGGGGGACACGGTCCGCTCGGAGAAGGACATGTTCCTCTTCCCCGCGACGCACTACGTCGCCGGCCCGGAGCGGATGGAGAAGGCGATCGGCACCATCGAGGCCGAGCTCGCGGAGCGGCTCGAGGTGCTGGAGCGGCAGGGCAAGTTGCTCGAGGCCCAGCGGCTGCGCATGCGCACCACCTACGACATCGAGATGATGCGCCAGGTCGGGAGCTGTGCGGGTATCGAGAACTACTCCCGGCACATCGACGGTCGAGGGGCGGGCACGCCGCCGCACACGCTGCTCGACTACTTCCCCGAGGACTTCCTGCTCGTCATCGACGAGTCGCACGTCACCGTCCCGCAGATCGGCGCGATGTTCGAGGGGGACATGTCGCGCAAGCGTGCCCTGGTGGACCACGGGTTCCGCCTGCCGAGCGCGATGGACAACAGGCCGCTGCGCTGGGAGGAGTTCGTCGAGCGGATCGGGCAGACGGTCTACCTCTCGGCCACCCCGGGCAGCTACGAGCTCGCCCAGTCCGACGGCGTCGTCGAGCAGATCATCCGGCCGACGGGCCTCGTCGACCCGCAGGTGGTCGTCAAGCCGACGACGGGGCAGATCGACGACCTCCTCGCCGAGATCAGGCTGCGCGCCGACCGCAACGAGCGCGTCCTCGTGACGACGCTGACCAAGAAGATGTCCGAGGACCTCACCGACTACCTCGTCGAACGCGGCGTCCGCGTGCAGTACCTGCACTCGGAGGTCGACACCCTGCGGCGG
This sequence comes from Actinomycetales bacterium, assembly GCA_038252305.1. GTDB lineage: Bacteria > Actinomycetota > Actinomycetes > Actinomycetales > Cellulomonadaceae > Actinotalea. The sequence goes on along the minus strand of JBBSAL010000049.1, from coordinate 21,687 downwards.
ATCGAGCTCCTTCGGGAGCTGCGGATGGGGCAGTTCGACGTCCTGGTCGGGATCAACCTGCTCCGCGAGGGTCTCGACCTGCCAGAGGTCTCGCTCGTGAGCATCCTCGACGCGGACAAGCAGGGCTTCCTGCGCTCGGCCACCTCGCTCATCCAGACGATCGGCCGCGCGGCGCGCAACGTCTCCGGGGAGGTGCACATGTACGCCGACGTGGTGACGGCGGCGATGGCGATGGCGATCGACGAGACGACCCGTCGCCGCGAGAAGCAGGTCGCCTACAACCTCGCGCACGGCATCGACCCGACCCCGCTGCGCAAGAGGATCAGCGACGTCACCGACATGCTCGCGCGGGAGGACATCGACACCGCCGAGCTCCTCGAGGGCGGCTATCGCAAGCAGGTGCGCGGCGGAGCCCCGGTACCGGGGCGTGACTCCGGCTCGGCTCGTGGTGGCGCGCAGAGCGGCCCCAGCAAGCTCGCAGCGGTCCCGGCTGCCGAGCTCGCCCAGCTCATCCAGGAGCTGAGCGACCAGATGCACGGTGCCGCCGCGGAGCTCCAGTTCGAGCTCGCGGCCCGACTCCGTGACGAGATCGGCGGGCTGAAGAAGGAGCTGCGCGACATGCAGTCGGCGACCGCCTGAGATCGACACCCCCGCCCGCGCCGCGCGACGGCACGCTCGCCCCGACGCTCCGGGCGGTCGTTCGGGCGAGGGGACGACGGTCCGACGGACGAGGTCGCCGCGGCCCCGTGAACTATGCTCCTGAACGAAGGGGAGTACTCCCATCGCAGTGGTGCCGTCATCACGGACGACGTGATCGCCGTCCCGGTTCCACCGGCCTGCAGAGCATGGTCCGCGCAGGTGGAGGAGACCTTCGGTACATCCGACCGGTACCGGAGGTGATGCCGTGCCCGTGGAGCCGTGGGTCTGGGCCGTCACGTTCCTGGGAGTCGTCGGACTGATCGTCGTCGACTTCTACGCACATGTGCGGACCCCGCACGAGCCCTCGTTCCGCGAGTCGGCGATCTGGTCGGCGGCCTACATCGGCCTGGCGATCGTCTTCGGCATCGGCCTGACCGTGGTCTGGGGCGGCAGTCGCGGCGGCGAGTACTTCGCGGGGTACCTCACCGAGAAGAGCCTGTCGGTCGACAACCTCTTCGTGTTCCTCGTCATCATGACCGGCTTCGCCGTGCCGCGTGCCTACCAGCAGAAGGTGCTTCTCGTCGGCGTGGCGATCGCCCTGGTGCTGCGGGGCCTGTTCATCTGGGCCGGCGCGGCCGCCATCGCGCAGTTCTCCTGGGTCTTCTACGTCTTCGGGGCGTTCCTCGTGTACACCGCGGTCAGGCTCGCCCGGGAGGACCACGACAGCGAGACCACGGCCGAGTTCCACGAGAACACCGTGCTGCGCGCCCTCCGGCGGGTCCTCCCGTCGACGAACGAGTACCACTCGGACAGGTTGACCGTCGTTCGCGACGGTCGGCGCCTGGTCACCCCGATGCTCCTCGTCATGATCACGATCGGCTCCACCGACGTGCTGTTCGCCCTGGACTCCATCCCGGCGATCTTCGGGCTCACCAAGGAGCCCTACATCGTCTTCACGACGAACGCGTTCGCCCTGCTCGGCCTGCGCCAGCTCTACTTCCTGCTCGGCGGCCTGCTCAAGCGGTTGGTCTACCTCTCCGAGGGACTGGCGCTGATCCTCGGCTTCATCGGGGTCAAGCTCGTCCTCGAGGCCCTGCACACCCACGAGGTGCCGTTCATCAACGGCGGCGAGCACGTCGCGTGGGCCCCGGAGATCCCGATCTGGCTCTCGCTCACCGTCATCCTCGGGACCCTCACCGTCGCCACGGTGGCAAGCCTCGCCAAGACTCGGATCGACGGTCGAGCTGCGGGGTCCGGGACGTCGGCGCCGACGGTGTGAGCCACCGGGGGCCGGAGCGGGGACGCCCGGCCAGGCGGGGCCCCGCTCGACGGGCGCCGACTATGCTCGGTGGCCGGCGGGCAGTGCTCCCGTCACGGTGGTGTCGTCGTCGAGGGCTGCGAGGTCCCGGTGTCATCGGCCCGGCCACGGGCGGAGGAGACCACCGGTACCCGTCGTCTCCGACCAGAGGATCCCGTGAACGTTCCCGTCTGGGTGTGGCTCGCCACGGTCGCTGGTGTGATGGCGCTGATCGCCTTCGACTTCTTCTCCCACCTGCGCACCCCGCACGCACCCACCCATCGCGAGGCTGCCCGCTGGTCGGCCTTCTACGTCGGCCTCGGCCTCGCGTTCGCGGTGCTCGTCTGGACCGTCTGGGGGCCGGACCGCGGCACGGAGTTCTTCGCCGGTTACGTCACCGAGTGGAGCCTGTCGGTCGACAACCTCTTCGTCTTCCTGCTCATCCTCACGCGCTTCGGCGTCCCGCGGGAGAACCAGCAGAAGGTGCTGCTCATCGGCATCGCGATCGCGCTCGTGCTCCGCGGGCTGTTCATCTGGGCGGGTGCAGCCGTCATCGCGCAGTTCAGCTGGGTCTTCTACGTCTTCGGGGCCTTCCTCGTCTTCGCTGCGGTGCAGCTCGCGCGTGAGGACCACGACTCCAGTGGTCCGGAGGAGTTCCACGAGAACGCCGTCCTGCGCATCGTCCGACGCGTGCTGCCCTCGACCACCGAGTACCACGGCGACCGGCTGACGCTCGTCAAGGCCGGCCGGCGGCTCGCGACGCCGATGCTCGTCGTGATGATCGCCATCGGCACGACGGACGTGCTCTTCGCGCTGGACTCGATCCCCGCGATCTTCGGGCTGACGAAGGTGCCGTACATCGTCTTCACCGCCAACGCCTTCGCCCTGCTCGGTCTGCGGCAGCTCTTCTTCCTGCTCGGCGGTCTGCTCGAGCGCCTCGTCTACCTCTCGGAGGGACTGTCGGTCGTCCTCGGGTTCATCGGCGTGAAGCTCGTGCTCGAGGCGCTGCACGGCAACGAGGTGCCGTTCATCAACGGCGGGGAACCCGTCGCATGGGCGCCGGAGATCTCGACGCCGGTCTCGCTGCTCGTCATCGTCGTCGTCCTCGCGGTCGCGACGGGCGCCAGCCTGGTGAGCACCCGTCGGGCGTCCCGCGCGGACGACCCGGCCGCCTGAGCCACCTCATTCCCAGGAGCGCAGCACCGGGTCCCACTCCCGGACGGTGCGTCCGGCCAGGAGGCCCGCGACCTGGAAGGGGTCGCGGTCGAGGATCTCCTCCGCCTGCGCAGCGGACTCCGCGCGCACCAGCAGCAGTGCGCCGCTGCCGTCCGTGAACGGACCGCTCGCCACCAGCGTGCCGGCGTCGAGCTGGGCGCGCAGCCAGGTGCGGTGGTCCGGGCGCACGGCGGCGCGCTCGCCGTCCCGGTCGTCGTAGCGGTACTCGATCGCGAAGGTCGGCATGAGGTGATCATGCCTCGTCGGGTACGAGGCGTCCCGCGTGGTCCGGGCAGCGGTCGTGCGTGTCGGGCCTCCCACCTACGATGTCCCGGTGAATGACCGCCTGCGCGTCCAAGGAGCCCGTGAGCACAACCTGCGCGGGGTCGACCTCGACCTCCCGAGGGACAGCCTCATCGTCTTCACCGGTCTGAGCGGCTCGGGCAAGTCGTCGCTCGCCTTCGACACGATCTTCGCGGAGGGTCAGCGCCGCTACGTCGAGTCGTTGTCCTCGTACGCCCGGCAGTTCCTCGGGCAGATGGACAAGCCGGACGTCGACTTCATCGAAGGCCTCTCGCCGGCGGTCTCGATCGACCAGAAGTCGACCAACCGCAACCCGCGGTCGACGGTCGGCACGATCACCGAGGTCTACGACTACCTGCGCCTGCTCTACGCCCGCGCCGGCACCCAGCACTGCCCCGTCTGCGGCGAGCAGGTCAGCCGGCAGACGCCCCAGCAGATCGTCGACCGCCTCCTCGAGCTCCCCGAGGGCACCCGCTACCAGGTGCTCGCGCCCGTCGTGCGCGGCCGCAAGGGGGAGTACGCCGACCTCTTCGCCGAGCTCCAGACGAAGGGCTTCGCCCGCGCCAGGGTCGACGGGTCGGTGGTCGGCCTGACCGAGGTACCCGCGCTGGAGAAGAAGCTCAAGCACACGATCGAGGTCGTCGTCGATCGTCTGGTCGCCAAGGAGGGTGTGAAGCGACGCCTCACCGACTCCGTCGAGACGGCCCTGTCGCTGGCCGGCGGCCTGTTGGTCGTCGAGATGGTCGACGCCGACGAGGACGACCCGGCCCGCGAGCGTCGCTTCTCCGAGCACCGCGCCTGCCCGAACGACCACGAGCTGACCCTCGACGAGATCGAGCCGCGGACCTTCTCCTTCAATGCGCCCTACGGCGCCTGCCCCGAGTGCACCGGCATCGGTACCCGCCTCGAGGTCGACCCGGACCTGGTGATCCCGGACGAGGACGCCACGCTTGCCGACGGCGCCGTCGCGCCGTGGTCGCAGACCTCGTCGGAGTACTTCCAGCGGGTGCTCTCGGCCCTCGCCGACGACCTCGGCTTCCAGATGGACGTCCCCTGGCGCGCGCTGCCCGAGCGGGCCCGCCAGGCGATCCTCTTCGGCCAGGACCACAAGGTGCACGTCCGGTACAAGAACCGCTGGGGTCGCGAGCGGCAGTACTCCACCGGCTTCGAGGGCGTGGTGACGTTCATCGAGCGGCGCCACCACGAGACCGAGTCGGACTGGTCGAAGGAGAAGTACGAGGCCTACATGCGCGAGGTCCCGTGCCCGGTATGCGACGGTGCCCGGCTCAAGCCGGAGGTGCTCGCCGTCAAGGTAGGTGACCTCTCGATCGCCGACCTCTGCCGGCTACCGCTCAACGAGGCGCGCATCTTCCTCACCGGGCTCGTGCTCGGCACCCGCGAGCAGGCGATCGCCGCGCAGGTGCTCAAGGAGATCAACGCACGGCTCGGCTTCCTGCTCGACGTCGGCCTCGACTACCTCTCGCTCGAACGGCCCGCGGGCACCCTCTCCGGTGGCGAGGCCCAGCGGATCCGGCTCGCGACGCAGATCGGGTCAGGGCTCGTGGGCGTCCTCTACGTGCTCGACGAGCCGTCCATCGGGCTGCACCAGCGCGACAACCGGCGCCTGATCGAGACACTCACGCGGCTGCGCGACCTCGGCAACACGCTGATCGTCGTCGAGCACGACGAGGACACCATCCGCACCGCCGACTGGATCGTGGACATCGGTCCGGGAGCGGGGGAGCACGGCGGCCGCGTCGTCCACTCGGGCGACCTCGCCGGGCTGCTCACGGCCCCGGAGTCGATCACCGGGGCCTACCTCGCCGGTCGCCGGTCCATCCCCATGCCCGCGACACGGCGGCCGGTCGACCCGGCGCGATCCCTCACTGTCGTCGGCGCCCGGGAGCACAACCTGCAGGGCATCGACGTCGACATCCCGCTCGGGGTCCTCACGGCCGTGACCGGGGTCTCCGGCTCGGGCAAGTCCACCCTGGTGAACTCGATCCTCTACACGGTCCTGGCGAACGAGCTCAACGGGGCCCGACAGGTCGCCGGGCGGCACACGCGCGTCACCGGGCTCGAGCACCTCGACAAGGTCGTGCACGTCGATCAGGGCCCGATCGGTCGCACGCCCCGGTCGAACCCGGCCACCTACACCGGTGTCTGGGACCACGTCCGCAAGCTGTTCGCTGAGACCACCGAGGCGAAGGTCCGCGGTTACATGCCCGGGCGGTTCTCGTTCAACGTGAAGGGCGGGCGTTGCGACGCCTGCTCGGGCGACGGGACGATCAAGATCGAGATGAACTTCCTGCCGGACGTCTACGTGCCGTGCGAGGTGTGCCACGGTGCGCGCTACAACCGCGAGACGCTCGAGGTCCACTTCAAGGGCAAGACGGTCGCCGACGTGCTGGACATGCCGATCGAGGAGGCCGCGGAGTTCTTCGCGGCCGTCCCCTCGATCGCGCGTCACCTGACGACCCTCGTGAGCGTCGGCCTGGGCTACGTGCGGCTCGGCCAGCCCGCACCGACCCTCTCCGGCGGTGAGGCGCAGCGTGTCAAGCTCGCGAGCGAGCTCCAGCGCCGATCCACCGGCCGCACGGTCTACGTCCTGGACGAGCCGACCACCGGCCTGCACTTCGAGGACATCCGCAAGCTCCTCGGGGTGCTCCAGTCCCTGGTCGACAAGGGCAACTCGGTGATCGTGATCGAGCACAACCTCGACGTCATCAAGAATGCCGACTGGGTGATCGACCTCGGTCCCGAGGGCGGGTCCGGTGGCGGCACGGTCGTAGCCGAGGGCACACCCGAGCAGGTCGCGACGGTGCAGGCGAGCCACACCGGCAGGTTCCTCGCCGGGGCACTGCTGCCCGAGGCGGTCGCCGCGAGCGCCTGAGCCCGCTGCGGCCGCGCACGAGGCCGGCGCCCGCAGCGAGCACGGACGTCCAGGAGGCAGGCGGGCTCGAGGTTCCCCGGTCGCCGGTGGACACCTGCTTCCCTTGCGGGCGCCGAGCACCCAGGCTGTGCCCATGGAGCTCTCCGAGGCCGCTGCCAGGTCCGAGCGCGTGGCAGCCATGTTCGATGCCGTCGCCGAGACCTACGACACGGTTGCCGTGCCCTGGTTCGGGCCGATCGCCGAGGGACTGGTCGGCTGCGTAGCGCCGCAGCCGGGGGAGCGGGCCCTCGATCTCGGCACCGGGCGTGGAGCGGCGCTCTGGTCGCTCGCCGCCGGTGTCGCGCCGGGCGGCGTGGTCAAAGGTCTCGACCTGTCTGCGCGGATGATCGCGGCGGCGCGCACGGAGCTGGTGCGCCGAGCCCTGGCCGGGCAGACGACCCCCGTCGACCTCGTCGTCGGCGACGCGAGCGCCCCCGAGCTGCCGGCGGCCTCGTTCGACCTCGCCGTTGCCTCCCTGGTGCTCTTCTTCCTTCCCGACCCGCCGGCGGCGCTCCGGGCGTGGCACGCACTGCTCGTCGACGGCGGGCGCCTCGGCGTCTCGACCTTCGGTGCCCGGGACGCCGCATGGGAGGACCTGGACGACGTCTTCACCCCGTACCTCCCCCCGGCTCTGCTCGACGCCCGCACCTCGGGCAGCGAGGGAGCCTTCGCGACCGACGAGGGCATGGCGGGACTGCTCGCGGAGAGCGGCTTCGTCGACGTGACGACCGAGACCGTGGCGCTTCCGGTGCGCTTCGCGGACGTCGAGCAGTGGCGGGCGTGGACCTGGTCGCACGGTCAGCGCAGCCACTGGCTCCCGGTCCCGGTCGAGGCCAGGGACCTGGTGCTCGCAGAGGCGGCTCGGCGGCTCGCCCCGATCGTCCGGGCGGACGGGAGCTTCACGCTCACGCAGCAGGTGCGCTACACGACGGGCCGGCGGCCGGCGGCCCGCCTGTCGCAGGTCACGACCGGATGACGGGTCCCGCCTCCACGCGCACCGGGAAGTTCACCGATCGTGCGATGAAGCAGTGCTCGCCGGCACGCGCGTGCAAGGCCCGGAGCCGTGCCTCGTCGACGTCTCCCTGCACGGTCACCTGGGGTCGCAGCACCACCTCGGTGAACTGACCGGCGCCGGCCGCGGCGACCCGCATCGTCCCGCTCGGGTCGTCACGGTAGGCGAGCACCACCACGCCGTCGTTGGCCGCGAGGTGCAGGAACCACAGCATGTGGCACTGGCCCACCGCGGCAACGAGGAGCTCCTCGGGGTTGTAGCGGGCGGAGTCGCCGCGGAACGCGGGATCGGCAGATCCCAGCAGGGGCGGCTTGCCGGCAAAGGTGATCTCGTGGTCACGGCTGTAGGCCGTGTAGCCGGTCGTGCCCGTCGATCCGGCGCCGGTCCAGGTGACGACCGCGCGGTAGCTGTGGAGGATGCCCATGGTCCACGGTACCGACTGCGACCGGGGGCCACCGGGTCGGCGACGTCGGTGTCCTGACCTAGGCTCCTGACATGGCTGATCCGGCGAGCTATCGCCCCCGCCCCGGAGAGATCCCGGACGAGCCGGGCGTCTACCGGTTCCGCGACGCCGAGCGACGTGTGATCTACGTGGGCAAGGCCAAGAGCCTGCGGTCCCGCCTCGGCAGCTACTTCCAGGACCTGTCGGCGCTTCACCCGCGCACGCAGCAGATGGTCACCACGGCCGCGAGCGTCGAGTGGACGGTGGTGGGCACCGAGGTCGAGGCGCTGAGCCTGGAGTACTCCTGGATCAAGGAGTTCGACCCGCGGTTCAACGTGAAGTACCGCGACGACAAGTCCTACCCCTACCTCGCGGTGACGATGGGCGAGGAGTTCCCCCGGGTCCAGGTGATGCGCGGTGCCAAGCGGCCCGCAACCCGCTACTTCGGGCCGTACGGGCATGCCTGGGCCATCCGCGAGACCGTCGACCTCCTGCTGCGGGTCTTCCCGGTCCGGACCTGCACCACCGGCGTCTTCCGTCGCGCCGAGCGCACCGGCCGGCCTTGTCTGCTCGGCTACATCGACAAGTGCGCAGCCCCCTGTGTCGGGCGCGTCACTCCGCTGGAGCACCGCGTCCTCGCCGAGGAGTTCTGCGCGTTCATGGCCGGCGACACCGGTCGCTTCGTCCGGCGGGTCGAGAAGCAGATGCTCCTCGCCTCGAACAACCTCGAGTTCGAGCTCGCCGCCAAGCTGCGGGACGACCTCAGCGCGCTGCAGCGTGCGACGGAGAAGAACGCCGTCGTCCTGCCGGACGGCACCGACGCCGACGTCTTCGCCCTCGCCGGCGACGAGCTCGAGGCGGCCGTGCAGGTGTTCCACGTCCGCGGTGGGCGCATCCGTGGTCAGCGAGGCTGGGTCGTCGAGCGCGTCGAGGACGTCACCGACGCCGATCTCGTCGAGCACCTCCTGCAGCAGGTCTACGGCGACGACGCCGCCGTCGACCCGGCGAAGGCATCCGGCGGTGCTCGGCGCCCCGAGCGGGCGGCAGAGGTCAACGCCACCGTCCCGCGCGAGGTCCTCGTCCCCGTCCTGCCACCGGACGTCGAGCAGGTCACCGCCTGGCTCAGCGGGCTGCGCGGGGCGAAGGTGGTGCTGCGGGTCCCGCAGCGTGGTGACAAGAAGGACCTCGCCGAGACCGTCCGCCGCAACGCCGAGCAGGCGCTCGCGCTGCACCGGACCCGGCGTGCCGGTGACCTCACGACGCGAGGACGGGCGCTGGAGGAGCTCCAGGAGGCGCTGGGGCTGGACTCCGCGCCGCTGCGGATCGAGTGCTACGACATCTCGACGACGCAGGGAACGCACCAGGTCGGCTCGATGGTCGTCTTCGAGGACGGCATGGCGCGCACGTCGGAGTACCGGCAGTTCGTCATCCGGGGCGAGGACGGCGAGGGCGCCAGGGACGACACCGCGGCGATGTACGAGGTGCTGACGCGCCGCTTCCGGCGTCACCTCGCGGAGCGGCCGGCCGACGACGGCGCGGAGCCGCGCTCGGGGCCGGTGGACCCGGAGGAGGACCTCGCGGAGGAGTCGCGAGCCGGGCGACGCTTCGCCTACGCACCGCAGCTCGTCGTGGTCGACGGAGGCCCGCCCCAGGTGGCCGCAGCGGCCCGCGCCCTGGCAGACCTCGGTGTGACCGATGTCGCGCTGTGCGGGCTGGCCAAGCGGCTCGAGGAGGTCTGGCTCCCGGGCGAGGACTACCCGGTGATCCTGCAGCGCTCGTCGGAGGGGCTCTACCTGCTCCAGCGGTTGCGGGACGAGGCGCACCGCTTCGCGATCAAGCACCACCGAAAGCGCCGTGGCGCGGCGATGACCCGGTCCGTCCTCGACGACGTCCCCGGTCTTGGCCCCACGCGCGCCGCGGCCCTGCTCGAGCGGTTCGGCTCCGTGGCGGCGATGCGCCGGGCCAGCCTCGAGGAGCTCTCCGACGTCTACGGCATCGGCCCCGGCACGGCACAGGCCGTCGTCGACGCGCTCAGCCGCAGTTGAGGCAGGAGCGCGGCTTCCTCGTGTGCCACGGCTGCGGGAACCGGCCCGCCCGCCCGGGTCCTGGCATGCTGGACTCATGACCGAACCCCCTGCCACGACCGTCCCCTCGGGCATCCCGGCGCTCGAGGCTGCGACCGCCAGCCCTCGGGGCGCCAACCCGGAGCTTCTCGTCGTCACCGGGATGTCCGGGGCCGGTCGCAGCCACGCGGCGGCCGTGCTCGAGGACCTCGGCTGGTACGTCGTCGACAACCTCCCCGCCCAGCTGCTCCCGCAGCTCGCCGGGATGCTCTCCACCGGCGCGGGCGGCGTGCATCGGCTCGCCGCGGTCGTCGACGTGCGTGGTCGTCGCCTCTCGGCCGACCTGGTGGACGTCCTGGACTCCCTGCGCGAGGCCGGGTTCGACGTCCGCGTGCTCTTCGTCGACGCGTCGGACGAGGTCCTGGTCCGTCGTTTCGAGACGGTCCGCCGTCCTCACCCGCTGCAGGACGGCCGCCGCATCCTCGACGGCATCAAGGATGAGCGCGTGATGCTCGAGGGGGTGCGCCGCCGGACGGACGTGCTCATCGACACCACGGAGCTCAACGTCCACGACCTGGCGCGCGAGGTCCGCGCTGCGGTCGCCGCCGGGGCGGACGACGAGATGCGCATCACCGTCGTGAGCTTCGGCTTCAAGTACGGCCTGCCGCTCGACGCCGACCACGTCACGGACGTCCGCTTCCTCGCGAACCCGTACTGGATCACCGAGCTGCGTCACCTCACCGGCCGTGACGGCCCGGTGCGTGACTACGTGCTCGGCCTGCCGGGTGCCGAGCTCTTCGTCGAGCGGTACCTCGCGCTCCTCGAGCCGGTGCTCGCCGGCTACGAGAACGAGGACAAGCGCTACGCCACGCTGGCGATCGGCTGCACGGGCGGCAAGCACCGTTCGGTCGCGATCTCGGAGGCGATCGCGACGGCACTGCGTGCGCAAGGGCGCCGCGTGGTGGTGACCCACCGTGACCTCGGCCGCGAGTGAGGGCCCCGACGGGAACGCGGGCTGGGGCCGACGCATCCCGGGGGAGTCCACCCACCGGTGGCGGGGACCGGCCGTCGTCGCCCTGGGCGGCGGGCACGGCCTCTCGGCGAACCTCAGTGCGCTCCGGCTGATGACGGATCGGATCACCGCCGTCGTCACCGTCGCCGACGACGGCGGTTCTTCGGGGCGCCTGCGCAGCGAGCTCGCCGTGCTTCCGCCGGGGGACCTGCGGATGGCCCTCTCGGCCCTGTGCGACGACACCGACTGGGGGCGCACCTGGCGCGACGTGCTCCAGCACCGCTTCGCCAGCCAGGGGCCCCTCGACCAGCACGCCGTCGGCAACCTGCTCATCGTCGCGCTGTGGGAGCTGCTCGGTGACCCGGTCGCAGGGCTCGACTGGGTGGGTCGCCTGCTCGGTGCGAGGGGCCGCGTGCTCCCGATGTCCCAGCTCCCGCTCGAGATCGAGGCCGACATGGTCATCGACGGCGTGCGGACCCTGGTGACCGGCCAGTCGGCGGTCGCGAGCGCGCGCGGCGAGGTCGAGGCGATCCGGCTGCATCCGGCCGATCCGCCGGCGTGCCCCGAGGCGGTCGACGCGATCTCCCAGGCGGACTGGGTGATCCTCGGTCCCGGCTCGTGGTTCACGTCCGTCCTGCCGCACGTGCGGGTTCCCGAGCTGTACGCGGCACTGCGCAGCACGCCGGCGCGGCGTTGCGTCACGCTGAACCTGCGTCCGGCCGACGACCCGACCGCGATGACGAACCTGCAGCACCTGCGTGCCCTGGCGGCCCACGCGCCGGACCTTCGCGTCGACGTCGTCGTCGCGGATCCGTCAGCGGTCGTGCACGTCGACGAGCTCCATGAGCTCTCGTCGGCGATGGGCGCGCAGCTCGTGCTGAGGCAGGTCAGTGCGGGCGACGGGACGCCCCGGCACGACCCTCTGCGACTGGCTGCTGCCTACCGCGATGCGTTCGAGGGACTCTGGGGCGACCTGGGGAGCGGACCGAGGGTGGCAGGATGACCCCATGGCGTTGACGGCAGAGGTGAAGGACGAGCTCGCCCGACTGACCGTCGACAAGACGTCGCAGCGCAAGGCGGAGGTCTCCGCGATGCTGCGTTTCGCGGGCGGCCTGCACATCATCGCGGGCCGGATCGTGATCGAGGCGGAGCTCGACACGGCTGTCGCGGCGCGACGGCTGCGCCTGGCGATCGCCGAGGTCTACGGCCACAGCAGCGACATCGTCGTGGTGACCGGTTCGGGTCTGCGCAAGGGCACCCGCTACGTGGTGCGCGTCGTGAAGGACGGCGAGTCCCTTGCCCGCCAGACGGGTCTGCTCGACAACAGGGGCCGACCCGTGCGCGGGTTGCCGCCCCAGGTCGTCTCTGCGGGGATCGGTGAGGCCGAGGCCGCCTGGCGAGGAGCGTTCCTCGCCCACGGCTCGTTGACCGAGCCCGGTCGCTCGGCGGCGCTCGAGGTGACGTGCCCCGGCGCCGAGGCCGCCCTCGCGCTCGTGGGCGCTGCGCGCCGGCTCGGCATCTCCGCCAAGGCCCGGGAGGTGCGCGGCGTGGACCGCGTCGTCATCCGCGACGGGGACGCCATCGGCGCGATGCTCACGCGGCTCGGCGCGCATGACGCCGTGATGGTCTGGGAGGAGCGCCGGATGCGGCGCGAGGTGCGCGGCACCGCCAACCGGCTGGCCAACTTCGACGACGCGAACCTGCGCCGGTCCGCACGGGCGGCGGTCGCCGCCGGTGCCAGGGTCGCCCGGGCGTTCGAGATCCTCGGTGAGGACCTGCCCGAGCACCTGCGTGAGGCCGGCCGGCTGCGGCTCGAGCACCGCGAGTCCTCGCTCGAGGAGCTCGGCCAGCTCGCCGTCCCGCCGCTGACGAAGGACGCTGTCGCCGGTCGGATCCGGCGCCTGCTGGCCACGGCCGACAAGCGCGCCGCCGAGCTCGGCATCCCCGACACGGAGGCCGGGCTGAGCCCCGACCTGCTCGACGTCTGAGGTCCTCGCACCGCCCGGGTCGCAGGACACCCACGCGGGCGCACCGCCTGAAGGACGGACACGCCCGAGATCTCGCCGGCATGACCGGTTCTATGGGCTCAGCCTGCGTGCGGCACCGGCCGGACCGCACGCGCCCGGGCCGACGTTTCGGCGCCTGACCAGCACGGCCACGGCCCGTTCCGCTGGACGAACGTCCTGCCGCTCGATGTGTCAAACGTGTAACGTGGGTCTCACCCGGAGCACGTGAGAGATCACGGCCACGCCCGGGGCGTACAGCGCCGTACGAATCCGTTCAGGACCCAGCTGCGTGTCGGCGAACCGGCGCGCTCCGAGGAGGCATTGTGACCATCCGCGTCGGTATCAACGGCTTCGGCCGCATCGGACGTAACTTCTACCGGGCGATCCTTGCGTCCGGTGCCGACATCGAGATCGTCGGCGTGAACGACCTCACGGACAACAAGACCCTCGCTCACCTGCTCAAGTACGACACCGTGCTGGGCCGCTTCCCCCAGAGCGTCAGCTACGACGACGACAACATCATCGTCGACGGCAAGAACATCCGTGCGCTGGCCGAGCGTGACCCGGCGAACCTCCCGTGGGCCGAGCTGGGCGCCGACATCGTCATCGAGTCGACGGGCTTCTTCACGGACGCGACCAAGGCCAAGGCGCACCTCACCGCCGGTGCCAAGAAGGTCATCATCTCCGCCCCGGCGAAGAACGAGGACGGCACCTTCGTCATGGGTGTGAACCACACCGACTACGACGCGGCCGTGCACCACATCATCTCGAACGCGTCCTGCACGACGAACTGCCTGGCCCCCATGGCCAAGGCGCTCAACGACGCGATCGGCATCGAGCGTGGCCTGATGACCACGATCCACGCCTACACCGGTGACCAGAACCTCCAGGACGGCCCGCACAAGGACCTGCGTCGCGCCCGCGCCGCGGCCCAGAACATCGTGCCGACCACGACGGGTGCAGCGAAGGCTGTCGCTCTCGTGCTCCCCGAGCTCAAGGGCAAGCTGGACGGCTACGCGCTGCGCGTGCCGACCATCACCGGCTCGGCCACCGACCTGACGTTCACGGCCTCGCGCACGGTCACCGTCGAGGAGGTCAACGCTGCGGTCAAGGCCGCCGCCGACGGCCCGCTCAAGGGTGTCCTCGAGTACGTGTCCGACCCGATCGTCTCGAGCGACATCGTCACCAACCCGCACCAGAGCATCTTCGACTCGGGCCTGACCAAGGTCAGCGGAGACCTGGTCAAGGTCGTCGCCTGGTACGACAACGAGTGGGGCTACTCCAGCAGCCTCGTCGCGCTGACCTCCTACGTGGGCGAGCGTCTCTGACACTCGGCCGTACGAGCCACAGCTCATGACCGACGTCCGCGTGCGCGACGACCAGATGGTCGTCCGGGCACGCGGACGTCGGTGCGTCCGCCCCTGATCACTTGCGAAGGACACCCATGAAGACCATCGAGGACCTCGGCGACCTGCGCGGCAAGCGCGTGCTCGTCCGCTCCGACTTCAACGTGCCGCTGGACGGCACGACCATCACCGACGACGGCCGGATCCGCGCCGCGCTGCCGACGCTCACCCGGCTGATGGACGCCGGCGCCCGCGTCGTCGTCACGGCCCACCTCGGACGCCCGAAGGGTGCTCCCGAGGACAAGTACTCCCTCGCGCCGGTCGCCACGCGCCTCGCCGAGCTGCTCGGCAAGCCTGTCGCCCTCGCGACGGACGTCGTCGGCGACTCTGCGAAGGCCACCGTCGCGGCCCTCCAGGACGGCGACATCGCCCTGCTCGAGAACATCCGCTTCGACGCCCGGGAGACCTCGAAGGACGAGGCCGTCCGCGGCGAGCTGGCCGGCGAGCTCGCCGCCCTCGCCGATGTGTTCGTCTCCGACGGCTTCGGCGTCGTGCACCGCAAGCAGGCGTCGGTCTACGACGTCGCGCTGCGCCTGCCCCACGCGGCCGGCACCCTCGTGCTCGCCGAGGTCTCGGCGCTGCGCAAGGCCGTCGAGGACCCGGAGCGTCCCTACGTCGTCGTGCTCGGTGGCTCGAAGGTCTCCGACAAGCTCGGCGTCATCGCGAACCTGCTGACCAAGGCCGACAAGCTGCTCATCGGCGGCGGGATGGTCTTCACCTTCCTCAAGGCCCAGGGTTTCGAGGTCGGTTCCTCGCTCCTCGAGGAGGACCAGGTCGAGACCGTCAAGGGCTACCTGGCCACGGCCGCGGAGTCCGGTGTCGAGATCGTCCTGCCGACGGACATCGTCGCCGCGGACTCCTTCGCCGCCGACGCCCCGCACGTCACGGTGGACGCCTCGGCGATCCCCGCCGACAAGATGGGCCTGGACATCGGCCCGCGCTCGGGCGAGCTCTTCCGCGAGGCGATCCTCAGCGCGAAGACGATCGCCTGGAACGGCCCGATGGGCGTCTTCGAGTTCCCGGCCTTCGCCGAGGGCACCCGCGCCGTCGCGCAGGCCCTCGTCGACACCGACGGCTTCTCGATCGTCGGTGGTGGCGACTCCGCCGCTGCCGTGCGTCGGCTCGGCTTCGACGAGGCCGGCTTCGGCCACATCTCGACCGGTGGCGGCGCGAGCCTCGAGCTGCTCGAGGGCAAGACCCTTCCCGGCATCGCAGTTCTGGAGGACTGAGACATGGCAACGCGTACCCCGCTGATGGCGGGCAACTGGAAGATGAACCTGGACCACAACCAGGCCGTCCACACCGTGCAGAAGCTGGCCTGGAGCCTGAAGGACGGCAAGCACGACTACTCCGCCGTCGAGGTCTCCGTGATCGTGCCGTTCACGGACCTGCGATCGGTCCAGACGCTCGTCGACGCCGACAAGCTCGAGCTGACCTACGGCGCGCAGGACGTCTCGGCGCACCTCGAGGGCGCGTACACCGGCGAGGTCTCGCCGGTGATGCTCGCCAAGCTCGGCGTCACCTACGTGACCGTCGGGCACTCCGAGCGCCGTCAGTACCACGGCGAGGACGACGCGCTCTGCGCCGCCAAGGTGAAGTCGGCCTTCAGCCAGGGCCTCACGCCGATCCTCTGCGTCGGGGAAGGGCTGGACGTCCGCAAGGCCGGCGACCAGGTCTCCTACACGCTCGCGCAGGTCGACGGCGGTCTCGAGGGCCTGTCCGCCGAGCTCGCCGCGAAGGTCGTCATCGCGTACGAGCCCGTCTGGGCCATCGGGACCGGTGAGGTCGCGACCCCCGAGGACGCGCAGGAGGTCTGCGGAGCGATCCGTGCCCGCCTGGCTGAGCTGTACTCGGCCGAGCTCGCCGAGGGCGTCCGCGTCCTCTACGGCGGTTCGGTGAAGTCCGGCAACGTCGCCTCGATCATGTCGAAGCCGGATGTCGACGGCGCCCTCGTCGGCGGCGCGAGCCTCGACCCCGAGGAGTTCGCGAAGATCGCGCGCTACCAGTCCCACCAGGTCGGTCTGTGACCTGAGCTGTCCCGGGGCCCCGTCGGAGTGATCCGACGGGGCCCTTGCCCCACCGGGTTCGTCCGATCAGCACCCGGTCGCCTATCCTTGTCGGGGCGCGCACCGCGCCCCACTGTCGAACGAGGGACGTACCAGCTCGTGCAAACGTTGCAGCTCGTCTTGCAGATCCTGCTCATCCTCACGAGCTTTCTCGTGATCGTCATGGTGCTGCTGCACAAGGGCAAGGGTGGCGGGCTCTCCGACATGTTCGGTGGCGGCATGTCCAGCGGAGCAGGAAGCTCCGGTGTCGCCGAGCGGAACCTCAACCGGATCACCATCGGCCTCGTGCTGATGTGGACCGCTGTGGTCATCCTGCTCGGCCTGATCCAGCGCGTCCGCGGCTGAGAGGAAGACGGTCATGGCGAGCGGAAGTGCGATTCGCGGTTCACGTGTCGGTGCCGGCCCCATGGGCGAGGCCGAGCGCGGCGACTCCGCACCGAGGGTCTGGGTCTCCTACTGGTGCGCCCACGGTCACGAGACCCGGCCGAGCTTCGCCGACGACACGAACACGGAGGTCCCCGAGACCTGGGACTGCCCGCGCTGCGGGTTCCCGGCCGGTCAGGACAAGGAGAACCCTCCGTCCCCGAGCCGCAACGAGCCGTACAAGACGCATCTGGCCTACGTGAAGGAGCGTCGCTCCGACGAGGACGGCCAGGCCATCCTCGACGAGGCACTGGCCGCCCTGCGCGCCAAGCGCGGCGGCTGATCCTCGCCGCACCGCTGAGCTGAACGCCAGGAGGGGCGCACCCGGGAGACCGGGTGCGCCCCTCCTGCGTGCGGACCGGGCGCGGTGGTGCGCTCAGACCTCGATGCCACTGGCCGCGGCCAGGTCGATCAGCCAGCGTGTGACCTCGCGTCCGGTCGCTCCGGCGCTCGGTGTGCGGTGCAGGTCGTCACCCTTCAGGGCCCGTGCGACCGCCTCTGCCTTGCCCTCGCCGGCCGCGACGAACCAGAGCTCGGCGGCGTGCGCCAGCGCCGGGTAGGTCAGCGTCACCCGGCTCGGCGGCGGCTTGGGGGAGTGCCGCACGCCGGCGACGGGGCGATCGACGACGTCGAGCGCGGGATGGCCCGGGAAGAGGCTCGCGAGGTGACCGTCGGGCCCGACCCCGAGCAGCACGACGTCGAAGGCCGGGACGTCGGAGCCCGCCGGGGCGTACCTGGCCAGTGCCGTGGCGTACTCGGCCGCTGCCGCCTCCGGATCGGTGACGGTGCCGGGGGCCGGCATCGGGTGGACGTGCTCCGGCGGGATCGGCAGGTGGTCGATCAGCGCGGCCCGCGCCTGGGTCTCGTTGCGCTCGGGGTCGCCCTCGGGAAGGAACCGTTCGTCTCCCCACCACAGGTGCACGCCCGTCCAGTCGACCGCGTCGCACAGCGCAGAGGCACCGACCTGCACCAGGACGTCGGTGCCGACCGTCCCGCCCGTGAGCACGACGTGCAGCGGGCGGCGCACCGACTGCAGGTCGATGAGTCGCAGCAGCAGCCGTGCCGCGGTGGCCCGGCCGAGGACCTCCGCGCTCGGGTGGACGACGACGGACCGAGCGCTCACGCCTCGCCGATCCGCGCGAGCCCGTCGCGCAGGACCTCACCCCAGACCTCGTCGGGGTCGAGTCGGCGCAGCTCCTCGGAGAGGCACTCGGGCAGCTGGCGCAGCGGCATGGCGACGTGTCGCACCGGCTGGCCCGGCTGCTCGATGCTCGCCGTCCGCCCGTCCGGCCGGTTGATGACGATCGGCCCGGAGGAGCGGTGCAGGACGACCTTGGTGATCCCCGGGGCCTCCGGGCTGCGTGCCACGGTCACGGGACACCGCAGGGCGTGCGCGAGCCATGCCGCGAGCAGAGGCACTGAGGGGTGCGTCGCGTTGCCCTCGACCTCGGCCCGGGTGACCGACTTGTACGGTGGCTGGTCGAGCGCCGCCGAGAGCAGTCCACGCCAGACCGTGAGCCGCGTCCAGGCGAGGTCCGTGTCGCCGTCCTCGTAGGAGTCGCGCAGGCGGTGCAGGCTCGCAAGCGGATCGCTGCACTCCAGGGTGTCGGTGATCCGGCGCTGGGCCATCACTCCGACGGGGTGGCTCGAGGGGTCCGTCGGCACCTCGAAGGGCCACCAGGTGACGATCGGGGCGTCGGGCAGGAGCAGGGGCATCACGAGCGTGTCCGCGTGTGCGAGCATCTTGGCCGAGGCCATCAGGACGACGACCTCGCTCGCACCGGCGTCTCCGCCGACGCGGATCTCCGCGTCGAGCTCGGAGCCCTCCCGCGTGGGGTCGACGACCAGCACGATGACCCGGCAGGGGTGCTCGCGGCTCGCGTCGTTCGCCGTCTCGACCGCGGTCTCCACCTCGTGGTCGCCGACGTCGATGATCAGGGTGAGCACGCGCCCGAGGGCAACGGCGCCGCCCTCGTCGCGCAGCCGCTCGAGTGCCTTGGTGATGGCACCCGTCGTGGTGTGGGGCAGGTGGACGATCATGCGTTCCTCCTCATGGCCGACGCCAGGTGCGGCCGTCGCGGGCCATCATGGCGTCGGCGGACGACGGGCCCCAGGCACCAGGGCGGTACTGCTCGGGCTGGCCGTGCCGCGACCAGTACTGCGTGATCGGGTCGAGGATCTTCCACGAGAGCTCGACCTCCTCGTGCCGGGGGAAGAGCGGCGGATCGCCCAGCAGCACGTCGAGGATCAGCCGCTCGTAGGCCTCGGGCGAAGTCTCGGTGAACGCGTGGCCATAGGCGAAGTCCATCGTGACGTCGCGCACCTCCATCGCCGTGCCGGGGACCTTGGAGCCGAAGCGGATCGTCACGCCCTCGTCGGGCTGGACCCGGATCACCAGGGCGTTCTTGCTGAGCTCCTCGGTCGAGAACGCCTCGAACGGCAGGTGCGGGGCACGCTTGAACACGACGGCGATCTCCGTCACCCGTCGGCCCAGGCGCTTGCCGGTGCGCAGGTAGAACGGCACCCCGGCCCAGCGGCGCGTGTCGATGTCGAGCCGGATCGCCGCGAAGGTCTCGGTCTCGGACGTGGTGGAGATGCCCTCCTCGTCGAGGTACCCGACGACCTCCTCAGCGCCCTGGAAGCCGCCGGCGTACTGGCCGCGAGCGGTGTGCCGGCCGAGGTCCTTAGGCAGCCGTACCGCCGACAGGACCTTCTCCTTCTCCGCGCGCAGGGCGTCGGCCTCGAACGAGACCGGTTCCTCCATCGCGGTCAGGGCCAGGAGCTGGAGCAGGTGGTTCTGGATGACGTCGCGCGCGGCACCGATGCCGTCGTAGTACCCCGCACGGCCGGCGATGCCGATGTCCTCGGCCATCGTGATCTGCACGTGGTCGACGTAGTTCGCGTTCCAGATGGGCTCGAAGAGCTGGTTCGCGAAGCGGAGCGCCAGCAGGTTCTGGACGGTCTCCTTGCCGAGGTAGTGGTCGATCCGGAAGACCGACGCCGGCGCGAAGACGGAGGCGACGACGTCGTTGAGCTCGCGGGCGCTGGTCAGGTCGTGGCCGAAGGGCTTCTCGATGACGACGCGCCGCCAGGCGTCGTCGCGCTGCTCGGACAGCCCCGAGCGGGCGAGCTGACGGCAGACGAGTGGGAACGCCTTCGGCGGCACCGAGAGGTAGAACGCGTGGTTGCCGTTGGTCCCCCGTTCCGCGTCGAGCGCGGCGACCGTCTGGCTCAGCCGGTCGAAGGCGTCGTCGTCGTCGAACTCACCCTGGACGAAGCGGATGCCCTCGGCGAGCTGACGCCAGCTGTCCTCGCGAAAGGGTGTCCGGGAGTTCTCCTTGACGGCGTCGTGCACGACCTGCGCGAAGTCCTGGTCGACCCAGTCGCGCCGGGCGAAACCGGTGAGGGCGAAGCCGGGCGGCAGCAGCCCGCGGTTCGCGAGGTCGTAGACCGCCGGCATGAGCTTGCGTCGGGCGAGGTCGCCGGTGACGCCGAAGATGACGAGGCCGCAGGGGCCCGCGATCCGGGGCAGGCGGCGGTCGCGGGGGTCGCGGAGCGGGTTGACCCCGGCGGCGACCTTCGCCGGCCTCATCGAGCTCCCTCGAGCACGTCGCGGACGGTCTGCAGGAGCTGGTCCCATGACGCCTCGAACTTGGCGACGCCCTCCGTCTCGAGATCGTCGGTGACCTGGTCGAGGTCGATCCCGAGCGCCGTGAGCGCCGTGAGCGTCGCCCTGGCCTCCTCGTAGGCGCCCGTCACGGTGTCGCCGGTGACCGCGCCGTGGTCGGCGACCGCCTCGAGGGTCTTGGCCGGCATGGTGTTGACCACGTCGGCGGCAACGAGCTGGTCGACGTAGCGCGTGTCGCTGTAGGTCGGGTCCTTCACCCCGGTCGAGGCCCACAAGGGACGCTGCGGCCGGGCACCCTCCTCGGCCAGCGCGCGCCACCGGTGCGAGGTGAGGGCCTGCTCGAACACCTCGTAGGCGAGCCGGGCGTTGGCGATCGCCGCCTGACCGCGGACGGCCGCAGCCTCGGGCGTGCCCAGGTCATCGAGCTGCGCGTCGACGGCGGAGTCCACCCGTGAGACGAAGAACGAGGCGACAGAGGCGATCGGGGCCAGCGGGAGGCCCGCCGCGTGCGCCTGCTCGATGCCGCTCTCGAACGCGTCGAGGACGGCGCGGTAGCGGCTGAGGGAGAAGATCAAGGTGACGTTGACGCTGATCCCCTCGGCGAGAGCCGCCGTGATCGCGGGGAGCCCTTCGAGGGTCGCCGGGATCTTGATGAACACGTTCGGGCGGTCCACCCGGGCCCAGAGCATGCGGGCGGCCGCGAGCGTGCCCTCGGTGTCGTGGGCGAGTCGCGGATCGACCTCGATCGAGACGCGGCCGTCGAGGCCGTCCGTGCGGTCGACGACTGGGCGCAGCACGTCGGCCGCCGCCCGCACGTCGTCGGTGGTGATCGTCACGACCGCCTCGTCGAGCCCGACGCCCTGGGCGGCGAGCTCGCGCACCTGGGCCTCGTAGGAGTCGCTGCTCAACGCCTTGGCGAAGATGCTGGGGTTCGTCGTCACGCCGACGACTCCACGCGCCTCGACCAGTGCCGCAAGGCTTCCGCTGCGCAGCCGCTCGCGGGAGAGGTCGTCGAGCCAGACGGCGACCCCCGCCGCTCCCAGCCGTCGGATCGGATCCAGTACCTGCTCGTGCTTGGGGGTCATCCCGCGCTCCTCAGTGATGGGCGGAGCTGCGGGGGGGCGGGGGGGGCCCCCCCCCCCCCCCCCCCCCGGGGGGGGCCTCCGGGCCGGGGGGGGGCCCCAACCGCCCGCGCGTAGCCCGCCGCGGCGCCCCCCCGCCCCCCCGGGGTTACCCACCACCC
>JBBSAL010000048.1:0-27417 GCA_038252305.1 Actinomycetales bacterium | reverse complement strand
TCCACCCCTCTCGGGGCCCGCGGGCGGCGGCCAACTGGGCGGGGGGGGCGGGCCCCCCCGGCCCCCCGCCCCCCCCGTCGACACCAGCCTCTGACCTGCGACGATGCCCCCGGAAGGGCTCCGCGCAGACCGCGATCAACCCAGCTCGGCCTCCGCGGCGATGGCCGCCTCGAGCGCCGTCTGGAGCCGCTGCTGCGCCTCGCCGTAGGCCGCGAAGTCGCTCTTGGCGAGGGCCGCCTGGCCGTCCTTGATGGCCTGGCTGGCGTCAGCGAGCGCGGCACTCAGCCGAGCCTTCGCATCGGCGAGCGGCGGCGTCGAGGACGAGCTGCTCGGTGAGGCGGACGGGGTCGGCGACGCGGAGGGCGTCGGAGACTCCGTGCCTCCGCCGACCGGCGTGTTCGGCACCTGGCCGGCATCCGTTCCCGGCGTCGCGTTGCCTACCCCGGCGTCGCCACCGAACACCTGGTCCAGTGCGCCGGCGAGGGTGTCGGAGAAGCCGATCTGGTCGCCGAACGCCACCAGCACGCGCTGCAGCAGCGGGAACTTGGTGTCCTGCGTGGACTGCACGTAGACGGGCTGCACGTAGAGCAGCCCGCCGCCGACGGGCAGCGTGAGCAGGTTGCCCTGGACCACCGTCGAGCTGCCCTGGCGCAACAGGTTCAGGTAGCTCGACACCTCGGTGTTGGCGTCGAAGTTGTTCTGCACCTGCCCCGGCCCGGGCACCGTGGTGTTGCGCGGCAGCTCCAGCAGCCGGAGCTTGCCGTAGTCGGCGCTGGGCTGACCGGCGGTGTGGCCCGGCTCGGCGTCGACCGCCAGGAAGCCCGTGAGCACGTTGCGGTCGGTGTTGCCGCCCGGGATGAACGTGGTCGTCAGGGAGAACGTGGGCTTGGTCTGGTCAGGCATCTTGAGCGTCAGGTAGAACGGCGGCTGCTTCTTGCCCGGGACCGTCGGGTCGTCCGGCGTCAGCCAGAAGTCCTGGCCGGAGTAGTAGCCCGCCGCGTCGGTCACGTGGTAGGTCGCGAGCAGCTCGCGCTGGATCTTGAACATGTCCTCGGGGTAGCGCAGGTGGCTCATCAGGTCACTGCTGATGTCGCTGATCGGCTTGATCGTCGACGGGAACACGCCCTGCCAGGCCTTGAGCACCGGGTCGGCCGCGTCCCACGCGTAGAGCGTCACCTTGCCGGTGTAGGCGTCGACGGTCGCCTTGACCGAGTTGCGCACGTAGTTGATCTCGGCCGGCGGGAGGGCGGCGATCGCCGCTGACCGCGCGGTGAGGGAGTCCGTCGTGGCGACGTCGAGCGCCTTCGACGTCGAGTACGGGTAGGCGTCCGACGTCGTGTACCCGTCGACGATCCACACGACCCGCTTGTCGACGACGGCCGGGTACACGCGCGAGTCGAGCGTCAGGTACGGCGCGACCTTCGCGACGCGCTCCGAGGGGTTGCGGTCGAAGAGGATCTGGGAGTCGGCCGTCGCCCGCGGGGAGAAGAGGATCTGCTCCGAGCCGAACCGCATCGCGAAGAGCAGCTTGTTCCACAGCGAGCCGACGCTCGGCCCGGCGGTGACGGTCTGCGTCGGGTAGGTGTTGTTCGCCTGGCCGCCGGCGGCGTCGTCCGGGTAGTCGAGCTCCCAGGGGGCGGTGCCCGTCGGTGCGCCGACGATGGAGTAGTCCGGCGAGTCCTGGCCGAAGTAGATCCGCGGCTCGTAGTCCCCGAGGGAACCCGTCGACGGGATGCCGCCCTCGAAGAACGCCGGACGGCCGTCGGCGGCGGTCGTGTTGCCGTAGGCCGCGACGACGCCGAAGCCGTGGGTGAAGACGGTGTGGTCGTTGATCCAGGTGCGCTGGTTGGAACCGAGGCCGGCCAGGTTGAGCTCACGCACCCCGATGACGGTGTCCCGGCTCTTGTTGTCGATGAGGTAGCGGTCGACCGAGAGCGTGTCGGCGAACTTGTAGTACTGCTTGTTCTGCTGCAGCTGGCCGAACGACGGGCTGACGATCGCCGGGTCGAGCAGGCGGATGCTCGCCGTGGTCTCGGCGTCCTGCCGCAGCGCGCCCTGCTCGGCGACGAGCTTCGCGTCGTAGGTCGTCGTCTCGACGTTGTCGAGCCCGAAGGCCTTCTTCGTCGCATCGATGTTGCGCTGGATGTACGTGGTCTCCGCGGCCTGCTCGTTGGGCTGGACCTGGAAGCGCTGGACGATCGCCGGGTAGATCCCGCCGACGACGATCGCCGCGATCACCATCGAGGCGACACCGATCGCCGGGACCCGCAAGGTCCCACGGAACGCCGCCCAGAGGAAGGTCCCTGCGACCAGGATCGCCACGCCGGCGAGGATCGCCTTGGCGGGCATCACGGCGTTGACGTCGGCGTAGCCCGCACCACCCTTGATCGTCCCGCCGTTGGCGGTCAGCAGCGAGTAGCGGTCGAGCCAGTAGTTCGCACCCAGCAGGAGCATGAACACCGTGGCCGTGATCCCGAGCTGGAGCCGCGCGGGGCTGGTGATCCGGTCCCCGGAACCCTGGCCGAGCCGCAGGCCCCCGTACAGGTAGTGCGTGGCGAGCCCGGCGATGCCCGCGATGATCGTCACGGCGAACAGGAACGAGACCGCGAAGCGCAGCACCGGCAGGTCGAAGACGTAGAACGACAGGTCGAGGCCCCACTGGGCGTCCTTCGTGCCGAACGAGCCGCCGTGCAGGAAGAGCTGCACGTTCTGCCACTGCGCCGAGGCGGCCGAGCCGGCGAAGAAGCCGAGGACGGCGGGGCCGGCGATCATCACCAGGCGTCGCAGGGGCTCGATCATCTCGCGGTACTGGTCGAGCGAGGCCTGCTCGGGCGTCGAGGGCGCGTAGATCGGTCGCGTGCGGTAGGCGAGGGCGAGGGCGGCGAACACCGCAGCGCCCATGATCGCGAAGCCGAGGACGAAGAGCACGCCCCGGGTGAGCCACTCGGTGGTGAGCACCGACAGGTAGCCGATGGCGCGGAACCAGAGCACCTCGGTCCACACCTGCGCCAGGATCATCAGCGCGATCCCCGCCGCGACCAGGATCGCGATCGTCGGGCCCAGTGCACCACGGCGGCCCCCGGGGGCACCCTTCGACGGCCGGACGGGTCGGGACGGTCGTGCAGAGCTCACAGCGGTGTTCCTCAAGTTGCGTCGGGGCCGGCGGGCCAGTCAGCAGGGACAACGGCCCTGCGTGGCCCCAGGTTCCCACAGGTGCCGAACAGGTGCGTGTCGCGAGGGACCGCCCGGCGCCTGCGACGATGGAGCCATGGAGCAGACCGCCACGCACGCCCTCGACCTTGCCGTCCGCGAGATCGAGCGCTACGTCGCCGCCGGAGGCTGGGACGGCCCGGTCCGGGTCTTCGCCCTCGTTCGCACCGCCGAGGCCCTCGCCGCGCAACCGGGCCTCGCCTCGCAGCTCGAGCCGGAGGTCCTGCGGGCCGCGCGCGAGGACCCGTTCCACCTGACCTCGGTCGAGCAGGAGGGGCTGCCGGGTGCCGAGCACCTCGACGAGCTCCTGGCCGCGCTCTCCTGGCCGCCCACCGTGCACGGTGCCGCCGTGGTGGTCGAGCGGGTGGTGCTGCCTCCCGCAGCCGAGGAGGCGATGCCGCAGGACCCCGACGCGGCGATCGAGTACCTCATGAACCACCCGCAGCGTCAGGACGTGCGGCTGGCCGTCGGCGTGCTGCGCGAGGGGCCGACCTGGTGCGTCGTGCGCACACGCACCCAGGACGAGGACACCGCGGTGGCCGGGGCGCCCGACCTCGTACCCGGTCTCGTCGAGGCGGTCGCAGCGACGCTGACCTGAACGACCGAGCGTCTTGGGCGACGACGGGTCGAGCGGCCCGCGGCGTCAGGAGCAGCCCGGCAGGCTCCCGGCCTTCCCGGCGCCGATGGCGATGACGGCCTCCCGTGCCTGGTGCAGCGTCGAGATCTTCACGACCGTCAACCCGCTCGGCACGTGCCCGACGACCTCGTTGCAGTTGGACGCGGGGGCGAGGAACCACTGGGCACCGTCGCGACGCGCACCGATCAGCTTCTGCTGGATCCCGCCGATCGGGCCGACGTCGCCGGTGAGGTTCATCGTCCCCGTCCCGGCGATGACCTTGCCGTTCGCCTCGTCCGCCGGCGTGAGGCGGTCGATGATGCCGAGCGCGAACATGGTGCCCGCGCTCGGCCCGCCGATGTCGTCGATCTTGATCGAGACGTCGACCGGGAAGTCGAAGGTCGGGGCGATGTACAGGCCCAGGATCGCGCGGCCCGTCCCGTCGTCCGTCGTGCGGACCGTGAGGTCCTGCGCCACGCCGGAGCGACGCACGCCGAGCGTCACGTCGGCGCCGGGGCGCACCGCGTCCATCGCGGTCGACAGCGCCAGGTAGGACGTGACCGGCGCGCCGTCGACCGAGACGACCACGTCACCCTTCTCGACGACGCCGTCGGCGCCCGACGCGGGCACCGTGCCGTCGACGGTGAGCGTCGTGGGCACGCGGTAGCCGAGCTCCTGCAGGGCGGAGACCGTGGCGTCCTCCTGCGAGGTGACCATGTCGGCCTTGTTCGTCTGGTCGATCTGCTGACGGCTCTCGCTCGGCGGGAAGACGTCCTCCACGGGGCGCACCGAGCGGGCGTTCGAGACCCAGCCGCGCAGCACGTCGCCGAGGGTCACGGGGTAGCCCGGACCCCCTGAGGTGGAGACGGTGGTGAGCAGCAGCTTGCCCGTGGCGGGGTAGGTGGTGGCCCCGGAGATCGAGATCAGCTGGACGCCGCCCTGGTCGCCGAGCGTGTTGCGCGTCGGGCCGGGGCCCGAGATCGCGTACGGCAGCGGGACGGCGGAGGCGAGGGCCAGCAGGAGGGCGAGGAGCACCGTCAGGACGCTGAGGGTGATCGCGCGCCGGGTCAGCGGCGGCTCCTCGGGCGCCCGGACGGCCGGCGGCGCGTCCGGGTGGGCGGTGTCCGGCAGTGCGGTGGCAGGCTCGTCGTTCACCGGCACATCATTGCGCGCGTTGCTGGACGCGCGCTCCACGGCCCGCGCGGGCTGCGCCCTGAGCGAACCTCGCACCACAGGCGCTGCCGGAGCACGCCGGGGCGGCCCGACGCTGGATACCGTGGAGGTTCCCCGGATCCAGGAGCAGCGATGAGCACCCCGCCCCCGCCCGACCCGTCGATCCCGCCCGCATGGGAGGCGCTGCTGCGGCAGATGCTCGGCGAGGACGCCGACGCGGTCATCGCCGAGCTCGCCGAGCACGGCCTGCCGGGCATGACCGGACCCGACGGCGAGCCGCTCGACCTCACCGCGCTGGCGAACCAGATCGGTCTCCCTGAGGACCCGGCAGCGATCGCCCAGCTCCTGACCCAGATGCAGTCGGTGATGGCGAACGACGACGGCCCGGTGAACACCGACCTCGCGCACGACCTCGCCCGGCAGACCTCGCTCGCCGACGGCGACCCCGTGGTGGGCGCCGCGGAGCGCCGAACGGTGGCCGAGGCGCTCCAGGTCGCCGAGCTGTGGCTCGACGAGGCGACCGACCTCCCGGCTGCGGGCGGCAGCGCCCAGGCCTGGAGCCGCGCGGAGTGGGTCGAGCACACGATGGCCCGCTGGGACCAGATCGCCGAGCCGGTGGCCGCGTCCGTCAGCGCCGCACTGGCCAGGACGCTCGCCGACCAGGGCGCTGCCGACGGTCAGGACGGCCTCGGGGCCGCCGTCGCCCCGATGATGCGCCAGCTCGGAGGTGCCGTCTTCGGCATGCAGCTGGGGCAGTCGGTCGGCACGCTGGCCCGCGAGGTCCTGGGCACGACCGACATCGGGATCCCGCTGACCGACGGCCCGGGCACGGCCCTGCTGCCGCGCAACGTCGACGCCTTCGCCGAGGGCCTGGACGCACCGGTCGAGGAGGTCCGACTGTTCCTCGCCCTGCGCGAGGCGGCCCACGCGCGCCTCTTCACGCACGTCGCCTGGCTGCGCGGCCACCTGCTCGGTGCCGTCGCCGCCTACGCCCGAGGGATCGCGATCGACACCGACGCACTGGAGGAGGCCGTCCGCTCGATCGACCCGACAGACCCGAGCGCCCTGCAGGAGGCGCTGTCCGGCGGCGTCTTCGCGATCGCGACGACCGACGAGCAGAAGGCTGCGCTCGAGCGGCTGGAGACGGCCCTGGCCCTGGTCGAGGGCTGGGTCGACGAGGTCACGGCTCAGGCTGCTGCCGCCCGGCTGCCGCACACCACCTCGCTGCGCGAGACGATGCGCCGCAGGCGAGCGGCGGGCGGGCCGGCCGAGGACATCCTCGCGACGCTCGTCGGCCTCGAGCTGCGCCCGCGCCGCTCCCGCGAGGCCGCGCGGCTGTGGGCGCAGATCCTCGCCGAGAGCGGGGTCGCCGCTCGCGAGGCCGTGTGGGACCACCCGGACCTGCTGCCCACCGCGCAGGACCTGGACGACCCGGCCGGACGCGCCGGGCGCCGCGCGGCCGAGCTCGACGAGCAGTCAGAGGTCGACCGGGCGCTGGCGGAGATCTTCGGCGAGGCGGACGGGGAGGACTCGGCGGGCTGAGAGCCGTCAGTCCTCGGTCGTCGGCTCGTCGATCGGGTCGGCGAGCCGGTCCTCGTCGTCGCCGGCGATCCCCATCTGCCCGGCGAAGGCGACCCCGTCGAGGAAGCCGCGGGCACGCTCCGTGCGCGGGTATGCCTCCAGGAGCTGCCAGAACTCCGGTCCGTGCCCGCCGTGGATCAGGTGGCTGAGCTCGTGCAGGACGACGTAGTCGAGCACCCAGCCGGGCATGCCCTGCAGGCGCGTCGAGATGCGGATCGTGCCGTCGGCGAGGCTGCAGGAGCCCCATCGACGGCCCTGCTGGGAGGACCACGCGATGCTCGATGGGACCGCGCGGCCGTCCAGGTAGCGCTTGGAGAGCTCGGCGGCACGCGACTGGAGCTTGGCGTCCGACGGGCGTCGGCGCAGCTCCTGGGTGGCGAGCCGCGTCACCATCCGCCGCACCCACTCGCGCTCCTGGGTGCGGGTGAACCGGGAAGGGATCGCCACGACGGTGTGGCCGTCCTCCCGGAACGCGGTGACCGTGCGGACGCGACGGCTGCTGCGCCGGACCTCCACGGTCTCGAGCGCGTCGGCCACGGCTTCGTCGAGCGGCCGCTGCGAGTGCACCACGGAACCGTAGCGCCCCCGCACAGGGGGCACCCAGGGGACCGCTCCGGCGCGTCGCGAGCCCAGCGGAGCGCAGCACGGCTGAGCACCACTACTCTGGTCGGTGCACGGAGACTCCCGGCCACCACGGTCGGCACCATCCGACCAGCCGGGTCGACCAGTCCCGCGCAAGAGCCTCACGAACGGAGATTTCCATGGCTGACGAGACCTACAAGGGCGAGTTCTACTGCGTGAAGTGCAAGGAGAAGCGCGAGGCCGAGGGCAACGTCGTCGTCGCCAACGGTCGCAAGATGGCCAAGGGCATCTGCCCCGTCTGCGGCACGAAGCTGAACCGGATCCTCGGCAAGGCCTGAGCGATCGGCACGACCTAGGACGCGCGACCAGCCGGCATCCCCGGCCCGCGACACGTCGAGAGGCGGCTCCCCTGCGGGAGCCGCCTCTTGCGCGTTGTGGACAAGTCCCACCGCGGCGCACAGCCCGCAAGGCTGGGCGCGACGAGAGGGGGCGGCGTGCAGCTGCGTGCACTTCCGCTGCTGTGGCGGACCACGACACAGGTCCAGGTCGGCACGGACCCGCGGTGGGCCGTCGTGCTGGCGGACCTGAGCCCGTCGGCGGCGCGGGCCCTGGCCGGCCTGAGCGCCGGGCCGACCGTCCGGGCACTGACCGCCGCGCTGCGCGCCGAGGCGGTGCCGGCCGGCGAGATCGAGGCGGTCGTCGCCCACCTGAGGGCCGCGCACCTCGTCGTGGCCCCGTCCACCCACGACCCGTCGGCCGCCACCCGGGCCGACGCACGCACCCATGCGCTCCTCGCGCTCGACGGCGACGCGGCGCCGGTCCTGGCACGTCGGGCGCGGGCCGTCGTGCGGGTCGTCGGGCTCGGCCGCACCGGCGCGAGCCTTGCCGCCGCGCTGGCCGCCGCCGGGATCGGCACCCTCCACCTGGACGACGAGCGGCCGACCCGACCGGAGGACGTCGGCTTCGGCGGGTTCCGGAGCGGCGACATCGGACGGGCCCGTGGCTCAGCCCTCGCCGCCGTGCTCCTGGACGCGCGTCCGACGATGCGCACCCTCGTCCCGGCCGGGCGGTCGGCCGACGTCGTGGTGCTGGTGGAGGCCGATGTCGCGGACCCGGTGGCGCACGCGCCGCTGGCGGATGCCGGGGTCCCGCACCTGTCGGTGGTGATCGGTGAGGCCTCGGTGCAGGTCGGACCCCTGGTGGTACCCGGGCGCACCACGTGCCTTCGCTGCCTCGACCTGCATCGCGCCGACGGCGACCCGGACTGGCCGACGGTCGCCGCCCAGCTCGCCGCCGCCCGCACGCGGCACGACCGCACGGAGGAGACCACGCTCGCCGCGATGGCGGCCGCGAGCGCCGCGACCCAGGTGCTCGCCCACGTGGACGGTCGGCCGGCGACGACCCACGGTGGCGCACTGGAGATCGCACTGCCGCTCGGGCTCCCGGTCGCGCGGCGCTGGGCCCCGCACGCGCGGTGCACGTGCGGGGCCCGGCTCGCCGCCGAGATCGCGGCGGCGTCGGGACCCGAGCCCTCGGTGACGTCGCCTGACGGTGGCGAGGTCACCGAGGGCTCGGCTCCCGGCCCGGCGGCTGCCCCCTGAGGGCGCCTGGGTGCCGCTCAGGCGGCCTCGACCTTGCGCGGTCGGCCGCGCCCGCGCTTGCGGGCGACGACGACCCCGTCGACGAAGACCTCTCCGCCCCAGACGCCCCAGGGCTCCTGGCGGGCGATCGCTCCGGCTAGGCAGCCCTCGCGCACCGGGCAGCCCGCGCACAGCGCCTTGGCCTGCTCGACCTCGTCGGTGCGCTCGGCGAACCAGAGCTCGGCGTCGTTCGCCCGGCACGGGATGAGCGTGGAGACGAGCTGGTCGAACTCCGTCTCGGTGCCGAGCGTGAGCCGGTCGCCGACCATGCCCGGGACGTGCGTCGCGCCGCGTAGGTCCGACTCGCTCGACGGCGCGCTCGCGACAGGTGGCCAGGGGCCGGAGCCTGCCGTCGTGAGCGTGTCGAGCAGCGTGGTGAGCCGCACGGCTCCTCCTCGTGTGTCCTGCGATTTCCGGTGGATGGGCCGGGACCGGTGGCCGCGTCGGACAGACGAAGGCCGCGGGTCCCGAGGTGGACTCCGCGGCCTGGAAAGGGCTCAGTCGGTCAGTGAGTGAGCGCCTCGGGCGAGGAGTCGGGCTCGGCGAGAGGGGAGAAGGTCGCGGGGATGCGCAGTCGCGATGCGGGCGCACCCGTCCCCTCGACCATGCCGAGGATGGATGCGACCAGACGCGGCGCATAGCCGGCGGAGGTCCCCGTCGTCGTCTTCATCTGCACATCCACCTCCTCTCGCACTCGCCGACCACCCCGCGGGGCATCGACATCGGTCAGGACTGGACAACGGTAGAACCTCGCCGGGACGGGCACAACCGAATTAACGAGCGGATCTCGCCGCGCCGGCTGCCGCCGCTGCACCGCGCCTACCGCGCAGTGCTCCCGGCGCCGGCTGCTGCTGCCGCACCGCGCCCTCCGCCTGGGGCCGGCGCCTGCGACGTCGGCGTCCCTCCACGGCCTCAGTCCGTGCTGCCCCGCACGACGCGGTGGGCGGCGACGATCCCCAGGAGGGACCATCCATAGCTCTCGACCTTCGACGGCCCGATCCCCCGCACCCGCACGAGCTCGGCGATCGTCGTGGGTCGCGTCGCGGCGATCTCCTGGAGGCTCGCGTCGACGAGCACGGTGAACGCCGGGCGGTCGAGCTCGAGCGCGACGCGGGTCCGCCACTCGCGCAGCGCCTCGAGAAGCTCGGGGTCCACGGCACTCAGGTCGACCGCAGGCTTCGGGTGCGCACGCACGCCCCCCACCCGCCCGTCCGGCCGCGGCTCGGCGTCGGGCAGGACCCCCGCGAGGAACCTCGAGCGCTTGCGGCTGGCCCGGCTCCCGGGGTTGCGGGCCCGCGCCCAGCTCAGGTGCAGGTGCTCCCGGGCCCGGGTCACGCCGACGTAGAGCAGTCGGCGCTCCTCGGCGATCGCCTCGTCGGTCTCGGCGAGGGAGATCGGCAGCAGGCCCTCGCTCAGGCCGACGAGGAAGACCGCGTCCCACTCCAGGCCCTTGGCGGCGTGCAGCGACGCGAGCGTCACCCCGTCGACGGCCGGGGCGTGCTGGGCCGCGGCGCGCTCGTCGAGCTCGGCGACGAGGGCGGGGAGCCCGAGCGGCGCACCCGCCTCGGCGGCCTGCGTGCGCGCGCGCTCGACGAGGTCGTCAGCGAGCTGGACGAGCGCCTGCAGGGCGTCCCAGCGGTCCCGCACCGCTCCCCTGGCCGCCGGCGGCTCCGGGCTCCAGCCCACGCCGGAGAGCACGTCGCGCACGGCCTCGGCCACCGGGACCTCGGCCATCGACCGGGCCGAGCCGCGCAGCAGCACGAGAGCGTCGCGCACCTCGCGCCGGGAGAAGAACCGCTCCCCGCCACGCACGAGGTACCCCACGCCGGCATCGGCCAGCGCCTGCTCGATCACCTCGGACTGCCCGTTGGTCCGGTAGAGGACGGCGATCTCCCGCGGCGAGGTGCCAGCGGCCACGAGCCGCTGGACGGTGAGTGCCACACCCTCGGCCTCGGCCTCGTCGTCGTCGTACGCCGAGAGCCGCACCGGAGGGCCGGCCGGCCGCTGCGCGATGAGCTCCAGGTCCCCGGCCGACCGCCGGCGGCCGGTGACCGCGAGGAGCGTGTTGGCCAGGCCGACGACCTGCGGGGTCGAGCGGTAGTCCCGCACGAGCCGGATCACCTGCGCCCCGGGGTGCTGCTGCGCGAAGCCGACCAGGTAGTACGGCGTGGCGCCGGTGAACGAGTAGATCGTCTGGCTCGGGTCCCCGACGACGCAGAGCTCCTGACGGCCACCGAGCCACTGGTCGAGCAGGAACTGCTGCGCCGGCGAGACGTCCTGGTACTCGTCGACGACGAAGTGCCGGTACTGCGAGCGGACGGTCTCGGCGACGTCCCGACGGTTCTCCAGCATGCTGCCGAGCAGCGTGAGGACGTCCTCGAAGTCGATGACGCCGCGGGCGTCCTTGGCCGCCTCGTAGGCGGTGAGGAGGCGCGCGACGGTCGCGTGGTCGTGACCGGCGGGCGCGGGACGGTTCGTCGCAGCGGCAGCGCGGACGTAGTCGTCGGCGGGGACGAGGCTGACCTTGGCCCACTCGATCTCGGAGGCGAGGTCGCGCACCGAGAGGCGATCGACCCGCAGGCCGAGCGAGGCGGCCGCCTCGGCGACGACGACGGCCTTCTGCTCGAGGATCCGGGGCGGGGCGCCGCCGACGACCTTCGGCCAGAAGTAGCTGAGCTGGCGAAGGGCCGCGGCATGGAAGGTCCGCGCCTGGACTCCGGAGGCTCCGAGGTCGCGCAGTCGCGTGCGCATCTCCCCCGCGGCCCGGGCGGTGAACGTCACGGCCAGGACGCTCTGCGGCGGGTAGGTGCCGGTCTGCACGCCGTAGGCGATGCGGTGGCTGATCGCCCGCGTCTTGCCGGTCCCGGCGCCGGCGAGCACGCAGACGGGACCCGTCAGCGCCACGGCGACCGCGCGCTGGTCCGGGTCCAGGGCGGCGAGAAGATCGTCGGCGGACATCGGCAGGAGTCTGTCAGGTGTCGCCGACATGCGACGTCGCGTCTAGCCTGAACCGGCCGCGGCACCCTGCCGCGTTCCGGGGCCCGCCACTGGACGGCCACGGAACGTCCGAGCCACCGAGACCCGAACTCCGAGGACCGATGACCATCGCCCCGCCGACGACCGGCACCATGACCATGTACACCACGACCTGGTGCGGCTACTGCCGGCGCCTGAAGTCCCAGCTCGGTGCCGCCGGGATCAGCTTCACGGAGATCGACATCGAGCAGACGCCCGGGGCGGCGGCCGTCGTCGAGCACGTCAACGGTGGTGACCAGACGGTCCCGACGGTGGTCTTCCCCGACGGAACCGCGGCGACGAACCCGTCCCTCGCGCAGGTCGTCGAGCGCCTCGGCGGCTGAGCGGCTCGACAGCTGAGCACTCCGGCACCCGCTGGCCCGCTCAGCCCCGCGGGCCCCACTCCTGGCTCGGGACCTGGCCGCCGAACCACTCCTCGATCAGCGCACGGGCGATCGACGTGGGCATCGGCAGGATGAGCTCACCGCTGCCGACCGCCGCGGCGAGCTCCTCGCGGCTGAACCAGCGCGCCGACGCGATCTCCTCGCCGTCGACCTCGATCGCCGTGCTCAGGGCCCGGGCGCGGTAGGCGAGCATGAGGGAGCCCGGGAACGGCCAGCTCTGGCTCCCGCGATACGTCGTCTCGCCGATGCGGACCCCGACCTCTTCGGCGACCTCCCGCGCGACGGCCGCCTCGGCCGACTCCCCTGGCTCGACGAAGCCGGCGAGGGTCGAGAAGCGACGTTCCGGCCAGCGCGGTGCGTGCGCGAGCAGCAGGCGGTCCTCGTCGTCGACGACCGCCATGATGACGGCGGGATCGGTGCGCGGGTAGTGGTCCGAGCCGTCCTCGACGCAGGTGCGCGTCCAGCCGGCGAGCGTCGGCACCGTCGCCGCCCCGCAGAGCGGGCACCGCGGGTGGCGCTCGTGCCAGGCTGCGAGCGCGACGGCAGTGCTCGCGAGACCCGCCTCGCGGTCGTCGAGGACGTAGCCGATGTCACGAAGCGACCGCCAGCTGCGCTCCCCCGGGACCAGGGCGGCGTCGGGGACGAGGAGGGCGAGGACGTCGACACCGTCATGGCCGAGGAAGACGACCAGCTCGGCGGCCTCCGCGGCGGGGGGCGTGCGGAGTGCCGCGCCCAGGTCGGCCACTGTCACGAGGTCCAGCACCACCCCGTCCTGGGTCGGGGACGGCGTGGCGACGTGCTCCTCGGGCCCTCGGACCGCGAGCGCGCCCCCGGCCACGAGGACGACCTGGGTGTCGTCGCGTGCCCATGCCTGGGCGATGAGCTCCGGGTCGGTGCGACGCTCGGCGTGCCGGTCGACGCAGGAGCGGGAGAGCGGGAGTCGGGACCAGTCCACGCGGTCACCGTAGGCCCCGGCGGCCCGTAGCGCCGTCCTCGGGCCGGTCCGTGGGCAGGTCGGCGAGCCGAGGACGCGGCCGGCGACGCGAACGGCGCGGGGGCCACGTCATGCGTCCCGTCGTGGCAGACGCTGCGGACACGCGATCATCAGGCGTGCCCTGCGGGCCCCGGGCGCCTACGGTGACCTTGTGTCCCGCTCTCCCCTGGTCCTCGCCGCGCTGGCGACCGTCGCCGTCCCCGACCTCGACGCGGTCGACGTTCGCCGCGCCTCGCACACCGCGCCGGGCATCGACGCGGCCATCGTGATCGACGCCGAGGGCACCCGCTGGGTCGTCCGGGCTCCGCAAAACGCAGCCGCCGGCGCGACGTTGGGGGCCGAGGTCGCCCTCCTCGGCGCCCTGGCCGCCCATGTGGACGCCGGCCGCCTCCCGTTCGCCGTGCCGGTGCCCGAGGGCTCGGTCGCGCTGCAGGAGGGTGGCCGGGCGATCGTGCACCGCCAGCTCGCCGGTCGCCCGCTGCGACTGGCCGACCTCGGCCCCGGGCCCGGGCTGGCTGCGGCACTCGGCCGTGCGCTCGCCGCGCTGCACGAGCTGCCGACCTCCCTCGTGGAGGACACCGGCCTTCCCGTCTACTCCGCGGAGAACTACCGCGAACGTCGCCTCTCGGAGCTCGACGAGGCTGCCGCGACCGGCCAGGTGCCGGCTCTTCTCCTGCGCCGGTGGGAGCGCTCGCTGGAGGACGTCGCACTGTGGCACTTCCAGCCGACCGTCGTGCACGGGGACCTCTCGGCCGAGCACGTGCTGTGCGACGGGCAGGCTCCCGTCGGGGTCCTCGCATGGTCGGAGGCCAAGGTCGCCGATCCGGCGGACGACCTCGCGTGGTTGCTCGTC
Source organism: Actinomycetales bacterium (assembly GCA_038252305.1). Taxonomy (GTDB): domain Bacteria; phylum Actinomycetota; class Actinomycetes; order Actinomycetales; family Cellulomonadaceae; genus Actinotalea. Next base: position 13,349 of record JBBSAL010000048.1, on the reverse strand, counting down.
GCCGCACCGCACGAGGCGGTGGACCCGATCCTGGAGTCCTACCACCTGCATCGCACGGAGCTGCGCGACCCGCACCTGGCCGAGCGCGCACTGCTCGCCGGGGAGCTGGCCGTCGCCCGGTGGCTGCTGCACGGGGTGCACGTGGAGGACCCGGCGATCGTGGACGACGCGAAGGAGATGCTCGCGGAGCTCGCCGAGCAGATCGCCGCGAGCGATGCCGAGGCCGCGGCGCTCGCGCAGGCCCTGGCCGACGAGGCCGCGCAGGCCGAGCGCGAGGCAGCCGAGCTCGCGGCCGCCGAGGCCGCGGCCCAGGCCGAGTGGGAGGCGGCGGAGGAAGCCGAACGCGCCGCTGCCGAGGCCGAGGCGGAGGCCGAGGCGGAGGCAGCTGAGGAAGCCGGCTGGGACGCCGCTGACGAGGCCGAGTGGACGGCGGACGAGGACACGTCGGCCGAGGTCGGGACGGCAGACGACGCACCCGAGGCGAAGGAACCGGGACGCGGCTGAAGAGTCGCAGCCGCTAGCGGACCCCGGGCGCCGTGCCCTCGCGCAGCGCCCGCTCGATCTCCTCGAGGCCGGGCAGCACTGACGGGCGCACCGTCTCCCCCGTGGCGAGGTAGACGAACGCGGCGTCGACGCGTTCCATCGGCAGCCCCGACCGGCGTGACCACGCCACGCGATACACCGCGAGCTGCAGCTCCCGTGCTCGCAGCGCCTGTGGCTCGACCGGCGGGCGGCCCGTCTTCCAGTCGACGACGACCACGCCGCCGTCCGGGTCGGCGAAGACCGCGTCGATCCGGGAGCGGAGCGTGAGCCCACCCACCGGTGTCTCGACGTCGACCTCGACCGCGATGGGGGTCCGGCTCGCCCACGGCGTCGCGAGGAACGTCTCGCGCAGCGCGGCGAGGTCGCCGTCCGGAGAGATGCTCTCGTCGTCCGCCCCAGGCAGCTCGTCGACGTCGACCAGGGCCGCCGAGCCGAAGTACTGCTCCACCCACGCGTGGAAGGCGGTCCCGCGACGCGCCACCGTCGACGGCGCCTGCGGCACCGGGCGCCGCACGTCCAGGGCGTAGGAGACCGGGTCAGCGGCAAGCCGCACGAGCGCCGACGCCGCGAGGTGCGCAGGGAGGGCGACCGTCTCCTGCCCGGCGCGACCTCGTCGTCGCTCGTCGAGGAGCAACCGCGCCGACCGCGCCAGCGCCTGGCCCTCGTCGTCGTCGTCCGCCCAGTCCGCCGACGGCTGCGTGGTACGAACCGCCTGCGCAGCGCGCGCGAGCAGGGCCGCGCGTTCGGCGCCCAGCGGGTGCGCCGATGGCCAGACGGCGTCCGCGGCACCGTCCGGTTCGGGACGGGGACCTGCCGGGCCGTCCGCGAGCACCAACGGGACCAGTCCTTGCTCGACGAGCTCGACGAGGAAACGCGAGGGTGCCGCCGGCTTCGTCGCGGCTCGCCACCAGCTGCCGACGAGCAGGAGCCGCGAGACCGCACGGGTCACCGCGACGTAGGCCAGTCGCCGTTCCTCGGCGAGCTCGTGCGCGGCCACCCGGTCGCCGTAGGACTCGATCCGCGCCGCGAGCTCGGCGGTGTCGACGTCGGTCGCCAGGTCGACGTCGGGCAGGTGCTCCCGGTCCCCGCGCAGTGCGACGGGGATCGCCCCCCTCGACCGCACCCACCCGGCACGGTCCGGGGCGGAGGGGAAGGTGCGCTCGACCAGGCCGGGGACCACGACCACGTCCCACTCCAGTCCCTTCGCTGCGTGGACCGTCATGATCTGCACGGCGTCGGGATCCGCCTCGGCCGGGGGCGTGGGCAGGCCCCGCTCCTCGGACCGTGCGGCGACGAGCCACGACAAGAATCCGCCCAACGCCACGCCGTCCTCGCGGTCGAAGCCCGCAGCGACGGCCCGGAAGGCGTCCAGGTGCGCTCGCGCGGCTGCGGGGGCCGCGCGGCCGACGGCGATCTCGATGTCGAGCCGCAGCAGCCGCTCGGCCTCGGCGACGAGATCGGCGACCGGCAGGAAGGTCTGGCTGCGCAGGGAGCGCAAGACACCACCGAGCTCGGTGAGCCGCATCCGTCCGGCCGGCGAGAGCGTACGACCGTCGCGGCTGGTCCAGCCCGGAGCCGGCAGTGCGTCGACCGCGTCGGCGATGGACGGCAGCTCGCCACGGTCGCCGCCGCTGGGTCGCTCGGGCCCGGACATCTCGCGCGACCAGTCGTGCAGGGCCGCGAGGTCCGCGAGCCCGAGTCGCGCACGAGGACCGGTGAGCAGCCGCATCAACGAGTCCCCGCGCGACGGGTCGTGCGCCGCCTCGAGCACCGCGACGACGTCGACGACCTCCGGCGTGTCCAGCAGTCCACCGATCCCGGCGACCTCGACCTGCAGGCCCTCGGCCAGGAGCGCCTCCTCGATCACCGCGAACTGCGCACGCGTGCGGCACAGCACCGCAGAGGTCACCGGCCCCGACCGTGCGGCGGCGAGCTGGGCGCGATGCTCGACGACGAAGCGTGCGACGGCCCTGGCCTCGTCCTCCTGGGTCTCGACGAAGTGCGCCTCGACCACCCCGGGGCCGGCCCCGGGCCGAGGCGAGAGCACCAGCAACGGCGCCGCACCGGCTTCGCGCCTCGCATCGACGGCGGCCCGCAGCGGGGCAGCGACGGCATTGGCGACCGTGAGCACCGCGTCGTCGTTGCGCCAGGAGGTCGACAGTGCGAGGACGCGCGCCGGCACCACGTCACGCGCACCCGGGCCCGGGCCGTCCGGCACCTCGTCGCGAGCACCAGGGCCGCCGTCGACGGGCACTGCGCCCACACCCGCCGCACCCAGACCCGGCACACCGGCACCGACGCAGGGGAAGTCCCCCGGGAACTGCTCGAGCCCGCCGCTGCTCGCCCCGCGCCAGCCGTAGATGGACTGGTGCGGGTCGCCGACCGCCGTGACGGGATGACCGGGCCGGCCCGAGTCCGCCCCGAACAGGTGGCGCAGCAGCACGAGCTGCGCCACCGAGGTGTCCTGGTACTCGTCGAGCAGCACGACACCGAACCGGGCCCGCTCCCCGGCACCGACCTCCGGCATCTCGCGGGCGACGCGCGCGGCGAGTGCGACCTGGTCGGCGAAGTCGAGGACGTCCTGGGCCCGCTTGCGCGCGGTGAACTCCTCGACCATGCCGAGCAGCCGGCTGCGCAGCTCCATCGACCCCCTGGCCCCGGCCAGCAGCTTCCGCGCCGGGCTGAGGATCGCGCGACCTGTCGGCGCCCGCGCGAGCACGTCGATCGCCCGGGCCAGCGCCGCACGGACCTCGTCCGGCTCGACGAGGTGCTCGGCGATCTCACCGGCCAGGTCGAGGACGGCGGTGGTCACGGTGGAGGCCTGGTAGGCCGTGTCGAGGTCTCCCGCCCAGTGCTCGACGACGTCGTGCGCGATCTGCCACCGGCCCGCCTCGCCCACCAGCCGGGCCGAGGGCTCCACGCCGATCCGGACCGCGTGATCGGCGACCAGGGACGCCGCGTAGGAGTTGTAGGTCGCGATCGTGGGTGCGAGGAAGCCCATGCTGCGGCCGCCCGAGGCGCGGTGCAGCGCGCGCAGCCGGGCCCGCACCCGGTCGGAGAGCTCCCCGGCGGCCTTGCGCGTGAACGTCAGCCCGAGCACACGATCGGGCTCGACGAGCTCGTTGGCGACGAGGTAGACGACCCGCGCCGCCATCGTCTCCGTCTTGCCGGAGCCGGCCCCGGCGACGACGAGCATCGGCTCGAGCGGGGCCTCGATGATCGCCTGCTGCTCCGAGGTCGGCGGGTGCGTGCCGACGAGGGCCGCGATCTGCGCTGCGCTCCTCATGCGCCCACCACCCGCCCCTGCGGCCAGGCCGGGCAGCTGCGCTGCACGGGGCAGACGCGGCACTGGTCACCCTTCGTCGCGTCCATCACGGACCGTGTGGCGAGGTCGGCGACGCCGGCGATCATCTCCTGCGCCCACTGCGGGTCGGCGACGCCGCGCAGCGCCTCCTGGCTCCGCAGCGCCGGCTTGGCGGTGCCGCCACCGACGAACACGAGCCGGGCACCGGCCGAGACGGCGCCCGGGAGGACCTCGTCGAAGGCGCCGGCGTCGACGGCGACCTGGTAGGCGCCGAGCTGCGCGTGGTGCTCCGTGGCCTCACCGAGAGGGGGTTTCGTCGCACCGGTCTTGAGGTCGACGACCCGCAGCAGGGGCCGCCCCTCGGCGTCGAGGCCCAGGCGCTCCAGCCGGTCGACCGACCCCCGCAGGACGACGCGGCCGAGCCGTGCGGAGAAGCCCTGCTCGAGGGCGACCGGCTCGTCGGCGTCCGCGAGGTACGCGGCCAGCAGGGCGAGCATGGCCTCGGCCTCGCGCCGCCGCTGTCGCGACACCCAGCCCTCCGGCAGACCGAGACTCGACCAGCGGTCGTCGAGCAGGATCATCAGCTCCTCGAGGGTGCCGTGCGGCAGCTCGGCGGCGAGCGCGTGCACGAGCAGGCCGATCGACTGCTCCGTCGTCGACGCGCTCGTCCCGCCGACGGCCTCCAGCGCCCACCGCAGCGCGCACGTGGTGGCGAGCTCGAGCTTGGACGGCGAGAGCGGGACGCTGGCCTCCGGTGCCCACAGCGGGGCGTCGCTCGACGGCTCGGCCGCCCCGTACCAGGTGGCCGGGTCGGCGCCGGGGATCTGCTCGGCTGCCAGGTGGGCGAGCAGGGCCGCGGCTGACGACGACGAGTCCTCGCCGGCCTCGAGCACGGTGCGTGCCCGCGCGACGACCGCTCTCAGGTCCAGCGCGTGGGGCACCGCGGCGAGCCGGCTGTCGACCTCCCCCGGACCCGGCGGCGCGACGAGGTCCAGCAGCCCGGACGGCTGCTGCTCGGCGTCCCGGACCGCGGTGACCACCAGACGCCGCCGTGCCCGGGAGACGGCGACGGCGAAGGTCCGCAGCTCGTCGTCGAGCACCGCGGCCCTGGCCTCGGCGGCGAACTGCTCGCTCGCGGCGGCCCTGCCCGCGACGACGTCGACAAGGTGCTGGGCGCCGAGGATCGAGTCCCGCAGCCGCAGGTCGGGCCAGACACCCTCCTGCACCCCGGCCACGACGACGAGATCCCACTCGGCGCCGGCGGCGCCGGCGGCGGTGACGAGCGCGACCGCCTGCGCGACGGAGCCCCGCGCCGCGAGCGAGTCGGCCGGGAGGTCCTGCGCGACGAGGTGCTCGAGGAAGGCACCGGCCGACGCCTGGGGCATCCGGTCGACGAACTGCTCGGCGGCCGTGAAGAGGCCGAGCACGGCGTCGAGGTCCCGATCGGCACGCTCCCCCGCCGCCCCGCCCGCGAGCGCGCTGCGCCGCCACGGGCCGGCCAGGTCGGCTTCGTCCCAGAGCGCCCACAGGACGTCGAGCACCCCCGTTCCCGGACGCGCGAGCGCGGCACGACCCGCCGCCAGGACACCGGCGAGCCGTACGACCGCCGGGCGCACCGGGGCGCCGAGCATCGCCGCACGGGCCGGCGTCGACACGGCCTCGACCAGGAGCTCGTCGCTCGTCCGACTGCCGCCGGCGGCGACCTCCTCTGCCCTCAGGGACCGCCGCAGACGGCGCAGGCCGACCGCGTCGATCCCGCCGAGCGGGGAGACGAGCAGCTCGGCGACGTCGGCCGGATCGAGCCCTGCCGGCTCGGGGACGAGCGTGGCGGCGACCGCGCGCAGCAGGGGCCGCACCGCCGGCTCGGCCCGCAACGGGACATCGCTGCCGACCACCTCGACCGGGACCTGCGCGGCGAGCAGGGCCCGGCGCAGCTCGGCGACCTGAGCACCGGACCGCGCGACGACGGCCATCCGTCCCCAGGGCAGCTCGTCGTACAGGTGCGCGGCCCGCAGGGTGTGCGCGACGAAGGCCGCCTCCTGAGCCGCCGACCGCAGCAGCACCGCACGGACCGGGGACGCCGGCGCGTCCGGCTGGGCCGTGCGGGCCGCGCCGGCCGGCCTGTCCAGAAGGTCGGCGCCTCCCGCACCGACGGGCCCACCTGACGGATCTGCTCGAGCCGTTCCGGCGGACGTGTCCGAGCCGACCGCCTCCGTGCCGACCGCATCGGCGACCCGGTGCGCCCGGACCGTGCCGCGGATCTCGGCCGTCACCGCGGCCACCACGGCGCGCAGCTGCGGGCCGTGGCGCCAGACGCGGCCCAGCGTGAGGGTGGTGGCACCGAAGGCCCCGAGCTCGCTGCCGGCCGGGAGCGCCGCGCGGTCCACGAGCCCCGGGCTCGCCCCACGGAAGGTCTGCACCGCGAGGTCGGGATCGGCGAGGAGCACGAGCTCGGCGCCACCGGCGGCCAGCGTGTGGAGCAGCCGGACCGTGCCGGCCGTGACCTCCTGGTAGTCGTCGACGACGACGGTGCCCCAGCGGGGCAGCGGCTGCCGCGGGACCTCGGACTCCCAGGCCAGGAGCGCCTCCCCTGCCTCGTCGACCACGACGGCCGGGTCGAACCGGGCGCCGGCGTCGGGGGTCGCCGCACGGAGGACGGTGACGTCGAGGTACTCCGCGTAGAGCGCGGCCGCCGCCTGCCAGGCGGGGCGCCCGTGCTCCGCCCCGAGCCGGGCGAGGTCCGCGGGGCGCAGGCCGCGCTCGGCGGCTCGCATGAGCAGGTCACGCAGCTCGTCACGGAAGGCCCGCAGACCCAGCGCGGCCGACGGCACCGAGGCCGGCCAGGCGAGGGGCCGCCCCTCCCCGGCTGCGTGACCGGCGAGCAGGTCGGCGAGGACGAGGTCCTGCTCAGGTCCCGAGATGAGGGTGGGCGCCGGCTCCCCGAGCATCGACGCGCGCGCCCGCAGCACGGAGAACGCCAACGAGGAGGGCGTGCGGACCACGGGAGCCGAGCCGGTGCGGGGCAGCTGCGCGGACAGGGCGTCGCGCAGCCGGGCAGCAGCGCGCCGGGTGGGCGCGAGGAGCAGGACGGGCTCGACACCGTCGGCGACCGCGGCGAGCCGATCGGCCGGTGCCCGGCGGTCCGCCGCGGCGAGCCGATCGGCGGTGACCGCGAGGGCCGTCGTCGTGCGGCCCGAGCCGGGAGCCCCGGTGACCAGCAGGACTCCCCCGCGGTGCGCGACGACGGACTGCTGCGCCGGGTCGAGGACGGGCCACGGGCCCGGCTCCGCGGGTGGGGTCAACCTCAGCACCCGACGATCCCACCACACCGCACCGACACCCGGACGGGGCAGCCCTACGTGGCCTCGGGGAACGGCCAGTCGTTCGGCAGGCACGGCGCGACGGCCACCGTCTGCTGCTGCATGATCGGCGCGAGCAGGCCCGCACCGGGGCACGAGACATGGGGATGACCCAGCAGGTGCCCGACCTCGTGGTTGACCACGTACTGCCGGTACACCGTCAGGTCGGGGAACTCGCTCGTGCCGGTCACCCACCGGGTGTGGTTGATCGCCGCATGGCCGTCGCTGGCGCAGGAAAAGAAGCCCCTCGTCGTGAGCGGGGCGCACAGGGTGTCGACCAGGTCCGGGGTGGCCAGCACGACACGGATCGGGGCGTCCGCCTCCGTCCGGGCGAAGCTGATCGTCCCGCCTGCGCCCCAGCCACGCGGGTCGTTGAGCGTGTCCATCACCATCGCGGCGAAGGCCACCGGGTCGATGTCGAGCCCGCGTTCGACCTCCACCCGCACGGCGCGGACGGAGGCGGCTGCCGGGTTCGGCGCCGCGACCTCGCCGGGGACGGTCACCAGCTCGCCGCTCGCGGAGGTCGGCAACGCCCGGGAGAGGATCCCGGCCGCGAGGTCGGCGACCGCCTCGACCGAGAGCGTGGGGGTCGAGGTGGCCGCCGCGGGGGACGTCTCGACGGACGACACGACGGAGGACGGGGTCGCCGAGGGAGCTGCCGATGGCGCGCGCTCAGCGGACGTCGCGAGCCCGGAGCTCGGCCCGCCATCCTCGGCGGGTCCCGTCGCGAACGCCGCCAGCGCGGTTCCGGTCCCGGCTCCGACGCCCAGCCCGAGCAGACCCGCAAGGCCGAGCGCCACCGCACCGAACCGTCCGCGACCGCCACCCTGCCGGGCATGGCGGACCAGCGACCGCGAACGCCGCCCGGTGCTCATCAGACCATCGTGGCACCGGACCTGCCCCGCGGCGATGCCCATCCTGGCTAGCATCGATGAGATGAGCCCCAGCCGCGCGACCAGGATGTCTCGCGATGCCCGCCGGACGCAGATCCTCGAGATCGCACTCGACCTGTTCTCCCGGGACGGCTACCACCACGTGTCGATGGATGACATCGCCGAGCGCGCCGCGGTCAGCAAGCCCGTCCTCTACCGTCACTTCCCCTCCAAGCTCGACCTGTACCTCGCGGTCGTCGACCACCGGGGCCAGGCGCTGGTCGCGGCGGTCGACGAGGCGCTCGCCGGCGTCGGCGCCCGTCCGCTGGTCGGCGGGCAGGCAGTGGTCGAGGCGGTCTCCGAGGCGCTGGTGCGGGCCTACGTCCGCTTCGTCGCCGACTCCGGCGACTCCTTCGTTCTCCTCTTCGAGTCCGACGTCACGCACGACGACGTCGTCCGGGAGCGGGTCGAGCACGCCTCCCGCCAGGTCGCCGACACCCTGCGCCGTGGATTGCTGGAGACGACGGGGCTCGACGAGGACGAGGCGGACCTCGTGGCGACGGTGCTGCTCAGCATGGCCACCGCGACGGCGACGTCCACCTACCGCTCGGACCGCGTCCCGGTGGAGGTCGCGATCGACCTGATCAGCACCCTCGTCTGGGGTGGCGTGAGCGGCCTGGCCCGGGCCCGCCCGTCTGCGGACCCGACCACCGCACCTTAGGATGCCCACAGGCAACGACGAAGGGATCGGCGTGGACATCACGATCGGCATGCGGGACGTGGCACGCGAGCTGCTGCTGGAGTCCGACCTCACCTCCGAGGCCGTCACGAAGCAGGTGCTCAGGGCGCTCGAGGTCGGTGCGCCGATCGAGCTCGCCGACTCCAAGGGCCGCAAGGTCATCGTCCCGGCGTCGGCGGTCGGCTACGTCGAGATCGGCAGCGACGAGCAGCGCCGGGTGGGCTTCCACAACCTCTGAGCCGCGGGCTGCCGGGAGCCGTGCTGCGGCCCCGGTCCCCACGCGGCCGTCTCAGGCAGACAGGCCCAGCCGGTCCATCCGCCGGCTGTGCTCGGCGGTGAGCTGGGTGAACAGGCGCTGCTGCGCCTCCTGCGGGCCGACGACGTCCGCCAGCAGGCGCTGCAGCTCGGGGTGGTCGACGATCACGCGCTGCACCACGCCGAGCGACTCACCGAAGAGGCGCCGGCACCACAGCGCCGATCGCGCGGCCAACGTCGCGTCCGCCTTGGCCTCGGCGGCGAGCGCGTCGATCACCAGTGCGGCGTGGCCGTCGTCGGCGAGCACGTCGAGCACGACGACGCGGCTCTGCTCGTCCAGCCCGTCCGCCAGGGTCCGGGCGAAGTCGTCGGAGACGCCGTAGCCGACGTATCCCTTGAGCAGCCGCTCCCACCAGGTGCTGGGCTCCGTGCGCTCGTCGAACTCGACGAGGACGCCGGCGAAGGGCGCCATCGTGGGCTGGAGGCTGCCGCCGAGCTCCTCGACACGCGCCGCGATCCGGTCGAGCCGCTCGCGGGCCACACCGGCCAGGCGGCTGACCTCGAGGCGGGCGGCGAGCGTCGGAGCCTCGGCGGAGTCGGCAGCGAGGCGGGTGAACTCCGCGAGCTCGCCGTAGGCGATCATGCCGAGCACCGCAAGGGCGACGCCCTGCTCAGCGGGGGTGCGGACCGGACCGCCGCCGGCCGGCTCGGCGTCGTGCTCGAGCGCGGGACCGGACGACGGCAGCGATGTCATCCGCTCAGGCTATAGGCTGGGGGGGTACATCGGTTGACCGGTCGTCCCGTTCCCTTCGCGCATCTCCACGCGCGGCGCCTTTCGCGATCGGCTGCCGTCCCCGACCGCGGCGCGGCCCGTGTGGTGCGAGAGCACCCTCGCGTGTGCCCCGCGGCTCCGAGAGGTAGGACATGACGACCACCCAGCAGACGGACGCGCCCGAGACCGACGGCGCACCGCAGGCCCCTGAGGCACCCCAGCTCACCTTCGCCGACTTCGGCATCCGTGCCGAGGTCTGCGAGGCGCTGAACGACGCGGGCATCACGCACCCGTTCCCCATCCAGGCGATGACCCTCCCGGTCGCCCTGCAGCAGCACGACATCATCGGCCAGGCCAAGACCGGTACCGGCAAGACCCTCGGGTTCGGCCTGCCGCTGCTCGAGCACGTCGTCGGGCCCGACGAGGCCGGAGCCGACCAGCTGCGCGAGCCGGGCAAGCCGCAGGCGCTCGTCATCGTGCCCACCCGTGAGCTCGCCGTGCAGGTCGCCGGAGACCTCGAGACCGCGTCCAAGCGCCGCTCGGTGCGCGTCGTCCTGCTCTACGGCGGCCGCGCGTACGAGCCCCAGGTCGCCGCGCTCCAGCGCGGTGTCGAGGTCGTCGTCGGCACCCCCGGTCGGATGATCGACCTGATGAACCAGGGCTACCTGGACCTCAGCAACGCGAAGACGGTCGTGCTCGACGAGGCCGACGAGATGCTCGACCTCGGCTTCCTCCCGGACGTCGAGAAGCTCATCAGCCGCACCCCCGCCTCGCGTCACACGATGCTCTTCTCGGCCACCATGCCGGGTGCCGTCGTCGCGATGGCCCGTCGCTACATGACGCAGCCGACGCACATCCGTGCCAACGACCCGGACGACGCGGGGCTCACGCTCAAGGCGATCAAGCAGGTCGTCTACCGCGCGCACGCGATGGACAAGGTCGAGGTGCTCGCCCGGCTCCTCCAGTCGCGCGGTCGCGGCCTGACGCTCGTCTTCGCGCGGACCAAGCGCACCTGCGCCAAGGTGGCGGACGACCTCGCCGAGCGCGGCTTCGCGGCCGGCGCGATCCACGGCGACCTCGGCCAGGGAGCCCGCGAGCAGGCACTGCGCGCGTTCCGCTCCGGCAAGATCGACGTGCTCGTCGCGACCGACGTCGCCGCGCGCGGGATCGACGTCGACGACGTCACGCACGTGGTCAACTACCAGTGCCCCGAGGACGAGAAGACCTACCTGCACCGCACCGGCCGCACCGGCCGCGCCGGCAAGACGGGTACCGCGGTCACCTTCGTCGACTGGGACGACCTGCCGCGCTGGGGCCTGATCAACAAGGCGCTCGACCTGGGGTTCCCCGAGCCGCAGGAGACGTACTCCAGCTCGCCGCACCTGTTCAGCGACCTCGACATCCCCGAAGGCATCAAGGGGCGCCTGCCGCGCAGCGAGCAGAAGCGCGCCGGCCTGTCGGCCGAGGTCCTCGAGGACCTGGGCGAGACCGGCAAGAAGCACTCGTCCGGCGGCCGCGACGACCACAAGGGACACGGCGGCAAGGGACGTGACGGGCACAAGGGTCACGGCGACAGCAAGGACGGCGGTGGACGCCGCGAGCGCACGGGCCGCGGATCCCGGGACGAGAGCGCACCGCGCGAGCGCAGCGCCGGCGTGACCACCGGCGTCGCCGAGACCTCGACCGAGGCCACCGCAGAGGCCGGCGAGGGCGGCCGCAGCCGCCGTCGCCCGCGTAGCCGCCGTCGCACGCGCGGGGGCCAGGCTGCCTCCGGCGAGGCGGCACCCGCAGCGACCACCGCGGAGTGAGCCCGGTGCGGGCCTGACCCGCACCACGCACGAGCCGATCGGGCCCGGGACCTGGCGTCCCGGGCCCGACGTGCGTCCGGGTGCGCCTGGCGGGCCGCCGACCGTGCCGAGCCAGCCCGCTCGTCTCGCGATCGGAGGTTCGTCCCGACGACCTCGTGGCGAGAGCGGTAGCTCAGTGGGCTGCGGCGGCGATGAACGCCTGGACGGAGTCCGCGACCAGCTGGACGGCGATCGCCGCCAGCAGCAGACCGGCGATCCGGGTCACCAGCGTCGTGCCGGACTCCTTGAGCACCCGGTGGACCAGGCCGGCGAACCGCATCGCCAGCCAGAGGCACAGGTGCACCCCGATCACGCCGAGCCCGATCGCCAGCCAGTCGGCCGTCCCGTCGGACTGCTGGACGAAGACCATCGTCGCGACGATCGCACCCGGTCCGGCGAGCAGCGGCGTGCCGAGCGGCACGAGGGCGACGTTCACGCTCTCGTTCGCCGAGGGCTTCGGTGCGTCGGCGTTGCCGGTCAGCAGCTCCATCGCCACCAGGAGCAGCAGCAGGCCGCCGGAGCCCTGGAGCGCCGCGAGCGAGATGTGCATGTACGTGAGCAGCTGCTGCCCGAAGAGGGCGAACGAGACGATCACGCCGAACGCGACGAAGATCGCCTGCCGCGCCGCGCGGTGTCGTGCCGGGCGGGTCATCGCGCCGGTCAGCCCGAGGAAGATCGGGACGGTGCCCGGCGGATCCATGATCACGAACAGCGTGATGAAGACCTCGGCCAGCATCCGCCAGTTGACGAGGTTCACCTCAGCACCTCGAGACGGCCGCGCGAGGCGATCTCGGCCAGGACCTCTGCGCTGGTGAGGTTCTCCCCCAGGCGGTTCGGCTTGCCGGTGCCGTGGTAGTCGCTCGACCCCGTCTCGAGCAGGTGGTGGCGCCGTGCAGCGGCGCGGAGCCGGGCACGCTGGGCCTCGTCGTTGTCCCGGTGGTCGACCTCGAGACCGGCCAGGCCCGCGTCGACGAGGGCGTCGATCTCCGCGTCGCTCACCGGCGCGTCGCGCAGCACGGCCCCGGGATGGGCCAGCACCGGGACGCCGCCGGCGGCGAGCACCAGTCGGATCGCCTGCGCGGCGTCGGGCGCGTAGTGCGGCACCCAGTAGGGCGACCCGGTCGCGAGCAGCTCGTCGAAGGCGGCGCTCCGGTCGGGGACATGGCCACGGGCGACGAGGGCGTCGGCGATGTGCGGGCGGCCGACGGTCGCCTCATCACCGGTCTGCGCGAGGACGTCATCCCAGGTCAGCGGCATGTCTCGGGCCAGCAGCCCGACGATGCGGCGCGCGCGGTCCACCCGCGCGGTCCGCACCTGCTCGGCCTCGGCGAGGAGCTCCGGCGTCTGCGGGTCGTGCAGGTAGGCGAGCAGGTGGACGCTGCGTCCGTGCAGACGGCAGGAGAGCTCCGCACCGCGGACCAGCGCGATGCCCAGCGCAGCTGCGGCCTGCGCGGCCTCGTCCCAGCCCCGCGTGGAGTCGTGGTCGGTGAGGGCGACGACGTCGAGCCCGGCGGCGACAGCCGAGGCGATCACCTCGGCCGGCCGCTCGGTGCCGTCCGAGGCCACCGAGTGGGTGTGGAGGTCGATGCGCACGAGCCCAAGGGTAGGGCTCGTGGACGCGGCGACCCGACCGTTTCCCCGCGACCGGAGTCACCACC
>JBBSAL010000047.1:0-27944 GCA_038252305.1 Actinomycetales bacterium | reverse complement strand
CGCGCCGGGGCTCGCCGGGGCCGAGCAGGGTTTCCCTGCCCTGGGGCGCGCCCTCGCGCACCCGCGCGGCGTCGTCGCGGGGCCCGGCGCCGACGTCCCAGCGTCGGCGGTCCCCCAGGAGCAGCCGGTCCGACCGCCAGCGTTCCGGGAGCAGCTCCAGGCTCAGGCGCCCGCCTCCGACGTCCCGTCGGCGGGCTTGGCCTTCGGGGCGGGCGGACCGTCGACTCCGGCCTCCTTGCGCTGCTGCGCCGTGATGGGCGCCGGCGCACCGGTCAGCGGGTCGAAGCCGCCGCCCGACTTCGGGAAGGCGATGACGTCGCGGATCGACTCGGACCCCGTCAGCAGCGTGAGGATGCGGTCCCAGCCGAGCGCGATCCCGCCGTGCGGCGGGGCGCCGAACGCGAACGCGTCGAGCAGGAAGCCGAACTTCTCCTGCGCCTCGGCCTCGCCGATGCCCATGATCTCGAAGACCCGCTGCTGGACGTCTCGGCGGTGGATACGGATCGAGCCACCGCCGATCTCGTTGCCGTTGCAGACGATGTCGTAGGCGTAGGCCAGGGCCTCGCCCGGGGACTCCTCGAAACGGTCGATCCACTCGGGCGTCGGAGACGTGAACGCGTGGTGCACGGCCGTCCACGAGCCGGAGCCCACCGCGACGTCGTCGTCCTCGCCGGTCGGCTTGAACAACGGCGCGTCGACGACCCACAGGAACGACCAGGCGGACTCGTCGATGACGCCGGTCCGGCGGCCGATCTCCAGGCGTGCGGCGCCGAGCAGAGCGCGGGCCTCGCTCGCCCTGCCCGCACCGAAGAACACGCAGTCGCCTGGGCTCGCGCCGGTGGCCTCGACCAGACCGGCCCGCTCCACCTCCGAGAGGTTCTTCGCGACCGGTCCGCCGAGCTCGCCGTCCTCGCCGACGGTGACGTAGGCCAGGCCCTTCGCGCCACGCTGCTTGGCCCACTCCTGCCAGGCGTCGAAGGTGCGGCGCGGCTGCGAGCCGCCACCGGGCATGACCACGGCACCGACGTAAGGAGCCTGGAAGACGCGGAACGGGGTGTCGGCGAAGTACGCAGTCAGCTCGACGAGCTCGAGCCCGAAGCGCAGGTCCGGCTTGTCGGTGCCGAACCGACGCATCGCCTCTGCGTAGGTCATCCGCGGGATCGGCATCGGGATGGAGTAGCCGATGAGGTCCCACAGCGCGGTGAGGATCCGCTCGCCGACCTCGAGGACGTCGTCCTGCTCGACGAAGCTCATCTCGACGTCGAGCTGGGTGAACTCCGGCTGGCGGTCGGCGCGGAAGTCCTCGTCGCGGTAGCAGCGGGCGATCTGGTAGTAGCGCTCCATGCCTGCGACCATGAGCAGCTGCTTGAACAGCTGCGGCGACTGCGGCAGTGCGTACCAGGAGCCCGGCGCCAGGCGTGCCGGCACGACGAAGTCGCGTGCACCCTCGGGGGTCGAGCGGGTCAGCGTCGGGGTCTCGATCTCGACGAAGTCCTGCGCGTCGAGCACGGCACGTGCCGCGGCGTTGGCCTTGGCGCGCAGCCGGAGCGCACGGGCCGGGGCGGGACGGCGCAGGTCCAGGTAGCGGTAGCGCAGCCGCGCCTCCTCGCCGATCTGCTCGTCGAGCGCCGAGGACACCTGGAAGGGAAGCGGCGCGGACTCGTTGAGCACCGTGACGTCCTGGGCGACGAGCTCGATCGCGCCCGTGGCCAGCTGGGCGTTCTCGTTGCCCTCGGGGCGTGCGCCCACGGTCCCCGTCACCTGGAGCACGTACTCGTTGCGCAGCCCGTGCGCGACGGCCTCGTCCCGGATGACGACCTGGGCGATGCCCGAGGCGTCCCGCAGGTCGATGAAGGCCACTCCCCCGTGATCACGCCGGCGGTCCACCCACCCCGTGAGGGTGACGGACTGGCCGATGTGCTCGGCTCGGAGCGAGCCGGCGGTGTGGGTGCGGAGCACGGAGAGGTCCTTCGGTCGACGCGGTGGCTGGTGCGCCCGGCGAGGCGCGCCCACGATCCTAGTCGTCGACGGTCACGACGTCGGGAACCCACTCGTCCTCCTCACGGCGGCGGTCGGCCGGGAGCATGAGCGTGGCGACGAGGCCGAGCGCGACGAACCCGGCGCCGGCGAACGCGGTGCGGCGCAGCGAGTCGGCGAAGGCGTGGCCCGCGGCCTCCACGAGCGCCGGCCCGTTCGGCTGCGACGCGAGGCTCCCGATCGCGGTCCCCGCGGACCGCTGGACGATCTGCGAGACCCGGGCCGCCTGCTCCACGGTGACACCCGGCACCTGCTCGACGCGGGCCTGCGTGTCGTGAGCCAGGCCGACGAACAGGATCGTGCCGAGGACAGCCGTGCCGAGCGCCGAGCCGACCTGCCGTGCGGTCGACTGGGTCCCGGAGGCCTGACCGCTCTGCCGCACCGGGACGTCGGCGAGGATCACGCTCGTCAGCTGGGCCGAGGCGAAGCCGACGCCGATGCCGTAGACGACCAGGCACACCACCAGCGTCAGGGTGGAGACGTCGACCGAGATGACGAGGCCGAGGGCGGCGATCGCGACCATCTCGATGCCCATGCCGAGGCGGGCGACGAAGCGCGGGCCGTGCCGCCTCGCGAGGACGGGGGTCGTCGGCCCGGAGAGGAAGGAGCCGATCGCCAGGGCAGCGAGGACGCCGCCCGCGCCGAGCGCCGAGTAGCCGAGCGCGCCCTGCAGGAAGAGCGGGAGGGAGAACAGCACGCCGAACTCCCCGAGCGAGAGGATCATCGCTGCCGCCGACCCGAGGCCGAAGGAGCGGATCCGGAACAGCGAGGTGTCGATGAGGACCGTGCGTCCGGCCGCCCGCCGCCGGGTCTCGACGAGGGCAAGACCGACCAGACCGATCACGCTGATCACCAGGGCGAACGGGATCGGCGACAGGCCGCCCGCCGTCCACCGCAGGCCGAGCAGCGAGCCGTCGGCGATCGCCGTCGTCCAGCCGTAGCTGCGCCCCTCGATGAGCGCGAAGACCAGCGCGCCGATGCCGAGCACCGAGAGGACGGCCCCCGCGGCGTCGAAGCCCGCCTCGGCTTGGTCGTCCTTGCTCTCCGGGACCAGCAGGAAGGAGCCGATCGCGATGGCCGCGACGAAGGGCAGGTTGATCCCGAAGGCCCATCGCCAGGAGAAGTGCTCGGTGAGGTAGCCGCCGAGCAGCGGCCCGATGGCCGCCATCCCGCCGATGACCGAGCCGTAGATCGCGAAGGCGATCGGCCGACGCCTGCCCCGGAACAGCGCGTTGATCAGCGCGAGGGAGGTCGGGGACATCATGGCGCCGCCTACCCCCTGCAGGGCGCGCGCGGCGATGAGGCTGCTGCCCGACCGGCTCAGAGCGGCCAGCACGCTGGCGACGGCGAAGAGCACGGCGCCGGAGACGAAGACGGCGCGACGGCCGTACCGGTCCCCCAGCCGTCCGACGATGATGAGGAGCGCGGCGAAGACGAGCGCGTAGATCGCCTGCACCCACTCGGCGTCGACCGAGGTGATCGACAGGTCGCGGATCATCGACGGGAGCGCGACGTTGACGATCGTCGAGTCCATGATCACCAGGGCGAGGCCGAGAGCGATGATGATCATCGCGCCCCAGCCGGCCTCCCGCTCGATCGCGGTGGTGGCCGAGACGCTCGTATCTGACATGTTGTCAGATTAACTCCTGATGGCCGCGCAGCGTACGGCAGGAGGGACTCAGGCTCCGGGAACCGCGCGGGGCCAGAGGTCCGCGGCGGGCGGTGCCCACGTCCGCGGGTCCGCCTCGACCTGCTCGCCCGAGCGGATGTCCTTGACCTGGTCGCCGTCTGCCGAGGGGAACCACACGAAGGGCACCGAACGGCGGTCCGCGTACTTGATCTGCTTGCCGAACTTCGCCGCCGAGGGTGCGACCTCGACCGGGATGCCGCGAACGCGCAGCTGCGCGGCCACCTGGTCGCTCGCCGGACGCTCCTCCTCGGAGGTCACCGCGACCACGACGGCCGTCGGCACGGGCCGGCTCGCTGTGACCAGACCGGCGGACAGCAGCCGCGAGACCAACCTCGAGACGCCGACCGAGATCCCCACGCCCGGGTAGGTCGTCGACCCGTCCGAGGCGAGCGAGTCGTAGCGACCGCCGGAGCAGATCGAGCCGAGGTGCTCGTGGCCCACCAGGACCGTCTCGTAGACCGATCCCGTGTAGTAGTCCAGACCGCGCGCGATGCTCAGGTCCGCGATGACGGCGCCGGGCGCGCGCCGGCCGGCGGCGTCGATGAGGAGCGCCAGCTCGGCGAGGCCCTGGTCGAGGAGCTCACCACCGGCGCCGTACCGCGCGGCGAGCGCGCGGACCTCGTCGACCACGCCGACGTCGCCGCCGCGCAGCCCCGCCAGCGCCAGCACCGCCTCGGCCTGCGTGGCCGTCGCGCCGACCTCGGTGGCCAGCAGGGCGGTGACCGCCTCGGGGCCGATCTTCGCCAGCTTGTCGACGCAGCGCAGCACGGCCTCGACGTCGTCCAGCCCGAGGCCGCGGGCGAAACCCTCCACGACCTTGCGGTTGTTGACCAGGATCTGCACGGGAGGCATCCCGATCTCACCGAGCCTCGCGAAGGCCTCGGCCACGACGAGCGGGATCTCCACCTCGTAGTGGTAGGGCAGCTCCCCCATCCCCACGACGTCGATGTCCGCCTGGACGAACTCGCGGAACCGGCCGTCCTGGGGCCGCTCGCCGCGCCAGACCTTCTGGATCTGGTGGCGCTTGAACGGGAAGGCGAGCTGGCCGGCGTTCTCCAGGACGTACCGCGCGAACGGCACGGTCAGGTCGAAGTGCAGACCGAGCGAGCCCGCGCGATCCTCCACCGCCGAGGTGCCCTCCCCCGCCTCCTCCTGCAGGCGACGCAGCAGGTAGACCTCCTTGGAGGTCTCGCCCTTGCGCAGCAGCTGGTCGAGCGGCTCGACAGCGCGGGTCTCGATGCCCGCGTAGCCGTGCAGCTCGAAGGTGCGCCGCAGCACGTCGAGCACGTGCTGCTCGACGACGCGGCCGGCAGGCAGCCACTCGGGGAATCCGGAAAGAGGTGTGGGTCGGGCCATGGGGAGATTGTGTCAGCGCACGGAGCGCAGGTACGGATTGGTCCGCTGCTCGGCACCGAGGGTCGTCCGCGGCCCGTGGCCAGGGATGACTGCCCAGCCCGGGTCCATCGAGGCCAGGTGGGCGAGCGTCATCGCCATCGCCTCCATGTCCCCGCCGGGCAGGTCGGTCCGGCCGATGCTGCCGGCGAAGAGGACGTCCCCGGCGAGCATCGTCGGTCCGTCGACCAGGTAGACCGTCGATCCCTCGGTGTGACCGGGCAGGTGCAGGGCCCGGACCGTCGGACCACCGCCGAGGTCCAGGTCCAGGCTCTGGCCGGGGGCCAGCGCGAACGGCCGGACGTCCTCGGGGCGCTGCGGGACGGGCAGGCCCGACATCGCCAGGAGCTGGGAGCCGAGCGGGCCGAGCGTGCCGAGCGGGTCGTCGAGCCGGTAGGCGTCGGCCTCGTGCAGGTGCAGGGGGATGTCCCACCGCGTGCAGAGCTCGGCGGCCGACCAGACGTGGTCGGCGTGGCCATGCGTCGCGAGGATCGCCACCGGGCGCCAGCCCTCGCGCTCGATTCGTGCGGTGAGCGCGGGGACGATCGCGCCACCGACGTCGACGAGCACGCAGGAACCGTCGTCGTCGACCAGGACGGTGGTGGTGGCCCCCAGCAAGGGCGCCTCGAGGGTGGTCAGCTGCACGCGAGGAGCCTAGTCGCGCCGTGCGGACCGGCCCGGCCGAGGGGTGTCGGCGTCCGATCGGCCGCTCCGGGCCCGCCCGACGGCACCTCCGGCCGACCACCCGGGACGTCGGCGGTCCTGCATCCCGGCGCACCTGCCTAGACTGGCCGCGGCGATCCGGCGAGGCACGGGTCAGACAGCGGGCCGTGCGCGGCCAGGCAACGAGGGAGCACCGGTGTCCACGAAGCGGGAGCGCGAGTACGCACGGCGTCGCCACGAGAAGTGGCTCGCGCACCAGGCGGAGGTGAAGGCGCGGCAGCTACGTCGCCGCAAGATCGCCGGCGCCGTGCTCGGGGTGCTGGTGCTGGCCGGTGCCTCCTGGCTGGCGATCAGCCTCTTCCGCGGCCCGGCGACCAGTGCCGCAGCGCCCCCGTCGCCGTCGCCGTCACGCACCCTGCCACCTGCCTCGCTCGCCGACGGCCGCACCTGGACCTCGGTGCTCACCACGAGCATCGGCGACCTCACGATCCAGCTCGACGGTGCCGCTGCTCCGCAGGCGGTCGCGAACTTCGTCAGCCTGTCGCAGTCGGGCTTCTTCGACGGCACCAGCTGCCACCGGCTGACCACCGCCGCGACCGACGGCCTCTCGGTCCTGCAGTGCGGTGACCCCACCGGCACCGGCACCGGCGGCCCCGGCTACACCTGGGGACCCATCGAGAACGCCCCGGCCGACAACGTGTACCCAGCCGGTACCGTGGCCATGGCACGGACCTCGGGCGACGGCTCCAGCATGGGGAGCCAGTTCTTCATCGTGTACGCAGACTCGACGATCCCCTCCGACAGCGCGGGCGGGTACACGGTCTTCGGCAAGGTCACGAACGGTCTGTCCCTTGTCCAGCAGGTGGGCGCGGCCGGAATCAGCACGGACAATCCGCCGGCTCCCGCGACGCCGGTGACGATCGAGAAGGTGGACACCAAGTGAGCGACGACGACCTGACCCCGACCGAGGTGGCGACGACGCCCACGGCTGGTGCCGACCCGACCCCCGCGGAGGCCCAGCCCGTCGTTGCGCCCGCTGCGGAGCAGGCCGCCGAGGCAGCCCTCGAGGAGCCCGCCACCGAGCCCACACCCGCGGAGGCCCAGCCCGTCGTTGCGCCCGCTGCGGAGCAGGCCGCCGAGGCAGCCCTCGAGGAGCCCGCCACCGCGCCCACCCCCGCGGAGGCCCAGCCCGTCGTTGCGCCCGCTGCGGAGCAGGCCGCCGAGGCAGCCCTCGAGGAGCCCGCCACCGAGCCCGCCACCGCGGAGCCCGCCTCGGACGAGCCCGTCGTCCCGACAGCTCCGGCTGTCGAGGAGCCGGCCGAGGCAACCGCGGCCGCCGTACCTGCCCCGCGCCCGACGCCCCGTCCGGTCCCGCGGCCGGTGCCCCGTCCGAGCGCCCGCCCCGTCGCCGTCACCCCGGCCGCGATCAGCACCTCGGTCGCCGGTCCGGCCGCCGGTGCGGCGATCATCCAGCCCGATCTCTCGCCGGCGGAGGCTGCCGAGGCTGCGACGTGGGGTCGCGTCGAGGAGGACGGCACCATCTGGCTCCGCGAGGCCGGTGGCGAGCGTGTGGTCGGCCAGATCCCCGGCACCGCCGCGGACGAGGCCCTGGCGTTCTACGTCCGGCGGTATGCGGACCTGCACGCCAAGGTCGCGCTCGCCGAGGCCCGACTCACCACCGACGTCGCGCCGAAGGAGCTCGAGGCCACGGTAGCGAGCCTCACGGAGGAGCTGGCCGAGCCGGCTGTCGTCGGGGACCTCGACGCTCTGCGCGTGCGGCTGACGGCCATCGCGGAGGCGACCGCGGAACGTCGCGCCGCTGCCGATGCCGAGCGTGCCGCGGCGAAGGCCGTGGCGCTCGAGGCCAGGACGGCGCTCGTCGAGGCAGCGGAGAAGATCGCCGCCACCGAACCCGAGAAGATCCAGTGGCGCCCTGCGGGCGAGCAGCTGCGCGAGCTCCTCGACGCCTGGAAGGAGGCCCAGCGCACCGGGCCCAGGATCGACCGACCGTCCGAGGACGCCCTGTGGAAGCGGTTCAGCCACGCGCGCTCGACGTTCGACCGTGAGCGCCGCCGGTACTTCGCCGAGCTGGAGAAGGTGGGCAGCGCCGCCAAGGCGGCCAAGTCCGAGCTCGTCGCCAAGGCCGAGGCCCTGGCGTCGAGCACCGAGTGGGGCCCGACCTCCGGCGCCTTCCGCGACCTCATGGCTCAGTGGAAGCTGGCCGGTCGGGCCAGCCGCAAGGACGACGACGCCTTGTGGGAGAAGTTCCGCTCCGCCCAGGACCGCTTCTTCGCCGCTCGCGACGCGGCAGCGCAGCAGACCGATGCGGAGTACGGGGCGAACCTCGAGGTCAAGGAGACCCTGCTCGTCGAGGCCGAGGCCCTCGTGCCGGTCACGGACCTCGCGGCGGCGAAGCGGACGCTGCGCAGCATCCAGGAGCGCTGGGAGGACGCCGGCAAGGTGCCCCGCGGCGCCATCCAGCGGGTCGAGGGGCGGCTGCGAGCCGTCGAGCAGGCCGTGCGCGACGTCGAGCAGGCCCAGTGGTCGCGTTCGAACCCCGAGACGAAGGCACGCGCCGAGGGTGCCCTCGCCCAGCTCACGTCGGCGATCGCCCAGCTCGAGGCCGACCTGGCACGTGCGACCGCAGCCAAGGACACCCGTCGGATCGCCGAGGCGCAGGCGGCGCTCGACGCCCGTCGCGCATGGCTCGAGCAGATCGAGAAGGCTGCGGCCGACTCCCGCTGAGTCCGGATCGACGCGAGGCCCCGACCGGAACCTTTGGTCGGGGCCTCGTCCGTCGTGCCGGCGGTGCCGCCCTCAGCCGAGAGTGAGCTCTGCTGCCTTGGAGCCCGTGATCCGGTAGACGTCGTAGACCCCGCCGACCTTCCGCACCGCTGCCAGCACCGAGTTCAGGTGCGTCGTCTCGGCCATCTCGAAGACGAACCGGGAGATCGCGACGCGGTCCCGCGAGGTCGAGACGGTCGCGGACAGGATGTTGACGTGATGGTCCGAGAGCACCCGCGTGACGTCGGACAGCAGCCGGCTGCGGTCCAGCGCCTCGACCTGGATCTGCACGAGGAAGACCGACCCAGAGCCGGAGTCCCACTCGACATCCACGATCCGCTCGGGCTGCTCGCGCAGGCCGACGACGTTCGCGCAGTCGGTACGGTGCACGCTCACCCCGGCCCCGCGCGTGACGAAACCGATGATCTCGTCGCCCGGGACGGGCGTGCAGCACTTGGCGAGCTTCGTCCAGACGTCGCTCACGCCCTTGACCCGGACCCCGGACTCCCCGGTCCGCGAGCGGTGCTGGGCGTGGCCCGGCCGTGTGCCCTCGGCGATGTCCTCCTCGGCAGAGGACTCACCGCCGATCGACTGGACGAGGCGCTGCACGACCGTGCTCGCCGCGACCTGTCCCTCACCGATCGCCGCGTACAGCGCCGAGACGTCCGCATGCCGCATCTCGTTGGCCAGGGTGACGAGCGCCTCGTGGGAGAGAAGCCTCTGCAGCGGCAGGTTCTGCTTGCGCATCGCCTTGGCGAGCGACTCCTTGCCGTGCTCGATCGCCTCCTCGCGGCGCTCCTTGGAGAACCACTGGCGGATCTTGTTGCGCGCACGGGGGCTCTTGACGAAGGTGAGCCAGTCCCTGCTCGGCCCGGCGGACTCGGCCTTCGAGGTGAGCACCTCGACGACGTCGCCGTTCTCCAGGGTGGAGTCCAGCGGCACGAGGCGGCTGTTGACCCGGGCACCCATCGTCCGGTGACCGACCTCGGTGTGCACCGCATAGGCGAAGTCCACCGGGGTCGAGCCACCGGGCAACGCGACGACCTCGCCCTTGGGCGTGAAGACGTAGACCTCGGCACCGCGGATCTCGAAGCGCAAGGAGTCGAGGAACTCCGAGGGGTCGGCGGTCTCCTTCTGCCAGTCGACGAGCTGCCTCAACCAGGCCATGTCGCTCGAGGCGTCGATCGACGCGCCGCCGGGATGCTTGGCGTTCTCCTTGTACTTCCAGTGCGCCGCGACACCGTACTCGGCGCGACGGTGCATGTCGAAGGTGCGGATCTGGATCTCGACCGGCCGGCCGCCCGGCCCGATGACCGTCGTGTGCAGCGACTGGTACATGTTGAACTTGGGCATCGCGATGTAGTCCTTGAACCGGCCGGGTACCGGGTTCCATCGCGCGTGCAGGGCGCCGAGCGCCGCGTAGCAGTCCTTGACCGAGTCCACGAGCACCCGGACCCCGACGAGGTCGTGGATGTCGGAGAAGTCGCGACCGCGGACGATCATCTTCTGGTAGATCGAGTAGTAGTGCTTCGGGCGGCTGCTGACCGTGCACCGGACCTTGGCGGCCTTGAGGTCCTCGGCGACCTGCTCGCGCACCGTGTTGAGGTACTCCTCGCGCGCCGGTGCCTGCTCGGCGACCAGGTGCACGATCTCCTCGTAGATCTTGGGGTAGAGCGTCGCGAACGAGAGGTCCTCGAGCTCCCACTTGATCGTGTTCATGCCCAGGCGGTGAGCGAGCGGCGCGTAGATCTCCAGGGTCTCGCGCGCCTTGCGCTCGGCGGAGGCAGCCGGGACGAACCTCCACGTGCGGGCGTTGTGCAGCCGGTCCGCGAGCTTGATGACGAGCACCCGGATGTCCTTGGCCATCGCCACGACCATCTTGCGGACCGTCTCGGCCTGTGCCGCCTCGCCGTAGACGACCTTGTCGAGCTTGGTCACGCCGTCGACCAGCATCGCGATCTCTTCGCCGAAGTCGGCGCGCAAGGCGTCGAGCGAGTAGTCGGTGTCCTCGACGGTGTCGTGCAGCAGCGCCGCTGCCAGCGTGGGCGGCGTCATGCCGAGCTCGGCGAGGATGGTGGCGACGGCGACCGGGTGCGTGATGTAAGGGTCGCCGCTGCGCCGCAGCTGACCGCGGTGCGCGCGATCCGCCGCGACGTAGGCCTTGGCGATCACCGAGATGTCGACCTTGGGGTGGTTGGCACGCACGGCGACGAGCAGCGGCTCCAGGATCGGCGAGGCGGTGGCCGACGGACGCGTCGCGAATCGGACCAGACGCTGGCGCACCGACGCGCTGCTGCTCGCGACGTCAGCCGGGGACGGCGAACCCGCAGCGGGCACCGGAAGGTTCACACCCTCGTGCTCGGCCATCCGCACCTCCCCCGCGTCGTCCTACCATCTTACGGAGGCGTCGTCGTTCGGCCCGACTCCGGGTCGATCAGTACGCGAGCATCGCCTCGACGGGAACGCCGTCGAGCTTCGCCCGGCCGTTGAGGAAGCCGAGCTCCATGAGAAAGCTCATCCCCACGACCTCGGCCCCGGCCTGGCGCAGGAGCTCGACCGTCGCCGCGGCCGTCCCACCCGTCGCGAGCACGTCGTCGATGACCAGGACGCGCGCGCCGTGCGCGACGGCGTCCTGGTGCACCTCGAGGACCGCGGAACCGTACTCGAGGTCGTAGGAGCCCGAGAGCGTCGCGCGAGGCAGCTTGCCCTCCTTGCGCACCGGGACGAACCCGATCCCGAGGGCGACCGCGACGGGGGCTCCCAGCAGGAAGCCACGCGCCTCCATCCCGGCGATCAGGTCCACGGGCGGCGCGATCTCGGCCAGGTGGCGCACGACCTCACCGAAGAGCGGCCCGTCGGCGAGCAGCGGGGTGATGTCGCGAAAGGTCACACCGGGCTGCGGGTAGTCGGGCACGTCCCGCACACGGGCCCGCACCCGGTCGGCGAGCGGTGCGCTCACGACGACCGTCCGTTCGGACCGGCCTTGCGGCGACGAGGCTGCGCCTGGTTCCCACGGTGGTGCCCGGGAGTGGCCGCTCCGACCCGGACTGGTTCTGCGGAGACCTCGCCGCCCTCGGCCACCACGGCCGCACGCGCCGCGAGGACCTTGTCCGTGTGCTCCTTGATCGCCGGCTCCCGCTCGCGCAGGCTGACCTCGAAGGGCGTCGCGATGAAGATCGAGGAGAAGGTTCCGATGATGATGCCGATGAACAGCGCGAGAGCGATGTCGCGCAGCGTCCCGGCACCGAGCAGGAAGGCCCCGATGAAGAGGATGCCGCTGACCGGCAGGAGCGCGACGACCGAGGTGTTGATCGAGCGCACCAGGGTCTGGTTCACGGCAAGGTTCGCCATCTCGCCGTAGGTGAACCTCTTCTGCTCGAGCACCTTCTCGGTGTTCTCGCGCACCTTGTCGAAGACGACCACGGTGTCGTAGATCGAGTACCCGAGGATCGTCAGGAAGCCGATCACCGTCGCCGGGCTCACCTCCCAACCGACGCCTGCGTACATGCCGACCGTGATGATCAGGTCGTGCAGCAGGGCGACGAGGGCTGCGACCGCCATCCGCCATGCCCGGAAGTACAGGGTCATGACCAGCGTGACGAGCACGAGGAAGACGATGAGGGCACGGATCGCCTTGCTGGAGACGTCGGCACCCCAGGTCGGACCGATGAAGGTCTTGGAGACCTTGGTGATCGGGACGCCGTAGGCGTCCGCAAGGCCCTGGGCCACCTGGGTGGTCTGGTTGTCGCTGAGCTTCGAGGTCTGGACCCGGACCGAGTCCTTGCCGACCGTGGACACCCGGGCGATCTCGTCGGGCTTCACGGCGGTCACCGCGTCGAGGGCCGGCTGCTGGGCGAGCGTCGTCGCGTTCGAGACCGTGAACTCCGACCCACCCTTGAAGTCGATGCTCGGGTTGAGACCGCGCACCCCGAGCAGCACGATCGACACCGAGAGCAGCACGGCCGAGATCGCGTACCAGCGCCGCCGGTGCCCGACGAGTGCGTAGGACGTGTGACCGGTGTAGAGGTCGGCACCCCACCGGCTCATCCGCGTGCTGGCCATCAGGAGTCCTTCCCGTCGGTGCCGGTGGTCGCGGTGGCGGCGGCCGCGCGAGCGGCCGCCTTGCGCTCGGCGATCGTCATCGGCCGGTCCGTCGCGTCGACCCCGTCAGGATCGTCGCCCGCCCCGGCGACCGCCGCCCTGCTCGGGCCCGCGATCCGCCCACGGCCCGCGTAGCGCGCCCCCTGGGTCAGCTGGCTCGCATCGAGCCCGGAGAAACGGTGGCCCTCGGCGAAGAACCTCGTCCGGCTGAGGAGCTCGAGCATCGGGTGCGTGAAGAGGAACACCACCACGAGGTCGACCACCGTGGTCAGGCCGAGGGTGAAGGCGAAGCCGCGCACCCCGCCGACTGCCAGGAAGTAGAGCACCAGCGCCGCGAGGAAGTTGACCGCGTCGGAGGCGAGGATCGTGCGGCGGGCCCGGCTCCAGGCGTGCGACACGGCCGCAGGGAGCGATCTGCCGTCCCGGAGCTCGTCGCGGACACGTTCGAAGTACACGATGAACGAGTCGGCGGTGATACCGATGGAGACGATCAGGCCCGTCACACCGGGCAGGCTGAGGCGGTAGCCCTGCGTCCACGAGAGCAGCGCGATGAGGCCGTAGGTGATCCCCCCCGCGACGACCAGCGAGGCGATCGTGACGGCGGACAGGGCGCGGTACTGGACGAGCGAGTACACCGCCACGAGTGCCAGTCCGATCAGACCGGCAAGGATCCCGCGCTGCAGCTGCTCCGAGCCGAGGGTCGCGGAGATCGTCTGCTCCGTCTTGACCTCGAAGGTCAACGGCAGGGCACCGAAGTTCAGCTGACGGGCGAGGGTGGCGGCAGAGTCGCGCGTGAACGAGCCGGAGATGATCGCCTGACCGTTGGAGATGATCGACTCGACCCGCGGCGCGGAGATCACGAGGCCGTCGAGCACCATCGCGAACTGGTTGAGCGGCTGCGGCAGCGGCTGGATCAGGGTGGTGACCTCACGGAAGGCGGTCGCGCCCTCGGAGTTGAGGTTGAGGTTCACGATCCACTTCGTGCCCACGGAACCGTTCTGCAGGGTCTCCAGGCCCGAGCTCGCGCTCGAGATGTCCTTGCCCGGCAGCGCGACCGGGCCGAGGACGTACTTCGCGGAACCGTTGGACTCGCAGGCGATCACCGGCTTGGTCGGGTCTCCGCTCGCGGTCGTCCCGCCGGTGAGGTTCTTCTTGTCGGTGCAGTCGTAGGCGGCGAAGGCGTTCAGGACGTCCTGCGTCAGCCACGCCGGGTCGTTCAACGCCTTGGGTGTGCCGAGACCGGCTGCTGCGGTGTCCGGGGTCCCGACGGCAGGTGCGCCCTCCTTGAGGACGACACGGAAGTCCATCTGGGCGGCCTGCTTCACCAGGTCGATCGTGGCCTGCGACGGAGAGCCGGGGATCCCGACGACGATCTGGTTCGCGCCCTGGCTCGTGATCTCGGCCTCGGAGACACCGGAGGCGTCGATGCGCTGCCGGATGATGTCGATGGCCTGGGCGATCGTCTGCGGCGTGATCTTCGCCGCGTCGGAGGCGACCGGCTGGAGGATCAGCTGGGTGCCGCCCTGCAGGTCGAGCCCGAGCTGGGGGACGATGGAGCCGTTGGACCACCGCGCGCCGGCGAGCAGAGCGCCGAAGAGCGCGATGACGAGGACACCGAGCGTCACCAGGGTGCGCACGGGCCGTTCACGGCGGGTCGATGTGGCCAACGGTTCGTCTTCTCTCGTGAGCGTGGGCAGACGTACTGAGGCCTGCCCGGTGGTCCTCAGCGGCGCGGTGCGTCGTCCTCGCCGGGGTCGGTCGTCAGGCTGGACACGTCGTCGGGGACGTCGAGCTCGAGCTCGTCGTCCGCCGTGTCGTCGTCGTCCTCGTACTCGTCGTCGTCGTACTCGTCCTCGTACTCGTCGTCCAGGACCTCGTCACCGGGAACCGGCGGGTCGACGATCTTGGAGATCGCGGCGAGCAGCCACCGGCTCGTGACGCCGGGGCTCGTCTCGAGGATCACGGCGTCCTCCTCGACCTCGACGACGGTGGCGAAGAGGCCCGATCCCGTCATGATCTCGCGGCCGGGCACGAGGTTGGCCTTGAGCTCCGCAGCCGTCGCGAGGTTGCGCTTGCGGGTGCGGCTTGACGAGTACAGGAGCAGACCGAACAGCCCGGCGAGCATCAATGGGAGCAGGAGCTGTTGCATCGGTACGTTCACGTCCTTCGTGTGTGGGGCCGCGCGCAGTCTAGGTGACGGGCGTGCTCCAGCCCTAACGCCGTGGCGGTGCGCCGGGTTCCGCTCACTCGAAGAGCAGCGAGCCCTGTACGGGCGGGACCAGCCCGAGATGCTTCCAGGCACGGGCCGTCGCGACGCGGCCCCGAGGGGTGCGTCCGACGAGTCCCTCGCGCACGAGGAAGGGCTCGGCAACGGTCTCGACCGTCTCCGGCTCCTCGCCCACCGCGACGGCGAGCGTGGTCAGCCCGACCGGCCCGCCGCCGAAGCGTTCGCACAGCGCCGTGAGCACCGAGCGGTCCAGTCGGTCCAGGCCCAGCTCGTCGACCTGGTAGACCGCGAGCGCCGCGCGGGCCGCAGCGAGGTCGAGCGTGCCGTTGCCGCGGACCTGCGCCCAGTCCCGCACCCGCCGCAGCAGCCGGTTCGCGATCCGCGGGGTGCCGCGCGAGCGCGAGGCGATCTCGCCCGCGGCATCGGAGCGCAGGTCGACCCCGAGCAGGCCGGCCGAGCGCACGAGCACCTGGTGGAGCTCGTCCTCCGCGTAGAAGTCCAGGTGGCCGGTGAAGCCGAAGCGGTCGCGCAGCGGGGCGGGCAGCAGCCCGGCGCGCGTGGTCGCCCCGACGACAGTGAAGGGCGGCAGGCTCAGGCCGATGGCATTCGCGCCGGCGCCCTTGCCGACGATCACGTCGACCCGGAAGTCCTCCATCGCGACGTAGAGCAGCTCCTCCGCCGGACGGGCGATGCGGTGGATCTCGTCGAGGAAGAGGACCTCCCCCTCCTCGAGCGAGGAGAGGACCGCTGCGAGGTCCCCCGCATGCTGGATCGCCGGGCCCGAGGTGATCCGCACGGAGGTGCCGAGCTCGGCGGCGATGATCATGGCGAGGGTGGTCTTGCCGAGCCCAGGGGGCCCGGACAGGAGCACGTGGTCGGGCGCCCGGCCACGGCCCATGGCCGCGTGCAGCACGAGCTCGAGCTGGTCGCGCACCACCTTCTGGCCGACGAACTCCGCAAGGCTGCGCGGGCGCAGCGCGGCCTCGGCCGCACGCTCGAGGTCCTCGGCGCCCGGTGCGACGAGCCGTTCGGTGGTGATCTCGTCCTCCTCAGGCACGACCGCCCCCCAGCGCGCGCAGCGCGGCGCGCAGCACCACCGCGACGTCGGTCACGCCCTCGTCGGGCGACGCGACGTCGTCGACCGCCGTCTGCGCGACCTTCGCGGTCCACCCGAGGCCGACGAGCGCCTCGACGACCTCGCTGCGGCGATCGGTCGAGACCGGCTGCGGGCGATCGGCCGTGGCGCCCGGTGCACCGAGCCGGTCGGCGAGCTCGAGGACGAGTCGCTGCGCGCCCTTGCGGCCGATCCCGGGCACGCGCTGCAGCGCCGCGAGGTCCTCGGTGGCCACTGCCCTGCGCAGGGCGTCCGGCGAGTGCACGGCGAGCATCGCCAGTGCGAGCCGCGGTCCGATGCCGCTGACCGTCTGGACCGCTTCGAAGGCGTCGCGCTCGTCGTCGTCAGCGAAGCCGAACAGCGTGAGCGAGTCCTCGCGGACCACCAGCGAGGTCGCCAGCCGCGCATCGGAGCCGATCCGCAGCCCGGCGAGCGTGGTCGGGGTCGCGTGCACGAGGAGGCCGACTCCCCCGACCTCCAGGACGGCGGAATCCAGCCGGACGACGACGACCTGGCCGCGCAAGGTGGCGATCACCGCGACTCTCCTTCACCTCATGGCCCGGACGGGGCGATGCTCGCGGCACCGCAGGACGACAGCCCGGACGCCCGAACACCTGTACGAGTGGACACGCTAGCAAGCGTGGCCGTCAGCGGGACGGGCGGCGCGCCGCCTGCTCGGCCAGTGCCCAGGCCCGTTGTGCCGGGGTCGCCGACGACCGAGGGCTCCCGACCTCGCCCGGCTCGACGGCTGCGGGGACCGTCGGGCGCCACAGGTGGCAGATGGCGAGCGCGAGGGCGTCGGCGGCGTCGGCGGGACGTGGAGCCTCGCTCAGGCCGAGGATGCGGGTGACCATCGCCGTGACCTGGGCCTTGTCGGCTCGACCACTACCCGTGACCGCGGCCTTCACCTCGCTCGGGGTGTGCAGCGCGACCGGGATGCCGCGTCGGGCTGCGGCGGCCATCACCACGCCGGAGACCTGGGCGGTGCCCATGACGGTTCGCACGTTGTGCTGGGCGAAGACGCGTTCGACCGCGACGGCGTCCGGGGAGTGCAGGTCGAGCCACTCCTCGACCTGGGCACCGATCGCGGCGAGCCGGACGGCGGGGTCCGCGTCGACCTCCGAGCGCGCCACCATCACGCCGACGAGCCCGACGCGCCGCCCGGGCAGAGAGTCGACGACGCCGATCCCGCAGCGGGTCAGCCCTGGGTCGACACCGAGTACGCGCACAGCTCAGTCTCGCAGCCCGACCGCCAGGTCACCGGTACCCGCGCCGGGCCGGGCCGCGGTGGTGCGCCGCAGCGCCGAGGTCACTCCTCCTCGTCGAGCTCCGCCATGACCTCGTCGGAGGCGTCGAAGTTCGCGAAGACGTTCTGCACGTCGTCGCTGTCCTCCAGCGCGTCGATGAGCCGCATGATCTTGCGAGCACCGTCGACGTCGACCTCGACCTGGGTGGCGGGGACGAACTGCGCCTCGGCGGAGTCGTAGTCGATCCCGGCGTCCACCAGCGCGGTGCGCACGGCGACGACGTCGGTCGCCTCGCTCATCACCTCGAACGAGTCACCGAGGTCGTTGACCTCCTCGGCGCCGGCGTCGAGCACGGCAGCAAGGACGTCGTCCTCGCCGAGGGTGTCCGTCTTCGGGACGATGACCACGCCGCGACGGGAGAAGAGGTAGGACACCGACCCGGGGTCGGCGAGCGAACCGCCGCTGCGGGTGAACGCCAGGCGGACGTCGGACGCCGCGCGGTTGCGGTTGTCGGTCAGGCACTCCACGAGCACGGCGACGCCACCAGGGCCGTAGCCCTCGTACATGATCGTCTGGTAGTCCGCGCCGCCGGCCTCCTGGCCGGAGCCCCGCTTGACGGCACGGTCGATGTTCTCGTTGGGGACCGAGGTCTTCTTGGCCTTCTGGATCGCGTCGAACAGCGTCGGGTTGCCGGCGACGTCACCACCGCCGGTCCGGGCCGCGACCTCGATGTTCTTGACGAGCTTGGCAAAGAGCTTGCCGCGCCGGGCGTCGACCACTGCCTTCTTGTGCTTGGTCGTGGCCCACTTGGAGTGACCGGACATTGCAACCCCTCAACCGCGGTCGGTGACGATCTGGACGAACAAACGGTGCAGGCGCACGTCCCCCGTGATCTCCGGGTGGAACGACGTGGCGAGCACGTCGCGCTCTCGCACGGCGACGATCCTACCGGCGGCCTCACCGGACTCCACCCGCGCCAGGACCTGGACGCCCGGCCCGACCTCTTCCACCCACGGCGCGCGGATGAAGACCGCGTGCACCGGATCGGTGCGGCTGTCCGGTACCTGGTCGACGACGAGGTCGGTCTCGAAGGAGTCGACCTGGCGGCCGAAGGCGTTGCGGCGGACGGTGATGTCGAGCCCGCCGATCGTCTTCTGGTCCGGCAGGCCGCCCGTGATCCGCTCGGCGAGCAGGATCATCCCGGCGCAGGAGCCGTAGGCGGGAAGACCGTCGGCGACGGCTGCGCGCAACGGGTCGAAGAGGTCGAAGATTCGCAGCAGCTTGTCGATCGTCGTCGACTCCCCACCGGGCAGGACGATGCCGTCGACGGACTCGAGCTCGCGCAGACGCCGGACCGGCACGGCCCGGGCGCCGGAGGCCTCGAGCGCGGCCAGGTGCTCACGCACGTCGCCCTGCAGAGCGAGCACGCCGATCGTCGCAGTCATGAGCGCCGAGTCTAGGGGCGTGGCGGGTAGTGTCCGGACGGTGCAGCCCGACACTCTCGACCGTGAGGCCGCAGCGCTCGACGCCGCGTCCTCGGCCACCGATCTCCGGCACCTCTTCGCGCTGCCGCCCGGCGTGACCTACCTGGACGGCAACTCCCTCGGTGCGCTCCCCGCCCACGTCCCCGACGTGGTCGCGGACGTCGTGCGGCGCCAGTGGGGGCGTGACCTCATCGGCTCGTGGAACGAGCACGGCTGGTGGGACGCACCGACACGCATCGGCGAACGCATCGCGCCGCTGGTCGGCGCCGCGCCGGGGCAGGTGGTCGCCGGCGACTCCACGTCGGTCCAGCTCTTCCAGGCAGCACGCGCTGCGGGAGCGATGCGCCCGCGGCGCCGGGTGCTGCTCACCGATCCCGGCTCGTTCCCCACCGACCTCTACGTGCTCGGCGGGGTGGCCGAGGACCTCGGCTGGGAGCTCGTCACCGCCGACCCGGACGAGGTGCCGGCCGTGCTCGCCCAGCGGGAGGACGTCGGGCTCGTCGCCCTCTCGCACGTGGACTTCCGCACGGGCCGGCTCTGGGACCTTCCCCGCGTCACGACGGCCGCCCATGCGGCAGGGGCCCTGATGCTCTGGGACCTCTCGCACAGCGCCGGCGCCGTGCCGATCGGGCTCGACGAGCACCGGGTCGACCTCGCCGTCGGCTGCGGGTACAAGTACCTCAACGGCGGTCCGGGGGCGCCGGCTTTCGCCTATGTCGCGACCCGCCACCAGGCCGAGTTCGCGCCCGCGATCCGCGGCTGGCACGGGCACCGGTCCCCGTTCGCGATGTCCCCGCAGTACGAGCCTGCCGCCGGGGCCGCACGCGCGCGGATCGGGAGCCCGCCGCTGCTCTCGATGCTCGCGCTCGAGGCCTCGCTCGACGTCTTCGACCACCTCGACATCCACGCGCTGCGTGCGCGGTCGCTCTCACTGACCGGTTTCCTGCTGCGCTGCGCAGCCGCGCTCACCCCCGAGCTGCGACCGGTCACCCCGGCGGACGACGAGCGACGTGGCTCCCAGGTGTCCTTCGCCCACCCGCAGGCGTACGGCGTCGTGCGGGCACTCGTCGCGCGCGGCGTGGTCGGGGACTTCCGGGAGCCCGGCCTCATCCGGCTCGGCGTCGCGGCGCCGTACCTCACGCACGCGGACCTGCTCCTGGCCGTCCGACAGCTGCGTGCCGTGCTCGACGGCGGTGAGCAGGTGCCGCTGGACGAGGACCGCCAGCAGGTCACCTGACCAGCGAGTCGTGCTCCGACGCCGACGCGCGCGCGACGCGGGCGCGGCCGACGAAGCGGATCAGTCGCGCGACCCCCTCGGCCAGCTCGGCGGGGTCGCCGGCGAGCGAGAGACGCACCCACCCGGCCGTCGCGGCCCCGAAGGTCTCCCCCGGCGCGACCGCTACGTGCTCGGCGGCCAGGAGCCGCAGCGCGACGGCATACCCGTCGGCCTCGACGTCCGAGACGTCGACGAGCAGGTAGAAGGCCCCGTCCGGGACGGAGCACCGGACGTCTGCCGCACGCAGCGCCGCGACGGCGGCGTCCCGGTTCGCGCGATAGGTCGCCACGGCCTTCGCGACGTGATCCTGCGGGCCGCCGAGCGCCGCCAGCGCCGCCCGCTGCCCGAGGACCGACGGACACGCGACCATGGCCTCGGCGACCTGGACGAGGAGGTCGATCAGGGACGGACGGGTCGAGACAAGGTAGCCCGTGCGCCACCCGGTCATCGCGTGCGTCTTGGAGAAGGAGAAGACCGTCACGACGCGATCGTCGGTGTCGAAGGTCGCCGGGCTCACGTGCTCGACGTCGTAGGTGATGGCCTCGTAGCACTCGTCGGAGATCACCCACAGGTCCTGTCGCCTGGCGAGGTCGACGACCGCCTCGAGCAGCGCGGCCGGGTACACCGCGCCCGTGGGGTTGTTCGGCGAGCACAGCAGGATCGCCCGCGTCCGGGGACCGATCGCCGCCTCGATGGCCTCGATCGTCGGCACGAAGCCCTGGTCCGCGCGGGTGGGGTACGTGCCGACGTCACCGCCCGCCGCCAAGGCCGCCATCCGCCAGTTCGGGAACTCGGGGTCGGGCAGGAGGACCTCGTCGCCGGGGCCGAGCAGTGCGGTGAAGAGCATCGAGAGCGCGCTCATCGCCCCGTGCGTGACGATCACGTCGCCCGGGGTGATCGGCAGGCCGTTGTCCCGGAGCACCTTGGCTGCCAGCGCCGCACGCAGGTCGTCGCTGCCTGCGCTCGACGTGTAGTGCGTGTGCCCGGCGCGCGCGTCCGCGAAGGCGGCGTCCATGACGACCGTCGGCGTCGTCTGCGCGGGTTCACCGACCTCGAGGCGGATCGCCTGCGGATCGGCGAGGGCGAGCTCCATCAGGGCGCGGATCCCGCTGCGGCTCATGCGCATCACGGGTGAGGAGGTCGTGGGCACGGCACGACGGTAGTTCGCACGGATGACGGGGATGTTGCCGATCCGGTCTCTCGTCGAGCCACGACACGGGCACGGGCCCGGTCCACGGGCCCATCGCGCTCAGGCCTGCTCGGGGAGCACGAGCAGCAGCCCGTCCCAGCCACCGAGGAGGTCGCTGACGACCCCGGCCAGACCCTCGGGGAAGACCTGCTCGGTCTGCACCACGAGCTCGTCCACCGGCCACCAGCGGGCCTCGTCCATGAACTGCAGCTCGATCTCGGTCCATCCGTGGTGCACGAGCATGCCGGGGGCCTCGATCCGCGCGAGGAAGAAGTCCTCGTGCTGACGTACCGTCCGGCGGGCGAAGTCGAACAGCGCGGTCCGCCGCAGCACCGGCCCCACGAGCGCCTCTGCCGGGACCTGCAGTCCCGTCTCCTCGGCGAGCTCACGTACCGCCGCCTGCCGCGGACTCTCGCCAGCGTCGATGCCGCCCCCGACCGTGAACCACCAGTGCCGATCCGGCTCGTCCGGGTCATGGCCGCGGACCAGCAGGAGACGGTCCTCCTCGTCGAGCAGGAGCAACCGCGCCGCGCTACGCACGGGGACGCCGTCCGCACCGAGGACCCAGTCGGGGCCGAGCTGGACCAGCCCGTCCCGCCAGTCGTCGCCCGGGGCGGCCGCGCTCACCAGCCGCGCTCGGCCAGGCGGTGGGGCTCGGGGATGTCCGCGACGTTGATGCCGACCATGGCTTCACCGAGGCCACGAGAGACCTGGGCGAGGACGTCGGGGTCGTCGAAGAAGGTGGTCGCCTTGACGATCGCCGCGGCACGCTCCGCCGGGTTGCCGGCCTTGAAGATGCCGGAGCCGACGAACACGCCCTGCGCACCGAGCTGCATCATCATCGCGGCATCGGCCGGGGTCGCGATGCCGCCGGCGGTGAAGAGCACGACGGGCAGCGCGCCGGTACGGGCGACCTCCACGACGAGGTCGTACGGCGCCTGGAGCTCCTTGGCCGCGACGTAGAGCTCGTCGGCGGGGAGCGAGCCCAGCCGGGTGATCTGGTCGCGGATCTGCCGCATGTGCGTGGTCGCGTTGGAGACGTCCCCGGTGCCGGCCTCACCCTTCGAGCGGATCATCGCCGCGCCCTCGGTGATCCGGCGCAGCGCCTCGCCGAGGTTCGTCGCCCCGCAGACGAAGGGAACCGTGAAGGCCCACTTGTCGATGTGGTGCGCGTAGTCGGCAGGGGTGAGGACCTCGGACTCGTCGATGTAGTCCACACCGAGGCTCTGCAGCACCTGTGCCTCGACGAAGTGGCCGATCCGAGCCTTGGCCATCACCGGGATCGAGACGGCCTCGATGATCCCGTCGATGAGGTCGGGGTCGCTCATCCGGGCGACGCCGCCCTGGGCACGGATGTCGGCCGGGACACGCTCGAGGGCCATGACGGCGACGGCACCTGCGTCCTCGGCGATCTTGGCCTGCTCGGCGGTGACGACGTCCATGATGACCCCGCCCTTGAGCATCTCTGCCATGCCGCGCTTCACCTGGGCGGTGCCGACGATGTTCTGGCTGGTCTCGTTGCTCACGGCTGTCCTTGCTACGTGGAGGGTGGGGCGCTCGCGGGTACGCTCGCGCGGGCTCAACCATTCTAGTCCGCGCACCGACCACGGCATGCGGTGCTCAGCGGGCGGACGCGGGAAGAGCCTCGGGCCAGGCGTCGTCGATCTCGACCGTCTGCGGCATCTGGGCGTGCCCCGCCATCCGGAACAGCCGGACGAACAGCTTGCGACGCACCCGTTGGGCCTGCGCGACGGCCTCGTTGTGGAAGCGTCGCGACAGCTGGATCCGGTACCAGGAGGAGGCGAGCGCAGCGAGGAGCTCTGCCCCGACGACGTCCTGCTCGATCTCGGCGACGTCGGCTGGGTCGGCGAGCGCCGCGCACAAGGTCCGGGAGAGCTCGCTCTCGGCCTGGTCGCGGTCGACCTCGTCGGCAGCGACGCTCGTCGCACCGAGACTCCCCGCAAGGTCGGCGGGGATCTCGAGGAGCGCGCCGGGCTGCCCGCCCCCGGCGACCAGCGCCTGCCAGGCGGCCTCGCCCAGGAGGACCGAGCTCACCGGGTCGAGCAGCCCGCTCCAGGAGAGCTCGGCGGAGACCGAGGCCCGGCGGACGAGCTGGTTGTCGAGCACTGCCCTGGTCCCCGCGACCTTGCGGTGCAGGCGGTCCAGCCGACTGGCGACCAGCCAGGCGAACCACGCACCGAGCAGGACGACGACGACCAGCAGGACGGTGACCTCGGTGAGGGTCATGAGCCCTCTCCCCCACCGGTGCGGAACCATCGCCGGGACGACGGGTCCTCGACGACCTTGCTCAGCGCCCCTGCCAGGACCATCTCGTAGACGGTCAGCACCTGGCGGGTGACCGCCGACCAGTCGTAGCGGCGCACGACCTCCGAGGCACGCTCGGACGTGACGCGCCGCAGCTCGGGGTCGTCGAGCACCCGGTTGAGGACCGCCGAGAGGTCGGCGGAGTCGCCGTTGCGGAACAGCACACCCGCAGCACCGTCGTCGAGCACCCGGCGGAACGCCCCCAGGTCGCTCGAGACCACCGTCGCACCGGCGCTCATGGCCTCGACCAGGACGATCCCGAAGCTCTCGCCGCCCGTGTTCGGGGCGCAGTAGACGTCCACCGAGGCGAGAAGGGTCGCCTTCTCCTCGTCCGAGACCCGGCCGAGGAACTCCATCGACCCTGCGTGCTCGCCGAGCGCCGCGATCGCGTCGGCCCGGCCCGTCTCTCCGTGCCCGGCGACCAGGAAACGCGCCCCGGGGTGCGCGGCGAGAACGGCGGGGACAGCGGCGGTGAGCACGGGCAGACCCTTGCGGGACTCGTCGAGACGGCCGAGAAAGGCGATCGTGGGAGCCTCGGGCGTACCGGTCCATCGCGGGTCCTCGGCGACGCCCTCGAAGGCGTCGACGTAGACCCCGTTGGGGATCACGACGGCGTCCCCGCCGAGGTGCTCCACGAGCGTCCGTCTGGCGTCCTCCGACACCGCGATCCGCCCGGAGATCTTCTCCATGCTCGACCGCACCATCGGGTAGGCGACCTGGAGCGCGCGGGAGCGGATGAGCGCCGTGTGGAACGTGGCCACGATCGGCCCGGAGGCGATCCACAGCGCGAGCATGCCGAGGCTCGGGGTGACCGGCTCGTGCAGGTGGAGGATGTCGAAGTCACCCGCCTCGAGCCAGCGCCGCACCCGGCGGGCGCTGACCGGGCCGAAGGTCATCCGCGCGACCGAGCCGTTGTAGCGCACCGGGATCGCGCGCCCGGCCGAGGTGATGTACGGCGGGAGCTCGGTGTCCTCGTCCGCCGGGGCCAGCACGGACACGGTGTGGCCGAGCTTCTCCAACGCCTCGGCGAGATCGCGCACATGGAACTGGACGCCACCGGGGACGTCGAAGGAGTACGGGCAGACGAGCCCGATGCGCAGGCTCACGCGGCCCCTTCCGTCGTCGTGGGATCGCGAAGGTCGGCGAGGAAGACCCGCTGCAGCATGTGCCAGTGCGTCGGGTGCGCGGAGATGTCCGCGCCGACGACGTCCACCCAGGCCTGGGTGAGGGAGCGCACACGTTCGGCACGGGGGCCCTCGGGGACGGGGACGGGGACGAACTCGACGACGAGTCCCCAGCGGGTCCCCGCGGCGGCACGGCGAGCCCCGCTGATCCGCTCGTGCCGCATCCGCACCGCGAACAGCGGCGATCCGGTGGTCACGGCGAGGGCGGCCGGCCCGGCGGCGACGCGTGCCCGGTGCCCGCACAGGTCGACCTCCACGCCACGAGAGGTCAGGTCCCGATCTGCCAGCAGCGGGATCAGCCGACCCCCGGAGCGCGCCGCGCGTACGAGGTCACGGAACACGTCGCGAACCGCGTCGAGCGGGAAGATCTCCAGCCCGAGCTCCTCGCGCATCGCCAGGAACGCCCGGAACACCTCCGGTGGCTCGAGACGCTCGGCGACGGTCGAGACCGGGGCGAGGGCGCGGGCGGCCCAGGCACCTGCGAGGTCCCAGTTCCCCTGGTGCCCCAGCGCGAGGACCACCGCACGACCGGCGTCGGTGTGCTCGAGAAGGGCCTCGGCGCCGATCGCGCGCACCCGGGCGTCGATCTGCTCACGCGTGCGCCCGCCGAGCGTGAACGCCTCGGCGTAGTAGCGCAGGTAGGTCCGCATCCCGGCGCGGCTGAGCCGGCGCAGCTCACCGGCATCGCACGGGTGGACCCGGGAGAGGTTCGCCTCGAGGCGGCGCACCCCGCGGCCGCGCATCAGCCACGTCACCTCGGCCGCGACGTGGGCGATCGCGCGCACGGCGTCCTCCGGGGCCCGCGGGGCGAGCCGGGACGCGAGGAGCACCGCGCGGGCGCTGAGGTTCACGAGGCGTCCCCTGCGGCCGGGCCGGCGAGCGTGGCGCACTGACGCCGCACGGTGGCCATGCGCTGCCCCACGGTGATCGCGCTCGCGACCGCGAGCAGGCCGAGCAGCACGTCGAGGACGACATACGGAGCCCCGAGCCCCACGGCGAACGCGCCGACGAGCACGAGAGCGAGGCGATCGGCCCGCTCGGCGATGCCCACCGACGCCGTCATCCCCAGACCCTCTGCCCTGGCCCGGGCGTACGGCACCACGGAACCAAGCACGAGGCTCGCCAGGGCGAGTGCGGCACCGATGTCGTCGCCCCGCCTGCTCAGGTGGACGACGAGCCCGACGAAGATCGCCGCGTCGCCGAAGCGGTCGAGGGTCGAGTCGAGGAACGCGCCCCACGGCCCGGACCTCCCTGCCGTGCGGGCCATGATCCCGTCGATCGAGTCCGTCAGCGCGAGCACGGCGATCGTCAGCGAACCGGCCAGCAGGTGCCCCGTGCCGAGCAGTCCGAGCCCGGCCGCGACCACTCCGACGGTGCCCGTGACGGTCACCGCGTCCGGCGAGACGCCGCGGCGCAGCAGGAAGCGGGCGAACGGCCCGAAGACCGTTGCCATGAGGGACCTCAGATGTCCGAGCACGGGGCGCCTCAGTCCTGCGGCCAGGCTGCGGCCAGACGCGCCCGCGTGTCGCCGAGGAGCTCGGGGAGCGCCTTCGTCCGGCCGATGATCGGGAGGAAGTTCGAGTCCCCGCCCCAGCGCGGCACGACGTGCTGGTGCAGGTGCGCCGCGATGCCCGCGCCGGCCACGGACCCCTGGTTCATCCCCAGGTTGAACCCCTGCGGGGACATCACCACGCGCAGCGCGCGCATCGCCGTGCGCGTCAGCTCCGCGATCTCGGTGGTCTCGTCGGTGCGCAGCTCGGTGTAGTCCGCGACGTGCCGGAACGGGACCACCATCAGGTGCCCCGAGTTGTACGGGTAGAGGTTGAGCAGCACGAAGGCCGTCTCGCCACGGGCGACGACGAGCCCTGCCTCGTCCGGTGCGGCCGCGGCCCGGCAGAAGGGGCACTGCTCGGCCCCCGGTCCGCTCGGCTTGTCCTGCCCGCCGACGTAGACCATCCGGTGCGGCGTCCAGAGCCGCTCGAACCCGTCGGGATCACCGGCGAGGGCGCCGTCGGCTGCGGTGCGGTCCTCGTCCACGTCAGACCTGCACGCGGTCCCGGATCGCCGAGACGACGCGTTCGATCGCCTCGTCCACGGGAACACCGTTGTCCTGGCGTCCGTCGCGGTAGCGGAAGGAGACCGCACCCGCCTCGACGTCCTCACCCCCGGCGATGAGCACGAAGGGGATCTTCTGCGTGCTGGCGGTGCGGATCTTCTTGCCGAAGCGGTCGTCGGAGAGGTCGACCTCCGCCCGCACACCGAGGGCGCGCAGCCGGGCGACGAGCTCCTCCAGGTAGGCGTTGAACGGTTCGGCCACCGGCACCGCGAGCACCTGCACGGGCGCGAGCCATGCCGGGAACGCCCCGGCGTAGTGCTCGGTCAGCACGGCGAAGAAGCGCTCGATCGACCCGAACAACGCACGGTGGATCATCACCGGGCGCTGACGCGAGCCGTCCGCGGCGGTGTACTCCAGGTCGAAGCGCTCGGGCAGGTTGAAGTCGAGCTGGATGGTCGACATCTGCCAGGTCCGGCCGATGGCGTCCTTCGCCTGCACGGAGATCTTCGGGCCGTAGAAGGCCGCACTACCCGGGTCCGGCACGAGGTCGAGCCCCGAGGCGTTGGCGACCTCCCGCAGCGTCTCGGTCGCCTCCTCCCATGCCTCCTCAGAACCGACGCACTTGTCCGGGTTCCGGGTCGAGAGCTCGAGGTAGAAGTCGGTCAGCCCATAGTCCTTGAGCAGGTCGAGCACGAAGGTGAGCAGGCTCGTCAGCTCGTCGCGCATCTGCTCGCGGCTGCAGTAGATGTGCGCATCGTCCTGGGTGAAGCCGCGGGCGCGGGTCATGCCGTGCACGACGCCCGACTTCTCGTAGCGGTAGACGGTGCCGAACTCGAAGAGCCGCAGCGGCAGCTCCCGGTAGGAGCGCCCGCGCGAACGGAAGATGAGGTTGTGCATCGGGCAGTTCATCGGCTTGAGGAAGTAGTCCTGCCCCTGCTTGCGGACGTTGCCCTCGGCGTCGCGCTCCTCGTCCAGGTGCATCGGCGGGTACATGCTCTCGGCGTACCAGTCCAGGTGCCCGGAGAGCTCGAAGAGCTTCGACTTGGTGATGTGCGGGGTGTTGACGAAGGAGTAGCCCGCCTCGACGTGCTTGCGCCGTGAGTAGTCCTCCATCTCCATCCGGATGATCCCGCCGCGCGGATGGAACACCGCGAGGCCGGAGCCGATCTCGTCGG
>JBBSAL010000046.1:0-28453 GCA_038252305.1 Actinomycetales bacterium | reverse complement strand
TGTGTCGGGGTGACAGGATTTGAACCTGCGCCCTCTTCGTCCCGAACGAAGCGCGCTACCAAGCTGCGCCACACCCCGTGGAGCCTGGCAAGGATAGCCCAGCGGAGACCCTGCGGGAAAACCGGCTCAGCTCGGGCGGGCGACGAGCGTCAGCAGGGTCACCTCGGGACGGCAGGCGAACCGCACGGGAGCGTAGGGCGAGGTGCCGAGCCCGGCGGAGACGTGCAGCCAGGTCGACCCGTCGCCACCCGCCTCGTCGGGCCGTGGTCCCGGCCAGCCGTGCAGGCCCTTGGCGCGGCGCCGGTCCAGGTCGCAGTTCGTCACCAGGGCGCCGAAGCCAGGGACGCAGAGCTGACCGCCGTGCGTGTGCCCGGCGAGGACGAGCTGGGCGCCGTCGGCGCGCATCGAGTCGAGCACGCGCCGGTAGGGCGCATGGGCGACGCCGAGGTGGAGGTCGACCTCGGGTCGTTCCTCCGGCTCCGGGAACCGGTCGAGGTCCAGGTGCGGGTCGTCGACGCCCACCAGGGAGATCCGTCGGCCGTCGGCCACGATGCCGTCGCGGCGGTTGGTCAGGTCCCGCCAGCCGGCCTCGCGCAGTGCCGCCCCGAGCTCGCCGGCGGGCAGCGGGGCGTCGTTGGTGCGGGCCGTGGTCCTCGCGTCGCTCATCAGGTAGCGGGCCGGGTTCTTCGGCTGGGGGGCGACGTAGTCGTTCGAGCCCATCACGAAGGCGCCCGGGAGCTGCATCATCGGCTCGAGTGCGTGCAGCAGCGCGGGCAGCGCCTCCAGGTGCGCCATGTTGTCGCCGGTGTCGATCACGAGGTCCGGCTCGAGCGTCGCGAGGTCACGCAACCAGGCGATCTTGCGGTCCTGGCCGGGGGTCAGGTGCAGGTCGGACAGGTGCAGGATCCGCAGCGCCCGCTCGTCGGGTGCCAGGACGGGCACGGTGATGCGGCGCAGGGTGTAGGCGCGCGCCTCGGCGAAGGCGTAGCCCAGTCCCGCTGCTGCGGTGAGGGCGCCGAGGCCGAGGGCGCGGCTCAGCGACGCCACTCAGCCGCCGCTCTTGCCGTTGTTCGTCTTTGTCGGCAGTGGGGTCGGCGTCGGCGGTGGTGGTGGCGGCTTGATCGTCGCCGGGTCGACGCCGAGCGAGAGCACGAGGGTCACCACGGTGCCACGGACCGCCCGGGACCCGCCGGCGGGCGTGGTCGACGCCACCGACCCGACCGGTGCCGAAGAGGAGTACTCCGCGCTACCCGTCTTGACGTTGAAGCCGGCCTTGTCGAGCACAGCCGTGGCGGTGGACTCGCTCATGCCGACGACGTCCGGGACCGTGACCTGGACACCGACGACCTGCGCGCTGTCCGCTGGGGGGAACGCGACGACGGGCATCCCCTGGCTCGCCGGCGCCATGAACGCGCGCCATGCGGGTGCGGCGACGCTCGACCCGTAGACGTACTGGTAGAACGTCCCGTTGATGGTCAGGCTGTGCATCGGGATGAACCCCTCGGAGTGCCCCACCCACACGGCCGTCGAGAGCTGGGCCGTGTACCCCACGAACCAGGTGTCCTCGTTCGCCGAGGTCGTGCCGGTCTTCCCGGAGGCGGGACGGCCGTCCGGGAGCACCCGCACGTTCCTCGCCGTGCCCTGCCACACCTTGCTCAGCCCGTAGCTCATCGCGTGCGCGAGCTGGGGGGTGATCGCCTGCCGGCAGTTCGCCGAGGGAACCTTCAGCTCCTTGCCGTTGGAGTCCTCGACCGCGGTGATCGCGATCGGCTCGCAGAAGTTGCCGTCGGCCGCGAACGCGGCGTAGGCCGCCGCCATCGTCAGCGGTGCGACGCTGTCGGTCCCGAGGATGTTGCTCGGGACGACCTTCGGCGGCGCGCCCTGCGCCGTGTGCACACCGAGGTCCTGGGCTCCCTGGAAGATGGAGCACAGGTTCAGCTGGGTCGCCATCTCGGCGAAGGCGTTGTTCACGGAGTTGCGGGTCGCGTCGGCGACGGTCATGAGGTTGCCGGTGCCCTCGGAGTTGCCGGGCTTCCAGGTGCCGTTGCCGAGGCCCGTGCACGGCGCGTTGAACTGGCTGAACTGGTAGGGCTTGACCCGGCCGTCGACGACCTCCTGCAGCGAGTGCCCTTCCTTGAACCACTCGAGCAGGGTGAACGCCTTGTAGGTCGACCCCGGCGCGAACCCGCCGGAGCCGCCGTAGAGGTAGTCGGCGTTGTAGTTCAGGGACGTCAGCCCGGGCCCGGGGTTCGGGGCCGTGCTGAAGGTGCGGTTCTGCGCCATCGCGAGGATCTTCCCGGTGCCGGGCTCGACGGTCGACATCGCATCGGCGATGCCCGAGGGGTCGTCGATCGGGATCGCTCCCTTCACCGCGGCGTCGGCCAGCTCCTGCATACGGGGGTCGAGCGTCGTGTGGATCGTCAGTCCGCCCTGGTACAGCAGGC
The DNA here is from genome assembly GCA_038252305.1 of Actinomycetales bacterium. GTDB lineage: Bacteria > Actinomycetota > Actinomycetes > Actinomycetales > Cellulomonadaceae > Actinotalea. The sequence goes on along the minus strand of JBBSAL010000046.1, from coordinate 26,009 downwards.
GGCGACGGTCGGCCGGCGTCTTGCCGAAGGCGGGGTCCTGCGCGATGACCTTGGTCACGTAGTCGCAGAAGTACCCGGACCCGGCCACCACCTTGCCGGCGGTCGCGCAGCCGAGGCTCGTCTGTCCGATCTTGAGCGTGTCCGCGATCGGGGTCGCGATGCCCGTGTCGTACTCCGCCCGGGTGATGTCCCCCTGCTTGAGCATGAGGCTCAGCACGGTGTCGCGGCGGGCCTGCGACTTCTCGGGGTTGCGCTGCGGGTCGTAGTCGGTCGGGGCGTTCGTGATGCCGGCGATGGTCGCGGCCTGCAGGTAGTTCAGGTCCTTGGCCGAGACCGAGAAGTAGTACTGGGCCGCGGTCTCCACGCCGTAGATCGAGACGCCGAACTGCGAGATGTTGAGGTAGGCCTGGAGGATCTGGTCCTTGGTCATCACCTTCTCCAGGGAGATGGCGAGCTTCGCCTCCTCGAGCTTGCGGGCGTACCCGGCGAGGCCGGTGTCGGCCCGCGCGGCGGCGATCGCCTGCGCCTGCTTGACCGGGTCGTCGATCTGCAGCGCCGCCTGGATCTGGGCGTTCTTCACGTACTGCTGGGTGAGCGTCGAAGCGCCCTCTTTCCTGCTCGAGAGCGCGTTCGTCAGCAGCGCGCGCGTCATGCCCGTGAGGTCGACGCCGCCGTGCTCGAAGAAGCGGCGGTCCTCGGTGTCGATGACCGCGTTGATCATGTTGACCGAGATCTCGGACAGCGGGACGACGATGCGGTTCTGGTCGTAGAAGGTCGCCAGGACGGTGCCGTCCGCGGCGAGGATCGTCGACTTCTCCGAGAGCGGCACCTGGCTCAGCTCGGCCGGGAGCTCGTTGAAGATCTGCGTCGTCTTGTTGGCCACCGCGCTCGTGCTCGCCACGGCCGGCAGGACGAGCCCGGCCCCGAGCAGGCCGCCGACACCGGCGACGAGCGCGAAGGCCGTGAGGAGCCCGAGTGCCTGTACCGCGTTGACCTTGCGGCCCCGTCGGGGCGTGGATGCAGACGTCGCCATGCTGGAAGCGTACGTGAGCGGTCCCCGGGAGGGAGCCTCGGCATGTGAAGCACCCGTGGAGGTCTGCAGCCCCGATCATGGCCGAACGGCCCAGGTCGGGGTGGGCAGGCAGGCCGTACGGTGGAGGGCATCACGTGCATGAGGGGGTGTGCCTTTGACAGCGGACCAGCACTGGACCGCCTACGGCGCATGTGGGCGACTGTCGCCCGACGATCTCTTCGTCGAGGGCGCAGCGCAGCGCAGCGCCCGTGAGGTGTGCCTGAACTGCCCTGTCCGCTTCGAGTGCCTGGTCGACGCACTCGAGCACCGGATCGCCTTCGGCGTCTGGGGCGGGCTGACCGAGCGGGAACGCCGTGCCCTGCTGCGTCGCTACCCGGACGTCGTCTCGTGGCGCGCCATGCTCGAGGACGACCCCACGCTCGGGACCGTCGTGGGAGTGCGCTCCGAGTCTGTCGGGCTCCGGGTGGGCGCCGTCGAGCCGCCGGTCGCCCACGGCCGCTAACGTCTACCCATGGCCACCACCTGGGAGTACGCGACCATCCCGCTCCTCATCCATGCGACCAAGGCGATCCTCGACCAGTGGGGGGCCGACGGGTGGGAGCTCGTCCAGGTCGTCCCCGGTCCTGACGGCTCCGGCCTCGTCGCCTACCTCAAGCGGCCGCGGGGCGAGGCATGACCGCCACGAGCCCGACCCACCGCCTCGCCGAGCTGGGGATCACCCTGCCGCCGGTGGCTGCGCCGCTCGCGGCGTACGTGCCTGCTGTCCGCAGCGGGAGCTACGTCTGGACCTCCGGCCAGCTGCCCTTCGTCGACGGCGCGCTGCCGGCGACGGGCAAGGTCGGCGTCGGTCCGGGGCTCGTCACCCCCGAGGTCGCCGTCGGCCTGGCCAGGAGCGCGGCGCTCAACGCCCTCGCCGCGGTCGCCGAGCAGGCCGGGAGTCTCGACCGCATCGCGCGCGTCGTCAAGCTCGTGGGCTTCGTCGCGAGCGATCCGTCGTTCACCGGTCAGCCGGCTGTGGTCAACGGCGCGAGCGAGCTCCTCGGCCAGGTGTTCGGGGCCGCCGGGGTGCACGCGCGCAGCGCCGTGGGCGTCGCCGTGCTCCCGATGGACGCGCCCGTCGAGATCGAGCTGGTCGTCGAGCTGATCTGAACCGGTCGGCTGGGCATCCCCGCCGACCACCGGCGCAGGTCAGCGGGAGCGGCGCTCCAGGCGCTCGACGTCGAGCAGCACGACCGTCCGGCCCTCACGCCGGACCCAGCCGCGTGCCGTGAAGTCCGCCAGCGCCTTGTTCACCGTCTCGCGCGAGGCGCCGACGAGCTGGGCGAGCTCCTCCTGGGTCAGGCCGTGGGCGACCCGGATGCCGTCCTCGGTGGGCTGGCCGAAACGCGTGGACAGGTCGAGGAGCGCCTTGGCCATCCGGCCGGGCACGTCGGCGAAGACGAGGTCGCTGAGGGTCTCGTTCGTGCGTCGCAACCGGCGGGCGAGGGCCTCGAGCAGGTGCTTGGCGACCGCGGGATACCGCTCGAGGTACATGATCAGCTTGTCGTGGCTGAGCTCGAGCAGGAGGGCGTCGTTGACGGCGGTGGCGGTGGCCGTCCGGGGGCCCGGGTCGAAGAGGGACAGCTCGCCGAACATCTCCCCGGGGCCGAGCACGGAGAGCAGGTTCTCGCGGCCGTCGGGCGAGCGTCGGCCGAGCTTCACCGAGCCTGAGTCGATCAGGTAGAGGCGGTCGCCGAGGTCTCCCTCGTGGAAGACGGCCTTGCCGCGGAGCAGCTCGATCCGATTCATCGACTCGTAGAGGGCGCGGGCGGCGGTGGGGCCGATGGCTGCGAAGAGGGGCGCCTTAAGCACCACGTCGTCATCCACCTGCACGACCTCCTGATGTGACCTGAGTCTCCCTTGCCCCCCGGAGGACATCCTGCCCTATTCCCTGGCGATCAGCGGACGTCCGAGCGCCGAGGGAACCCTCCGGTGGCTTCGACGAGGTCGTCGGCGAGGGCCCGGGCGCTGTGCGCGCCCATCCGGGCCAGGAGGGTGTCCGTCGTCTCCTCGAGGGCGCCGTCGAGCGCGGCCGTGTATCCGCCGAGGCGCCGGTCGAGGTCCCGCAGCCGGTGCATGAGGGCGACGCGGTCGCAGTCGTCCTCGCAGGTCCAGATCGCGGCAGCCAGCTCACCGGGTAGCGGGAGCTCGAGCCGAGCCGACGGCAGGTGCTCCCAGCCGATGGTCCCCAGCACGTCCGGCGGCGCGTAGGTCCCGACGACGAGGTCGAGGCGGGCGCGCAGGAGCCGGCGCCACCGTCCGACTTCCAGCTTCTCGTGACGCAGCGCCCGGCGAGACACCTGGAGGTCGCCGTCGGCCCACGGGTCGTGATCCTGCACGGTGACCTTCCTTCTGCTCTTGTGCCGCTTTCCGGCTCCTGCTCCACCCATCGGTGGTGGTGCGCCGAGGCTTGAGCGGGAGGAGGCGCGATCACCCCAACGGTCCCCCGACGTCACCCGAAGGTGCGGATCCGCCTACTCTCGCGACCATGACGGAGACCTCCCTGGCCCGGACCCGCCGGGCTCGACGGATCGATCGCGCCCTGGCCGAGCGGTACCCGGACGCGCACTGCGAGCTCGACTTCCGCACGCCCCTCGAGCTGCTCGTGGCGACAGTGCTCTCGGCCCAGACGACGGACGTCCGCGTCAACCTGACCACGCCCACGCTCTTCGCCCGGTACCCGACCGCCGCCGACTACGCGGCCGCCGACCCGGAGGAGCTCGAGGAGATCCTTCGCCCGACGGGATTCTTCCGCGCCAAGGCCCGTTCGGTCACCGGGCTGGGACGGGCCCTGGTCGAGCGTCACGATGGGCAGGTCCCGGCGCGGATGGCCGATCTCGTCGCTCTGCCCGGGGTCGGCCGCAAGACGGCGAACGTCGTCCTCGGCAACGCCTTCGCGGTCCCGGGCCTGCCGGTCGACACGCATGTGCTGAGGATCAGCCGTCGGCTGGGGCTGACGCAGCAGGAGGACCCGGTCGCCGTCGAGCACGACCTGTGCGCGCTGCTCCCCGCACGGGACTGGACGATGTTCTCCCACCGGGTCATCGCTCACGGCCGACGCACCTGTCATGCGCGGCGTCCGGCCTGTGCGGCGTGCCCGGTCCGGCAGTGGTGCCCCTCGGCGGGGATCGGCGAGCAGGATCCCGTGCTGGCCGCGCGGCTCGTCAAGGAGTCGGCACATCGGGTCGGTCCGGCTGGCACGGGTCAGGCGGACGCGACCGCCTGACCCGTCGTCGGGGCGTGCAGGCTCTCGAGCCAGTCCAGGAGCACCGCCGTGGACCGGTCCGCGGCCTCCTCCGGCACGAAGTGCCCGGCGCCGGGGATCGTCTCGGACCGGAACGGGTTCCCGTGCCGGCCCGTACCGAGCGCCGACACCGGAAGGCACCGGTCGAGCCCGCCGTGCACCTGGAGCACCGGCACCTGCACGGGCCCGCGGATGGACGCGAGGTAGCGCTGCCCGTCGACCCGGGGCATCGATCGGGCGAGCCAGCGGAACATCTCCAGCGCGCAGTGTGCTGCGGCGGGGATCTGCATCGCCGCACGGTAGGTCGCTGCGACCTCGGCGTCCGGCCAGCCCGGGGCCGCCCACTCGGTGAGCAGACGGGCCGTGAGGTCGCCACGGGTCAGGCTCCGCTCGGGGATCAGCGGGAGCTGGAAGAACGCGAGCCGCCGCCCGCTCGCCCTGGCCAGCAGAGGCCGGGTGGCGGGTGAGGAGTACAGACGGGTCGGGTGCGCGGCGGAGAACACCGCGATCGCGCGGGTGACGCTCGGCTGGAGCGCGGGCATGGACCACGCGATCATCCCGCCCAGGCCGTGGCCGACGACGATCGCGTCCTGAGCGCCGAGCGAGCGGATGACGCCGGCCACGTCGCGGGTGAGCGTCGGCATGTCGTAGCCCTGCGGGGGTTTGTCGGACGCGCCGCAGCCGCGCAGGTCCATCGCGACCGCCCGGTACCCGGCGGCGGCGAGCTCCGGCAGCTGGGCCCGCCAGGCCCACCAGTGCTCGGGGAAGCCGTGCAGCATCAGCACGAGCGGTGCCGTGGGGTCCGTGCCGGCCTCCGCCACGTGGAAGCGCGCCCCGTTGGCCGGCACGAAACGGTGCTGCCAGGGTCCGTCGACGAGCACGGCGGACGAGTCGGTCACGGGGTGAACCTACTCTGCACGGTCGGTTCCCCGGGCGATCTTCACGCCGCGGTGATGCCGGTCCCTGCGCGCGAGCAGCAGTGCGCCGAGGACGGCGGCGACGATCGAGGCCACCAGCACAGCGGCGCGCACGTGCTCGGTCACCTGCGAGCCCTCCGGGAAGGCGAGCTCGCCGATCAGCAGCGAGACGGTGAAGCCGATGCCCGCGACCGCGCCGACCGCCGCGACGTCCGACCAGCCAAGACCCTCGGCCAGCGGTGTCCTGGTCACGCGGGAGACGAGCCAGGTCGTGCCGAGGATGCCCAGCGGTTTGCCGATCACCAGGCCGAGCGCGACGCCCTGGGCCGCGGGATCGCGTACGGCGGCGGCGAGCGACTCCGGGTCGAGCGTGACACCGGCCGCGACGAGCGCGAAGAGCGGGACGGCCACCCCGGCGGAGATCGGGCGCCAGCGGTGCTCGAAGCGTTCGGCGAGGCTGTGCCCGCCTGCTGCCGGCATGGCTGCCGGCACCACCAGCCCGAGCAGGACCCCGGCGATGGTCGCGTGCACGCCGGACTCGTGCATCGCCGCCCAGGCGAGGACGCCGAGCGGGACCAGCAGCCACGGCGTCGTGATCCCGCGGCGGGTCAGCAGCCCGAAGACCGCGACCACCACGACCGACCCGGCGAGCCAGACGAGGGCGATCGAGTCGCTGTAGAAGACCGCGATGACGATGATCGCGAGCAGGTCGTCGACGACGGCGAGGGTCAGCAGGAAGGCGCGCAACGCGCTCGGCAGGCTTCGCCCGACGATCGCCAGGACGGCCACCGCGAACGCGATGTCGGTCGCCGTCGGCACGGCCCAGCCGGACAGGTCGCCGCGGCCGGCGTTGACCAGCGTGTAGAGGAGGGCGGGCACCGCCATCCCGCCGATCGCCGCGACGATCGGCAGAGCGGCGGTCGCCGGGCGGCGGAGCTCGCCGTCGACGATCTCCCGCTTGAGCTCGAGGCCGACGACGAAGAAGAAGATCGTCAGCAGGCCGTCGCTCGCCCAGTGGCCGAGGCTCAGGTCGAGGTGCAGGGCGGCGGGGCCGACGACGACCTCACGCAGGTGGGCGTAGGCCTCGCGGGCCGGCGAGTTGGACCACACGAGCGCGACGAGGGTCCCGATGAGCAGCAGCGCGCCACCGGTGGTCTCGGTCCTCAGGATGTCGGCGAGGCTGCGTTCCTCGCGGTCCGACAGACGTGCGAACAGGCGGGGGCCTGCGTTGACGAGTCGTCGGATCCTGCGATCGCGTGCCATGCGCCTCCTCGTGACGAACCCGGGCCGAAGGCGACCAGGGGTCGATAAAGGATAGGCGAGCGCGGCGGCGGCGGCTCGGGCGGGTCGTCCGGGCGGCGGCCCCGCCGTCCCGTCAGTCGGCCGTGGCCGTCTCCTCGGCGGGGCTCTCCTCGCGTCGGTCGCGCTGGGGGTCGAAGCGGTAGCCGACGTTGCGCACCGTGCCGATGAGCTGCTCGTGCTCCGCGCCGAGCTTCGCGCGCAGTCGCCGCACGTGGACGTCGACCGTCCGCGTCCCGCCGAAGTAGTCGTAGCCCCAGACCTCCTGGAGCAGCTGGGCGCGGGTGAACACGCGGCCGGGGTGCTGGGCCAGGTACTTGAGGAGCTCGAACTCCTTGTAGGTGAGGTCGAGCGGGCGGCCCCGGACCCGCGCGGTGTAGCCGCTCGCATCGATCGTCAGGTCGCCTGAGGAGATCTCGTCGGGCTCGTCGTCCGCGCGGTTGACGTTGGACCGCTCGATGACGATCCGCAAGCGTGCCTCGACCTCGGCGGGCGAGGCGTCGGCGAGCAGGATGTCGGCGGCGCCCCACTCGGCCGTGACCACCGTCAGCCCGCCCTCGGTGAGGATCAGCACGAGCGGGACGGTCAGGCCGGTGGCGCGCAGCAGACGGCAGGTCGACCGAGCGGTGGCCAGGTCGCGCCGGGCGTCGAGCAGCAGCACGTCGGCGTCCGGGGCATCAAGGAGCGCGGACGGCTCGACCGGGAGCACGCGGACCTTGTGCGCGAGCAGCCCGAGGGCGGGGAGCACCTGGGTGGAGCCCCCCGGCGACGGGGTGAGGAGCAGAAGGTCTGCCACGGGGCTTGCCTCCATCGTGATGAGGACGCCCCACCGTACCGCCCGGCGAGCACGCACGAGACGGACCGGGCATCTGCGAGACTGTCGCGGTGCTGCGAGACCTGACCTGCGACGACGTGGTCGAGAGCTGATGGACGTCTCGACGCGGGCGGTGCTCACGGCCGTGCTCGGTGCCGTCGTGGCGGGGGCCGCCGTGCTGGACCCGATGGTGCTGGCAGCCGTCGTCGTGCTGCTCGCCCTCACGCTCGCCTATGGCTGGCCCCGGCTCCTGGACCTGCCGGTCCCGCTCGGTGCCTTCGTGGTCGTGGCCCTCGGCGGCGCGGGCGGCGCGGGAGTGGTCGCGGCGACCTCGGACCAGCCCTACCTGCGCGAGCTCCCGGTCGTCGTCGCGCTCGCGGTGCTGCTCACCTTCGTCAACGAGATGGCTCGCCAGGACGGGCGCCCGCGCCTGGTCGACTCGGTCGCCGGGACGGTGACCGGCGTGCTCGTCGCGGCGGCCGGAGCCGGGTGGATCGCAGCCGTGCGCACCCCCGGTGGTCCGGGCCTCGTGGTCGCGGGGGCGGTCGCGCTCTTCCTCGGGTCCGCCGCTGCCGCGGTTCCGTTCGGTGGCTGGCTGGCCGTGCTCGTCACCTCCGCCGCAGCGATCGCCGGCGGCGGCGCCGCCGGTGCGGTGATGCCTCGGATCGACCCGGTCACCGGAGGTGTCATCGGACTGGCCGTCGGGTTGCTGGTCGCGGTGCTGCACGCGCTGTTCGACCGGGTGCCGGCGCTCGAACGACGATGGGCGTCGGTCGCAGCCCTCGTGCTCCCGGTCTCGGTGAGCGGGATCGTGGTCTACGTGATCGGGCGCGTGCTGCTCGGCTGAGCACGCGAGGCGGCGGCTGCGCCCAGCGCCGCCGGCACGACTCAGTAGACGAGCGCCTGGACGCCTGGCGCCAGGACCTCCTCGACGAAGCTCGCCGCCCCGGCGATCCGCACCCCGGGCAGCACCGCCGCCTCGTCGATGCCTCGTCGTGCCGCGCACTGGGTGCACAGCGTCACCGTGCCCGCCCCGAGCACGACAGCGAGGAGCTCGGCCGCGGGGGCCGCGTGCGGCAGGTCGATCTCGGCCGCGCGGCCCGGCAGGGCCAGCCAGGCGGACTCGCCCGTGAGCCACAGGCTGACCGTCGCGCCGGCGACGACACCGGCAGCCGCCACCGCCAGGGCCTGGGCGCACGCCTCGGGGCGGTCAGCACCCGAGGTCGTCTTGATCACCAGGGTGCGGGGCGTGGACATCGCCCCAGACTAGGTCCGGGCCGGCGGCGCGAGCCGTGCGAGCCGCAGCCCGCCGCTCGGGACCGTAGGATCTCCCCATGGCTGGACTCGAGCTCTTCTACATCGGTCTGCTGGTCGCCGCGACGCTGACGATCGGCTGGTTCGCCGTCTACGTCGTCCTCAAGCTCTACAAGGGTCAGCGCTGATCGATGTCCTTCGTGCTGCCGGAGGGCCTGGCGCCCGAGGTCTACCCGATCGCCTGGCTGGTCGGCACCTGGAGTGGTGAGGGCGAGATCTCCTACCCGGGTGTCCCGCGCACCCAGGTCGTCGCCGAGTCCGTCGTGGCGCACGACGGCGGCCCGTACCTGTCCTGGGCCACGACGATCCGCCTCGCCACGGACGAGACCGTCTGGTCGACCGAGAGCGGCTTCTGGCGGATCCCGCCCGAGCGCCCGGCCGACCTCCCGGCCGATCGCCATCCGGTCGAGCTCCTGCTGGTGGACCCCGCCGGGCACCTCACCCTTCTCGCGGGAGTGGTCGGCAACGGTCGGATCGACCTCGCGAGCGACCTCGTCGCCCGCTCGCCCGATGCCCCCGAGCTCACCGCCGCGACCCGGCTCTTCGGGCTGGTCGAGGGCGACCTCCTGTGGACGGGCGACATCGCGGCGTTCGGGCAGCCGTTGCAGTCCTACTCCTCGCTACGGATGACGCGACGCGGATGACGAACCCCGTGCTGGCACTGCCCGGGGCCGTGGAGGCGACCGGGCCCGACGCGGGCGTCGCCTGGCACTACGGCGACCCGGTCGCCGAGCAGCGCGCGCTCGAGGCCGGGCAGGCCGTCGTCGACCAGTCGCACCTCGGCGTGGTCACCGTGACCGGACCGGACCGGCTGACGTGGCTCCACTCGCTGACCTCCCAGCACCTGAGCGATCTCGCACCGCTCACCTCCACCGAGCTGCTCGTGCTGAGCCCCCAGGGACATGTCGAGCACCTTGTGGGCGTGGTCGACGACGGCACCGCCACCTGGTTGCTCACGCAGACGGCCCCAGGCCTCGTGGCCTGGCTCGACCGGATGCGCTTCATGCTCAGGGTCGAGGTGTCCGACGTGACCGAGCAGTGGGCAGCCCTCGGGGAGCCGATCGACGCCGAGGGCGTCCCCGGCGGACCGATCACCTGGCGCGACCCCTGGCCGCGGACCGCACCCGGTGGCACCGACTACGGCCCGCCGGATGACGATCACCCCAGCCGCCCCTGGCGACTCGTCCTGGTGCCCCGCGCGGCGCTCGCCGACGAGGTGGCGGCGCGGCAGGCCGGCGGTGCCCGGCTCGCCGGGACCTGGGCGAGCGAGGCGTTGCGGATCGCCGCCTGGCGACCGCGCGCCGGCGAGGTCGACCACCGCTCGATCCCGCACGAGCTCGACCTGCTGCGCACCGCCGTGCACCTGGCCAAGGGCTGCTACCGCGGCCAGGAGACCGTCGCCCGGGTGCACAACCTCGGCCGTCCGCCGCGCAGGCTCGTGCTGCTGCACCTCGACGGATCCGGTCACCTGCTGCCGGAGCCGGGCGCCGAGGTCCGGTCGGGCGAACGTGTGGTGGGTACCGTCACCAGCGTGGCGCGGCACCACGAGCTGGGCCCGATCGCCCTGGCCGTGATCAAGCGGTCGGTTCCCGTCGAGGAGACCCTTCTGGTGGCCGCTGAGGGCGGTGCGGTCTCGGCAGCGCAGGAGGTCGTGGTGAGCCCCGACCACACCCCCACCGTCCGGACGGCACCGGCGGTGGCCCGAGGTCTGAAGCCCCCGACGCGGACGTGAGGGCCGACCTCGTCCTGGCCGCCCGTGGGCGCCAGGGCTGGGCCCGGGTGCGCCGCGCGGCGGTGCCGGTGCTCCTCGCGAGCCTCGCAGCCGGCGCGGCCTATGCGATCGCGCGGTACGGGCTCGGCCATGCGTTCCCGTTCTTCGCCCCTGCCTCCGCCTGGATCGCCCTGGGGTTCACCGCCGACCGCCAGCCCCGCAGGGTCGCCGAGCTTGCGATCGGGGTCGCGGTCGGCGTCGGGGCAGGGGACCTGCTCGTGCACGTCATCGGTGCGGGTGCCGTCCAGGTCGCGATCGTGCTCTTCATCGCCGTCCTGCTGGCGCGGCTCCTGGACCGGGGCGACCTGCTGACCGTCCAGGCCGGGGTGCAGGCGGTGATCATCGTCGTGCTGCCGGCTTCCTCGACGGGAGGCCCGTTCAACCGGTGGCTCGACGCGCTCGTCGGCGGGGCGCTCGCGCTCGTGGTCGCGGTGCTCTCGCCGCAGGACCCGCGACGGCGGGTCCGCTCGCTGGCCGGTGAGGCCATGCGCGAGCTCTCCTCGGTGCTGGAGGCCCTCGCGACCGGGCTCGCCGGCCAGGAGCTCGCCCCGATCGACGAGGCGCTCGTCCGTGGTCGTGCGTCCCAGCCCGTGCTCGACCAGTGGCGTTCGGCAGCGATCTCGGCCCGGGGTGCTGCGCGGGTGTCCCCGGCGTTCCGCCGGCACCTGCCCGAGCTCGACGAGCTCCAGGGTGCGGCCGTGCTCGCGGATCGCGCGATGCGCAACACGCGCGTGCTCGTGCGGCGTGCGCGTGCCGTCGTCGACCAGGCGGGCGGCACCGAACCCGGTGCGGCACTCGGGGCGCTGGCCGCACTCGTGCACGACCTCCGGCTCGCTGCGGACGACCTGAGCATCGTCCTGGCAGGCGGGGGAGCAGCTGACGAGGTGCGTCAGCGCCTCGCCGAGGTGGCCCAGCACGCCGATCCCGCCCGGCTCGCCCCCGACGACTGGCACGTCCACGGCCTGGTGATGCTGACGCGCTCCCTCGTCGTCGATCTCGAGGAGGCGGCCGGAGCCTCGCCGGAGGAGGCGAGAGCGTGGCTGCCCGATCTGTGAGCCCGACGCCCGGGCGCCTGGGCCGGCGGGCTGCGGAGCCTTCGCGCAGGTCGCAAGCCATTTCACCCGCTCCGTCACTCCGCCGGAGTACACAGGTACGTCGCACTGATGCCGATGTGTCGGGTGTGTCCACCACTTCCCTGCGCGACCTGATCGAGCCACGCGACCGCATGGCGGCCGGTCGCACCCTGGCGATCACGGCGGTCATCGCGGCGGCGGTCACGGTGGGCTACGAGCTGGTCGCCGCGGTCAGCGGTATCGCGGCGAGCACCCCGCTGACGCAGCTGGTCGCGACCGGGATCGGTGCCCTCCTCCTGGTGCTGGGCCTCGTGGCGTGGTCGGCACCCGAACGCGCCCCGAGCGCGCTGTGGGTCAGCGCGCCCCTCCTGGGGATCGCCATCGTGCTGTGGATCGTCCTCGGGACGGGTGACTCCTCCGCGGCCGGTCAGATCGGCCTGGTCTACCCGATCGTCTACTCCGGTGCCCACCTCCGCCCGGTCATGGCCTGGGCCGTGAACGTGGCGGCGTCGGCGACCGAGATCGCCGTGGTCCTTGCCGTCGCGCCCGACTCGACAGCCTTCGCGGAGATCATCGTCGTCGTCCCCTGCTTCGCGATGGTGACGCTGGTCCTCGTCGCGCTCGCGCGCCACCAGGACGAGCTCACCGACCAGCTCCGTGCGGCCGCGGCGGTCGACCCGCTGACGGGACTCTTCAGCCGGGGCAGGCTGGAGGAGGTCGCCGTCGAGGTCCTCAGCTCGCCCTGCCTGCCGGGAGACTTCGCGCTCGGCACCGGGCTGGCGATCATCGACGTCGATCACTTCAAGTCGCTCAACGACACCTATGGGCACCCGATCGGCGATGCCGCCCTGGTGCACGTGGCCGCGGTGCTGCGCGGCAGCGTCGGCGCGCACGTGACCGTGGCCCGGCTCGGTGGCGACGAGCTCGCGCTGCTCATCCCGTGCTGCACGGCGCAGGACGCGGCGCGGGCGGCCGAGGCGGTCGTCGTGGCGCTCAGGACCACGCCGATGCGTCATCAGGGCGGGGAGATCCCGATCAGCCTGAGCATCGGGGTGGCCCACGTGACCGCGTCGCGGTCACGCGGTCTCGCCGAGCTCTACTCGGCAGCCGACGCCGCGCTGTACGAGGCGAAGCTCTCCGGGCGCGGCCGGGTCATCGTCGCCTGACCCGGGTCCCAGGTCCCAGGTCCCGGGTGCCGGACGCCCTAGCCTCATGTTGTGTCATGGCGAGTCATAGTTGCGTTGGGTCCCCGTGACAAGTCGCGCATGGCGCGGGGGGCCACCCGCTTCGCTCGGGGAGCGGTGGCAGCGGCCGTCGGGTTCGAGGCCTGGGGGATGCTCGCCGGTCACTCCTCGTCGTCGGCAGCGACCCTGACCACGGCCCTGGTCATCGGAGGGGCCATCCTCGGGATGAGCGAGGTGGCACGGCGCTCGGCGCGATGGTCGTTGTTGTGGGTGGTCCTCGGGCTCTGCGGGCCGCTCTACCTGCTGCTGATCAACCTGGAGGCGCCGGAGCCAGGAGTCGCGGGGCAGATCGGCTTGCTCTACCCCGTCGTCTTCTGCGCCCTGTACCTCCGGCCGTCCGCCGCCTGGCTCGTCGCCGGCGCGACGGTGCTCGCCGATCTCGACATCAACGCCTCGATGTTCGGTGTCGAGCCCGCGCTGTTCAACACCGCCGCTGTCTCGATGGTGGTGGTGACCGTGACGCTCCTGATGACGACGGCCGTCGGCCAGCAGGACGACGTGGCCTCTCGGCTCTCCGCGCAGGCGAGCGTCGACCCGCTGACGTCCCTCGCGACCCGTCGGGAGCTCGAGCGGGCGGCCGCCGCCGTCATCGGGTCGGGTTCCACGCGCAAGCGGGACCGCCATCCCGACCAGGGTGTGGCCCTGCTCGTGGTCGACCTCGACCACTTCAAGGTGCTCAACGACACCTACGGCCATCCCGCGGGCGACCGGGCGCTCGTCCACGTCGCCGGACTCGTGCGCCGCTGCGCCGGGTCGTCCTCCACGGTTGCGCGGCTCGGCGGAGACGAGCTCGCCGTGCTGCTCGCCGACCGGTCACGCGAGTCGGCGGGGCGCGTCGCCCAGTGCATCGTCGACTGCATCGGCTCGCTGCCCGTCGAGCACTCCGGGGCCAGCCTCCAGCTGAGCGCGAGCGTCGGGGTGAGCCACGTGCGGGCGGGCGGCGGCACCACGCTGACCGATCTCTACGCGGAGGCCGACGAGGCCCTGTACCGCGCCAAGCTCGACGGGCGCTCGCGGTTCGCCTTCGCCCCGTGATCGGGACGGGCGGCGCGAGCGGTCTGCCCCCGGGGCCGGAGTCTCGTAGGCTCCCCCCGTGATCAGCGCACTCCAGGTCTACATCTACTTCGCCCTCTTCCTCGCGATCTTCGGCGTGAGCATCGTGGCGTTCATCGACGCCTTGCGCCGGCCGGCCCCTGCCTTCACGAACGCGGGCAAGCGCACCAAGACCTTCTGGACGGCGCTCCTCGGCGGTGCCAGTGCCGTGGCCTTCGTCGCGATCCCCTACCCGCTGGGCAGGGGGGCGCTCTCCTTCCTCGCCCTGGGCAGCGCCGTCGCGGCACTCGTCTACCTCTACGACGTGAAGCCGGCCCTGGGCCCGAGCCGCCGTGGCCCGCGTGGTCCGCGCAGCGGCGGCGGGTGGTGAGCGCGTCGGGCGGCGTCCCCCTCGCCTCCGTCGTGCGGTCCGGGCTCGTGGAGTCCGTGCACAGCGGTCACCTGCTGGTACGCGGGCCGTCCGAGGACGTGCTCGTGCTCGGCGACGTCGACGCGCCGATCTGGCCCCGCTCCGCTGTCAAGCCGCTCCAGGCGGTCGCCCTGCTGCGCGCCGGGCTGAGCATCGACGAGGAGGGCCTCGCCCTGGCTGCCGCGAGCCATGAGGGCACCGAGCAGCACCTCGAGGTGGTCCGGCGCGTCCTCGCCGAGGCGCGGCTGAGCGAGCAGGACCTGCAGAACACCCCCGACCTCCCGCTCGGCACGGAAGCCTCGGCGGCCTGGCAGGCCGCCGGCCACGGCCCCTCGCACCTCACCCAGAACTGCTCGGGCAAGCATGCGGCGATGCTGCTGACCTGCGTGCAGGTCGGCTGGGACCCGCACACCTACCTCGACCCCGAGCACCCGCTGCAGCGACTGGTCCGTGACACCGTCGAGGACCTCACGGGTGTTCCGGTCGAGCGCGTCGGCGTGGACGGCTGCGGCGCACCGCTGTTCGCCACGTCGCTGCGCGGGCTGGCGCGGGCCTTCGCCCGGATCGCGACCGCGGCCCCCGGTACCCCGGAGGCGCGGGTCGTGGGCGCGATCGCTGCGCACCCGGCGCTCGTCGGCGGACCGCACCGCGACGTCACCGCCGTGCTGGCGGCCGTGCCCGGGATGCTCGCCAAGGACGGCGCCGAGGGAGTCTTCGCCGCGGCCCTCCCCGACGGCTCCGGACTTGCGCTCAAGGTGGCCGACGGGAGCGGGCGGCCGTTCCGGGCGGTCGTCGCCGACGCGCTGCTGCGGATCGCGCCCGCCGAGCGGCACGAGGCGTTGCGGACGCTGGGGCACACCGTCGTCCTCGGGCACGGTCGGCCGGTCGGCGAGGTCGTCGCCTTCGCGCGCGGAGATGAGCAGGCCGCCCGATGAAGGCGGTCGTCCAGCGCGTCACGTCCGCGTCGGTGCGCGTCGACGGCGAGGTCGTCGGTGAGATCGGCGCGGGTCTGCTCGTGCTCGTCGGCGTCACGCACGACGACGGCCCGGCCCAGGCCGAGCTGGTCGCCCGCAAGGTCGCCGAGCTGCGGATCCTGCGTGGGGAGACCTCGGTGCTCGACGCGGCCGCCTCGGTGCTCGTGGTCAGCCAGTTCACCCTCTACGCCGACACCCGCAAGGGCCGGCGCCCCACGTGGAACGCCGCGGCTCCCGGCCCGGTCGCCGAGCCGCTCGTCGACGCCGTCGTCAAGGCGTTGCGCGCGCGCGGGATCACCGTGGCGACCGGCCGGTTCGGTGCGGACATGGCGGTCGCTCTGGTCAACGACGGCCCGGTGACCATCCTCCTCGAGGCCTGAGCGACCGGGCCCTCAGGCTCAGGCGTCCAGCCGGGCGAGCTCCTCGACGCTCAGCACGAGGTCCGCGGCGGCCGCGGAGTCGGTGATGCTCGCCGGCCGGCTCGAGCCGGGGATCGGCAGCACGACGGGTGCCTTCGCGAGCTCCCAGGCGAGGCAGACCAGCTGCGGGCTGACCCCGTGCGCCTGCGCGACCTCCGCGAACGCCGAGTGCGTGCTGCCGAGTGCTGCGGCGTTCGCGATCCCGCCGAGCGGGCTGAACGGCAGGAACGCGATGCCGAGCTCGGCACACAGCTCCAGCTCGGGCTCGCTGGACCGGAAGCGGGGCGAGAACTGGTTCTGGACCGAGGCCAGGCGCCCGCCGAGGATCTCCTGCGCCAGGCGGATCTGCTCGGGGTTCGCGTTCGAGATCCCGGCGAGCTGGATCTTGCCCTCGTCCAGCAGGTCGCGGATCGCGCCGACGGAGTCCTCGTAGGGCACGGACGGGTCGGGCCGGTGGAACTGGTAGAGGCCGATGGCCTCGACGTCGAGACGCTGCAGCGAGGCCTCGCAGGCGGTCTTCAGGTAGGAGGGGTCGCCCTGGACGTACCAGGAGCCGTCGCCCGGGCGACGGTGCCCGCCCTTGGTCGCGACGAGGACGTCGTCGGCCCCGACGCCCGCCAGGCGCAAGGCCTTGGCGATCAGCAGCTCGTTGTGGCCGACGTCCGCCGCGGTCAGGTGGTAGGCGTCGGCGGTGTCGATGAGGGTCACCCCGGCGTCGAGGGCCGCGTGCACGGTGGCGATGGCGCGGGCCTCGTCGGGCCGCCCCTCGATGGACATCGGCATGCCGCCGAGCCCGATCGCACTGACCTGACGTCCACCGATGCTGCGCTGCTGCATGAGGGTCTCCCGCATAGTCGTATCGATACGAGTCCTACTCTGCACCTCGTGACCGCTGCCCACAAACCGAGGCTGCGGCACGCTGGAGGACATGCGGATCACTGCGGAGCTCGGAGACCTCACCACGACCGTCGCGGACGTGCTCGTCAACGCGGCCAACGCGACGCTGCTGGGCGGCGGCGGTGTCGACGGAGCGCTCCACGCCGCCGCGGGCCCGGCCCTGCTCGCCGCCTGTCGCGAGGTGCGGCGGACCGACTGGCCGGACGGTCTGCCCGTGGGCGAGGCGGTCGCGACCAGGTCCGGTGACCTCCCGGCGCGCTGGGTGGTGCACACCGTCGGCCCGAACCGGCATGCGGGCGGGACACAGCCCGAGCTGCTCGCCTCCTGCTTCCGGCGCTCGCTCGACGTGGCTGCCGACCTCGGTGCGCGCACGGTCGCCTTCCCGGCTGTCAGCGGCGGGGTCTACGGCTGGGCGATGCCCGAGGTCGCTCGGATCGCGGTGGCTGCGGTCAGAGCCTGGGCGGCCGTTCGGCCAGGGGTGATCGACGAGGTGAAGTTCGTCCTCGCCTCGGCATCGGCGCTCGGGGAGTTCGAGCGGGCGCTCGCCGCCTGAGGCGCGCCTGCGCCGGGAACCGCCCGGCGGCGCCCGTCGTCCGGCTCCCTGCCTCAGCGCGCGGCGAGCTCCACCCCGAGCAGGCCCGCGAGGATCCGCGCGACCCCGTCCTCCGTGTTCGCCGGCGCGCCGAAGCGGGCGGTGGCCCGGACTCGCGGGTGCGCGTTCGCCATCGCGAAGGAGGTGCCCGCCGCGGCGATCAGCTCCATGTCGTTCAGGTAGTCGCCGAACGCCACCGTCTCCTCGCGGCTGATGCCGAGCGATCGCTGGACGGCCTCGAGCGCCGCGCCCTTGTGCGTCCCGGTGTTCATCACGTCGACCCAGTGCGCCCCGGAGATGACCACCTGGTGCGACGTGCGCAGGTGCGCCAGTGCGGGATACGTGGTCTCGGCCACCGGGCCGGCGTCATGCGTCGCGATCTTCAGCACCTCGTCCTCGACCGTGAGGAGGTCGTCGACCACCGTCACCTCGGCGTAGTACGGGTCGACCTCCGCGCGGAAGTCCGCGTCGGTGCTCTCGACGTAGGCAGTCCGCTTCCCGCAGACGACGGTGCCCACCAGGAGCCCCTCGGCGTGCAGCCGGCGCCCCACCTCGACGACGTCGGCGACGACGGCCGTGGCCACGACGTCGGAGCTGATCTCCTTGCCGTCGCGCACGACGAAGGCACCGTTCTCGGCGATGACGACCACCTCGGCCTCGGCGCGCTCGAAGTCGCGCGCCAGGGTCGCGTACTGCCGCCCGCTCGCCGGGCACCAGAGGATCCCGCGCCGTCCCATCTCGGCGATCAACGGCCAGATGGAGTCGGGGACGGCGCGGTCGGCGTCGAGCAGCGTGCCGTCCATGTCGACGGCGACGAGGCGGATGGTCGCGCCCAGCTCGCTCAGCTCGGCGGCGGACGGGACGCGGGGGGTGGGGGAGTCGCTCACTGTGCCCAGTGTTCCGTACTGCCCGTCGTAGGCTCCGATCATGCACGCTCGCCCCACCCCGCCAGGGCGCGGATCGGTCACCATGCAGGTCCGCTGGTCCGACGTCGACCTCTTCGGGCACGTGAACAACGCCGCCTACCTGCGCTACCTCGACGACGCGCGCTTCACGCTCTTCTCCGGGATGGGCGTGGACGAGACGGGCGCGCTGACCGCGAGCCTGCTCGTCGTGGTCAAGCACGAGATCGACTACCTCGCCCCGTTGACCTTCCGGCCTGCGCCGATCGCCGTCGAGGTCTGGGTGCCGCGCATCGGCCGTTCCTCGGTGGACATCGCCTACGAGGTGGTCGACGAGCCGGGCACGGTCTACCTACGCGCACGCTCGCGGATGGTCCAGCTCGACAGCGCGACCCACGCGGCGCGCGCGTTCACCGCGCCGGAGCGTGCAGCGTTCGAGGCGTACCCGGGGGAGGCGCCCGAGCTCCATCCCTGGTGACGGGCTCGGCCCGACGAGGGCTCGGTCCACCCGGAGAGCTCGGCCGTCCGCAAGCGGGAGGCACGGGTCTGCCGCCCCCGCGGTGCGGTCCCGGGGTTGGCTGATCGCCGCTGATCATCGTCCGGGCAGGTAGGGGGCCCGCGCGGGCGGGTGCACGGATCACGCCTCTGGCGAACACGGGCATTGCCGGGGCCATGGCGTGGTTAGCCTTGCAGCACGACGTCCAGGCCGTCCGGATCTTCCGTACGGCGCACGCCGCCCGCAAGGAGCGCAGATGTTCGAGAGATTCACTGACCGAGCCCGCCGCGTGGTCGTCCTCGCCCAGGAAGAGGCGCGGATGCTCAACCACAACTACATCGGCACCGAGCACATCCTGCTCGGGCTCATCCACGAGGGTGAGGGCGTTGCCGCCAAGGCGCTCGAGTCGCTGGGCATCTCCCTGGACGCCGTGCGCTCGCAGGTGCAGGAGATCATCGGCGAGGGTCAGCAGGCCCCCTCCGGTCACATCCCCTTCACGCCGCGCGCCAAGAAGGTGCTCGAGCTCTCCCTGCGCGAGGCGCTCCAGCTGGGCCACAACTACATCGGCACCGAGCACATCCTGCTCGGGCTGATCCGCGAGGGTGAGGGCGTCGCCGCCCAGGTCCTCGGCAAGCTCGGCGCCGACCTCAACCGGGTGCGCCAGCAGGTCATCCAGCTCCTGTCCGGCTACCAGGGCAAGGAGGCCGTCGCCGCCGGCGGCCCCGCCGAGGGAACCCCCTCCGGCTCGGCCGTGCTCGACCAGTTCGGGCGCAACCTGACCCAGGCCGCCCGTGAGGGCAAGCTCGACCCGGTCATCGGTCGCGAGAAGGAGATCGAGCGGGTCATGCAGGTGCTGTCGCGCCGCACCAAGAACAACCCGGTCCTCATCGGGGAGCCCGGCGTCGGCAAGACGGCCGTCGTCGAGGGCCTCGCCCAGGACATCATCCGCGGTGACGTGCCCGAGACGCTCAAGGACAAGCAGCTCTACACGCTGGACCTCGGCGCCCTCGTGGCCGGCTCCCGTTACCGCGGTGACTTCGAGGAGCGCCTGAAGAAGGTCCTCAAGGAGATCCGTACGCGCGGCGACATCATCCTGTTCATCGACGAGATCCACACCCTCGTGGGTGCGGGTGCCGCCGAGGGCGCGATCGACGCCGCGAGCATCCTCAAGCCGATGCTCGCCCGAGGTGAGCTCCAGACGATCGGCGCGACGACGCTCGAGGAGTACCGCAAGCACGTGGAGAAGGACGCCGCCCTGGAGCGGCGCTTCCAGCCGATCCAGGTCGCCGAGCCCAACGTCAAGCACACGATCGAGATCCTCAAGGGTCTGCGGGACCGCTACGAGGCGCACCACCGCGTCTCCATCACCGACGGTGCCCTCGTCTCGGCCGCCACCCTGGCTGACCGCTACGTCAACGACCGCTTCCTGCCGGACAAGGCCATCGACCTCATCGACGAGGCGGGCGCTCGTCTGCGCATCCGCCGGATGACGGCCCCGCCGGAGCTGCGCGAGCTCGACGAGCAGATCGCGAACGCCAAGCGCGACAAGGAGTCCGCGATCGACGAGCAGGACTTCGAGAAGGCGGCGCGCCTGCGCGACACCGAGAAGCAGCTCGCGGCCAAGCGCGTCGAGAAGGAGAAGGCCTGGAAGTCCGGGGACCTGGACACCGTGGCAGAGGTCGACGAGGAGCTGATCGCCGAGGTGCTGGCGATGGCCACCGGGATCCCGGTGTTCAAGCTTACCGAGGAGGAGTCCAGCCGGCTGCTCCACATGGAGGACGAGATCCACAAGCGGGTCGTCGGCCAGGAGGCCGCCATCAAGGCGCTCGCCCAGGCGATCCGCCGGACGCGCGCCGGTCTCAAGGACCCGAAGCGTCCCGGTGGCTCGTTCATCTTCGCGGGCCCCACGGGCGTCGGGAAGACGGAGCTCGCCAAGGCGCTCGCGGAGTTCCTCTTCGGCGACGAGGACGCGCTCATCCAGCTCGACATGAGCGAGTTCTCCGAGAAGCACACGGTCTCGCGGCTCTTCGGCTCACCTCCCGGCTACGTCGGGTACGACGAGGGTGGTCAGCTCACCGAGAAGGTGCGCCGCCGGCCGTTCTCCGTCGTCCTGTTCGACGAGGTCGAGAAGGCGCACGCCGACATCTTCAACTCGCTGCTGCAGATCCTCGAGGACGGCCGCCTGACCGACTCGCAGGGCCGCGTCGTCGACTTCAAGAACACCGTGATCATCATGACCACGAACCTCGGCACGCGGGACATCGCCAAGGGCCTGCAGACCGGCTTCCAGGCCGGCGGCGACCTGTCGACGTCCTACGAGCGGATGAAGTCGAAGGTCCAGGACGAGCTCAAGCAGCACTTCCGCCCCGAGTTCCTCAACCGTGTCGACGACGTCGTCGTCTTCCCGCAGCTGTCCCAGGACGAGATCATCGCGATCGTCGACCTGATGATCGCCAAGCTGGAGTCGCGGCTGAAGGACAAGGACATGGGCCTCGAGCTCACGACGGCGGCCAAGGTCCTGCTCTCGGAGAAGGGCTACGACCCGGTCCTCGGGGCGCGGCCGCTGCGCCGGGCGATCCAGCGCGAGATCGAGGACGTCCTGTCGGAGAAGATCCTCTTCGGCGAGCTGCGGCCCGGCCAGACGGTGATCGTGGACGCCCAGGGCGAGGGCCTGCTCGGGGAGTTCATCTTCCGCGGGATGGGCGCTGCGGTGGAGGTCGACGGTGTCGAGCCGGTCGGTGTCGCCGTCTCCTCGATGCCTCCGCTGACCACGACGGACGAGGCGGGCCCGGACGAGGCCTGAGTCGCCCGTAGATCGACCGACGCCCGGCCCACCTCATGGTGGGCCGGGCGTCGGCGTGCCGGTGGTCGAGCGGCCCGGGACGCGTCAGCTCGGGGTGTACGCCCCGGTTCGTGATCGTAGGGTCGCGGGATGGAGAGCACTGCTGGGCGGGAGCGGACCGCCCGATCGACGGGGCCGGAACGGTTCCTGGTGCGCGGGCGGCTCGAGCAGCTCCCGCGGCGCCGCGCCGACCGCGACCTCGTGCTGCGGCTGGTGGCCAGTCGGCTGATGCCCGTGCACGAGCCGATGGGCGAGCGTGAGCTGACCGACCGGCTCGCCGACCTCGCCCGGGACCCGGTCGGGATCCGGCGCGAGCTCGTGGACGCGGGCCTGCTGACCCGCACGCGCGACGGCGCCGAGTACTGGCGCACGCAGGTGACCGAGTTCGACCGACTCGGCGTCGAGGAGGTCCTGGCCGTGGTGGACGCGGCTCTGGCGGACGAGCCTCAGACCCCGCCGGGGAAACCGAGCTGACGCCATGCCTCGTAGGTGGCGACGGCTGCCGCGTTCGAGAGGTTCATCGAGCGGCGGCCCGGGAGCATCGGGATGCGTAGCTGCCCGCTGATCCGCGGGTGGGCGAGCACCTCAGGAGCCAGGCCCGTCGGTTCGGGTCCGAAGAGGAGCGCATCGCCGTCGGCGTAGCCGACCTCGGCGAAGGAGGTCGTCGCCTGCGTGGTGAAGGCCCACACCCGGGCCTCCGGGAGTGCTGCGAGCGCGGCCTCGAGGTCGGCATGCAGCTGGACGTCGGCGAGCTCGTGGTAGTCGAGGCCCGCCCGGCGCACGCGAGGCTCGTCGAGCTCGAAGCCGAGCGGCTCGATCAGGTGCAGCATCGCGCCGGTGCCGGCCGCCAGCCGGATCGCGCTTCCGGTGTTGCCGGCGATGCGTGGCTCGTGGAAGAGGATGTGGAGCACCGAGCGAGTCTGCCACCGCACGTCGTCGTCCGTGGCCCTGGGTCGCCCCTCGCGGCGGCATCGAAGCCAGTAGGTTGGATTCATGACCTCCCCCTTCGTCGCTGCCGACGACCGTTACGACTCGATGACCTACCGCCGCTGCGGTCGCAGCGGACTCGACCTGCCGGCCCTCTCGCTCGGGTTGTGGCACAACTTCGGCGAGACCAAGCCGTTCGAGACGCAGCGGGCGATCCTGCGCCGCGCGCTCGACCTGGGCATCACGCACATCGACCTGGCGAACAACTACGGCCCGCCCTACGGCTCGGCTGAGGAGACCTTCGGCCGTGTCCTCGAGGCGGACCTTCGCCCGTACCGCGACGAGCTCGTCATCTCCACCAAGGCGGGCTACGACATGTGGCCCGGTCCCTACGGCGACGGCGGCTCGCGCAAGTACCTCCTCTCCTCTCTGGACCAGTCGCTCGCGCGGATGGGTCTGGACTACGTCGACGTCTTCTACTCCCACCGCCCGGACCCGAGCACGCCGCTCGAGGAGACGATGGGCGCGCTGCACACGGCCGTCACCAGCGGGCGGGCGCTGTACGCCGGGATCTCCAACTACTCGCCGGCCGGCACCCGCGAGGCGGCGCGCATCCTCGGAGAGATGGGGACGCCCTTGCTGATTCATCAGCCCAGCTACTCGATGTTCAACCGGCATGTTGAATTCGCTGGTGAAGGCCAGACGGAGTCCTTGCTCAACACAGTTGTTGAGCTCGGGGTCGGGATGATCGTCTTCAGTCCGCTCGCCCAGGGGCTGCTCACCGACCGGTACCTCTCGGGGCAGGTGCCGGCCGACTCGCGCGCCGCCGTCGGCCACTTCCTGCAGCCTGAGCGGATCAGCGAGACCTACCTCGCCCGCGCTCGGGCGCTGAACGAGATCGCGGCCGCTCGCGGACAGAGCCTCGCCCAGCTCGCGCTGTCGTGGCTCCTGCGGCACGAGGGGGTCACCTCCGCACTCATCGGTGCGAGCAGCGTCGCCCAGCTCGAGGCGAACGTCGCCGCGCTGGCCGGTGCGCCCCTGACCGACGAGGAGCTCGCGGCGATCGAGCCGTATGCGGTCGACGGCACCGCGCGGTGATCGCCCCGGACGAGTCGGGGACGACGACGGCGGTCGCCTGGGACCGTTACGGCATCGGTCCGGGCGTGCCGCTCGTCGCGCTGCACGGCTGGTCGGACTCCGGTGCGTGCTGGGCTCCGTCGATCCCTGCGTGGGCCAGGGGTCGCACCGTCCTCACGGTGGACGCGCGCGGGCACGGGCGCACCCCGTTGCCCGCGGAACCGTTCACCATCGCGTCGCTCGCGAGCGACGCCGAGCGCGTGATCCGGGCGGTCCTCGGCCGTCCAGCGGTCGTCGTCGGCCACTCGATGGGTGGTCTGGTGGCGCAGGAGCTCGCCCTGACGCAGCCGGCTCTCGTGGCCGCACTGATCCTGGAGGACCCCGCCTGGCGGGTCGGCCGTGAGGTCGACGAGCAGGGCAGGCCCCTCGGCCTGCTCGACGGGGTGCGGCGGATGGCCGGCGCGGATGCTGCCACCCTGCGTGCGGAGGCCCGGGCGGACAGCCCGAGCTGGCCAGACGACGAGCTCGACCCGTGGGTCGCCGCGAAGCTCGCCCTGGACCCACGGCTCGCCCGGCTCCCGCACGAGTGGGACGGGCGCGACTGGATCGAGTCGCTCGCTGAGCTCGATATCCCCGTCACCCTCCTGACCGGCCTGACCGAGCGTGGCTCGATCGTCGACGCCGACCTGGCGGCCCGGGCAGCGGAGCTCCTCGGGTCCCGGCTCGACCATGTCGCGTTCGCGACGGGTCACTGCGTCCGCCGCGAGGCGCGCCCCGAGGTCGAGGCGGCCGTGGTGCGCGCGCTCCTGCGGGCCGACGAGGCGGCGGCGCACCGGCCCTGAGACGGTCTCGCTCTCTCGCCCTCTGCCCCCGATCATCCGGCCCCGGTGCCCACCCCGCTGCACCGAACGCCACCGGACGCGACGACGGCCGCCCCATCCGGGACGGCCGTCGTCGTGCGTGCGTCAGGCGGAGGTCACTCCGTGTCGGCGTCCACCCAGTCGAAGGTCTTGGTGACGGCCTTCTTCCAGTTGCGGTAGGTCTTCGCCTTGGCGTCCTCGTCCATCGAGGGGATCCACCGCTTGTCCTCGGCCCAGTTGGCGATGACGTCCTCCTCGCCCTTCCAGAAGCCCACCGCGATGCCGGCGGCGTACGCGGCGCCGAGCGCCGTCGTCTCGGCGACCTTGGGCCGCACGACCGGGACACCGAGGATGTCGGCCTGGAACTGCATGAGCGTCTCGTTGGCGATCATGCCGCCGTCGACCTTGAGCTCGGTCAGGTCCACACCCGAGTCAGCGTTCATCGCGTCCAGGACCTCGCGGGTCTGGAACGCGGTGGCCTCGAGTGCCGCCCGGGCGATGTGGCCCTTGTTGACGTACCGGGTGAGCCCGACGAGCGCACCGCGCGCGTCGGCACGCCAGTAGGGGGCGAAGAGACCGGAGAACGCCGGGACGAAGTACGCCCCACCGTTGTCCTCGACCGTCTTGGCGAGGTCCTCGATCTCGGGTGCCGTCGTGATCATGCCGAGGTTGTCGCGCAGCCACTGCACGAGCGAGCCGGTCACGGCGATCGAGCCCTCGAGGGCGTACACGGCAGGCGCGTCGCCGATCTTGTAGCAGACCGTCGTGAGCAGGCCGTTCTTCGACTGGATCGGCTCGGTGCCCGTGTTGAGGAGCATGAAGTTGCCGGTGCCGTAGGTGTTCTTGGCGTTGCCGACCTCGAAGCAGGCCTGGCCGAAGGTGGCCGCCTGCTGGTCGCCGAGGATGCCGGCGATCGGCACGCCCGGGACCATGCCGCCCGCGCGGCCGGTGCCGTAGACCTCGGAGGAGGAGCGGATCTCCGGGAGCATGGACATCGGGATGCCCATCTCGCCGGCGATCTCCGCGTCCCACTGCAGGGTCGCGAGGTCCATGAGCATGGTGCGCGAGGCGTTGGTGACGTCGGTGACGTGCACGCCGCCGTCGACCCCACCGGTCATGTTCCACAGGACCCAGCAGTCGGTGTTGCCGAAGGCCAGGTTGCCGGCCTCGGCCTTCTCGCGGGCGCCGGGGACGTTGTCGAGGATCCAGCGGATCTTCGGGCCCGAGAAGTAGGTCGCCAGAGGCAGGCCGACGCGCTCCTTGTAGCGCTCGGCCCCGCCGCCGAGGGCAGCGAGGTCGTCGCAGATCTTGTTGGTGCGGGTGTCCTGCCAGACGATGGCGTTGTAGACGGGCTCGCCCGTCGTGCGGTCCCAGACCACGGCGGTCTCGCGCTGGTTGGTGATGCCGACCGCGGCGATGTCGTTGTGGGTGAGGTTGGCGCGTGTGAGGGCCAGGCCCACGACCTCACGCACGTTCACCCAGATCTCGGCGGCGTTGTGCTCGACCCAGCCCGGCTTCGGGAAGATCTGCTCGTGCTCCTTCTGACCGCTGGCGACGATCAGTCCGGAGTGGTCGAAGACGATCGCCCGAGAGCTCGTGGTGCCCTGGTCGATGGCGAGGATGTAGTCAGCCATGTGTCAGTCCTTCACATCGTTGTGCGGGTGACGGAGCCCGTCGGTGGGCGGCTCCGCGTGGTGGTGCTGCGATGGCGCCGTGCGGCGCTGGTCGTGCTGGTGATGCGGTCGTGCGGGTGATGCAGGTGGAGCGGTGAACGGGGCGGGGCGCCGGAGCATCGAACGGGGGCTCCGGCACC